>NZ_QWZQ01000100.1 GCF_003885105.1 Lactiplantibacillus garii
ACATAAAATCGTCCGTAGTTGATCAAATATTTGCTGAATAAATCCCGCATTCATTTTGTAATCAGTATTATCATTAGGCAAAGGCCCTTGTAATCCCAAAAAGGACGTTGCGGTCGGTTGTCTTAAGAAAATGACAAAACTATCAAATAGCTCCAGATATCTTTGCACGAAATAATTATCATCCAATCTGCTAACACCTTTGTTAAAAATATGATTTAACTTGTCCAAGTCAGCTCCATCAATTATTTCTAACTCCGAACTAGTTAATCTTTGGGCAATCACATCTGTCATCTGATTTTTCATTGAATAATTTTTTTCGTACGCACAAAAAGCAGAAACTTGAATCCCCATCTCATCATATTTTTTTGCAATATTAAATTGAGCTTTTGTTGCATCTGTAAGACATTGTTTTCCTTGAAAAAAGTGTCCTTGTAGCTGGTCTTTTAAATAGTCCATGTCATAATTGTCCAGAACAGTCTTTATGTCTGCAGTTGCGGATAATCCTAAAACATTAGCCTTTTTAATAACGTCAAGTAAGAACCGCTCGGGTGTTTGCTGTAAAAAAGCCCCATTGATGTTGGTTCGCATAGCATGTCTATCTGAATCAGCTAATGCAAAAATTTGTAATCCTCGTTTTTGAAACTGTTGATACCCAGCTGGTCTTGTATTAGTACCAAAAAACTTACTTTGCTGAGGAATTTGACGGAATCCCAAATCCTCCCACACTGCAACTAAAACATCTATTTGATCATTAGTTAGTCCCAGAGCATTATAGATTGAATAACTGGCATCATGAATTGTCATTTGATTTTCGGTACTCACTCGGAGTTTGTTCACACTATCCGCATACTGTCTAGCCGCACTAAAAAAAACCTTTGCAAACTTTTCTAAAAATATCGTCACTTGTGCCAACATTTCACTAAAATGCAAGTTATTTTTCTCTTGACTATGATTTATGTCAACCCGCTTTTTTTCACTATTTAAATGAGTTTCCCAATTCTCATTTCCTGAAATCAATAAGTAGTATGGCAGATGAAAAATGTAATTGTCCGATGTATTAGATTCATCGCTCTTGTATAGGTAATCTAATTTATAACGTTGACACATTTGGTTAGCCCGCTTTAATAGTTGGGTGTAATTAGTCTTGTTTAAAATAATTTCACTTAATTCCGTCGGTTTATTTTGCGGTAATTCTATTAGTCCATTTCTAATGGCATTAAACAGGCCCAAAAAATCCGTCTTCATCATTAATGCCCGCTCAATCGCGTCAGATAAAAATTGATTCTTAGTTGAATCAAATTCATCCAGTATGACTAACGCATCATTTAAAACATCTGCTTGCAAAAATTCTTGACTCCCTTGCGAAAAGAATTTTGGAAAACTTTTCTTAAACTTCATAGTTGTCATGATGCAAATTTGCCGGTGATCTAAATCAATACTCGGATAAATTTTAGATACCCATTGGCTAACCTCATCTACATTAGACCTCACGTAATTACGAATTTTTACCCGTGATTCATTAGCACTACTATCTTTAACTCCAACCTTTAAACATAAATACTCAATTACCTTTTGCCGAAAAACATACTCGGATTTTTTTAGAGCACTGTACGTAGTAATATCGTTTTCTTTCTTCATCATTTTCTTCGTGAAATAATATTGATCACTTAGCAAGTTCAGTCTTTCTTGCACCTGTTCATTCTCGAATAGCTTCCGCGGAATTCCTTTAATCTTGCCATCATCACGTTTATTAAAATCCTCAATAATCAACGCAACTGTATCCGTCAACGACCTCATTATGGCAACATGTTGATAAAAAGGCTTTTTACTCCTATTTTTCCATTCAGCTTTAAAACTGCTAATATTCAAATTTTTCTTCTGATCCGAAATAAAAAATCCACGGAATTTTGGATCATTAATTGCTTTTCCCACTAAAAAACGCGTAATGGTAAACGTCTTTCCAGACCCAGTAGGTGCATTCAACGTCATTAAATTTCCTCGATTACCACGTTTTTCAAGTGCTTCATACATGTTATCAAAATCTTCAATTTTCATTTTTATACATCCCCCATATAGG
>NZ_QWZQ01000101.1 GCF_003885105.1 Lactiplantibacillus garii
ATGAATTAATCGAATTTAAGTTGGTTGAAAATGTATAAGACAAGTTATTAGGCTACAAAAAGCGTTAAAAATATTTTTTTAATTGATCATTTCGATGGAATTCATATTAGCGAAAACATTATCCTTTATTATGTTTTGAACGCTTCATTGTACGCCAAGATCATCGCGAGATGTGCACTGGTGGAGGCGAAAAAGACAACCGTGAATGTGGTTGTAAGCAGCAATATTGAATAGTTAATGTTTTAAGATTGTTAATCATCAGTCACCCAGTTTCTGGATAGAAATTGGGTGATTTTTTTGATTCTTTGATTCTCATGGCGAGATCTATTTTTGGGAGCAAATTGAAGCTATAATAACTATTAAAGACGTGTTTAGACATGGAAAAATCAAGCAGCAGTGATTCTTATTAATTTATGAGTGCAAAGGAAGGGTAAAAAGGTGTATTTATGAAGAACCCAATTATGGATTACGCGTTAGCGGGACTAGGTGTTCGGTTAACGACCAGTGAAAAACTTGATACGGGAGTTTATCATTTTTATGAACTAATTAATGATCAAAACATTCCACTACTATGGGGACAAATTGTTGGACATAAAAGTTTACGGGCTGTAAATGAGCTAGTACGTGCTCAAGAACGGTGGTCACAACTTCCGAATCAGTTGGAAATTATTGATTCAGTTTGGTTTTTAGGATTAGTGGATGCAGATACTAAATTAATCAATGCTTTATTACGACAAGATATTACAACGGTTACTGAACTGATTGGCAGAATTAAGAATCAAGGGAAATTACCGACCCTCTGGAAAAAAACACCAAAGCGCAACGCTGAGATAATTACCCGTTATCAGAATTGGAAAGATTCCAATATAGAATTGTTGGAGCGGGAGCTGCTGTTTCTACCACAAGAAGATCTGAGTACAGCTTTGCAAGTAAAGCAACAACGTGAAGCTGAAGAAATGCGCTTAATGAAGTGGTTGGGAATGGAAAATAAGCAGTTACCTCAAACGTTGATGGAATTTTTAAAGATGGATTTCAATCAAAAAAATATCTTGACGGCCAGGTTGTCCGGAAAAACTTTACAAGAAATTGGCGAGAGCGTGGGAATCACACGTGAACGGGTTCGTCAAATTGTTGTAAAAATGGTAGAAAGATTACCACAATTCAACGATGTTGAAAAATATAAAAAATTGATATCTGAGTACGATGTTCAGTTGGACGAGTTTTTAAATTATACGCACGGAACCCGGGAAGTATTTGAGTATTGTCAATTAAAGTATAAACGGAGCAAAGAATTAAAGTCATTAGACCAGTATTTATTGGCCATGAAAAAGGTTGCTCCGGAAGATTTAACTGAACAGCTAGATCAACAGCATAAATTCGTTAACCATAACAATCAAATTGTTGAACTAGCTGCAAGTAATGTCATTGATGAAATTCTTTTTAATGATCGCGGTTTATTCAACTACGAAGCTTTACTGGAACAATTGAATCCATTTTATACGAATCATAACCTTGCGGCTCCTAAGCTTTCGAAGCATGCATTAGTATCCCAAGTCGAAAGATCTCAACATATCATTCAACGGACGAACGGTTACTTTCGGTATTATGAGTTTGATTTAGATGATGTCATGGACTACATTGATGAATTAAACGCTTTGTTTGAAGTATCTGATGGTATTTATGGAATTGATTATTTCTTTGAACAGAATCAGGCTTTGATGCAGGAAATTGGTATTCTCGCTGGTGCTGAATTGGCAAATTTGTTAAAACAAATTGGTTATCAACACTTTAATCGTTTGAATACAATTGTTCGACAGTCACAGGTTTACGTTGGAGCGGTTCAGCATAATGCGCAAAGTAAAGATCAATTTTATTTAAAAATTTTAACGCAATTTGATCATCATAGTATTGATG
>NZ_QWZQ01000102.1 GCF_003885105.1 Lactiplantibacillus garii
ATTTTAATAAAAGCCTTATTGATTAAATTAGAATTTAATAATATTTGATTCTTAATCAAAACACGTTTCTACTACTAATGTTCATTTTTTAACGAGGCTCCCAACTTAAAACGACAAAAGAAAACGACCCAATTTCTTTTCTTAAAGAAACTGAGTCGCGGCTAAAATTTATTGAAGAGTCCTGATTTTCATTACGAATTGAAATTGTCAGTCAGCTAGTCAATCGCAATTTAATCTTGATCACTAACGATGTTAACTTGCACCCGGTCCCCAGTCGCCGCCACGATTTCACTAATCGTTCCCAGGGTAACGTTACTGTTCCCCGCTTCGATCCGTGCAATCTGCGACTGACTTTTACCGGTCATCTTAGCAAGTTGCGTCTGCGTTAACTTCTTGCGCTTACGCCAACGAGTTAGCATGTGAGCTAGACTTTGGGCATTTTGATTGGCTTCATAATACCGCTTAAAACTGGGATCTGACGCTTTCCGCTCTTCAATATACTTATCAAACTGTTCATAGCTCTTCATAAACCGAATCACCTTCTTTCATCAGTTTAACACATCATATCACAAATGATATAAAGCCACTAGCAGTAGTAAATGGAATCGTATTCAAAAAATTATTTTTTTATTTTTCTTTGAAATGGATTTAAGCCCGTTAACACGCGGTTACTTCCACAACAACGCTTAATTTCGTGTTTTTTTCAACTTGATTTTTAATTAGCGACCGTTATACTGAATTTGTAAGCACAACCAAGAAATTGAGTTTCTTATTAAGAAATAAAGCGGGGAGATTTATTTTATGGCATTTAATATGGTTACACGTTACGCACACAGTCCTGAAGATATGGACCGGTTCGATACCGAACAACTACGTTCCGAATTTCTTATGGAAAAAATTTTTAGTGCTGGGGACATTTACCTTACCTACACTTACAACGATCGAATGATTTTTGGTGGGGTCACACCAACGACTAAACCACTTGAAATCAAGCTGGATAAACAACTCGGCGTTGATTTTTTCCTACAACGACGTGAACTCGGCTTCATTAACATTGGTGGCGCTGGCTCGGTCACAATCGATGGTCAAGAGGAACATATCGAGCCCCACGACGGCTATTACATTAGTATGGGCACCAAACACGTCATCTTTGCATCTGATAGCGCGGACAAGCCCGCCAAATTCTACGTCGTTTCAACGCCGGCACACCGGGCTTACCCTTCCAAGAAGTTAGCGTACAAGGACTCGATTTCAATGCCAATGGGTGATCAAGAACACATGAATAAGCGAGTTATTCATAAGTACATTGATGCTTCCACCATGGATACTTGTCAATTACAAATGGGTTACACGGTGCTCGAACCCGGAAATTCGTGGAACACCATGCCTGCTCACACCCACGCTCGGCGAATGGAAACTTACCTTTACACGGAATTTGGCGATCCCGATACCCGGGTGGTTCACTTTATGGGTACGCCGGACCATACCAAGCACATCTTCTTAGAGCCCGACCAAGCCGTTGTAAACCCAAGTTTTTCGATTCACTGTGGGGTTGGGACCACTAACTACGCCTTTATTTGGGCAATGTGTGGCGAAAATCAAACTTATAGCGACATGGACCAAGTTGACATGCACGCTTTGCGTTAAACCTTTCTTATTCTATTTACCAAATAAAAAACGTCCGAATAATATCGTTCGGATATACTCCTCTTTGGGTAGACAAGCAAATAATCAAAGCTTGCCTACCTAAGGAGGAGTTTTTCTATGGGCAGAAAAGGTTCTCGCTATACGATTAAAGAGAAGTTGTTTTACATTGGTCTAGTT
>NZ_QWZQ01000103.1 GCF_003885105.1 Lactiplantibacillus garii
GAAGCTGTGACATAACTAGCCTCTGTATAAGCAAATGGGACGAGAAACCGAATTTTGGTTTCTCGTCCCATTTGCTTACACCTTTGATTTTTAAAACTGGTCCCTACCGTGACCAGTTTCATAATGTTTAACGCCAGTATTACGATTCCTGCTTCCTTGGTGACCTTATCAAAGCCCCGCACCGAGAAGCGATTGAAACGCAAAGAAGCCTTCATCTTGCCAAAAACTGGTTCAACATCGATCTTACGCTGGGCATAGATCTGACCGGTATCTGGAGCTGAAAGTAACTCACGCTGTTTTGCCTTAAAATATTCCCAATTTCCATTCACGGAGATTCTTTTAAGATTCCCTTTCGGGGTTAATGCACCGGGAATAAGTTGGTGATTTTCATCATATTTTTCGGCGACGTATTCTTTGAAATCACGAGTAAACCCATATTTATCGATCCGCTGACGATACGTATTGAAATTGAATCGCGCGCCTTGGGGATTGATGAAATAGTCATCTTTTTCATGATAATCCCAGTTCATAACCTTACGGTCGTCACTACGCCATTTCCGACTATTCTCTTTAAGCATTGTCCCGTATGGTATTAGGGCGGTATGCTGTTCAAGTTTATCTTCTAAGTACCGATAATTACTTTCGGAACCGTATCCGGCATCGGCGACGATGGTGGTACCTAACGTATTGTTGGCCTTCAAATGCTTTATAAATGTTTGTAACGTTCGGGTATCAGTTGGATTCTGAAACAACTGATATCCCGTGATGAACTGGTTGCTCGTGGCGATTTGAAAATTATAGGCGGGTTTCAATTGACCATTTTGCATCGGATCTTCTTTAACCCGCATAAAAGTGGCATCGTGGTCCGTTTTAGAGTAGCTGTTACGTTGACCATAAATAGCTTGCTGTGCTTGGTGTTCCCGCATTTTTTCCCGCCGTTCATCTAACTTACGTTTTTGTGACTTAACAGTTCGTCGTTGTTGCTTGGCGGGGTTCGGGGAAACTTTCTTAGTTGCTTCCACAGTTTTATTGAGGACCACTAAGTGATCCTCAACTTTGCTAATCATGGCATCTAACATTTCCAGCGTTAGATCTGACCCGGCCGGTACTTCACCGATAATTTCGGCTTCATGCAACTCACCTAACAGATCGACTAATTTTTCGCGATTCATCTGATCAAACCGAATCGTGTTCTTCTTCCAGACAAAACTATACTTATTCGCATCGGCCAGGATTTTAGTTCCATCAATAAAAGAAATATCGTCAATCAAACCATTTTGACGCAAATACTCGGTCAATTGGGACAAGCTATCATTTGTCATGGTTGCTAACTCATCGGAGATTCTGAAACGGCAAATTGTCCGGTAGGACGGAACTTGGTCGGCAATTAACCACCCAGCAGGCTTGTTTTCACGGGCAAAACGTTCAATCTTGCGACTGCTGAAAATGCCGTAACTGTACGACAAAAGGACCAGTTTTAACATGGCGCCAAGGTTATATTCCCGTGGCCGTCCGAACTGGTAATCATATTTTAGTTTTAAACTCTCAACGAGCTCATTAATATAACGGGCAGGATGATTTTCTTCTGGTTGGTAATCCAAGGCGATACTCAAAGTGGTTTGATTCATGTTATAATAATCTTGCATATTTGGAATGTCCTTTCGGGGATAATTTCGTGGAGTATCGGGTGCGACCGGTACTCTTTTTTATTTTCCATTATATCAAAAGCCAGTCCGGAAAAATCCGAAGATTTTTCCAGACTGGCTTTGTTTTTAGAGACTTATGTCACAGCCTC
>NZ_QWZQ01000104.1 GCF_003885105.1 Lactiplantibacillus garii
TTTCCTACGATTAGTCAAGCCCAGATTGTGGAAGCCTTCCGCCTTACCGGTTGGTTCTAAAGCAGCTGGAACGTGGTGGACACGACTTTAAGCCAAGAACCCCACTTGTCTTAAAGCTCGGTCTTTGGGTAAGTCGAGAAACAACCTCGACTAACGCAAATGACACCACTGAGCTGCTTTAGAACCAACCTCACGGCTAAATTTGCGTATACTAAACAGTATTTCACGATGATGTAAATTAGAATTATCACCGTGAAACTGCTAGAATTGAATTATAAGGCAGAGACCTTATTGGACCTTGAGTCCGTGGTATGAATAATCATACGATTGGTTGGCTTTCACCATGGTTAACAGACATTTGACCGTCTTATTCATGCAAGCCACCACTGTGACCTTATCCCGTTTGGGATGAGGTCCTTTTTTTAACCGGTAATAGTAATCAACAATGTGATTAGGAGCGGCGGCCTGCTGGCGGACCATGTTCCGAATAGCAAAGAATAAAATACTGCGTGCATGGGCATTACCACGTTTATTAATATGGTCCTGGCGAGTGTAAGTACCAGATTGATAACGATTCAAGTCGATGCCAATGTAGGCATTAAGTTTGCGATTGTTAGAGAATCGACGAATATCACCTAATTCACCAATCAACTCGGCGGCCGTTTGGTCGCCGATACCTGGGAAAGAAGTCATAATTCGAAACTCAGGCAGTGGTTTAGCAAGTTCAACTAATTGCTTGATGAGATGTTTCTTTTTAAGCTTCAGATTAATGAGTATTCGCGCATAGTATCGAACCTCATCAACCTGTACACTGTCAGCACTAGCTGCAGGGTAACTAACTGAAGCAAAGTGTAAAAGCTCTTGTGCTCTCTGAAGAGCCTTTACTTTAGAAATTCTCTTATCGGTGCTTTTCATCAGAATATTTTTCAGTTTAGTTTGTGACAAACAGTTCACTAGTTCTGGGTGTGGAAATAACTCAATAACGTTAAGGGCCAGCGTGGATACTCGACTAGCAAATAAGTGTTTTAACTCTGGAAAAGTCTGTTGAAGAGCATTGTGTAAACTCATTTGTTTGTCCTTTATATCGTTCTCTATCTGAGAATAAAATCGGGTTAACTCCCGAAGCTTTCCGTATTCAGGAGTAAATGGTTGTGATAAAACTTGTGGGTACTGAATCCCGTATTGGGCAATTTTATGAGCGTCATTACGATCAGTTTTAAGACGACGTAGGGTACTCATTTGAAAGTGTAGAGTTAGTGGATTAACTTCAACGTAGTCTAGCTGGTTACGCTCACAAAAGGTTCGCACTGGCCTTGAATAAATGCCAGTAGATTCGAAATATACCACTGGATTAACCGTCAGGCTAATCCGTGAAATGAGAGTCTTAAAACCGGAAATCGTGTGGGTAAACGTGAAATCAAATATACATTGATTTGCATGATAAATCGCACAGCTACTTCTTCCCATTGAAACGTCAATACCAATAATATCGTGTGTTTCCAAACTAACATCTCCTAAGTTACTAGTGTAGAGCCATTCCGGAGTCATCCTCGGCGATTCTAATTTCCTAAACACGGTCTCAAGGACCAACATACTTAAACCTGAATTACTGGGAATAATGGCGGTGATCAGTTTATGGTTACGGACTCGAAGTCCAA
>NZ_QWZQ01000105.1 GCF_003885105.1 Lactiplantibacillus garii
CTGCTCCGAGTCAAGTAGACAGTTCAAATAATTAAAATAGCTATGCAGTTTTTAGAATGGCATGATTCCGAAATTCTTTCGGGGTCATGCCATTTAGTGTTTCTTGGCGACGCTTGTAGTTATACCAGTTAATACATTTTTCGATAAGTTGAACCATTTCTTCTTGATTTAATGCATGGTGAAAATTGAAGAACTCGGTCTTCATATGACTCCAGAAGCTTTCCATAGGACTGTTATCTCCAGGGGTTCCTGGACGCGACATACTATGCTTAACCCCATTGCTAGCTAGATGGTCGTTAAATACTCCAGATGTATAGCTTGATCCCTGATCTGAGTGTAAAACCGTTGGTTTTGCACCATTGCTTATTGCTAATGCCTTATCAAATGTTCGAGTCACCAAATCGGCTGTCTCAGTTTCTTCAATGTCCCAAGCAATGATACTGTGGTCGTTCAGGTCTTTAATCGCACTAAGTCTCAAACGTTCACTGAATTTCCAACCAAAACGTAGCTCTGTACAATCAGTTACCCAGACCTGATTTGGCTTGTCTGGCTTAAAATCATGGCCTTCATCTGAAAGGAGGAGGTTATTACTGATGTGCTCTTTCCGTTGAGCTTTTCGATCATGCTGTGCCACGCGAATTGAAGCCACGATACCATTTTCACGCATGATTCGGCGCATTTTTCCGGCACTAGTTCGATATGTTGTATCGCAATGAAGGTTCATCATTAATCTTCGTACACCAAGGGTGTATTCGTTCTCCTCTTCAATAGTTTTGACGTACTTTAATATCTCTTTATCTTCCAGAGCGCGTTTGCTTGGGGTTCGGTGTATCCATTTGTAGTATGCAGCACGTGAGACTTTCATAAAACGACACATAAAACTAATCCCATAAACTTGGTTTGTATCAGGGTTCACCGTAGTTGCTAACGTTTGGATTGTTTCGTAGATGTGTAATGAGCGGCATCCAACCTTTCCAATTCTTGGAGTTTTTTTAGGACTGCATTCTCTGTCGATAAATGTTCAATTCGGGCCTTTAGACGCTTGACCTCCAGGTCACGCTTCTCGTTATCTGTAAGCTGGTCATGTACAGTCTTTCCCTTACCACGACGATCGACAAGGGCTTCTGGTCCACCTTGTTTAAACTTCCGAGTCCACGAGTAAACCTGACCATATGACACGTTGTACTTATTCATGGCGCGTGAGTAATCCATATCGTTTGCTATAATCCATTGAACAATTTCTACACGTTCCAGCTGGGTTGTTTTCCGACCATCTTTCACTTGTTTCACACTCCTAGTGGTGAGTTGTTTACCACTAGTATACTGATGAACCCATTGATAGATAGTACTAACGTTAGGAATATTATATTTATCGCATAATCGAGGATAAGAACTGTGCCCTTCTAGGTACTCCAGAACTATTTTTAATTTCAATTCACTTGGATACTTTCCCATGAGTCGATGCCGCAGGCCATCGATTCCTTGTAATCTGTAACGCTTTACCCATCGGTTTACTTGACTATGTTCAACTCCATATTTTCTTTGAACGGCATTAGGAGCCATTCCCTGAGTAACTAGACCAATGTAAAACAACTTCTCTTTAATCGTATAGCGAGAACCTTTT
>NZ_QWZQ01000106.1 GCF_003885105.1 Lactiplantibacillus garii
GTTGTGGACAACCGATGTTTAATTTATAAAGCATTTGGAAAAGGTCGGGCAATTGATGAAATGTTTATGCAAACGCTATTAGTTAATTCAAAATTTAAAAATACTTTGGCGGATGCCAAAATCGGCAATTTGCGATTTATCGAATGGGGAAGTGCTCGTTCGCCAAAGGAGTTTACTGATGTACAAGATGGGATGAAGCTTTTGCAAAGTGATAAAATTTTTGCGCGAAAGTTCAATATGGAAAAAGGAAAGAACTTAATCTTTTATGTAATCAGGAACAGGGATAAATAATAGAAGTAATTTTGTGGCTGGTTTTGCCATAGATTGGGATTTTAATGTTATCAGGTATCTCACGATTTGAAGATTGTTTTAAAATTTTACTGTCCTGAATTCTCAAATCAAGTGCAATACTTACAACCTATCCTTAAACAGTGGTCTAGTTAATCAAAGTCTGGCAGGACATTCTTAGCTGGTTTTGATTCTCGTTGGTCCATCATTCTCAGAGGGAGTACGGATGCGCGAAAAAAACGTTGTACCAGTTACCACAAGTTCGTAAATCAAAACTCATGGTTTTGAAGTGTTCTGGACAATTGTCCTCAATAACGTCTTGAAGTGCTCGGCGACAGGCTGCAGCGTGGTAGTCCTCAATCTTAACAATGATTTTGTAGCGACTATCTCGTTCAGTTAAAGTCATGATGGTCGGTTCACTAGCAACCCGTTTACCTGTTACTAGATTAACTTCCAGATGGTCAATTTAAATGCGGTTGTTGACAGTCGTTGGGCGATCTTCGGTGGATGTCACCAATGAGTATTTATGCATGTGGTTGTAGGCTTTGTGAGATGACTTTACCCAGCAACGTAGTTTTATCGGGAGCTCACTATTAGTCAGTTCTAAGAGACCTTCATCGATGCAGTGATAGATGGCAGTATTGAAGGGCAAGGTAGTTCTGGTTGTTTAGGCTTGAACCAATGAACAAAAAAATCCCCACTGTGAATGCGCGGTTTACGGCGTAATCTCACCACTAGCTGGCGGAAAAACTCAGGAGCTTTTAACAACCAGCGATACGCCGCACGCCGATGTTCATAGACCACTTTTGGGCAGTATTTGCAAAGTAGGCCTTAAGTGGCTTGTGGTTAGGACAATCCGCCGGTAAGGCTACCAAGCCATAATTAGGCCGCGTTCATAAGATTGAAGTTACTGGCAGTGACGAGTAATGGTGTTTTGATCATAGGTCATGAAGTCATCTTTTTCTTATCTTGTGGTGATTTAAGAATAGGTCTTCATGACCTTTTGGGTTTAGTTTTTTAGTTAAATCAGAGGTAGTTTTTTTAGCGCCTCTTACTTTAATTATTTGAGTAA
>NZ_QWZQ01000107.1 GCF_003885105.1 Lactiplantibacillus garii
CTGGTCCCCTGTCAATAAAATAGACAATTTAAATAGAGACTTTTTTGTCCTATGCCACGACTAAATTTTGAATTTGAGTTTGATACTCATCTTCAAGTTGCTTTGGTGATTTGAATCCACAGTGACTGTGAATTCTAACTGTGTTGTAAAACGTTTCAATGTACTGAAAAACTAGTCGTTTAGCTTCGGAGTATGAATGGATTTTAAACCGATTTATCCATTCACGCTTAATCAAGGCATGAAACGACTCAATGCAGGCATTATCCCAAGGATAAGCTTTTTTTGAATAGCTTAATGTCATGTTAGCTGTAACTTGATTGTAAGCTTCAGACGTAAACTGACTACCACGATCACTGTGCATGATTAATGGCTTGCTAATATGGCGACTGTGCTTAGTCTTTTCAATAAGTGGGATGACATTCGATACCTCCAAGGTTTCAGATAAGTCCCAACCAATGATCCGTCGGGAGTACAAGTCCATAATACTGGTTAAATAAACGAATCCGTCATGAACTGGAATATAAGTGGTGTCAATGCACCAAACGGCGTTTGGTCGCAATGGATTGAACTGCTCGTCTAAAATATTTATTAGCTGTTTATCAAACTTAGAATTGCGAGTGGTAGTCGTCCAAGGGGTTAGGTAAACGGCGTGAATGCCAAGTTCACGCATATACTTACCAACAGTTCGTTCAGCGATCTTATATCCTTTTGAGCGAAGTTCTTGGGTGATTTTGCCGGCACCGTAAATACAAAGGCTTTTGAGCCAAATTGCTTTAATTTCACCTTGAATAAGCTTCTTCCGAAGCTTTCGCGGTGATTGGTGATTATGACGCCTTTCTCGTTGATAGTAACCACTTCTTGAGATTCCAACATAATCACACATACCATTGATGGAAGGGTGGGATTCCAAAGCGTGCTGAACGTCCATTTCTTGGTATACCTTTTCGGTAGTTACTTGCTCAGAATCCCGATTGATTTTTTTAACACTTCGATCGCTCCTTCAGCGTCACGAAGTTGACGCTTTAGTCGTGCAATCTCCTTGTCCTTATCGCTGGCAAAATTACCAGAGCCACGGCCAAACTCCCCAGTCTCAGTAAACAGCTTAATCCATTTATGTAATGTACTAGCCCCAATACCTAGATTCTTACTTATTTCATTCATGGTCATGTGATCCTTGTTATCTAAGTAATACTGAACGGCCTGTTCCTTAAATTCCTTGTCATAACTGTGCTTCGTCATTATTTGATCCTCCAATTTACTTCCTTAATTATACTAAATCAGAGTCTCTATTTAACTTGTACACTTTTTATTCTAGGCCCA
>NZ_QWZQ01000108.1 GCF_003885105.1 Lactiplantibacillus garii
GATATTTAACTTTTCATTAACGTGTTGTCTTTCCTGCTCCAGACTCATTGGATGAACCGAATGCCAATTTTTAAAGTCAATTAATACTTTCCTATTGGTTTTAAAATCAAATAATTCATTGTTTTTTAACTGTTCAATAGGGAGTAATGTCGTATCAAAAACATCCTCAATAATAAATTTGCCAACAACTTCGCCTAGAACACCCTTGTACAGGCTTTCATACTGGACTGGATTCATTATGTTATCATCTGGTATCCACGTAGTCGCAAATCCCTGGTCCTTAAAGGCATCGTACATCGTCTGTCGTTTTCCTTGATATTTCATCATGCTAGTCAAGCCAGATGCATTTGCCGAGACATCCATGAGTGCGTCATTAGATTTAGTGATAAATTCGTATTTTCCATAATCATTTACTTTTTTCACCTGATATTCTTTAATTTGATGGTTGTTGGGTAAATATTGTAGACAAGTTAGATTTAAATTTTGATACTGACGTAACCGTTCATTCGAAATTGTCGGATTAGACAGTATGAATTTACGAATATTTTGATACTGATCTGCTAAATCCCGATCACGTTGTAAGCCATTGACCAGCCAACCAACATTTTTATAGGAGTAAAAAGAAAAGTTTTCATTTTTCAAAGCAATTTTGCGATTCTCATAATCATCAGCATTGGCATCTACCAAATGCGACTTTAGTTCAATTAAAGACTGAAACTCTTTGCTTAAGCTATCAAAATCCAATCCAAACGTATGCAGTCGCGTAATAACACGATGGGATGCAATAATCTGTAGCTGTTCGATCTTATTAAACGCCCGATTCATTCTTCCAAGTGCCTGCAAAATTAGTCTTGTATTACTCATCATAAAACTAGGGGTATCCTGTGGCTTTTTAATCCTAACCCCCCTTGCTAGTGCAGATAATTGTTTAACAATCTCCGATCGACTGATTTCATTGGCATCCTGTAAGTACTCTAATTGGACGAGATACTTTAAAAATGCACTATTCATTCCTTCATAAAAATGGACATTAGAAAGTAAGTTTGTAATATCTCCAAGGTACATCCCTGCTAAATCTACCTGTTGGTATCGTTTGTCGCGCTTTTTATTAAAAAAATCAGGCTGGATGCATTTAACCCAATTAGTCTCGAAACGGCCTAGGTCGTGTTGAAAATTAAATTCCACGGAAGCGGTTGCATATGAACTCAACATATAAACGCGAGTATCCTTTTCACTTGGTAAAGATAAGGCGACCTTTATTTGTTCAGTAACGAGTGTTTTCTCGGCATCCTTTTTTCC
>NZ_QWZQ01000109.1 GCF_003885105.1 Lactiplantibacillus garii
CACAATATGGGAAAAGATTGAACGCGACACTGCCCAATAATTTTAAGATGACAGCTAGCAACCATCACTTATTTTCCTTAGCTCACTATCCGGATCTTATCGGGTTAGTCTTTTCCATTTTAGATCAATTTAGCAATACTGGTACTTATTTCGCAAATGGGCATTTAATTACAGCCACGATGCAAAATAATCACTTTGAACTAAAAGGAAATAACCTTGTTGCAAAAATCTTCTGTGGCTTTTGTAACTGGATTGGTCATATTATGTCCGATGCAGTTGGATCTTCTGGCGCTGTTCAAAAAGGTAATCGTGGCTCTGGCCTACCCATTCCAGGAACTGAGATATTTCAATTACTTAACTTTAAATTACCTCAGACGGATAATCTAACTATTTCAAAATTATGTACTCGTGTCTTCGAACAAGGTTACGACGCACGTCATGCTGCGGCCACAGCTGTTCCGGTAATTATTAATGAACTACTTACCCGACTACTATGGGCTTTCAAACAATACTTTTATCATAAAACGCCTTTCGAACAAATCATCAAACCCAAGAACAATCCCGAACTTAATCGAATGCTGCTTTGCAGTTATGGTACTTTTGCAGGAATCGATTTGGGTGATGCCGCCATTCATGGAGTGAAGACGGGTATTAAAACCGGTGGTAACTACGCTGAAATTCTTATGGAATCAATGTCCCGATTAAACATTACCCTATACCCACGATTAGCTCTACAAGGCTATAAAGAAGTAATGAGTTGGTATAATAATGATCATTACAACGTGGAAGAATTTGATAACTACCTTGGTTCTGAGTGGGAAAGACTTGCAAATAGTTAATCAATCGTTATCATTAAAATCATTTTGTCGTTATACTAGCACAGGAATTTGAGGAGATAATAAAATGTTGTATATAATCTTAATAATTGTAATTTATTTAGTTGTTTTGCACTACCGAGCTAAAAAACATAATGTACCAATGTCTAGTCTATTCGTCTCAGACATAAAAGCACTATATAAGGCAGCATAAAAGCAGCAAGAAGCAAGAGATAAAGAAACAGAAAGGCGAAATCAACGCATTGATCGTAAAGCTAAATACTACAGTACATTTACAAGGGAACAGTTGGAAGCAGAACTAAAAAAAGCTGAAGAAAAGAACAAATCAGACGATGCATCTGCAATTCGTCAAGTCATGTTTGATAAAAACATGTATTAAATGTGTATTTTGTTAGCTTAACTTATCTAAAAAAATAGCCCGAGACTCCTCATTAT
>NZ_QWZQ01000010.1 GCF_003885105.1 Lactiplantibacillus garii
GTCCAGTATTCGCAATTATCGGTATTTTAGCCATCGCGGGTGGCGTTCAGTACTATTCAAACTTTGTTGCCAAGGAGAATGCGACGAGCAAACATTTCACTGCTTCCCGTAATAACCGCTAGGCCAACGGGAAACTTTGACCATTCGCACACGTGTGCACATACAATCAAACCATTAAAAAAGAACTGATCAATTAAAGATCAGTTCTTTTTTAATTACTTGATTTTTGGTGTGTGTTCGATGGTTTCAGTCTTACCAGCGGCCCAACGTTGGATCGCAGCGGTTTGCTTTTCGCGACGAATGCGCTTTTGCTTACCGGCAACTGGCCGACGAGCAGCCCAAGTGTTATATGGTTTTGCAACAACAGTCATAAGAGTATGTCCCTCCTTTGATTAGTCCAATAACGACTATACTAAAACAAGTATAGCGTAAATTGCAACCGAATTTAACGGAAAAGCTGCCTTTCCCTGAAAAAATTGCATTTCTATTATAACCAATCTTTTGAGAAGTTGTCAAGGCAATATCCTTTACAGAGTGTGAAAGGTGCGCGGCGCTTATTGACGGCGGTTAGCTTAGCATCAATTTGGCATCTTAGAACGGCCAATTTGGTTGTCACCGGCGCAATAGCTGGGGACGATCGTGTCACGCGGCGGCGGGGTGCCTATTTAACGATTTGGAGCGACTATTTAACGATTAACGTCATTTAACCCCATAAATTACCGGATTGGGCAAAATGGCAACTAAAATTTAATTATTAATGACGGGAGCAGGATTGGCCTAGCGTGGAGTTAACACCATTCAACGATTAAATGAACGGTGTCTACCTTAATTAATTCACCATTTCGAACGATTAAGCCCCGTTATTAGACGCTCTAACGTAAACTGTCCGGCTTACACAAACTGTTAGACACTTTTTATAAAAAATGCTATATTACTTCTAGAAAGTAGGGAAGTTATCATGAGTCACGATGTTGACCCGCGCGTGGATAAGACGCGCCGGCGTTTACGCCAAGCATTAATTACATTATTACAAACCGAAACGGTTGAAAACATTTCCGTTCAGCAGCTGACTAGTACCGCGGCGGTGACCCGGGGGACCTTTTACCTTCATTATAAAGATAAACCGGCGTTCGTGGATCAGGCCCTAGAAGACCTAGTGACGGAATTGTTTGAGCAAGCCATTGTCACGGTGGGAATTGGGGACGTGATCACCAACCCGGCCGACCCGTTGCGCCGGGTACGGGTGCTCTCCTTATCCCGGGCGTTGGGGTACATTGACCAGCACGCCGAGGCGTTCAAGACGTTGTTGCTGGATCAGCGGCAGTTAGCCGTTAACCGGCGGATCAATCAGCAGTTAACCAAGTGGATGAATCAGTTTTACCACGATTTTGAGGACCAGTTTGCGGACCTGGAAGTTCCCGTTAGCATTCAGATTGCGTACTACGTCTCAGCCACGGTCGGACTGATCACCGACTGGTTAGCCAACGACATGATCTATACGCCGCGCTACCTCACCAAGTGTATTAAAAAGATGCACCACTTAATGACGGTTCGCAACATTAGTTTCACCGATTTTTTCATTCAGTGAAAATCTGACTTGACTATTATGAAAAAATTTGATAACATTTTCCTGTTGTATTTGTGGACTTCTACAGCTACAACCGCACGAGTTGAGTATTAAGTTCAGTTTCTGACGCTTAATTCGGCGAGTCTAAGTGATTCATAATTTAAGGAGGTGCACAAACGTGTACGCAATTATTGTAACTGGTGGTAAACAATATAAAGTTGAAGCAGGTCAAGCTATCTACGTTGAAAAACTTGATGCTGCAGCTGGTGACAAGGTTACTTTTGATCAAGTAGTCTTTGTCGGCGGCGACACAACCAAGATTGGTACCCCTACTGTTGATGGTGCGACGGTTGAAGGTACTGTTGAAAAACAAGGCCGTGACCGTAAAGTGGTTACTTTCAAGTACAAGGCCAAGAAGGGCCAACATACTAAGAAGGGTCATCGCCAACCATATACTAAGGTAACGATCGACACAATTAATGCATAATTAAGAAAGTAGGCATTCTCATGATTCAGGCAACCATTTCTCGTAATCACAACGGTCGGGTGACCGCTTTTAAATTAACGGGACATGCTGATTCAGGTGCTTATGGACAAGACATCGTGTGTGCGGCGGTTTCGGTGTTAGCAATCAGTACGGTCAACGGGATCGAACAAGTTGCCCACTTAAAGCCCGCGGTTCAGAGTGATGAAACGAACGGGGGCTTACTAATTGCGGATTTTTCTAAGCTGGACTTAGAAAATCAACAATTACAAACGTTACTCGAAAGTTTCACGCTCGGATTAAACGATGTTGCCACGAACTACGGAGATTACATCCAGGTTCGTGAACAAACACGATAACCACATTCGGAGGTGGACTTTACTATGTTAATGAACTTGCAATTCTTCAGTCACCATAAAGGTGGCGGTTCAACTGCCAACGGTCGTGATTCAGCTGGTCGGCGTTTAGGTGCCAAGCGGGCTGACGGCCAAACGGTTAAGAATGGGAACATTCTTTATCGTCAACGCGGAACTCACATTTACCCAGGTGTAAACGTTGGTCGCGGTGGTGACGATACGTTATTTGCCATGGCAGACGGTGTCGTTCGTTTTGAACGTAAAGGTCGCGACAAGCGCCAAGTCTCTGTTTACCCAGCAGAATAATAAAGAGTATGAGAAGAGCCTCTGAGGGGGCTCTTTTTTTTCGAGAGTGTGAGGTCCGAGCGGGTGGCTTTGAGCATTGCCTAGCTATCAGTGCTATGCGGTTTGTGCATGGTACTGATAGCGTAGCAAGCGCAGAAGGCAGCTCGGCCCGAACACATTTCGGCAATCAAGGTAGGGGCGCGTACTGTTTTTGCATTGTATGACTAGCGTAGCAAGCGGAGCGACCAGCTTAACCCGAACACGTTTCGGCAATTAGAATAAGGACGTGCGGTTTGTGCATGGTACTGGTGACGTAGCTAACCGCAGGACGCAGTCTGACCCAAACACGTTTCGGCAATCCGGTTAGAACGTGCCTTAGTCTTTGACTCGTTTCTGCCAGCGTTAATTTCCACGCGTATTGACGTGAGTTATAACTGAATTTCATCAATTTTGATATAGTTTGGTATAATAGAGCACGTAGTATGAATGGGAGTGACTTAATGTCGAGTCGAATTGAACGGTTACAACAAACCTTTGAGGGGCTAAAAATTGACGCGTTCCTAGTTTCGAGCGAAGCTAATTTACACTACTTAACGGGAATGGCGGATATGGCCGGTGACGGCTACTTACTAGTTTTAAGCGACGACGTCTATTTGATTACGGATGCCCGTTATCAAACGGCGTTTGCCAACCAGTACGATCAGCAGCACTTGGTAATTACCCGGGACTACCTGGGTGCCGTGTGTGCGTTGATTGCCAAGCACCAAACCGGCGTGATGGGCTTTGAAGACGATTTGCCGTACGCCGCGTACAGCTACTTGGATGAAAACCTAGTTAGTGACTTAGTGGCGTTACCAGCCGTCGTTGATACGTTACGGATCACCAAGGAAGCGGACGAAATCGCCAAGCTGCGGGCGTCCGCTAAACTGGCCGACGCCGGCTTTGCTTACGTAACTAGCATTGTCCGGCCGGGAATGCGTGAAATTGACGTCAGCAACTTGTTAGACGCCTTTATGCGCAGTCACGGTGCCAGCAACCCGTCGTTTACCACCATCGTGGTTGGTGGCGCCCGGGCGGCCTTGCCCCACGGAACGGCGTCAACCGCGTTACTGGAAGCTGGCCAAATGGTGACGTTAGATTTCGGCTACTTTTTAAACGAGTACACTTCTGACATGACCCGGACCTTCGCGCTCGGTGAACCGGACGCTAAGCTTAAGACGGCCTACGCGGCGGTGCAGACCGCGCAACAAATGGTGGTCGACCACGTCCAAGCGGGGGCGAACAGTGCCGAACTTGACGCCGTTGGCCGGGACTTCTTGACGCAAGCGGGTTACGGCGAAGCCTTTAACCACGGGATGGGTCACGGCATCGGCCTGGCCATTCACGAAGGGCCGTTAATTTCTAAAAACACGAACAATCAGTTAGTGGCCAACAGCGTGGTCACCGTGGAACCCGGCGTTTATTTCCCAGGTCTGGGTGGCATGCGAATTGAAGACGACGTGTTGGTCACGAACGACGGGCACGAACGCTTAACTAAAGCAACCCGTGAATTACTTATTTTATAGTTAAGACAGTTGTCAGGACGGCTCCGTCTTGTTATAGTAATAAAGATATCTTCTAGGAGGACTTATAATATGATTTCAACTGCAGATTTTAAAAATGGTTTAACCATTGAAGTAGACAACGCAATTTGGCGCATCGTGGAATTCCAGCACGTTAAGCCTGGTAAGGGTGGCGCGTTTGTTCGTTCAAAGCTTAAGAACTTACGGACCGGTGCCGTTCAAGATAAGACTTTCCGTGCCGGTGCGCGGATGGAACAAGCCCCAATCGACAAGAGTACGATGCAGTACCTTTACGAAGATGGTGGCAACTACGTCTTCATGAACACCGATACCTACGAACAAATTGAAATTCCTGGCGAACAAATTCAAAACGAATTGAAGTTCTTGAAGGAAAACATGGAAGTTTCCGTAACCATGTACAACAACGAAGTGTTAGGCATCGACTTACCAAACACCGTGACCTTGGAAGTTAAGGAAACGGAACCGGGTATTAAGGGCGACACCGCTTCCGGTGGTTCCAAGCCCGCTACTTTGGAAACCGGTGCGATCATTCAAGTGCCATTCTTCGTTAAGGCTGGCGACAAGCTGATTGTTAACACCGTTGACAGCACCTACGTTTCACGGGCTTAATTCAACGAACTAGAACCGGCAAACATGGAATTGGAGGAATGTCAAAATGGCTGACAGTAGCAACATTACGTTACAAAGTAAAGAACCCAGCTTAGGACAAATTCAAATTGCACCAGAAGTGCTTGAAATCATCGTTGGTATCGCGGTAAGTCAGATTGATGGCGTTAACCGGATGCAGGGAACGATTTCTTCCAGTGTAAATGAGTTGTTCGGTCGTAAGAAGAGTCTCGGTAAGGGTGTCAAGTTGACGATCGTTGACGACCAAATCAGCGTGGACGTCTACGCCTACTTAAACTACGGGGTGTCCGTACCAAAAGTCGCGTTAGCCATCCAGGATAAGGTCAAACAACAGATCCTGTTCATGACGGACTTGGCCTTAAGCGAAGTTAACGTGCACATTACCGGGATCGTTACTGAAAAGACGGAGAGCGCCATTGACCCGAACAATCTTTTTGGTGATGAAGACCCCGAAACTGATCAAAATGAAGATGGTGAAGAATCTTGAGTTTAACGCGTCATGAAATCCGGGAAAAGGCGTTTCAAGCGCTATTTGCCTTGAACGCTAACCCGGACGCTGATGAAAATCAGCTTTTCCAACAGTTACTCAACCCGGACGAGACCGCTGAAATGGAAATTCCGGCCTATCTCAGTACGCTGGTAACTGGTGTTCGTGAACATCAAGCGGAATTAGACGCCCAGATTCAACCGTACCTTAGCCAAACGTGGTCGTTAGACCGGTTGGCTAAGACCGATTTAATCATTTTGCGCATCGCGTTCTTCGAATTAAAGTTCGTCGACGACGTGCCGGATAAAGTGGCGGTCAACGAAGCAATCGAATTAACCAAGGCGTTCAGCGATGATCGTTCACGGAAATTCGTGAGTGGGGTCCTGGGTAAGGCCGTTACCAACCAAGCGCTTTAGTCTAAAACCGAACAATTATATGTTCAACCCGAAAAGTCTGGCACTTTGCCAGACTTTTTTTAATAACTTATCATTCTACTTCCTACTTTTTTGGCTCGGGACTATGCTAAAATGAAACCAGACAAAAAGAGGGAGCGTGGCACGCGTGACGAAGATTATTGATGGTAAGGCGGTCGCCAAACAGGTGAACGAAGCAACCGCAAAGCAAGTTGCAGCATTAGTCGCCCAAGGCGTTCAGCCCGGAATTGCAGTGATCATTGTGGGGGAAGACCCCGCAAGCAAGATTTATGTACGTAACAAAAATCGCAAGGCAACCAAGTTAGGGATGCATTCGATTGTTCGGCAATTGCCGGCAACCACCACCCAGGAAGAATTACTGGCCGTTATCGCGGAATATAACGCCGATGACAGCATTCACGGGATTTTGGTCCAGTCGCCACTGCCGAAACAAATCAATGAACCGCTGATTACGATGGCAATTGACCCGCACAAGGACGTGGACGGTTTCCATCCGGCTAACGTCGGTAAGTTAGTGACGAACTTTCCGGGGAATTACCCGGTCGCTAACACGCCCCGCGGTATTATGACCATGTTAAAGGCGTACGGGGTCAATCCCGCCGGTAAAACGGCGGTCGTGATTGGGCGTAGTACGATCGTGGGTAAGCCGATGGCGGCGTTACTAACCAACGCCAACGCCACCGTGACGGTCGCCCACAGTCGCACCCACCATTTAAAGGACGTCGCCAAAACGGCGGACATTTTAGTGGTGGCGACCGGGATCACCCACCTGATCAACGGTGAGGATATCAAACCGGGCGCGACCGTGATCGACGTCGGCATGGACCGGGACGAAAGCGGTAAGTTGACCGGGGACGTGGACTTTGAGTCGGCCCAGGGCGTGGCCGGTTTAATTACCCCCGTACCGGGTGGGGTTGGCCCGATGACCATCGCCACCCTGATGCAAACCACGGTTGAACTTGCAAAATGGAGTGATCGTAAGTGAGTGACAGTCAACAATATTTGACAGTTTCCGCATTAACTCAGTATTTAAAACGTAAATTTGAAGTCGACCCGTATTTGGGCAAGGTATACTTGACTGGTGAAATTTCTAACTACCGGCCGCGCCCGAACACCCACCAGTACTTTAGCTTAAAGGACGACCACGCCAAAATTTCGGCGATCATGTTCAAGTCGGCCTTTGCCAAGGTGAAATTCCGTCCCGAAGAGGGGATGAAGGTGCTGGTAGTCGGTCGCATCGGTTTATACGAGCCGAGCGGCAGTTATCAGATCTACGTGGAACGCATGGAACCGGACGGCGTGGGCGCGTTGTACCAAGCCTACGAACAATTAAAGAAAAAGTTAGCGGCTGAGGGCTTATTTAATGCGCCCAAAAAGCCGCTTGCGCGTTTTCCTAAACGCATCGCGGTGGTGACGAGTCGCAGCGGGGCCGTGATCCGTGACATCATTACGACGGCCCGCCGGCGCTACCCGATCGCCCAGATCGTCTTGTTTCCGGCGCAGGTCCAAGGTGACGCGGCGGCGCCCGAAATTGCCCGCCAAATTGAACGGGCCAACGCGACCGGTAACTTTGACACCCTGATCATCGGGCGCGGGGGTGGTTCGATCGAAGACCTGTGGCCGTTTAACGAAGAAGTGGTCGCCCGGGCGATCGCGGCGAGCCAATTGCCGGTGATTTCCTCGGTCGGGCACGAAACCGACACGACGATCGCCGACCTGGTCGCCGACGTGCGGGCCGCCACGCCGACCGCCGCGGCCGAATTAGCGGTACCGGTCTTTAACGACGTTCTGTTACAATTAAAGCAGGACCAGACGCGGGTACTGAACGCCTTTCAAAACCTGGTTCAGCGTGACCGGCAACGCTTAAACAAGTTAAGTACGTCGTACGTTTTTACCCAGCCGAACCGGTTGTACGAAGGCTACTTACAAAAGCTAGACTTTTTAAGCGAACGCTTAAAGCAGGCCGGTCAAACTAACGTGAACCAGGCGGAACAGCAGTACCAGCGCTTAGCCCAGCGGTTAGCCCAACGCACGCCGATTCACCAGGTCAACCAGGCGCAAACGCAGGTAACTAACCTGGCCCAGCGGTTAGAACGCAGTACCCAGCTCGTGATGCAACGCAAGCAGCAGCGGCTGGCGCAGACCGTGCAGTCGTTGGACCTATTAAGTCCGTTAAAGATCATGGGTCGCGGGTACGCGTTCGTCACGGCCGACAAGCAGGTCGTCCATACCGTGAAGCAGGTCCAACCGGAGCAAGCGGTGGCGATTCACTTTGCGGACGGGACGGCCCAAGCCCAAATCACGAGTACCGATGGAGGAAAACAAAATGGCTGAACAACCAACATTTGAACAAAATTTGAACCAGTTAGAAACGATCGTTAACCAACTAGAACAGGGCGACGTGCCGTTGGAACAGGCTCTCGACCAGTTTCAAAAGGGCGTTGCTTTGAGTAAACAGTTACAAAGCACCCTGGAAGGCGCCGAAAAAACGCTGACTAAGATGATGGACGCAAGCGGCAACGAAGTTCCGTTTGAACAGGCTAACCAAGATGACCAACATGAATAGTCAGCTGCTAGCCGCTTTTGAGGCGCGGTGGGTGCCGCGGATCAACACCTACTTAGACGAAAACTTGCGGGATTGCAGCGACCGCGACATTTTAACCGCTGCCATCCGTTATTCGGTGCTGGCGGGCGGCAAGCGCCTGCGACCGCTGCTGACGCTGGCCGTCTTAACGACCTTTGACCAACCGGTGACGGCGGCCCATTTACGGGCGAGCGTGGCGGTTGAACTGATGCATACTTATTCGCTGATCCACGACGACCTGCCCGCCATGGACAACGACCAGTTGCGCCGGGGGGAACCGACCAGCCACGTAAAGTTCGGTGAGGACGTGGCGATTTTAGCCGGGGACGCCTTGCAGCCGCTGAGTTTTCAGTGGATCGCGGACAGCGGCCTCGCGCCGTCCGTGATTGCCCAGCAGACGTTAGCGTTAGCCCAAGCGACCGGTCCCACCGGAATGGTCGCGGGCCAGGTCGCCGACGTTAAAAATACCGGCCATCAGCTGGATCTGCCGGCGCTGCAGCAGTTGCACCGCGAAAAGACCGGGGCGCTGATCCACTACGCCGTGCAGGCCGGGACCATCCAGGCACCGGTACCGGCACCGGTTGCCGCGGCGTTATTGAAATTTGCGGACGCCTTTGGACTGGCTTTTCAAATTTACGACGACATCTTAGACGTCACCAGTACGCCGGAACAACTCGGTAAGGCGACTCACAAGGATGCCGGTGAACAGAAAAATACCTACCCGGAATTATTAGGGCTAGACGGCGCGCGGGCCGCGTTGACCACGGCGGTTACCGCAGCGCAAACGGCGTTACGGGAAGCCAGCGCCCTGAGTCAACGGAATTTTGACCTGTTAGCTTCATTTTTAACGTACTTCACAAATTAAAGGAATTAATTTAGATGGAAAAAGAACGCATTGACGTATTATTAGTACAACAGGGGTTATTTGATACCCGTGAAAAAGCCAAGCGGGCCGTCATGGCCGGTGAGATTTTAGGGGCTAACGAAGAACGCCTCGATAAACCCGGCATGAAGGTCCCGGTGACCACCGAGCTCCACTTGAAGGGTAAACCCATGCCCTACGTTTCCCGCGGGGGCTTAAAGTTAGAGAAGGCCCTGCACAGTTTTAACATCGACGTGCGTGACAAAACGGTGTTGGACATTGGGTCGTCGACCGGGGGCTTTACCGACGTGATGTTGCAAAACGGCGCGAAGCTCAGCTACGCGCTGGACGTGGGGAGTAACCAGCTTGTTTGGAAGCTCCGCCAAGATCCGCGCGTCGTCGTCATGGAACACACTAACTTCCGGTACAGTAAGCTGGCTGATTTTAAGGACGGTCAGCCGAGCTTTGCTTCGATCGACGTTTCGTTTATTTCACTGCACTTAATTTTGCCACCACTGCACGCCATCATCGAAAACGGTGGTGAGGTCGTCGCGCTGATCAAGCCGCAGTTTGAAGCTGGGCGGGAAAACGTCGGCAAGCACGGGATCGTGCGGGACCCGGCCGTGCATACCGCCGTTTTGAACGATATCGTGGATTTTGCGGTCAGTGCCGGCTACAACGTGCTCGGGTTGGATTATTCACCAATCAAGGGTGGCGAGGGCAATATCGAATTTCTCGTGCATTTACAAGCTACTGACCAGCAGGCGGCCGTGGCGCCAAGTGTATCAATCGAACAAACTCAACAAGCCGCGTACGACCAACTGAATAAGTAGTGGATTTTAAATCCAGTCTTTCATATTTATGCAAAATGGCTTATGATGTGTTTAAATAGATATGAATAAGACGCCGGGGGTGATCGGGTGAAAAAGCAAGAGCGCCAGCGCTACATTAAACGATTATTAAGTTCAAACGAAATTGAACGACAAGAAGACTTTGTCAGTTTATTACGTGCCGAAAATATTGAGGTGACCCAGGCCACCATTTCAAGGGATATTAAGGACATGCAACTGGTCAAGGTTCCCTCGGCAACGGGTGGCTACCATTACAGTATGCCAGTCCAAAAACAAATGGATACGGAAAAAAAGCTCAAGCGCACGCTCAAGGACGCGTACGTCTCCTACGCAACGCAGGATAAGTTCGTGCTCGTGAAGGTGTTGCCCGGTAACGGTCCGGCGTTAGCGAGTTTGATTGAAGCGATGCACTACGATGAGGTGTTCGGAACGATCGGTGACGACGCCACCGTTTTGATCATTTGTAAGTCCCTGGCCCTGACCTTAGACTTACAGCAAAAAATTCAACGTCTCTTAAGCGATAACTAAGTTTAGTTATTGATCGACCTGTTCACGTTCGTGTCAGGTCGCTTTTTTTAGACCGCCAGACGAACGGCGGCCGCGTGAATCGCCGACTGGGCAGTGCCCAATTGGGTTTTGGGAGGAATCGGTGTGTTACAGGAATTATCAATTACAAATTTTGCCATTATTGAACACTTGGACATTGCGTTTGAAAACGGGATGACGGTGTTGACCGGGGAAACCGGGGCCGGGAAATCGATCATTATTGATGCGGTCGGCCTCTTAGCCGGTGGCCGCGGGTCGCAGGAATTCATCCGGACCGGGGCCGATAAAGCGGTGCTGCAGGGGATGTTTATTTTACCCGCCGACGGGGTGACGGCGAAGATGCTGGACGAAGCCGGCATCGACCACGCCGATAACACGGTGATCTTGCAGCGGGAGATTGCCAAGAGCGGCCGCAACACCTGCCGGATTAACGGAATGTTAGTCAATACGACAACCTTAAAACGAATCGGTGAGACGATCGTCGACATTCACGGTCAAAATGAACACCAGGAACTGATGCAACCGGACAAACACCTCGGTTTATTAGACGAGTTCGCGGCACCGAAGATCCGGAAACTAAAGAGTCAGTATTCGCAGCAGTACCACGCGTACCAGCAGCTTAACCAGGAACTCCGGCAAAAAAACGCCAACGAGAAGGAATGGGCCCAGCGGTTAGACATGCTGAATTTCCAAGTGGAAGAAATTTCGGCGGCCCAGGTCAAAGTGGGCGAAGAAGCCGACTTAACGGCCGAACGCGACCGGCTGGATAATTACCAGACGATCAACCAGGCCTTGCAGCAGAGTTACACCCTGTTGGCCGCCGGTGAGGAGACTCAGGGCGCGGTCGACATGGTTGGTACGGCCATGAACGCGTTAGAACCGATTGCCAACTTGGACCCGGCGTTTAACGAGATCACGATGAACGTTAAAAACGCCTTTTACGGCTTACAGGACGCTGCCGGGCAAATTTCAAACCAGTTAGACTTGCAGGAGTTTGACGAAGGGCGGCTCGACGAAATTGAACAGCGCTTAGAGGTGCTTAGTCAGTTAAAACGCAAGTACGGCGACTCCGAGCAACAAATTTTGGATTATTATAAGAAGATCTCCGCGGAACTGGCCAAAATGACCGACTCCGAGGAAAACAGCGAGGGCTTATCGCAACGGGTGGCCGAACAAAAAGCGGCGCTCCAAAAAACGGGGGAAGCCCTGTCCGATAAGCGCCGGGCCGCGGCTAAGTCGTTGCAGCGGCAGATTCACCAAGAATTAAAGGATCTGTACATGGATAAGGCGGTTTTTGAAGTCCGCTTTAAACCGACGAACGGCCAGCTTTTTCGCAGCGGGTTGGACAGCGTTGAGTTTTACATTCAAACCAACCCCGGTGAAAAGATGCGGCCGTTGGCGAAAATTGCGTCCGGCGGGGAGCTGTCGCGGATGATGCTGGCCTTAAAGACGATTTTTTCCGAATCACAGGGTATTACCAGCATTATCTTTGACGAAGTTGATACCGGGGTCAGCGGCCGGGTCGCCCAGGCGATCGCCGAAAAGATCAGCGGCATCGCCCACTTTTCCCAGGTACTCTGCATCACCCACTTGCCGCAGGTGGCGGCGATGAGCGACCACCACTACTTCATCGCCAAAAAGATCACCGGTAACCGCACCAAGACTAGCGTGACGAAGCTGACCGCCCACGCCCGCGTGGAAGAACTGGCACGGATGCTGGCCGGCACCAAGGTCACGAAATTATCACTGGAACACGCCGAGGAATTATTACGGCTGGCCGGTGAAGAAAAAGCTGAATAACCATTCAGGAGTTTGAATCTTTGGTTCAGACTCTTTTTTTGCTTCTTTAGTGATGTTAATAGGATTGGTTCCGGTTCCAATGCCCAGAAAACTGCATTTTACGTGGCGTGTTGTTTGCAATTTTGTTTTAAGATACGTTATGCTTGATAGGGTACAGTTTATTAAGTGAACTGCATAAGCTGAAAAAAAGATTGGAGTGATGAGGTTGTTTCTGACAATGGAACATTTGAACAAGACGTATCCTGGTGGCAAAGTCGCCGTTGAAGATTTTAATCTTGAAATCGAAAAGGGTGAGTTTGTTTGTTTCATCGGGACCTCTGGTTCGGGTAAAACGACGACCATGCGGATGATCAATCGGATGTTAAGTCAGACTTCCGGCACCATCAAGTTAAATGGCGAAGATATTGGCAAAATGGATCCGGTGAAGTTACGCCGCCAAATTGGTTACGTGATTCAAAACATCGGTTTAATGCCGCACATGACCATTCGGGACAATATTACGTTGGTGCCCCGGTTGCTAAAGTGGCCCCAAGAAAAAATGAACGAACGGGCCAAAGAAATGATCAAACTAGTTGAACTCCCCGAAGATTACTTAGACCGTTACCCGTCGCAACTGTCCGGTGGGCAGCAGCAACGGATCGGGGTGGTTCGGGCACTGGCCGCGGATCAGGACTTAGTTTTAATGGACGAACCGTTTGGGGCCCTAGACCCGATCACCCGGGAAGCCCTACAGGACTTAGTTAAGGATCTGCAAGAACGTTTAGGCAAGACCTTCGTGTTCGTGACCCACGACATGGACGAAGCGCTGAAGCTTTCGACCCGGATCGTTGTCATGGATGGCGGGAAGATCATGCAGGTGGACACACCCGACGGTATCTTACGGCACCCGGCTAACGAATTCGTGGAGAACTTGATTGGGAAGGACCGTTTGATCCAGGCCCGCCCAAGTATTACGACCGTTGGCCAAGTGATGTTAAAAGACCCAATCGCCACCACGCCCGGCAAGTCGTTGACCGACGCGCTGCGCTTAATGCACGATAAGCGGGTCGATTCACTATTAGTTACCGACGAAGCCGGCATCTTAAAGGGTGTCATCGGCATTGAAGACGTGGACTACAACTTTAACTCCGCGACCAGCGTGAGCGACATCATGAAAAAAGATTTGTTCTACGTGCAGTCCAGTTCGTTAATTCGCGACACCGTGGAACGAATCCTAAAACGGGGACTGAAAAACATCCCGGTCGTCGACGACAACCACCGCTTAGTCGGAATCGTCACCCGGGCGACCCTGGTTGATATCGTGTACGACGCCCTTTGGGGTGATGAAGAAGCGGACGAAGAGACCAATAACATTCACCACGGGGAGGACGCCGACTCCGCGAGTGCCAAGGGCGGTGAAGCCTAATGATGAGTTTTTTACAAACTTACGGGGCCCAGCTCCTGCTGAAAACGTGGCAACACCTCTACATTTCAGCAATCGCCCTGTTACTCGGGGTGATCGTGGCAGTGCCGATCGGGGTCCTGTTGACCCGCGCAAACGACACGGTTGCCAACGTGGTGATGTCGATCGCTAGTATGTTACAAACGATTCCCGCGATGGCCCTATTAGCGTTAATGATTCCGTTCTTCGGGATCGGGAGCGTGCCGGCAATTATTGCCCTGTTTATCTATTCTTTGTTACCGATTTTACGGAACACCTACTTAGGGATGAAGGACGTCGAGCCGGCGCTGATCGACGCGGCCAAGGGCATGGGCATGACGAGTGGTCAGTCAATCATTAAAGTCGAAGTTCCGATGGCCGCGCCGGTGATCATGGCCGGGATCCGGTTATCCGCGACGTACGTGATTGCCTGGGCCGCGCTGGCATCCTACATTGGTGCCGGTGGTCTTGGGGATTTCATCTTCAACGGTTTAAACTTATACCGGACCGATCTGATCTTAGGCGGGTCGATTCCGGTCATCATCTTGGCCCTGGTCGTGGACTGGTTACTCGGCAAGTTGGAAGCCGCCGTGACGCCACGAACGACGCAAGCGTAAGGGGGTAGCGAGATGAGAAAATTCAAAAAATGGTTTTTAGGTGTCGTGACGACCGTGGCTAGCGGCGTTTTATTAGCCGGTTGCGGCTTTCCGGGCCTTTCCGGGACGTCGTCTGACACGGTTCGCATCGCGTCCCAAAATACGACCGAACAACAAATCATGGCCTACGTGATTCAGGACATGATTCAGCACTATTCCAACTTAAACACGACGATCATTAACAACCTGGGTTCCGGGACGGTTAGTTTTAACGCCCTGAAAAACAACCAGGCCGACATTTCGTCGATTCGCTTTACCGGGACCGACCTGACCACCATCTTAGGTGAAAAGGCCGACCGCGGTAACGTGAAGGCGACCGATAACAAGGTTCGTTCCCAGTTCAATTCGAAGTACCACATGACCTACTTCCCGTCCTACGGGTTTGCCGATACCTACGCGTTCATGGTGACCCAGCAGACGGCTAAAAAGTACCACTTAAACACGGTCAGCGACATGAAGAAGGTGGCCTCGAAGTTAACGGTTGGTTTGGACCAAACTTGGCTGGAACGGAAGGGTGACGGTTACCCCGATTTCCAAAAACTGTATGGTTATAAGTTTGGTAATACCTACCCAATGCAAATTGGGCTAGTTTACGACGCGTTGGAATCCGGTAAAATGGACGCCATTTTGGGTTATTCCACCGATGGCCGGATCAGAAGTTACAATCTGAAAATTTTAAAGGACGACAAAAACTTCTTCCCACCGTACAACGCGAGTGCCGTTGCCACTAACAAAGTCTTGAAGGAACACCCGCAACTGAAGTCGATCTTAAGCCGGTTGAACGGGAAGATTAGTTTAAAGACCATGCAAAGTTTGAACTATAAGGTTGATAATAACTTAGTTGAACCGGAAGTTGTGGCCAAACAGTTCCTAGAACAACACAACTACTTTGAAGGGAGTGGCAAGTAATGGCACACATGAATATGTTGCAACAGTTGGTCTATTACTACCAGCAAAACGGGGCGTACGTCTTGAGCCAGTTTGCCCGTCATTTCCTGATTTCGATTTACGGGGTGCTGTTCGCGGCGATTATCGGGATTCCGATTGGGATCTTGATCGCCCACCACAGTAAACTCAGTGCGACCGTGATCGCGATTGCCAACGTGATCCAGACGGTGCCGTCACTGGCGATGCTGTCGATCATCATGATTGGTTTGGGCTTGGGGGTCAATACGGTGATTGTGACCGTCTTCCTCTATGCGCTATTACCGATCATTAAAAACACCTACACCGGGATGCTGAACGTTAGTCCAAGTATTCTTGATTCCGGTAAGGGGATGGGCATGACCCGCTGGCAAATTTTACGCATGGTCGAACTGCCGCTTTCGTTATCGGTGATCATGGCCGGTTTGCGTAATGCTTTAGTGCTCGCGATTGGGATCACCGCGATCGGGACCTTCGTTGGTGCCGGTGGTTTAGGGGACATCATCATTCGCGGGACCAACGCGACCGATGGTGGGGCCATTATTTTGGCCGGTGCCTTACCAACCGCGTTAATGGCGATTATTTCGGATACGGTCTTAGCCTGGATCGAAAAACGGGCCGACCCAACTCAAAAATAGGGTAAACAAAAAGATTGATTTACAGGTCACCCACCGAACCCATTCAGGGGGGCGCGGTGAGGCTGTAACATCAATCTTTTTAATTTGCGGTCAAAACACTTCAATTGATATGCAAGGTGGTATCAGTTGAAATTTCATCTTTGACCGCAAGCTTTTTATTTACGGGTTGATTAGGCCCGCTGAATATAGCGAATCTGGGTAACGTCAACGAGGTGCGTTAAGTGCTGCCGCCGGTTGATCAAAACGAGCTGACCACTAGCCAGGGTCCGTAACACCCCGTGAATATTATACGGGTGGGTTTCGGTTAAGCTGGGCTGCATTTGTAACATCACTTGGTAGTGCCGCGTTTGCGCTTGTTTTAAGAACAAATCCCGCTGAAAGGCCGGCATCGTGGGCAGGAGTGGTGCCACGACGGTCGGGGCGGCAATGAAGTCATCCATAAACTGGCGGTACGAAGCTTGTAAGTTTTTTGAAATTAATTTTAAATTGGATTGTTGATTTTGCATGTGAGCCACCTCGAACATTTGTTTGTGTTTACATTATACGAACAAACGTTCTAAAATGCAAGCCATAAATTCACAAAAAAGTTTTCCGTAAAAAGACGGCTTCGGGCGAGAATCGCCGGATAAAACTTGCAATCTAGCCATAAAAAGTGCAAAATAAACTTTAAAACATATTTAATAAGGGGAATTTGCGATCATGGCGAAACAAGGCATGTTAATCGTCTTATCAGGTCCTTCGGGCGTCGGCAAGGGTACCGTCCGTAAGGAGATCTTTGACTCAGATGATAACGATTTTCAATATTCAGTCTCGATGACGACTCGGAAAATGCGTCCGGGTGAAGTTGATGGAAAGGACTACTATTTTGTCTCCAAAGATGAATTCGAGGATGAAATTAAAAGCGGCGGTATGCTTGAATATGCCAAGTATGTTGACAACTACTACGGAACGCCCTTAAAATATATTAAGCAGTCGTTGGCCGCTGGTAAGGACGTTTTCCTCGAAATCGAAGTTAACGGTGCCATGCAGGTTCGCGAAAAAATGCCCGACGGTGTCTTCATTTTTCTGACACCACCCGATTTAATGGAATTAAAACACCGGATCATTGGCCGTGGCACGGATGACATGAGTGTCATCAATAAGCGGATGGCTAAGGCCGTGGGCGAAATTAAAATGATGCGTAATTACGATTACGCGGTAATCAACGACGAAGTGCCGCTGGCGGCGGAACGGATCAAAGCCATCATTAAGAGTGAGCGGTACAGTGTTAAACGGGTCATGCCCGAGTATGAAGAAATGTTAGGAGATGCGGAATCATGATCTTATATCCATCAGTTGATGATTTATTAAAGCAGGTTAATTCACGGTACTCACTGATTATGTTAGCCAGCAAGCGGGCGCACGAATTGGACGCCGGCGCGGCACCGATGCTCAGTGAATACAAGTCCGTTAAAACCATTGGTCGGGCCTTAGAAGAAATCGCGGCCGGCGATTTAATGATCGACCCCGACGAAACCGATGAAGACTAATTCAAATTACTAGAGTGCTGGGCCAGATTGGTCCGGCGCTTTTTTATTTGGCTGGATTAGGCTTTCAGCTACAACAATTGGTTAATTCTTGATACAATTAAACTATCTATGGTGGCGGGCAAACCGCCACTAAGAGCACGGATCAATCAATTTAGGGTGCACTAGTCAGTACCGGTGGCACCATCAAGGGACGTGAAGTAGTGGACATTTGGAATCAGCGCCACGTAACGGTGGTTATTAGTGGGGGCATTGCCAGTTACAAGGCCCTAGTTTTAATTCGATTATTAATGAAACGGGGGGCGACGGTGCGGGTCGCGATGACCGCCCACGCCTCCGAGTTTGTCACGCCGTTAACGTTTCAAACGTTGACCCAGCAACCAGTTGTGTTAGACGAGTTTACGACCAGTGACCCGCACCACGTGGTCCACGTGGCGTTGGCGGACTGGACGGAAACCATGGTGTTGGTCCCGGCAACGGCAAATTTAATTGCCAAGGTGGCCAACGGTATTGCCGACGACGCGGCGACCACCACGGTGTTAGCAACCACTGCGCCCAAATTCGTCATTCCGGCGATGAATTCCCACATGTACGCGAACCCGGCGACCCAGCGGAACCTCAAACAGTTGACGGCGGACGGGCTTTTCGTCCTGACTCCGGCAACCGGTATGTTGGCGGAAGGCTACGCGGGCAAGGGCCGCTTACCCGAACCGGAAGCAATCGTCGACTGGTTAACGGACCAGTTGATCCAGCAAACACCGGACTTGCCGTTAGCGCACCAGCGCGTGCTCGTCACCGCTGGCGGGACCCGGGAAGCTTTGGACCCGGTGCGCTACATTTCCAACCGGTCGTCCGGTAAAATGGGTTACGCCGTGGCGCAAGCCGCCCGTGAAATGGGGGCGGACGTGACGTTGATCAGCGCGACCCGCAACTTACCGGTCCCAACCGGCGTTAAAGTGGTCTACGTGCAGTCGGCCGCCGACTTGTTGGCGCAAGTTAGCACGGAATTTCCAACGACCGACCTCTTAGTGATGGCTGCGGCGGTCTCCGATTACCGGCCGGTGCAGTCGGCCACGGAAAAAATCAAGAAGCCGGCCGACCACGCCGATTTGACGCTGCAACTAACGGAGACCCCGGACATCTTAAAACGGCTGGCGCCGCAAAAAACGCACCAGTACGTGATCGGGTTTGCGGCTGAGACGCAGCACTTAATGACTAACGCTCAGCGCAAGCTGACCAGCAAAAAGTTAGACTTGTTAGTGGCTAACGACGTTTCCAAACCGGGCGTCGGTTTTAACGGCGATACCAACCAGGTCACGTTATTACAACCGAACCAGGCGCCAATTAAAACGGCGTTATTATCTAAAATTGAAATTGCCCGCACCATTTTGACCACCGCGGTGGCCGCTGGTGCGGTGCAAGCGTAGTTTATTCAGAGAGAGGAAGACGATTGTGGCGCAAATTGCCCAAGTTTTGGTCGACGTGCCGACCATGCAAACCAACCGGCCGTATAGTTATCAGATCCCGGCCGCGTGGCAGTCGCAGGTGCAGCCCGGCATGCGGGTCGTCGTGCCGTTTGGTCGTGGTAAACGCCGGGTGCAGGGGTTCGTCCTTAAATTAGACGAGACCACCAACTACGATGGCGACCTCAAAGCCATTGACGCGGTGGTCGACCTTGCACCGGTACTGAATCCCGAAGCGCTAGAGATGACCGAGTGGCTGGCGGAAAGTACCTTCTCGTTTCGGATCACCTGCGCGCAGACGATGCTGCCCGCGGTGATGCGGGCGAAGTACGAAAAGCAGTTGCGGCCCACGTCCCAAACGTCGGCGACCGTTGAGCAAACGCTTTTTAAGGGGCACAGTGAAGTCCCGTTTGACGACGCGGCCCAAACGCCGCAAGCGGTTAGTGAATTGTTACGACTGCAAGCCGCGGGGCAAGTTGACGTTTATTACCAAGTTAAAAATCAAGCCCGCCGCAAAACCCAGGTCGCCGTCAAAACGACCCTGACTACGGCTGAACTGGTCGCGGCGGAAAAGACCGTCCGGACCGGGGCGCACCAACAACTGGCCCTGTTAAAGGGGTTGGCGACCCTCAACGGTGAAACGCTGGCTCAAAAAGCGTTTAGTGAACGGTTCAAGGTGAGTGAAGCCACGATTCGGACCGGGGCCAAGAAGGGCTGGCTCAAAAAAGTCGCCGTGGAAGTTTACCGCGACCCGTACGCGACGAGTGACATTCAGCCCACCCAGCCGCTTCAGCTCAACCCCGAACAACAAGTGGCCGTGGACCAGATCGTGAGCGCCATCGACCAACCGGCCACCACCACCTTTTTACTCGAAGGGGTGACCGGTAGCGGCAAAACCGAGGTGTACCTGCAGTCAATGGCCGCGGCCTTAGCACAGGGCAAAACCGCCCTGATGCTGGTGCCGGAAATTTCGCTGACTCCGCAAATGGTCCGTCGGGTCAAGGGCCGCTTTGGGAAGGCCGTGGCGGTGTTACACAGCGGCCTATCGAGCGGTGAAAAGTACGACGAGTGGCGCCGGATTCAACGCGGCGAGGCCCAGGTCGTGGTCGGCGCCCGTTCCGCGGTATTCGCGCCGTTGACTAACCTCGGGCTGATCGTCATGGACGAGGAACACGAAAGTACTTATAAGCAGGACGACGCGCCGCGGTACCACGCCCGCCAAGTGGCGTTGTGGCGCAGCCGTTATCACAATTGCCCGGTCGTGTTAGGCTCGGCGACGCCGTCCTTAGAGACCCGCGCGCGGGCCGAAAAGGGCGTCTACCAGCGGTTAGTACTGGCTGACCGGGTCAACCAGCGGCCGTTGCCGCAAGTTTCAATCATTGATATGAAAAAAGAAATGCAGCAACACGCCGAAAGTAACTTTTCGGCGCCGCTATTGGTCGCCTTGCAGGACCGGCTGGACCGCCACGAACAGAGCGTGCTGATGCTGAATCGCCGGGGCTACTCGTCCTTTGTTTTGTGTCGCGATTGCGGGTTTGTGCTGAAGTGTCCGAACTGTGACATTTCACTGACCCTGCACATGGACACCCACACCATGAAGTGCCACTACTGCGGGCACGAAGAACCGATCCCGCGGGTCTGCCCGAACTGTCATAGTCGTCAGATCCGTTACTACGGGACCGGGACGGAAAAGGTCGAAGAGGAACTCCGCGACCTGTTGCCAGACGCCCGCATCATTCGGATGGATAACGATACCACCCGGAAAAAGGGCGCCCACGCGAAATTATTAGCGCAGTTTGGCAGTGGTGACGCCGATATTTTGATTGGCACCCAGATGATCGCCAAGGGACTGGATTTTCCCAACGTGACGCTGGTCGGGGTCCTAAACGCCGATACCGCCCTGGGGTTACCGGATTTTCGGGCCAGTGAGCGCACCTTTGAGTTATTGACGCAGGTCAGTGGTCGCGCTGGTCGGGCCGAAAAGAGCGGCCACGTCTACATTCAGACGTTTAACCCGGACCACTACGCGATTCGCTTTGCCCAGCACCACGACTACGAAGGTTTCTTCAAGTACGAAATGCAAGTCCGGCACCAGGGTGGTTACCCGCCGTACTACTTCACCGTCCAGATCACGGCCAGTGATTTAGATGAAGCGGTGGCGGCCAAACGGATGTACCAACTGTTACAATGGTTACGACCACGCTTGGCCCCCAGCACGATCATCCTAGGGCCGACCCCGAAACCGATCGCGCGGGTCAACCGGCGCTACTACTACCAAATCGTGATCAAGTATAAGCAAGAGCCCAACCTAGAAAAGACGCTGACCACCTTGTTACACGAGACCCAGGTCCAGCAGCGCCAGGGCTTACAAATTGGCATCGACGTGGAGCCGTTACACTTCATGTAGCTGACCAGATTTTGAAATCAACGGAGGCACAAATTTAATGACATCAATCGTATTTATGGGGACCCCGCAGTTCGCGGCGCCCATTTTAGAAAGCTTAATTAAAGAAAAGTATCAAGTACTGGCCGTGGTGACCCAACCCGACCGCAAAGTTGGCCGCAAACACGTCCTGACCGCTTCACCGGTCAAACAAGTGGCCGTGGCCCACGGCATTGAAGTCCTGCAACCCGAAAAAATCGGGGGCAGTCCGGAAATGCAACGGGTGATCGACCTGCAACCCGACCTGATCGTGACGGCGGCGTTCGGGCAGTTTTTACCGACCAAGTTATTAAAAGCGGCCAAAATCGGTGCCATCAACGTTCACGGTTCCTTATTACCGAAGTACCGCGGCGGCGCGCCCGTGCAGTATTCCATTATCAACGGGGAAGCCGAGACCGGCATCACCATTATTTACATGGTCAAAAAGATGGACGCCGGCGACATGCTGGCGCAACGCGCGATTCCCATTGAAAAAACGGACGATACCGGGACGATGTTTGAAAAACTCAGCGTGGTGGGGCGCGACCTGTTGCTCGAAACCTTACCAAAATTGATCAACGGTGAGTTAACGGCCACGCCGCAAGCTGAAGAGCAGGTCACCTTCGCGCCGAACATTCAACCGGAACAAGAAGAACTCGACTTCTTTAACCAGACGGCCGCGCAAATTGACGACCAGGTCCGCGGGATGCGGCCGGCGCCCATCGCTTACGCCGTGCTGGATGGCAAACGGACCAAGTTCTGGGACGTGACGCCACTCGACGAAACCGTTGACCAAGCGGCCGGACAGGTGGTGCGCAAAACTAAGCACGCCCTCGTACTAGCCGCGGCCAACGGAACCGCCTTGGCAATCAACGAGTTGCAGCCGGCGGGCAAACCTAAGATGACAATTACGGACTTTTTAAATGGTGCCGCGGACAAGTTCGCGACCGGAGAGCAGGTTATTAATAAATGAGTACAGTGGACAACACCCCCCGCTGGTTAGCGGTGGCGGCCTTAGCAAAAATTAAAAATGGCGCCTATTCCAATTTACAATTGAATCAACTGATCAACGACCATACGATGGATCGACGCGACATTAACCTGTTGACTAACATGGTCTACGGGGTGATCCAGCACCGTTTGACCTTGGAATACTGGTTAAAACCGTTCGTGTGCCATCCTAATCAAATCGATCCGTGGGTCAAGGAACTACTGCTGAGCGCGTTGTATCAGTGGCAGTACCTGGATAAAATTCCCCAACGGGCCGTTTTTAACGAAACGATTGAGATTGCCAAAGTGAAGGGTCATCCCGGGATTCGGCGGTTTGTGACCGGCGTCTTGCACCAAATGGACCGCAGCGGGCTGCCTAGTTTTGATGCTATTAAGGATCCCGACGAACGGTTGAGCATTACTTACAGTATGCCCGTTTGGTTAATTAACGAACTGCGCGCCCAGTTGGGACAGGAAAAAATGGTCAGTATTTTAGCGTCACTGAACCAACCGGCTAAGCAGTCCTTGCGGGTCAACCCGGCCGTGTCAAACGTGGCCGACGTGCAGGCTGCCTTAGAAAACGCCGGTCTGACGGTGGAAGCTAGTCAGGTTTCGCCGCTGGGGTTAATTGTCACCGAGGGGCAGGCCGTTAACACCGAAGCGATACGCTACGGGATGTTTACCGTGCAGGATGAAAGTGCCCAGCTGGTCGTACCCGCGTTAAACGTGCAACCGGGGGACCACGTGCTGGACGCCTGCGCCGCGCCGGGTGGGAAAACGACCCAGATCGCCGCGGAGCTGGATAAAGATCAGGGGGGCGAAGTCGTCGCCCTAGACATCCACGCCAACAAGGTCAAGTTGATCGGTCAAAACGCCGCCCGGATGCACGTCGCCGACCGGGTCGCTGCGACCGAACTGGACGCCCGCAAGGTGGGCGGTGAGTTTGGCGAGAACCACTTTGACCGGATCTTAGTTGACGCGCCGTGTTCCGGGTTGGGGCTGATTCGTCGTAAACCGGAGATCCGTTATGAAAAGCAGCTCAGCGATAGTTTGAACCTGCAAAAGATTCAACTCGCAATTTTATCAGCGGCCGCCCCAACCTTGAAAAAAGGTGGTATCATGACGTATAGCACTTGTACGATTCTGCGACAGGAAAATCAGGACGTGATCGACCAGTTCTTGGCGGCCCATCCCGATTTTGAGTTGCAAACAACGCCAACTAAACAGGGATTAAAAGCGGACCGCGACGTGCAAACGTTATCGATCTATCCGGACGACTACTTGTCTGACGGCTTTTTCATTGCTTGTTTAAGAAAAAAATAACCGTGGAGTGGTGAACAGTGGATTTTGCATACCGGTCGGATATTGGCCAACAACGTGAAGAAAATGAAGACTACGTCGGCGTTTTTCAAAATAACGCCGGGATCAATTTTGCCATCGTCGCGGACGGCATTGGCGGCCACCAGGGGGGCGACGTGGCTTCCGAGATGGCGGTCTCGCACATGGGGTACCGTTTTGAAAACACCGATTTTGATCAACCAACGGACGCGGTGAAGTGGCTCGCAAACGAGGTCCAGGACGAAAATCAGCACATCATCGAAAAGGCCCGCGAGTTTTCGGACTTAAAGGGCATGGGGACCACCATGGTGGCGGCCCTGCTTTTTGATAACCAATTTTTAATGGCCAACTTAGGGGACAGCCGCGGCTACCTCTACCGGGACGGCGAACTGCACCAATTGACCGAGGACCATTCACTGGTCAACGAGCTCGTGAAGCGCGGCGAAATTTCCGCGGAACAGGCCCGTAAACACCCCCAGAAAAATATCATTACCCGTACGCTGGGCATTTCGCCGGACGCGGATATTGATACTAAGTTGTTTGAAGCCCAGCCCGGCGACCAGTTATTGCTGTGTTCGGACGGGTTGACTAACATGGTGCCCGATGACCAGTTGGCAACCGTCTTAAAAGCCACGGATCAAACGGCCACGCAGAAGTGCGAAACGCTGATCAAAATGGCTAACGCGGCCGGGGGCTTGGATAACATCACCGCGTTGATCGTGGCGGTAGATGGCGAGGTGGCCGGTAAATGACACCCAACTATACCCTTAGCGGACGGTACCGAATCGTCCGGTCATTAGGTGAAGGTGGGATGGCCAACGTTTACTTGGCGCACGACTTAATCTTAGATCGCGACGTCGCGGTCAAGCTCTTACGTTTAGACTTGCGGGATGACCCGAAAACCATTAAACGGTTTCAACGCGAAGCCTTAGCGACAACCGAATTAGTACACCCGCACATCGTGAGTTTGTACGATATCGGTGAAGAAAACGGCATGCAATACTTAGTCATGGAATACGTGAAGGGCATGGACCTGAAGAACTACATTAAGGAAAATTTCCCAATACCGTTGCAGCAAGTTATTGACATCATGGAGCAGATTTTAAGTGCGGTGGCCACCGCCCACGCGCATAATATTATTCACCGGGACTTAAAGCCCCAAAATATTTTAATTGACGAACAGGGCAACGCTAAGATCACCGACTTTGGGATCGCCGTGGCGTTGTCTGAACATTCGATGACCCAAACCAATACGATCTTGGGCTCGGTCCACTACCTTTCACCGGAACAGGCGCGGGGGAGCATGGCCACTAAGCAGTCCGACATCTATTCGTTAGGCATCATTTTGTACGAAATGCTGACCGGCTCGGTCCCGTTTAAAGGTGAGACCGCGGTCTCCATCGCGCTGAAACACTTTCAAAACGCGATCCCGTCCGTCCGGGACTTTGACGCCGACATTCCTCAGGCCCTCGAAAACGTGGTGCTGTGTGCGACCGCCAAGGACCCGCGCGACCGTTACGCGACCGTGGAAGACATGGCGTCGGACCTATTAACGACGTTATCCAGTACCCGCGTGGGTGAAAAGCGCTTCGTACCGGACGACGTTGGCAACGACGAGACCAAAATCATGCCGAGCGCCGAGATTCAGGCGGCCATTAAGGCTAATCAGGACGGTAAGACGCAGGTCATGCCGCGCAAGACCGCCGCAGAAGCGGATCAGGTCCAACCGAAACCGGCGCCCGCCCAGCCCAAAGAACCAGCCGAGGAACCGGTCCGGCCGACCCGGTCGTGGTCCAAACGCCACCCGTTGCGGCGCCGACTGCTGATCATCGGCACGATCATCTTATTATTAGTTGCGGCAATCGTGATTGGGCTGGAACTCAGCCGACCACAATCAACCACCGTGCCGCGGGTGACCGGCTTATCCCAAGCCGCGGCCACCAAGGTGTTGGCCAAGCGTAACCTGTCCGTGGGGGAAGTGAAGCGGGTCAAGAGTAACCAGGTCGCCACCGGGCAGGTCGTCAAAACCACCCCCGGAACGAAAACCAAGGTCTCAGAGCACGCCCGCATTAATTTGACCATTAGCAGCGGGGCTAAAAAAATGAATTTTGGTAATTACGTCAACGAAAGCTACCGGGACGTGCGCCAAACGTTGAAATCGGCCGGCTTTACGGTTCGTGAACGGTTTAGCACCTCGGACGTGGCCACGGGACAGATCATCAGTCAGGACGTGGCTGCGGGCAGCAGCGTTTTGCCAACGACCACCACGGTGACTTTTACCGTGAGTGCCGGAAGTCGTTACGTCGCCCTCAAGGATCTAACGGGTGAAAGTCAGGCCGACATTACCGATTACGCGCAATCCAACGGGTTAAACGTCAACTTTAAACGCGGTTACTCTTCAGAACAAAAGGCCGGTTACTCGTATGATCAGACCCCCGACGGCGGTGCCGACGTGCGGGCCGGTTCAACGATCACGGTCACGATGTCACGGGGCAGTCAGCCGGAAACGGCCGCGACACCCACCAATTTTTACGTCAAGCTGACCTTACCGTACAAGGCACTAACGCCCACGACGACTCAGGCAAACGACGTCAAAATCTATTTACAAGATGATAATCACGTGCTCGGCACGCTGTACCGGGATCTCGCCATCATGCACGATACGCGGATCAGTTTGCCGTTTGAACTAACCGGTAAGACCAAGGGCCGCTACCGGATCGTACGCAACGGGGTCACCATCAGTGAAAAATTCAACGTGACGAGTCAGGACGCAACAAATTAAAGTAGTAAGTCATGCGCAGGCATGACTTTTTTTGGTACAATGGAGTTAGTTATCCATAAGTGGACCGTACCAAACTAAAAATAAGGTGGTGCTAATTTGAAAATTGGACAAATTCGACAATCGCTAAGCGGTTTTTACGACGTTTACGCCGATGGTCAACTATATCGAACCCGGGCGCGCGGAAACTTCCGTAAGCGTAAAATTACCCCGTTAGTTGGGGACCAGGTGGAGTTTGACAGTACAACGCCGCAGGAGGGCTACTTGCTAAAAGTGTTAGCGCGGCAGACCCAGTTGGTGCGGCCCCCGGTTGCCAACGTTAACTTAGCGGTGGTCGTGACCGCCACGACCAACCAGGAGTTTTCGACCAACTTGTTGGACCGGCAACTGGTGGCTTTAGAGGTGGCCGGCATTCAGGCGGTGCTTTACTTTGCCAAGACCGACCTGCTCGACGACGCGACTTACCAAGAACGGGCCGCTTTAGCGGAGCGCTACCGGCAGATCGGCTACCCGGTCATTATTGACCGGACCGCCTTTTCCGCGACCGCGTTAGCCGCGGTCAAAGCCCAACTAGCCGACCACGTGGCGGTCGTGATGGGCCAGACCGGGGCGGGTAAATCCACGTTATTAAACCACTTGCAACCCGGTTTAGATTTAGCGACCGGTGAAATTTCGCAGGCGCTCAACCGGGGGAAACACACGACCCGTAAGGTTAGTTTGATTCCGGTAGCGGACGGGTTGGTAGCGGATACGCCCGGGTTTTCTTCCTACGAAGTTTTTGACATTGCCGCCAACGAACTGACCCACTTTTTCCCCGAATTTGTGCGGTTAGGTCGGGACTGCAAGTACCGTGGTTGCGTGCACATCAACGAGCCGCAGTGCGCCGTGAAGGCCGCGTTAGCCGCCGGGGACGTGTTGCAAAGTCGCTACGATAACTACTTGCAGTTTTACGAAACCATTAAGAATAAAAAAGTCATTTATAATAAGAAAAAATAATTTAAAGGTGTGTGAAATTAATGATTAAAGTTGCCCCTTCAATTTTGAGTGCGGATTTTGCTAATTTACAACGGGACGTGCAGATGGCGGAAAAGGCCGGCGCGGATTTGTTGCACATTGACGTCATGGACGGCCAGTTCGTACCGAATTTATCCTTTGGGATGAGTACCGTGGCGGATCTACGGCCGGTGACTTCGCTGACCCTGGACTGCCACTTAATGATCGTGGAACCGGAACGTTTCGTGGAAGCCTTTGCGAAGGCCGGCGCGGACTTGATCGGGGTCCACGTGGAAAGCACCAAGCACATTTACCACGTGTTACAACTGATCAAAGCGGCCGGTGCCAAGGCCGAAGTCGTGATTAATCCCGGCACGCCGCTGGACATGGTCAGCGAAGTTTTGCCGTTAGTTGACCAAGTACTGATCATGACCGTTAACCCCGGCTTTGGCGGCCAGCACTTCCTGGAACCAATGGTCGCTAAGATTAAGGCCCTAGACGCTATCAAACGCGAAAAGGGTTATAACTTTGACATCGAAGTCGACGGCGGCATCAACGCCGACACCGTGAAGGCGTGCTACGCGGCGGGAGCCACGGTCGCGGTGGCCGGTTCTTACGTTTACGGGAGTGCCGACCCGGCTGCCCGGATTCAGGACCTTAAAGTGGCGACGAACTAATGACCACGGTAAATTTATTGGTGGGTGGTCCGACTGAGAATTGGCCGGACCATTTAGAAACGTTACCGGGGCCGTGGGTCGGTGCCGACCGCGGGGCGCTTCGACTTGTCAAAATGGGGATTCAACCGGTGATGGTCGTTGGGGACTTCGACTCGATCAGCAGTCGTGAGTTGGCGACGGTCAAGGCCGCGTTAGCCGGTTTGGTGATTGTTAAGCCGGACCAGGACCACACCGACACGCAGTTGGCACTCAAATCCATTTTTGAGCAGCTCGCGCCGGACGAAGTGCACGTGTACGGCGCTACCGGGGGCCGTTTAGACCACTTATTAGCTAACGTGTGGTTAGTCTTGGACCCGTTTTTTCGGCAGTGGGCGCCGCAAATTAAGCTGATCGACCGCCAAAACAGCGTACAGTACTTTTTACCCGGCAGTTACCAGATTCAAAAGGAAGCGGACAAAAAGTACCTGGCGTTCGTACCGCTAATGCCGATGCACCTGACGTTACCGGACGAAAAGTACCAGTTACAAGCGGACCACAACGATTACCCAATTTCGTGGGCCAGCAACGAATTTGTCGGCACCAGCGGCCACTTTAGCTTTGACCAGGGCGTGTTAGCCGTGATTCAAAGTAAAGATTAATAAGTAAAAGGCGACTAAACGCGAAGGTACGCGGTTAGTCGCCTTTTGTTATGGAGTCGCATTTTTTAGTGGTGGTAGGGATCCGGTGCCCTGCGAAGTGCTTGAAATGATCCTTGTGGGCACGTTTTTGAGCTAATCCAAAGGGCGAATCATCTCAAAAAGCGGTCTTGTTGTAAGCCCGCAAACGACGCGGACTAACAACAATTTCACAAGGATATTTCAAAAGTTCTCCGGGCACCTAGTATTGAAGCTCTGAAATTAGTTTGATGGTAAAGGCTAAACGTTAATAAATGGACGAGCAATTCGACGTGGCCACTAGCGTTCAAGTTGTTATCAATGGGAAAATAATTGTGTACGAATATGTGTCGTAGGTATGTTGAAAGGGTACTGTAAGAAGTCTGATTAAAGTAAACAATCTACCAATTTTGATCCTAACGTTTAAAGCTAAAATTGAAGTGGAAGAAGAGGTGCCCGGAGAATTCCGCAAGTTAGCTGTGAAATTGGTGGTAGCTCACGTTTTGGGTAAGCTTACAGCAACGTACCCACAGCTAACTTGCGGGGCTTTCAAAGGGCGCCGGCAACAAAGAAAGCCAAAAAAAATCACCATCCGCATTAACGGGTGGTGGTCCTGCAAGGTGCGGGTAACTAGCCGGTTGAATTATAAACTTTATAAAAGTTGGTGTCGTTAAACCGGATTTTGGGCAACAAAAAACGCCAGTCACAAAAAAATTTGTGGTGGCGGTTTGTTGCGCTAAACGCGCGTTACTTTACCTGATTTCAAAGTCCGAGCTGAAACCCAAACCTTCTTTGGTTTACCATCAACTAAAATGCGAACTTTTTGCAAGTTAGCTTTCCAGCTGCGGCGGCTGTGGTTTAAGGCGTGAGAACGCGTGTTACCAAAGTGCGTCCGCTTACCCGTAACGAAGTCTTTTGCCATGTTGATCTGCCTCCTTCGGTAATCATTGATAAAAGGTCGTTGCTTTATCATTCACTAGAATAATTTATCATAGTTTGATACGCGTTGCAATACATTTCTATCAAGTAATTTTACTTTACTGCTAAATTCCCACGCTGCGGGCTTTGAGAACCCCGTGCGCTTGATTTTTCTTTCATGAACCGTTGTGCTATGATAAACTATCGTAAATGAGCGCGTTAAAACAAGGAGGCTATTTTCATGGCTGTCAAAATCAAAACGCAATTTGGAACAATCGATATCGATAACGATGTCATTGCGACGGTCGTTGGCGGTGCCGCGACGGATAACTACGGGGTTGTCGGCATGGCTAGTCGGAATCAGATTCGTGATAATTTAAATGAAATTTTACGGCGCGAAAATTATGCGCGGGGCGTGGTCGTCCGCCAAGAAGATAACGGTGTGGCGATCGACGTCAACGTGATCGTTAGTTACGGGACCAAGATTTCAGAAGTCTCACGCAATGTCCAAGCCAAGGTCAAATATAATTTGCAAAACATGCTTGGCGTTACGGCCAATTCGGTCAACGTCATTGTCCAAGGTGTGCGGGTAATGAACGACTAAATTGAAGTTGGTGTAAGCCAAGGAGGAATTTTGAAATTGAAAATCACCACGATTACTAATCTTGAATTTGGCAAAATGGTGCAAGCGGCTTCGCAAAAGCTGAACCAACGTGCCGAATTCATTAATTCTTTGAACGTTTTCCCGGTACCCGATGGCGATACCGGTACGAATATGAGTTTATCAATGGCCAGCGGGGCCAAGTACGAACGGGAAGAAACCAGTACCCAGGTCGGTGATCTGGCTTCGGCCCTCGCTAAGGGACTGTTAATGGGTGCGCGCGGGAACTCCGGCGTGATCCTGTCCCAGATTTTCCGCGGCTTTTCTAAAAACGTGGCGGGTAAGGCAACCTTAGACGCTAACGATTTAGCCGAAGCTTTCGCAGCGGGTGCCCAGACGGCCTATAAGGCGGTTATGAAGCCCACTGAGGGAACTATCCTGACCGTCATTCGTGAAGCAGCGGGTGCCGGTAAAAAGGCCGTTAAAACGACCGATGATATTTGTGAAGTGATGACGACCATCGTGGACGCCGCGGAGGCCGCTTTGAAGTCAACGCCGGACCTGTTACCCGTTTTGAAACAGGTCGGGGTCGTGGACTCCGGTGGTCAGGGGCTGACCTTTGTGCTGGAAGCCTTTAGTGATTCCCTCAGCGGTAAAGTCGACGAATCGCAGGACTACGTGCCCGATGACGCCGAAATGGATTCGATGATCGACGCGGCCCACCATCAAAGCGTGCAGGGGAAGCTTGATCCCAACGATATCAAGTACGGTTACTGTACGGAAATCATGGTCCGCATTGGTGACGGTAAGTTGGTCGACCATAAGTTTGACTACGATACCTTCTATAACTACTTAGCTAAATTGGGGGATTCGTTGCTGGTCATTAACGACGACGAAATCGTCAAGGTCCACGTGCATACCGAACATCCCGGTGATGTCATGACTTGGGGCCAACGTTTCGGGGCCCTGATCAAGGTCAAAGTGGACAACATGCGCCTACAACAAGAGACCATCATGGAACACGATAAGGAAGACGCTCAGGCGGAATCCGCCGTTGCGACGGCGGCCGAACCCGCACAACCGCAAATTGACATGCACGGTTACGCGATTATTTCGGTTTCCTCCGGTGACGGGATCGCCAAGCTCTTTAAGGGCTTAGGCGTGACCCACATCATCGCGGGCGGTCAAACGATGAACCCCAGCACGGCGGACATCGTTAAAGCGGTCAATGATAGCGGGGCAAAAAAGGCCTTAGTCTTACCGAATAACAAGAACATCTTCTTAGCGGCGGAACAGGCGGCGGAAGTGGCCGACGTTCCGGTTAAGATCATTCACAGTAAGACGATCTCACAGGGGATGACGGCCATGTTAGCCTTCAACCCGGAAGCCAGCTTGGAAGATAACCAGGCCGAAATGGAAGATACGCTCGATACGGTGGTTAGTGGTCAGGTGACCCACGCCGTTCGTGATACGACCATTGACGGGCTGGAAATCAAGAAGGACGACTACATGGGCTTAGTGGACGGTAAGATCGTCATTACGAACCCGGACCGTGAAACGGCCACGCTCGACATGGTCAAAGCCATGCTGGACGAAGACAGTGAACTCGTCACGATCATTTACGGGGCCGACGCAACTAAGGCCGACGCTGACAAATTATCAGCGGCCGTTCAAAAATTAGACGACGAATTAGAAATTGAAATCCACGAAGGGGACCAACCGGTTTACCCGTTCTTGATTTCAGTGGAATAACTAAATCAAAGCAGCAACGCAGATCGGGGTTGGGCCGTTAGTCCCAGTCCCTTTTTGTGTTTTAGCGGGTGCTTGCATTTTGGTCAGCGTTTCGAGTCTTTGGTATAATTGAAACATAATCTTTCAGAAAGGGCGTGCGAATATGGCACAACAATTAAGTGACGCCGTGGGGAGCCTCAGCGGGGTCGGTCCGGCCCGGCAGAAGGCCTTAGCCGAACTCGGCATCAACACGGTCGCCGACCTCTTAACGTACTATCCCTTTCGTTACGACGATTTACAGGTCAAAGACGTTAACGAGATCGCTGACCAGGAAAAGGTGACCTTAAAGGGGACCGTGGCTTCGGAACCGGTCCTGGCCCGCTTTGGCCGCAAAAAGAACCGCTTGAATTTCCGGTTATTGATCGACCACGACGTTTACATGGTGACTTTTTTTAACCAGCCGTACCTCATGAAACAAATCACGACCGGTCAGCCCATCGCGGTTTACGGCAAGTGGGACGCCAAGCGTAGTAGCTTGACCGGCATGAAGATCATTAACCCCAATAACGCCGACGAAGCGTTTGGGTCGATCTACCCGGCTAGCAAGTCGGTGCGCCAAACCACTTTACAAAAACTCATTAAGCAGGCTTACGACGGTTACGCGGACGTGATTACGGACATCGTGCCGGAACCGCTGCGGGTCAAGTACCGGTTGTTATCGCGCCGGCAGATGATCCACGACATGCACTTTCCGGCTAGTCAGGATGCGTCCAGTGCGGCCCGGCGTTCGGCGACCTACGAAGAGTTTTTACTTTTTCAAATGAAAATGCAGGAACTTAAACAAAGTGACGCGACGACCAACGGTATTGCGATCCACTACGATAACGACCGGCTCAAGGCCTTTATCAAAACGCTGCCGTTTGAGTTGACCCACGCCCAAAAACGGGTCGTGAACGAGATCTGTCTGGACCTTAAGTCACCGCAACACATGAACCGCCTGTTGCAGGGGGACGTGGGCTCCGGGAAAACCATCGTGGCGGCCATCGTGATGTACGCGGCCATTACGGCCGGTTACCAGGCGGCGCTAATGGCGCCCACCGAAATTTTGGCGGAACAACACGCGAATAACCTAGCGAAAGTGTTTGCGGACACCGACGTGAACGTCGCGCTGCTGACGGGTTCCACTAAGCCGGCCGCCCGCAAAACCTTGTTGGCGGCCTTAGCGGCAGGAGAAATCAACCTGCTGATTGGAACCCACGCGCTGATTCAAGACGGCGTGGACTACGCGAACCTAGGCCTAGTGATTACCGACGAACAACACCGTTTCGGGGTCAACCAACGGGCGGCGTTTCGGCAAAAGGGCGGGCAGCCCGACGCGTTGGCGATGACCGCGACGCCGATTCCGCGGACGTTAGCCATCACCGCTTACGGGGAAATGGACGTGTCGGAAATTGACGAACTGCCGGCGGGCCGGCAACCGATCCAAACGACCTGGGTGCGCAGTAACCAAGCTAACTCGGCGTTAAGCTTTGTTCGTCAGCAGATCAACACCGGTTCGCAGGCCTACGTCGTGACGCCGTTGATCGAAGAATCCGAAACCCTGGACGTTAAAAACGCCGAGGCGCTGTCCGCAAACTTGCAGGACTACTTTGGCCCCACCATTAAGGTCGGCTTGCTCCACGGCCGTTTGAAGCCGGAAGAAAAGGACGCCGTGATGGCCGCTTTTAAGGCCGGTGACATCCAGGTGCTGGTTTCAACGACGGTCATCGAAGTCGGGGTCGACGTGAAAAACGCGACAATCATGATGATCTACGACGCGGACCGCTTTGGTCTGGCCCAACTGCACCAACTGCGCGGCCGGGTCGGCCGGGGCAGCAAGGCGTCGTACTGTATTTTAGTCGCCGACCCGAAGAATCAGCAGGGGATCGAACGGATGCAGATCATGACGCAGACGACTAACGGGTTCGTGCTGGCCCAAAAAGATTTGGAATTACGCGGGGCCGGTGACGTGTTGGGCGTCAAACAGTCCGGGATGCCGGTCTTTAAAGTGGGCGATCCGGTGGCCGATTTAAACGTGCTTCAGGTGGCCCAGCAGGACGCCCACGCCATCGTGCAACAACCGGATTGGCAGGATCAACCGGCGTACCAGGCGTTAGCTCAGTACTTAAAAGTAAAATTAGCGGCGGTCGGAACGTTAGACTAGCCGGTCAATACGAGAGGAAATGGTGACAAGATGATCAAAATTGCGATCGATGCCATGGGTGGCGATTACGCGCCCAACGCAGTAATTGAAGGGGTCGAACAGGCCCGCGACTTATTTGAGGACACGGTCTTTTTACTTTACGGCCAGCGCGACGTCATTAACGCCCAGCTTAAAAACCGGGAACGGATCCAAATCATTAACGCCGACGAAGTCATTACGATGGAAGACGAACCGGTCCGGGCCGTGCGGCGTAAAAAGCACTCCTCGATCGTGATGGCGGCCCAGGCCGTCAAGGATGGTCAGGCCGACGCGTTTTTCTCCGCCGGAAATTCCGGGGCCGTCCTGGCAGCGGGGCTGTTTATCGTGGGCCGCATCAAGGGGATCGACCGGCCCGGGTTAGTCACCGCCTTGCCGGTCGTCCGCAACGCCAACCAGTCCAACTTCGTGATGATGGACATCGGCGCCAACGCTGACAGTAAACCGATGAACCTGCAACAGTACGGGGTCTTGGGGACGTACTACGCCGAACGGATGATGCACGCCAAGAACCCGCGGGTCGCGTTACTGAATAACGGGACCGAGGACGACAAGGGTAACAAGGTCCACAAAGCGGCCTTTGAACTCCTGCAACAAACCGCCGACATTAACTTTGTCGGTAACGTTGAATCCCGCGACCTGTTAAACGGGGTCGCCGACGTGGTCGTGACCGACGGCTTTACCGGGAACGCCGTGCTGAAGAGCATTGAAGGCACCGCCCGTTCGATGCTCGGCTTAGTTAAGGACGCCGTTTACAATACCGGGGTCGGCGGCAAGCTGGGGGGACTGTTGCTGAAGAACGGTTTTAACCAGATCCGCTCGCAAATGGACTACTCGCAGTACGGCGGGGCCGTGTTATTAGGCTTACAGGCACCGGTCGTGAAGGCCCACGGTTCCAGCAAGGCGCCGACAATCGTGAACACGATCCGGCAAATTCGGCAGATGGTCAGCACCGACCTGGTTCCCGGGGTGGCGGAATACTTTGCGCACCAGCAGGCAAATCAGCAGGCAAGTGTAGACAAGCCCGACGAAAACGATTAAAATACTTTAGTGAATTCAAGTTAGCGAGGGAGCTCTACATGACAAAAGAAGAAATTTTTAATAAAATTGCGGCCATCATTGCGGACCGCTTCGAAGTTGATCAAAGTAAAGTGACGAACGACATGAACCTCCAGAAGGATCTGGACGCCGATTCCATTGACTTCGTAGAATTTGTGTTGGAATTAGAAGACACCTTTGGGAGCGAAATTTCCGACGAAGACGCCGAAAAGCTTTCCACGGTTGGTGAAGTGGTCGATTACGTGGCTGCGCATCAAGCTAAATAACGGTCACTGACCGTAACTAAAAGCAGGTATCCGATTGGGGTACCTGCTTTTAGTTACGGCCAAACCGCCAGTCTAATAAAATTGTTATTAAGCGCGTAATCATAGTATAATGGTTAATTGTATCGGTATTTTATTTACGAAAGGAAGTTTAACATGATTACAGAATTAGCCGCGATGCTCAAAGACCGTTTCGGGATCGTTTTTAACAACCCCGATTTGTTAGCGGAAGCCTTTACGCAGGCCTCGTACGTCAACGAACATCAGGATCAGAAGTTAAAATTTTACGAACGGGTCGAATTTTTGGGGGATGCCGTCTTGGAACTGGCAGTGTCCGAGTATTTATACAAACGTTATAAAGACATGCCCCAAGGCAAGTTGACCCGCCTCCGGGCCGCAATGGTGTGCGAAGACAGCTTCGCCAGCTTTGCCCGGGAGTGCGGGTTTCCCCAGTACATTCGCTTAGGTAAGGGTGAACAAAAGGCGCGGGCGTGGGAACGGGATTCCCTGCTTTGCGATATTTTTGAATCCTTCGTGGGGGCCTTGTATTTAGACCAGGGCCGCGAACCGGTCTTGAAGTTTGTCCACCAAGTGATCTTCCCTAAACTAGACGAAGGCCGCTTTGACGGGGTCTTTGACTATAAAACGACGCTGCAGGAATACTTGCAACGCGACGGCGACGTGGATATCGATTATCAACTGATCGAACAGGACGGTCCCGCTAACGAACGCTCTTATGAGATCGCCGTTTTGGCCGATGGTAAAAAAATCGGTCAGGGCTGGGGACACTCTAAGAAGGAAGCTGAGCAGAGCGCGGCCCGGCAAGCATACAGCCAATTACAACAAAGTAACGATCAATAATTACAGGAAGTTTGTGTCGAATGCAACTTAAATCATTAGAAATCAGCGGCTTCAAATCCTTTGCCGATAAAACCAAAATTGATTTTCAAGCCGGAATGACCGGCATCGTCGGCCCAAACGGTAGTGGTAAGAGTAACATTATCGAAGCCATTCGCTGGGTGCTCGGTGAACAGGCCGTTAAAAGTTTGCGCGGAACGAAAATGACCGACGTGATCTTTGCCGGTTCGGCGCACCGTAAACCGCTCAACATGGCTAAGGTCACGATCACCTTTGATAACAGTGACCACTTTTTACCACTGGACTACGCGGAAGTCAGCATTACCCGGAAGCTTTTCCGCAACGGCGACAGTGACTATCTAATCAATAACCAAAGCTGTCGCTTAAAGGACATCACCAACCTGATGATCGATACCGGACTGGGTAAGGATTCCTTTTCCGTGATCTCGCAAGGCCGGGTCGAAGCGGTATTTAACGCTAAGCCCGAAGACCGGCGGAGCATCATCGAAGACGTAGCCGGCGTTTTGAAGTACAAAAAGGATAAGCAGACCACCGAAAATAAACTGGCGGAAACCACCGACTATTTGGACCGGGTCAACGACATCATTGCCGAACTCGCACAACAAAAGGGGCCGTTGGAAGAACAAGCCAGTTTAGCCCGTGACTACCAGGACCAAAAACAAAAGTTTGACGACCTGGACCGTTCGCGCCTGGTCAAAAAAATCACCATTGCCCACGATCAATTGGTCACGGTCAACCAAAAACTGACCGGTGCCAAGCAATTGGTCAACCAGTACCAACAACAAGTGGACGCCGGGGCCACGCAGTTAGCCGCGTTAAAGGCCGAACAAGCCAAACAACTGCAACGCAAAGACCAGCTGGCGGCTAAAAACTTGGAACTGACCAAGACGATTGAAAACACGCAAGGTCAACAGGGCGTGGACGCGGAACGGCGGCAAAATCAGCAGGCGACCCAAACCCGGGTGCAAGCTGAACTGGCCACCGCCACCGCGCAACTTGCCAGTTTAACGACGCAACGGAGTGAACTGACGGCCCAGCTCGCCCAGCAAAAAGCACAAATCAAGCAGCTTAAAGCCGCCGTGGCCGAACTAACCACGGCAACCAGCGCCGCCGGTCGGCAACAACTGGCCGACCGCTTGACCGAGTTACGGAACGCCTACGTCGATGAAAAACAGGTCCAAGCCGAACTGAATAACGAGGCGAAGAACCTGGTCAAACAGCACCAGCAGGCCGGAAGTCAAACCGACGCGTTAGCTAACCGGCTCGCCACGGCTCAGGCCAACTTAAAACGGGTCGCGACTACCGTTGACGTGCATAACCGCGAGCAAAGCGACCTCCAAAACCAGGTCAGTCAGCAGCAGGAACACCTTAAGCAACAGCAAGCGGAATTTAAACAAACCGCCGTTAAGATCGACGCGCAGCAGCAGCGCTGGTTTGACGCGGCCGGACTAATGCAACGGGAAAAATCGCGCTTAGAAGCGTTACAGTCCGTGCAGGAACGTTACACGAACTTTTACGCCGGGGTGCGGATGGTGTTACAACACCGGCAGCAGTTTAGCGGCGTGGCTGGGGCAGTCTCCGAACTCCTAAACGTTCCCGGACAATATACTAAAGCGGTCGAAGTTGCGCTGGGCGGCCAGCTCCAAAACGTGGTTTGTGACACCCAGCAGACGGCCAAGGCGGTCGTGAACTTTTTAAAACAAAACCACGCCGGCCGGGCGACCTTTTTGCCCATGGAACGCATCCAGGCCCGGCAGTTACCGGTCAACACGGAACGGGAACTACAACAGCAGGCCGGCGTTTTGGGCATCGCCAGTGAGTTAGTCGACTGTGAACCCCGGCTACTGGCCATCAAGCGCTACTTGCTGGGGACCACCGTGATCGTCGATACGTTGGACCACGCCATGGCGATCTCCCGCACCCGCCGTTTCCGCTGTAAATTGGTCACGGTTGGTGGTGAAACCATCGCGGCCAGCGGGGCCATCACCGGTGGGGCGACCCGCCACGATGACAACGGGCTGCTGCAACAACAGCAATCCGCCGAAAAAATTGCGGCCAACGTGGCGCAAATGCAGGCGGAGTTAGTGACTTATGAACAGGATCTGGCTAGCGCCAAGCAGGCCAACCAGGACCGTTCTTCACAAATTGAAACCAGTCAGCAACGCTTAACGGAGCTAAAGGACCAGTTAAACCAGGTTCAGGCCCAATTACAAGCGGCACAAAGTGAGCAGACCCAGTTGACCCGTCAGGTCAAGGCTCTCGATTACGAGCAACGGCAACGGCATCAAGCCGATGATAGTTACGAAGACCAGGTCGCCCGTAACGAACAGGCCAAAGCCGAAAACGCGGCCAAGCTGAAAACCTATCAGGACCAAATGGCGACGGTGGAACAGCAGCAAAGCGACTACGAAGCTTACCAACAAACGCAGGCCGGAAAACTACAGACCCAACGTGAACAGTTGGTAACGTTACAGGAACGCTGTAAACAGACCCAGAGCCAGTTAGACCAGTGCGCGGCCCAGTTACAAGATCAGACGCGTGCTAAGACCCAGGCCGAAGCTAGCTTGGCGGAAATTCAGGACCACCTGGCTAGTCAACAAATGTCGGTTCAGGAACGGGCGGCCGTGTTACAACGGGCCCAAGCCGACCAAGCCAGCGTGTTAAAGGACCAGGCGGCTTGCGAGCAACGGCTCGGGGACTTGAACGACCAGGTCGAAGACTTATCCGCCCAACAGGTCCGGACCCAGCAATTGGCCGCGGCCGCGACCGACGATTACCGGCGACTGGAACTGAGTCAGACCAAGCTGACCGGGGAAGTTGACCACGCGACCGCCGACCTAGCCGAAAAGTACAACTTGACCGTGGCCGCGGCCCAAGCGAACGTGAGTGACCTTGACTTACCGGCCATTAACGAGCAGCTCAAACTCCTGAAACGGGGGTTGGACGAGATCGGGACGGTCAACTTGGGGGCCATTGAGGAATTTGACCGCGTGAAGCAGCGCTACGATTTCTTGAACACCCAGGCGGTGGACTTGAAAGAATCCAAGGCCCACTTGTTACAAACGATGGCCGACCTCGATACGACGGTCGCCACCCGTTTTAAAACCGCGTTTGACCAGGTTGCGGCGCAGTTTAGCACCATTTTCGTGCAAATGTTTGGCGGGGGCAAGGCCCAGCTGATCTTGACCGATCCGGAGCACCTGCTCACGAGCGGGGTGGACATCATGGCCCAGCCGCCGGGCAAAAAGTTCCAACGGTTAAGCCTGTTGTCCGGTGGGGAACGCGCGTTAACGGCGATCACGCTGTTATTTGCGATCCTCGCCGTGCGGCCGGTGCCGTTCAGTATTTTGGACGAGGCCGAAGCCGCGCTGGACGATGCCAACGTGGACCGTTTCAGTCAGTATTTAAACGATTTTCAAACTGGGACCCAGTTCGTGATCATTACCCACCGGAAGGGGACGATGATGCACGCCGACGTGCTCTACGGGGTAACGATGGAAGAATCGGGGGTCTCAAAAATGGTGTCCGTTTCGTTAGCGGACCTTAAAAATGACCAAAATTAATTTAAAAAGGAAGTGTTCATCATGGGACTATTTAGTCGCCTAAAAAAAGCGTTCAGTTTACCTGAATCTGAAGAATCCCAAGCAACCAGTACGGCGAGCGCGGCCGTTGCCAGTGAAACGAGTCAGGCCAGTACCGGCGTAAGTGCCGCTGCCAGTGCCCAAAGTGAAAGCGACACGACCGTCACCTACGTTGAGAGCGGCCCGGCGAGTGCCACCCCCGTTTCGGCAGCCGCCGAGTCGGAAGCCCCGGTGACGGCTAGTGAGGCGGCGGATGCTTCCCAATCGACCGCCCCGACGAGTGCTACCGCGGAGGTCGTCAGTGCCGCCCCCGTTTCGGAGGCAGTGCCGGTTTCAGCCGAATCCCAAATGACGGCCAGTGAAGCGGTCGCTAAGTCAATTGCGGCGTTAAAAGCCGCGGCTGCTAGTCAAAGCAGTCAACCAGCGCAATCCGCTACCAGCACGGCGGAAGCCACCGTCAGCGAAGCGCCCGTTGAAAGTAAGGCCAGTGAAGCGGTCACGACGACGGGAGATGCAACTACTACAGAACCAGCCAGCGAAACGGAAACTGAGCCCACCGAAGCCGAACGTTACGACCAGGGCTTAAAGAAGTCCCGTAAAACTTTTGGCGACCGGATCAACGCCTTCTTGGCGAACTTCCGGCACGTTGACGAAAACTTTTTTGACGAACTGGAAGACACGCTGATCGAATCCGACGTGGGTTACGAAACTGCCATGCGGATCAGTGACGAACTCCGCGACGAAGTGAAGTTACAAAATGCCAAGAGCAAGAAGGACATTTCCAACGTCATCGTTGAAAAGTTGGTCGACATGTACGGTGAAGCCGGTGAGGGCGAGGATAACTCGATCCACATGGCTAAAAGCGGTCCGACCGTGATCCTGTTTGTCGGGGTCAACGGGGCCGGTAAAACGACGACCATCGGTAAGATGGCCAACATGTACAAGCAACAGGGCAAAAAGGTCCTCTTGGCCGCCTGCGATACGTTCCGGGCCGGTGCCATCCAACAACTCCAGGTTTGGGGTCAACGGGACGGCGTGGACGTCGTTGCGGGACCCGAGAAGAGTGACCCGGCCTCGGTTTGTTTTGACGCCGTTAAGAAGGCCAAGGCCGAAGATTACGACGTGTTGTTTGTCGACACCGCCGGCCGCTTGCAAAATAAGGTCAACTTAATGAACGAGCTGGAAAAAATCAAACGGGTGATTACCCGTGAAATTCCGGACGCCCCGCACGAAGTGTTACTGGTACTAGACGCCACGACCGGGCAAAACGCGTTGACGCAGGCTAAGGAATTTAAGTCCACGACCGCCGTGACCGGGATCGTCTTGACGAAACTCGACGGGACCGCCCGCGGGGGGATCGTTTTGGCCATCCGTAACGAACTGCACCTCGCCGTGAAGTACGTTGGGTTGGGTGAAAAGGTCACCGACCTGCGACCGTTTAACGCCAACGACTTCGTTTACGGCTTGTTTAAGGACGTTATTACGGCTTAATATTAACGGTGTGCGTCCAGTTGATGTTGGGTGGACGCTACAACTCGTCACTAAGATAACTAGCGCGCAAATGACTTGGTTTAGTTTTGAGTCATTTGCGCGCTTTGACGTTTTAGCGCAATCCCTTTCATTTTTTGAGTAAAAATGGCGGCTGAGAGTTGACGAATCCTACTAAAATCGGTAATCTTAACTAGTATGTAGTCTGAGCTTATAAGCGTGAGGAGTCACCGCATGGAAATTGAAAAAAATTACCGGATCAACTCGTTATTTGAGTTTTACGAACCGCTATTAACCAATAAACAAAAAGAGTATATTCAACTGTACTACGGCGACGATTATTCCCTCGGTGAGATTGCGGCCGAATTCTCGGTTTCCCGTCAGGCGGTCTACGATAACATTAAACGGACCGAAAAAATCTTGGAAGGTTACGAGACGAAGCTCAGTTTGTACCACGACTTTGTGGAACGCAATCACGAAGTTGACGCCATTTCGGACTATATCAAGGCGCATTACCACGGCGATGCAACGTTAATTAAGATGATTCAACAACTAGTCAGTTTAGAAGCTGACTCAGAATAATATAAAGGTTAGGTGACACTGATGGCATTTGAAGGCCTAACAGAACGGTTACAAAAGGCAATGACCAACCTCCGGCGTAAGGGGAAGGTCTCGGAAAGCGACTTACGGCAAACGATGCGGGAGATCCGCCTCGCTTTGCTGGAAGCCGACGTTAACTTTACGGTCGTTAAGGACTTTGTCAAGACGGTCCGTGAACGGGCCCTCGGGGCGAAGGTCTTAGAAGGGTTAAACCCCGCCCAACAAATCGTTAAAATCGTTAACGAAGAATTAACGAAAACGATGGGGGAAACGGCGGTACCGTTAAATAAATCACCAAAGATTCCGACCGTGATCATGATGGCCGGGCTGCAAGGGGCCGGGAAAACCACGACCGTGGGAAAACTGGCACTCAAACTTAAGAACGAGCAAAACGCCCGGCCGTTAATGATCGCGGCCGACGTTTACCGGCCCGCCGCGATTCAACAATTGCAACAGGTCGGGCAACAAATCGACGTGCCGGTCTTTGAAATGGGCACTGACGTTGATCCGGTTGAAATCGTCCGGCAAGGGATGGCGCAGGCTAAAGAGAACCATAACGACTACGTCTTCATTGATACGGCCGGTCGGTTACAAATTGACGAACAGTTAATGAACGAACTGGCGAACATCAAGGACCTCGTCCACCCCGATGAGATCCTGTTGGTGATTGATGCCATGACCGGGCAAAACGCCGTCAATACCGCCGAAGGGTTTAATGACAAATTAGACGTCACCGGGGTCGTTTTGACCAAGTTAGACGGGGATACCCGTGGTGGGGCCGCCCTGTCAATTCGGGCCGTGACTGGTAAACCAATCAAGTTCGTTGGTCAGGGTGAAAAGATGACCGACCTCGACGTCTTCCATCCCGACCGGATGGCGGACCGGATCCTCGGCATGGGTGACATGCTGACGCTGATTGAAAAAGCCCAACAACAGTACGATGAAAAGCAAGCCGAAGAAATGAACCTGAAGATCCAGGAAAACACCTTCGACTTTAACGACTTCATCGATCAGTTGGACCAGGTCGACAAGATGGGAAACATGGAAGACATCATGAAGATGATCCCCGGGATGGCAAATAACCCGGCCATGAAGAACTTTAACATGGACCCCAAGGACATCGCCCACGTGCGGGCCATCGTTTATTCGATGACTAAGCAGGAAAAGGCCGACCCGGACCTGTTGAACCCGTCACGGCGGCGTCGAATCGCTGCTGGTTCCGGGCGACCGATTCACGAAGTTAACCGGATGATCAAACAATTTAACCAAACCAAGAAAATGATGAACCAAATGTCGAAGGGGAACTTCTCCGGCATGGAAGGCCTCATGGGTGGCAACGGTGGCGGTATCGGTGGTAAGATGCAGCAGATGGCCATGAAACGGATGGTCCGCCAAACCAAGAAGAAGAAACAAAAGCGGTTGGCGAAGGCGATGCGCCGTCGGAAACGCTAATTTAAAAGATTTTTTAGCCTGTCAAGAAAAAGTCCTTTACAAGCTATGGATTTACTGGTATATTATTACCTGTTAAAGAATTCGGGAGGTGTTTAAATGTCAGTCAAGATTCGTCTAAAGCGGATGGGTTCAAAGAAAAATCCATTTTACCGGATTGTTGTCGCAGATTCACGTTCACCACGTGATGGTCGTTTTATCGCCCAAGTCGGCACATACAACCCACTTACTGAACCAGCCCAAGTTAAACTTGAAGAGGAAGATATCCTCGGTTGGTTGAACAATGGTGCCCAACCTTCAGATACGGTTAAGAATATTTTATCCAAAGCCGGTATCATGAAGAAGTACCACGAAGCAAAGTACACTAAATAATAAAGCGGTAATAGATCATGGCAGATATTAAAGCTTTAATCACCACGGTCGTGACCCCCTTAGTCCAACATCCTGACGATATCCAAGTTGATTTTCAAGAGACCCAACGGTACTTGGAATACAACTTAACGGTTAACCCCGAAGATATCGGCCGGGTGATTGGCCGTCAGGGTCGGGTTGCTTCGGCAATTCGCACGATTGTGTACAGTGTCCGCGTTTCAGGACCTAAACGTGTCCGGCTTACGATCGAAGACGGACAACAAAAAAACTCTTGAGCGAAGCAGTAATGTTTTGTTTAAGAGTTTTTTTATTACTTATAAATCAAACGCAATTTAAAAACCAGTTTATATATGAGGAGGGTACCCATGGATTATTATCGCATCGGAACACTAGTCAACACCCACGGCATTCGCGGCGAGGTGAAGGTCGTGGTCATTACCGATTTTCCAGAAAAACGCTTTAAAGCCGGCCAGCAGGTGACGTTATTTAAGTCGCCGGATAGCACGACCAACGGGGTGCCGTTGGTGATCAATAAGTCCCGGCAACAAAAGGGCCTCTTTTTCCTGACGTTCAAGGGCCTCGATAACATTAACGACGTGGAGCAGTATAAAGGCTGGACCATCATGGTGGCGGCGGATGAACTTCACGCCCTGCCGGAAGGTGAATATTACTACCACCAGATCGTCGGGCTCACGGTCGTCACGACGGCCGGGGAGACCCTTGGAAAAATCAAGGAAATTTTATCGCCGGGCGCTAACGACGTTTGGGTGGTTCAACGCGGCCACGGTCAAAGCGACGTGTTACTGCCGAAGATCCCCCAAGTAATCAAAAAGGTCGACCTGGACGCCGGCGTGGTGACCGTAGAACTAATGGAGGGGTTGATCGACTAATGCAAATCGATATTTTAAGCCTATTTCCCGGCATGTTTGAAGGTCCCCTGCACGAATCGATGATCGGTAACGCCATTGAAAATAACGTCATTAACGTGGACGTGACCGATTTTCGCGATTACACGACCGATAAGCACAACCACGTGGACGACTACCCGTATGGCGGCGGGGCCGGGATGCTACTGCAGCCACAGCCCATTTTTGACGCCTTAGCGGCCGTTCAAGCCAAGCACCCGGCAAAGGGGCGGGTCGTCCTGTTAGATCCCGCTGGCGTGCAATTTAACCAGCACGTGGCCGAAGACTTTGCCAAGGAAGACCACCTGACGTTTATTTGCGGCCACTACGAGGGCTACGACGAACGGATCCGTTCACTGGTGACCGACGAAGTCTCGTTGGGCGACTACGTTTTAACCGGGGGCGAACTGGGCGCGATGGTGATGATCGACGCGACCGTTCGGCTGATTCCCGGCGTGCTCGGCAACGCGGAATCGGCCCCCGGGGATTCGTTTTCCAGCGGCTTGTTAGAGTACCCGCAGTACACGCGTCCGGCTGATTTTCGCGGCATGCCGGTTCCGGAGATCCTCTTAAGCGGCGACCACGGGAAAATTGCGGACTGGCGTTTAGAACAGGCGCTTAAACGCACTTATGAACGCCGGCCGGACCTGTTAAAGGGACTCAAGTTATCCGGTAAGGCCCGCCAAATGTTGGCGGATATTCAAGCCGACGAAGCGGGTTATTAAATTAAGCTTGCATTCCGGGTAACGGATATGTTACTCTATTTATTGGCTATTACGCCCATTAACGATGTTCCGCTGACCAGGTTGTCACGAATGTCGGCGAAAGGAAGAAACAAATTATGCGTCAAAATCAATTGATCGAAAAGATCACCAATGACCAACTCCGTACGGATATCCCTGATTTCCGTGCCGGTGATACGGTTCGGGTTCACGCCCGCGTCGTTGAAGGGACCCGCGAACGGATCCAATTATTCGAAGGTGTCGTTATCAAGCGTCACGGTTCCGGTATCAGCGAAACCTACACTGTTCGTAAGATCAGTAACGGTGTCGGTGTTGAACGGACTTTCCCATTACACACACCACGTGTAGCTGCCATTGACGTTGTTCGTCAAGGTCGCGTACGTCGCGCTAAGTTGTACTACTTGCGTAACTTACATGGTAAGGCTGCCCGGATTCCAGAACGTCGTCGGGGCTAATTACAACGCAATTAGTTTTGGTTGGTGGTTACCACCAGTCGAAACGTTAAAAACGGCTAACTGAATTTTTCAGTTAGCCGTTTTTTTCAGGGTGTGCCAAAAGTCGGTAAGCCGTTAAGCGGAGCCCGCTGACTTTTAAAACCCGTTTCGACAATAATTATTTGGAGATGAAAACGAGACCGTGGCTTTTGCCACAGCCTCTTTTTTTGTGCGCGTAACCGGCCTTAAAATCACCTTGCTTATCAAGTTAGTTCAACGTTGCATTTTGATTATTAAGATAGTTCTCATTTTTACAAAAGAATCAGCTTTTTGAAAACGGTTTATACTTGCGATTAAACGCTAATCCCGGTAGCCCCTCGTAATTACCCGGAAAATCTGGTAGTTTATCATTAAAATATAATTAGAAAAAAGGAACACCGCTAATTATAAATTAATCAATTGGAGTGTGATGCTTATGGCAGCAATTATTGCGTTGATGGTCGTAATGGGATTCATGATGGTGGGCGAATGGGTTTCGACCCGTTCCCGCGCGTACATCCCGTCCGTCTTCATTACGGCCGTTCTATTTTTGATTGGGTTTTGGACCATCGTTCCTAAAAACATCGTACCCCAAGCGTCGTTTGGCACGCAGTTCATCGCCATTACGCAAGCCGTTTTATTGGTACATATGGGCACGTTGATGAACTTAAAACTATTACTTAAACAATGGCGCGCCGTTGTGATTGCTTTGACCGGGGTCGTTGGGACCGTTGTCCTCGCGATGGGCATCGGCAGTTTACTTTTCAGCTGGCACACCGTGGTCGCCAGCGTCCCACCGCTGACCGGGGGGCTGGTCGCCGCCTTTCTAATGACGGCCGGTTTAAAAGCTCAGGGAATCACCGCGTTAGTGGCGTACCCGGTCGCGATGTTCGTGGTGCACAGCATGTTGGGTTATCCGCTGACCGCCTGGATGTTAAAGCGTGAAAGTCGCCGTTTGCTTGGCCAATACCACGCCGATCCAGTCGCGGTACCAGCCACGGACGACCCCAAGCTGGGGCGGGCGACGAACCACACCAACGCCCAGGTGACCGCGTCCGCGCGTGATAAGGAAACGGCCGTGGCGCCTAGCCAAACGGTGGCCCGGTTTAAGTTACGCCGCTGGCAAGTTTCCGACGCGTACGACACGCCCGCATTCATGCTCTTTAAAGTCGCCATCGTGACCGCACTGGCCGAATGGGTAGCCAGCCTGTTACACGGTGCCGTTAACCAATTCATCATTTGCTTGATCTTTGGCGTGATTGCCCACCAAGTCGGCTTTTTGGAAGATTCCGTTTTGCAAAAGGCCGGGGTGTTCCACTGGTTGATGTACGGGTTACTGGCGTACATTTTCTCCAACTTGAACATCGTTAAGATCAGCATGTTATCCGGTATTTTAGTTCCCATCGTGACGTTGATTATCTTGGGGATCACCGGGATGTTCTTAGCGTCCGCCGTTTTAGCTAAGCCGCTTGGTTTCAGTCGTGAAATGGCGTTTGCGAGCGCGTTGACCGCGTTGTTTGGGTTCCCAGCCGACTACATCGTGACCCACGAAGTTGCCGGGATCATGGGGACTAACGCCAAGGAAAAGAAGTACTTACTCGACCACATGTTACCAAAGATGTTAGTGGGCGGCTTTGCGACCGTGTCCGTCGCGTCCGTGATCATTGCATCGGTATTTTTGAAGATTTTGTAGGAGGCAATCTTTATGACAACAACAGAATTAACCACTTGGATGACCGGTTTGCGCCATCAGATCCATGCGTACCCCGAACTCGCGTTACACGAAGTTAAAACGACCGCGTTGATCAAAAAAACGCTGACTAGCTTAGGCGTCCGGTTATTACCGTACCCCGGGGCAACCGGCGTCGTTGCGGAAATCGGTCACGGGGAACCGACCGTGGCGCTGCGGGCCGACATTGACGGCTTGCCGGTGTTAGAAAAGTCGGACTTGCCGTTTGCCTCCACTATTAAGGGCCACATGCACGCCTGTGGGCACGATTTTCACACCGCCGCGTTGCTCGGAGGTGCCCGCCTGCTTAAAGAACACGAAGCCGAATTGAAGGGCACGGTACGGCTGATCTTTCAACCCGCCGAAGAGGGGCACTTAGGGGCGAAGATCATGATCAAAAACGGCGTCCTCAACGGGGTGCAGGCCATTGCCGGTTTTCATAACCAACCCAACATTCCGGTCGGGACGTTAGCCTTAAAGACCGGTCCCATGATGGCCAGCAACGATAACTTTGACGTGACGATTCAGGGGCACGGCTCACACGCGGCGATGCCGGAAGCTAGTCACGACCCGATCGTCACGCTGGGCGAATTAATCACGGCCCTACAAACAATCCGCAGTCGCAACATCGCACCGGACGCGCCGCTGGTGTTAACGTTAGCGGCGGTCAAAGCCGGGACGACCTTTAACGTCATCCCTGATTCAGCGGAATTCAAGGGGACCATCCGGACGTTTAGTGCCGCCAACCGGCAACTGGCCAAGGAACGCTTTTACGACATCGTGCAAGGAATTACTAAGATGAACGGTCAAACCACCGCTGTTAAGTGGGACCGCGGACCGAGTTGCGTGAACAACGACGCCACGTTGACCACTATTTTGAAGAAGGCCCTCGCCAACACCGTCAACATCGTGCCGGCGCACCCGTGCAACGCCGACGACGACTTTGCGTTATACCAGGAACGCGTGCCCGGATTTTACGGTTTCATGGGTTCCGGTGGCACCGGTGTTTTACACCAATCCAACTACAGTTGCGACGACGCCGGCTTGATCTACGGGGCCAAGTTCCACTTTGTCGCCGCCAAAACGATGCTCGCCGCCGTGGCGGCCGGCGCGTTTAGCACGGTCGACCAGGCCGTTTAATGGGTATTAAGCCGCGTAACGTCAAACAACGCCTCACCAATCTGGTGGGCGTTGTTTTGCGTTCTGGTATAATAAAGGTCATAAAGGGGGATGAATTTTTTTGAAAGAAAAACAAGTATTTCATATCAACGGTTACGTCGGCCTGGTATTAGCCATTTTATTCGTGTTAGCCGGCGGGTGGCTGGTTTGGAGCGGGGCGACGGGTGACCACTTCTTTAGCGTATTACTCGGGGCGTTACTGATCATTATTGCGGCCTTCGGGGCGAGCTCGTTAACGATCGTGGGGCCCAACGAAGCGCGGGTGCTAACGTTTTTCGGGAAGTACATCGGGACGATTCGCGATTCCGGGCTGTTCATGACGGTGCCGCTGACCAACAAGTTTTCAATTTCACTGCGGGTGCGCAACTTTAACAGCGCCATTTTAAAGGTCAACGACTTGCGCGGAAACCCGGTGGAAATCGCGGCGGTCATCGTGTTTAAGGTGGTCGATACCAGTATGGCGCTGTTCGCGGTCGACGATTACGAACAGTTCGTGGAAATTCAGAGTGAATCTGCCATTCGTCACGTGGCGTCGGAGTACCCGTACGATACGTTTGGCGATGATGAAAAGGAGACCCTGCGGAGCAATCCGACCGAAGTCTCTGACCGTTTAACGGAGGAGTTACAAGAACGGCTCAACGTGGCCGGGGTGGAAATCGTGGAAACGCGCTTGACTCACTTGGCCTACGCCACGGAAATTGCCAGCGCGATGCTGCAACGGCAACAGTCGTCCGCCATTTTATCCGCGCGGAAGGTGATCGTTGAAGGGGCGGTTTCGATTACCGAAGAGACCATCCAACGCTTGGAAAAGGATACCGGGATGCAGTTGTCGGACGATAAGAAGCTGCAACTGATCAATAATATGATGGTCACCATTATCTCGGAGCGCGGCTCACAGCCGATTATTAATACGTCGGATTTGAAGTAGTACTTGGTTTAACAGCAACTTGTTAGTAACAACTAATTAAATAAGGCGCAAACGGACGGCCCCGGAGGTGTGAATCATTCGGGGCCGTCCGTTTTAAGCTATTCAGAAGTTAGGGTCGTCCGGCGCGTAGTAGTCGAGTTGGCCGTTATGTGCTTGAATCAGCAGGTGTTCAAAGTTGGTACCGTAGTAGAGTCGCACCCCGTAACCCTGTCCCGGGAACTGTTCACCGATTTGTTGGCTCTGTTGCAGAACTTGTTTTCGGGCATCCGTTAGTTCGGCACTGCCAGTTGCCACGGCCTGGGCTAAACCGCTGGTGGTGACGTCTAAGAGGGTGTAATCCATGAAACGGTTGGTATCGTCTAACCTAAAGTTCATCGCGGTGCCGTCAAACGCGGTCACGGTCGCTTCAAAGTAGGCCCGCGGTGAGGCTGCCGCCACCGGGGAGGCTAAAAGCGGCGGAATGCCCGCCGTTGGGGTACTCGTAGTGGATGGTACGGCCGTTTCTTTGGCGGCTCGGTGCCGCTTTTTTAACCACCAGCTAATACCGGCCACGATTAGGCCGGCACCAATCGCTACGGCGAACCAGACCCAGTGAACGACAATAAAAGTTAAGATCAACGCAATAATAATGGTATCGATGCAACCAACGTGGCCCCGTTGCGTCATTTCACTCGCCCCCCTCGCTAACGGCGTTATTAGATATGGCTTGAACGCAATGTTTAAGTACTGCATCGTCATTTTCACTATGTTTTATTATAGCAAACGTGGTGCTGGTCTGGCGGTCGAATTAACTAAACGGGGACCCAACGGCATAAAAAAACGAGGCTGTGACTTTTGTCACAGCCTCTGTTGGATCTCCGCACAATTATTGTCGAAACGTGCACCCAAAGTCAGCGGCTTCCGCTTAACGGCGGATGTCAAACAATCCAAGCCCAGGATTATTCGCCATCCGCCGTTAATGCTCACCAGCTAACCGACTTTTGGCACACTCTGGCTTGAACGTTTATAAGTTTAAATCGGTATTGTAATTCAGCGGGGACATGTCGGTACTCTTGGTGATCAAGTCGGCGGCGAGGGCTTGCATCGCGTTGATGGCAATGTCGGCAGCTTTTTGGTTGGCCTGGGTCAGCTTAGTGGTCAACTGGTCACCGGTCAGGGCCGCAACTTCGTGGTCGGTCACGATCAGGTGGTGGCCCAACGCAACGGCTAAGTCCTTTTGGACCGTTTGCAGGTCACCGTGGAGTTCGTGATAGTGCGCGTCAACGAGGACCCCGACGTGTTTAAAGATCCAATACGCCGAAGTGGGATCAAACTTTTCGGTCGCTACCTGGTACGCGGCCGGGGTGTCATCGGCACCGGCGTAAAACGGCACGTAAACACTTTCGGCGGCCACGCCCATCGCGAGCCAGTGGATGCCGCGGGTCGCCACCGGTAAGTCTTCCCGTAGTTGCAAAACGTGGGATTCCTGGGTCTTGGCTAAGCTGATTGGTCGGTAAGTGTGTTTTTCCGCGTCAGTGCCGCTGCCGACCGGGTCAAACGGGGTCCCCTCATAGTGCGAAGCCAGGTAGTGCTGGACTTCGTCGATGTGGATCAACCCGCTGGCCCGTTGAATAAATGGCAGGTCAAACGACTCCGGTTGTTGGTCAACGTTGGGCGTAAAGTACTTTTGCCCGTACCAAACGCGCGGCGTGTTGTAGTGTAGGTCCGATAGGTCGGCGGTGCCAAACACTTCCCGAAAATTGAGACCGTTGTCCATTGAAGCTAATTGGTTGTCTAATACAAAGTTACGAATTCCCTTGGCGTACATGTAGTTATCGTGGTCGGTCAAATCAATTTCTTGGATGGCTAACTGGTTGGCCACCACCGCGTAGGCGTCGTCCGGAATGCGTTGCGCGACCCAGTAGTGGCCGGCCCCGGTCTCCATGTACCAAACTTCGTCGGCGTCACTGAATAGGATCCCGTTGGTTTCGTAGGTGCCGTGTTCCTCAATAATTTGACCGAGGCGTTCGACCCCTTCGCGGGCGGAGTGAATGTACGGTAAGGTGACCGTGACCATCGCTTCTTCGCCGATCCCATTTTGAACGTAGGGGTCGGCAGCCAGTACGCGGGGGTTGCAGTAGGCGCTTTCGGTGGCACTCATCGCCACGCCGTACTCGTTAATGCCGTCTTCTTCGAATAAGCCGTACTTAGGCGTCCATTCGGGGGTGGCGGTGTACTTGGCCCGAATCTTGGGTAACGTCATGCTAAACGGGTGGTCGGCGTCTTGGGACTTAAAAGTCTGGGGCGCGTCAAATTCCGTGTGCGGGTGGATGACGAATTTTTTGGCCCAGGCCGCCCGTGAGTCTTCGTTTCGGCCAATCATGGTCGAACCGTCCGCGCTGGCGTTCTTACCAACGAGGATGCTCGTACAAGCGGAATAGGGGTTAAACTGGTGGGTCAGCATAGGAGTCCTTCTTTCTGTCTGGATCAATTAATAAGCTTATCTGAGTTAATTTTAGCATTTTTCAGAATCAATGCGTATTTTTAGTTATAATGGAAGGCGTTTAAATAAGACGTAAAGAAGGTTTCAAAATGGCGCACATTACTAATCCCCGCCTGGCGTTTGCCTGGCAAGTTATCGTGATGCTGGCGTCGGCCGTGATCTCGGCGGTCGCGTTAAACGAATTTTTGATTCCCGCTAATACTTTTAGCGGCGGGGTGAACGGGCTTGCCCAATTGTTATACTCACTAGGAAAACCGCTGGGTCTACAGATCAATACCGGTTGGTACATCCTGATCTTTAACGTGCCGATTGCGTTACTCGGCTGGTTTAAACTCGGGCACCGGTTTACGATCATGAGCTTTGTGACCGCCTTCTTGACGGCGATGGCCGCCGTGATCGTCCCGGTGATAAACGTCGCGCACAACGCGTTACTCGGTGCGCTGTTTGGCGGAATTTTGACCGGGATCGGGATTGGCATTACGATGCGTTACGGCTTTTCGACCGGGGGCTTTGACATTATCGTGTTAGTTTTGGAACGGGTGACGGGGCGAACGGTCGGCAGCCTAATGTTTATCACCAACCTGATCATCATCGTGATGTCTGGGCTCTTATTTAGTTGGGAAAACGCGTTATTTACGATCATTGCGATTTACGCGTCGACCCGCTTAGTTGACCTGATCCATACCCGCCACCAAAAGCTCACGGCGATTATCGTCACGAGTCAACCGGCCGAAGTTGCCAAGGCGATCCAGCGGGCGATTTTACGCGGCGTGACCGTCATCAGCTCCACGGGAGCCTATTCCGGCCGGCCTAACGCCACGTTGCTGGTGGTGTTGAGTCGTTACGAACTCTACGCCTTACAGGGCGCGGTTCACGACCACGATCAGCACGCCTTTATTGACATCTTAAACACCGTCGATACGTCGGGATTATTCATGAATGAGCGGGAACAGGCGGCCCAACGAGAAAGTTTGCAAAAGCCATAAAATTAAAGTATCATTAGTTTCTGTAAGAATAATAAGAGGAGCGTGGACTCAATGCCAATCGTACACATTGATTTAATTGCCGGTCGTTCACAAGAACAACTTAAAAATTTAGTGAAGGACGTTACCGACGCCGTTAGCAAAAATACCGGTGCCCCGGCCGAACACATTCATGTTATTTTAAGTGAAATGCAAAAGAACCGTTACAGTGTTGGCGGTGTTTTAAAGAGCGACGAAGAGGCTAAATAGTTTTTTCATTGTTGAACCGGCCGAACCGATGGGCCGGTTTTTTTGAAACGGGAGTCACGCGGAGAATTGAGGTTAAATCGTGAACGAACAAATTAGTGCTGCCGCCCTGAACGCCGCGCACCATTTGACCGTTGGCGGCGTCGATACCTTAGCCCTAGCTAAGCAGTACCAAACACCGCTGTACGTCTATGATACGGGCGCCATTCGGGCAGAAATCGCAGCTTTTAAGCAGGTTTTTGAAACCAACCGGGTTAAGTATCAAATTAGTTATGCCAGCAAGGCCTTCGCGACCGTAGCGATGTATCAGTTGATCGCTCAGGAAGGCATCCACTGCGACGTGGTGTCGGGCGGTGAACTTTACACGGCGCAACAAGCCGGCTTTCCGATGGAACGGGTCTCGTTTCACGGTAACAATAAGTCGGTTGCCGAGCTTAGCATGGCGTTAGACGCTGGTGTTGGCTGCATTATCGTGGATAATTTTTACGAACTGAATTTACTGACACAACTAACGACGGAGCGGCAGCAAATGACGACCGTGATGTTACGCATCGCGCCCGGGATTTCGGCGCATACCCACGATTACATTTCGACTGGTCAGGAAGATTCCAAGTTTGGTTTTGACCTGAACAGTGGCCAGGCCGACGAAGCCGTTAAACGGGCCCTTGGCGCGCCGTACTTAGACTTAGTAGGGATTCACTGCCACATTGGGTCACAAATTTTTGAACTGAACGGGTTTGAAATGATCGTGGATAAGTTGGTCGGCGTGTTTGCGCGCTGGCAAACGGAACTGGGCTTTTACCCGCAGATCATGAACGTCGGCGGCGGTTTCGGGGTGAAGTACACGGCCGAAGACCAACCCTTAGAACCGACCGCGTTTGTGGACGCCATCCTAAAAGAAACCATCGCCCAAACGCAAGCCCACCACGTCCCGATGTTGGAAGTATGGATCGAACCGGGACGTTCACTCGTGGCAACGGCCGGGATGACCCTGTACACCCTGGGCGCTTCGAAGGACATTCCGGGGATCCGGAAGTATTTGGCCGTGGACGGCGGGATGGGGGATAACATCCGTCCGGCCCTCTACGAAGCCAAGTATGAAGCGGTATTGGCCAAGGACCCGACGTTGCCCGCTAAACAAGTGGTCTCAATTGCTGGGAAGTACTGTGAATCCGGTGATATGTTGATCTGGAATCAGCAGTTGCCCGCCACGCAACCGGGGGACGTCCTCGCCGTTTTAGATACCGGGGCGTACGGCTATTCAATGGCCAGCAACTATAACCGTAACCCGCGGCCCGCGGTGGTCTTTTGTGAAAACGGCCAGAGCCAGCTGGTCGTCCAACGGGAAAGTTACGCAGACCTGACCCGCTTAGACTTACCACTCGCCGTTCCCGAAAAAACTGAATAACGACTAAAACAAAAGGTGCCGTGGCAAAAGTCACAGCACCTTTTGTATCTCCGCACAATTATTGTCGAAACGGGTTTCAAAAGTTAGCGGGCTCCGCTCACCAGCTAACCGACTTTTGGCACACTCTGAGTTATTTTAGTTAACCTTGAATGCGTTCGATTTTACCGACCGCGATCGGCAGGGTCACGTGGTGGTCGTACTGGGCAACTTCGCCGGCAACCGTGGCTGGTAGGTTTAGACTGGGCGCGACGCCGTGAATGTAAATGACCCGCTTGTCGAGAGCCAGTTCGCTATCATGAAAGACTTTTTTGAATTCGGCGTCTAAACGCTTTAATGGCACCACCTTGGTATAGGCAAAGTAACCGTTGGCGTCCGCAACCGGGTAGGCGTCGTTGGGGACGTCCATGGTTTCCGGGGTCGCGTTAAAGGGGACCATCGTGGTTCCGGAAACGGGCTCGGTTTCGGGTAAGTCCACGTAGCCGTCCTGGTTGGCGTCCTGAGCCATCGTCGCAACCGCTGCGGGCCGACCGTCCGGAAAGCCGTGAAAATGTTCCCAGTGCTGCTGGTTGGCGGGGGTGTCAAACATTTCAATGTTAACGGTCAATTGGTCACCGTTCACCACGAACACGGCCGAACCGTGGGCGGCAGTTCCGATGGCTTGTGCGTTTAACGGGGCAATTTTTGCTTGATAGATTTTCATCAACGTTCACTCCTATTTGGTTTATTAATTTAACGGCCTTAACTAAAATGGTTATAACACATTTCCATGATGACGGCTAAGCAAAACGCATCAAAAAGTTACCGAACTAAATTTGTAGAAGCGTGCGGGTGGGCAACCGGCAGATAAAAGGGTACGATGGTGGTTAGAAAAATTAATGGATGGGGAGTTTTACGCATGCGAAAATGGCTAACGTGGCCCGTGTTTTATGAATTGACCGAGATCTATACGGCCCCGCTAAACGTGATGTGGTTCGTTTTGGGCGTCGCAATCGCCCAGTACCACTTAGGAACCGTTAACTGGTTCAACGTCGGCTTATGCCTCGTGGAGGTGTTTATTTTTGATTTGGCCGTCAACGTGTCGGATAACTACTACGATTACCAACACGCACTCGACCGGGTCGACTACGCGCGAAATACCAACCCGATTGGCCGGTTAAACTTACCAGCGGCCGGGGTCGGGCGCTTAGCACTGGGGTTGTACTTGCTGTCGTTACTACCGGGGATTTGGCTGGTTGGGCGGACCGGGTGGCTAGTGTTACTACTAGGCCTGCTCGGTTACGTGATCGGTATTTTTTATACCGCCGGCCCGCACCCAATCAACGCGACGCCGCTGTGCGAAACGGTGGTCGCGTTATCGATTGCCTTTTTGATCCAGCTAACTTGCGTGGTGGTCTCGACGTACGGGCAGCGGCCAATGACCTGGACAATGGTGGGGACGACCTTCTTACTGTGCCTTCCGCTTACCCTGATTTTTTTCACGATTCAACTGGCTAATAATACGGCCGACCGTGACGAGGATATTCGCAACCACCGCTACACCTTAGCGTACTACCTGGGTAAACCCGGGGCGGTCCGTTTGATCCAACTGTTTTTGATTCTCGGCAGCCTGTGGCCGATTGTCAACGTCCTACTGGGCATCGCCCCGGTCGTCACACTGGGGGCCGTTTTGCTCCTACCATTCATGTGGCGGGGGATGCGGCCGTTCTTTGCGGTGCAGGATAAAAAGCGCACCTTCATAACGACCGTTAAAAGTGCGTCGTTGTTCTTCTTGTTATACCCAATTTTATTTGTAGTTGGGACTTGGTTTTAAGAAAAATTAAAAATTGGGTCAAAGCTGGTTAATTAAGGTGAAGTGGACTATATTATAAGCTAGTTTATGAATTAGGGGTAAGTGCGATGGTAGCAGAACGACAACGGCGGTGGGTGGCAGTTTACCACCTGATTGTGACCCTCTTAACGCTGGGTTCGGTCATTAACGTGGTGTTACTCAGCTTTCACGTGGGTAACTGGCACCTGGAGTCACAGGTCGCCAACGGATTACTAGCAGTATTTGCGGTGGACTACTTTGTCCGCCTGGCAATCGCGAAGGACCGCAAAACGTTTTTGATTCACTCGGCCTTTGATTTGATGGGGATCATTCCGATGCACCCGGTGTTTGCCCTGTTTCGACTGGGCCGGCTCGCGCGGATGATCCAGTACCACCATCTTTTCTGGAAACTGGGATTGGACGGTAAGTGGACCCACGATTTTCACCGGTTTATTTATAGCACCGGTTTTATTTATTTGTTTTCAATTAGCATTGCCATTATCGTCCTCAGCGCGTTGTTGTTTTCCGTGTTTGAACACCAGAGTTTGTCGGACTCGTTGTGGTGGGCAATCACGACGGCGACCACGGTGGGTTACGGCGACGACACCCCGCACACCGCGGTGGGAAAAATTATCGCGGTCGGCCTAATGTTTGGCGGGATCGGGTTCATTGGTTTGTTAACCAGTACGATCACCGACTTTTTCACCAATCAGACCAGTCAGTCACTCGTCCAAACGGATGATCAAGATCAACGGGACTTGCAACAACTACTTGTCAAAATTGAGACGTTAACGCAAAAGGTCGACCGCCTGCAGACCGAGGTCAAACGACTGCAGCAACCACCGACCAAACATCACTCACACCGTTAAAGCACGGTGTTAAGCCAACTCAACGGGGCCGGCAACGACTAGCAGCAGTACTAGCGTTGCCGGCTTTTTTTGCGTTGCCAGCCCGGTTGATAAGGAAAACGACAAAATGAAACTTTAAAGTAAGCCTTAACCACCCAAAAGCACTACATTAAAAGTGTTGAGTTAGCAAACGTCTATTCAGGGAAGTGGTTTTTTGAAAACACAGAAACGAGTTGTAACGTGCGTGAAGTGGCGGGATCGTCAGCACAAGCACGTTTGGCAGTGGCTAGTCGTTTTAGCAACCGGTCTCCTGATGTGGGTGGAAACCGGACTGAGCGGTTTGGCCGATACGGTCGATACGCGTTCAGGCTTAGAGGATGTTCGTTGGGTTTGGCGCGATAAGTCGTTTAACTTGGTGACCCTCGTAGTGATTACGGTCGTCGTGGTACTGGGTTTGGTACTCGTCGCCAACGTGCAGCGGTTGCACCATTCTTAACGGCAAATCAAAATAAACACGTTAAAAAGGAGGCTATGACAAAAGTCACAGTCTCCTTTGTATTTCCGCACAATTATTGTCGAAACGGGTTTCAAAAGTCAGCGGGCTATTCGGCTAAAGCAAAGTAGTCGTCGAGGTACCGGGCGACCCCGTTTTGGTCGTTATCGTATGCCGTGACGTCGTCGGCCGCGGCTTTGATGGCGCTGGTCCCGTTAGCCATGGCGACCCCCAGTCCGGCGTATTGGAGCATTTCTAAGTCGTTATGTTCATCGCCAAATGCAATGACGTTGCGGCGGGCGATTTGGAAGTGGTCGGCGAGGTAGGCTAAGCCCTTTGCCTTGTGGACGCCCTTAGACGTCACTTCTAGAATCGCGTTGGGACCGCCCCAAACGCCGACGTCGACGAAGTCCCCGAAGTGGGCGTTGATCCAGTCAACGACGGCCGTACGCCGGTCTAACTGGACGAGTAAGACCAGCGAGTTCGGGTTGCGGGTCAACGTTTCCGGCGTGAGCCGCGGGCTGTTCATGATCTCGGGGAAAAACTTCCCGGCGACCAGGTCCTGGCCGGCCGTCATGGTGCTGTTTTTATTTTCTGCAATAATTTCATTAATGCCGAGTTGTTCTCGGTATTTGATCAGGGCCAACACGATGGCCTTGTTAACGGTGAACTGGTATTCGGATGCCCAGGTCTGGTGGGGTAAGTGACCCAGTGAGCCGTTGAAGTTGATCATTGGACTGACCAGATGCAACTGGTCGTAGATGGCCGCCGAACCCTGGTAGGACCGGCCGGTAATGATACTAACGACGTGTCCCGCGTTTTGCAGGCGTTGCATGGTTTGGATGGTCGCGGTGTTTAACCCCGAATCCGCGTTGAGGGTGGTTCCGTCTAAATCGAGCGCAATTAGTTTTCTTTCCATATCAAGTCAACCTCTCATTCACCACAGTTAATCATTTAAATCTAGCATAGATTTCACCGGATTGCGAATCTTTAAATCCTTGCCAGACTGGTGAAGTGTGATAATCTAGTTGAGGATGCTTTTGTGATTAGGAGGAAATTTCTTGCAATTACCAGCAGAATTTATTAGTAAATATAAAAAATTATTAGGTGCCGACGCCCCGGCTTTTTTGGCCGCCTTTGACGGTCCGGTTGAGAAGGGCTTTCGAATCAATCCGAACAAGCCGGTCACCCCGGCGATGACGGCTAAGATGACGAGCGCGGTCCCGTATAGTCCGATCGGGTACTACGGACGGGTCAACGGCAACGCCATGGAACACCTCGCCGGCGCGGTTTATAGTCAGGAACCGAGTGCCATGACGGTGGGCGAATTTGCCCGGCCCGAGCAACACGAACGGGTGCTCGACCTCTGCGCCGCGCCCGGCGGTAAAACGACCCACTTACTTAGCTATTTAAAACAAACTGGGTTATTAGTCACTAACGAGATCAACCCCAAACGGGTCACGGCATTGGGTGATAACGTCGAACGTTACGGCGCACTCAATACGGTGATCACCAACGCGACACCGGCCGCGTTAGCGAAGGAACTTCCGGGCTTTTTTGACCGGATCTTAGTGGACGCGCCGTGTTCGGGTGAAGGGATGTTTCGTAAGGACCCGGCGGCAACCCAGTACTGGACGCCGGATTACCCGGCGGAGTGTGCGACGCGCCAGCGTGAAATTTTAACGGAAGCCGTTAAAATGCTGAAGCCCGGCGGTCACTTGATTTATTCAACGTGCACCTTCGCGCCGGAAGAGGACGAACAGATGATGGCCTGGTTATTAAAGACTTACCCCGAATTTGAATTAGAACCGCTGACTAAAACGGCCGGAATGGTGGACGGTAAGCCGGAGTGGGCCGACGGTAATCCCACGCTGACAAGGGCTGCCCGCTTATTTCCACACTTAATGCGTGGGGAAGGCCACTTCATCGCTAAACTGGTTTTCCACGGTGAGACTCCGGTTAAACCGAAGCGGACGGTACGGAACGAACTGACCCCGACTGAACGCCAGTTGTGGCAGGACTTTTTGCAAAAATCCGGGGTCACTAACTTTCCGGACCTGGTTTTGCAAGCGCACGGGGACCAGTTATACGGTTTACCGGCCGCGATGCCGCTCACGCGCAAGTTAAAGGTCTTTCGTGCGGGGATCCAGTTAGGCACGTTCAAGAAAAAGCGCTTTGAGCCCAGTTACGCGCTCGCTTTGGCCAGTGACGCCATCGACTTGCCGACGGTGGCCATTGACCACGCACAGTGGCAAAAATACGTGCACGGCGAAACGTTCCAGTTAACGCAGGCTGCCACCAAGAACGGTTTTCGGGTCCTGACCTGTGACGGGTTACCGGTTGGTTTTGGCAAGGTCGTGGGAACGACCGTCAAGAATTTCTTCCCTAAAGGCCTACGGTTCTTGGCGACCGCGGAGAATACTGCTTTATAGTGTTCAATATAAAAAAATGCTGACGCGCGGAAAACGACCGCGCGTCAGCATTTTAGTCTACTTAAACGGTTTAACTGAGTGTCTTGGTGCGCATGATCTGGACGCAATCGGGACAGTACGCGACCGAGTTGACTTGCAAAAAACTCCGGACTTCACTCAGCGTCCGCCGGGGAACGCGTAATAGGAAGTACGCCCGGTCCGGCCGCTTCAACGGTTTCCCACAATTTTGACAAACTAGCATGGACAATCCCCCCTTGTCGATTACTATAATCATAACCAGTTATAAATCAGAATGATAACATAGCCGATAGTAAGGTTGGTGTCCTTATGATTTAAAGTTGGGGCTAACAAGAAGCGATAACGACGCCGTTACTTATAGATTTTAGTAACGGCGTCGTTGGTGAATAAAAACTTATTTTAAAGATTGCTTGTAAGCCGCAAGTTCGGCTGAATAGGTTAGTTTAGCATCCATCGTGTGGAGCTGGGTCACCGAAGTCGCGCCAACTAGGGCCATCAATAACCGTAACTGTTCCTGCCAGTCGGCCAACATTTGAATGACTTCGGCGTTGGTGTGGTGTAACAACGCGTGTAACACCGTTCCGGCCATGCCGACCGCGTCCGCGCCCAACATGAGGGCCTTTAGCACGTCTAACGGGTTGCGCACGCCCCCGGATGCTAGGATGGTCAGATCGGCGGGGTGGTCCCGGACGGCCAGTAAAGATTCAACGGTTGATAAGCCGAAGTCGTGTAAGTAGGCCATGTCGCGTGCGGGCCGCCGCCGGTTTTCAATGTCGACGAAGTTGGTGCCGCCGCGGCCACCCAGGTCAAGGTACCGCACGCCGGCCGCGTAAAGCCGCTGCATGGTCGGTCGCGAAATACCAAAGCCCACTTCCTTGGCGATGACCGGGACGGCCAGGTGGTTGACCACGTCTTGGATGTTAGCCAGCCATTTAAAGTCGCGGTCGCCTTCGGGCATTACGATCTCCTGGACCACGTTGAGGTGTAATTCCAAGGCGTCGGCACCTAACATGCGGACCGCCGTTTGTGCGGCGCTTAACTGGTGGCCGGCCCCGAGATTCCCAAAAATGAGCCCGTGCGGGTCGTTGGCGCGAACGGTGGTAAAGGTTGACGCCAGGGCGGGGTCCTTAATGGCCACGCTCTGCGAACCGGTGGCCATTGGTAGGTGGCAGGCGGCCGCAACTTGCGCTAAACGGGCGTTTAAGCGGCCAGTCTGAACGGAGCCGCCGGTCATGGCTTCAATGTAGAGCGGGCTTTCCCAGTGCCACTGACCAACCGTTGCTGCCAGCGAAACATCACTGACCCGGGTTTCGGGCAGCGCGTCGTGGCGGATCTTGACCTGGTCAAACGGGTTGGGTCGGTCACCGTGATAATACTTCTCCGCTAACGAAACGTGTTCGTCTTTGCGGTGTGATTGTTGACTTTGTGGCACGAAAGCCACCTCCCATTAATTTAAAAGTGTTTACAATCAGCAACGGGGCTGATTATTACTGGCATGATTGTTAACGTGCGAAACCTAAGTGGCTAACGGGACCTAACCCAAAACCGGCAATTATTCCAAACCTAGAATAATTGCCGGTTTTACGTTTACGGCGTCAAATAGGTTCCGTGCCGCGTGGTTTTTAAGCGTTAAAAATTGAATCGTCGTCGACGGTGTGCACGTTTAAATGCAGCTGTTCGATCCCGTCACGGGCCCACTGCTCGAGTAGGGCGCGCGAATCGAGGGCCCGGTCGATCAAAACGATCCCACAATCGCCACCGCCAGCGCCGGACGTTTTAGCGGCGGCTCCCGCGGCTTCGGCGAGACTGATCATTTTCTTTAAGATCGGCGTTTCAATCGTGACGTGGCTGAACGCGCCGAGGGTCTGTAAGAGGTGGCGGTTGTAGCGAATCTCAGTTTGAATCGCCGTTAGGTCACCGGCGTGAAACCCGCTGATCATGCGTTTAAGGCAGGCCTTGCTGTCTTGCAGGAACGTCTGGTATTCCCCACGTTGTTTGGCTTTGACTAAGGCCACCTTATCCACGAGGTGGGAGGTGGAAGCCGGCGAACCGGTCCAACCAATCATCAAGCGCAGGTTGCTCGGGGGCGTTAACAGGTCAATCTTTAAGTCCGGCCAGTCCATGTTAAGTAGGGCGCTCAAACTGGATTTTTGGCGCTGAACGTGCAGCCAGTCGCGGTCAAACGAATGGTACGCGATCCAGCCGCCGTAAACGCTGGCGGCGATGTCGCCGAGCGACCCGTTTCCTTGTACGGAAAGGTGGGCGATGGCGGCTAATTTAAAGAGCTTACGTTTATCCATTGGCAGGCGATAGAACTGACAAAGGGCTTTAATGGTCGCCACGGTTACCGCGGCGGACGACCCCAGCCCGTACTTTTTACCGTCGGCACTGTCGAGTTCACTGTTGATACCGAGGTGGTACACGCCGAGTTCGCGGCCCAGTTCGTGGGCGTAACTTTCCGTCAAACTGATGGCGGAAAGGATGTAGTGAAACGGGTTATCCCGGTTATCAAATACCATCGCGTCGCCTTGACGCCGCCAAACGATCGAGTTTTCCTGGTACTGTTTTGAAACGATACTTCCAACCGTATCGCTAGGTGAAATCGTAGCGGTCACGAATTGATCTAACGCCACGATAATCGCTGGAAACCCACTTTCAACTACGGCGTACTCCCCCGCAATGTAAAGTTTTCCCGGTGCTTTCACCGTAATCATGCCATCATGTCCTTTCATGGTCTGCGCAACGTTTCACGTAACCTAACTTATGCTTCCGTAATTGTGATCCCCGGTCCCGGTTTGGCAACGATCAGTTGTTCCGGGGCGAAGTGTTTTGCTAATGCCGCTTTGATCACGGCCGTATCGTGGCCCGCGCAAATAATTTTAACGTTCGGGCCAGCGTCCAAAGTATAATAACAGTTTACCCCGTTCGCGCGCAAGTCGGTGACCGCTTGAATGGCGGTCAGGGTGTCCGCGGTAAAGTAGTTAAAGGCCGGGTCGGCACTTAGGTTCAACGCGTGCATCCGCATCGCGTTGGTTTCCGCGATCATGCCGAGGGCGTGCAGGTCCTTAGCGGCGATGGCGTGACGCATGCGGTCGAGGTCGTGGTTGGCGGTTTGCACCCAGGCGGGGTAGTACGGCGAGGTCGCGACGACCCTGGCCATTCCGTCCGTGGAACTAATGGGCTTTTTAGTGGCCTTTAAAACGACCGCGATCATTTGCACGTCCCAGTCGACGGGGTCCTGTAAAACTTCGGCGTAGGAGGACTGGTCGTCGTGACCGGCGTGCCATTCCACGAAGCCGCCAAAAATAGAGCGGGTCGCCGACCCCGATCCCCGGCGTGCGAGCCGGCTGAGGTCGGTCAAATCTAAGTGCATACCGGCAGCCCGACTTCCGGCCGCGGCGAGGGCCGCAAACCCGGAAGCCGACGACGCCAGCCCGGCCGAAGTTGGCACGTGGTTGCCGGTCGTGACGCGGGCAAAGTGCGTTTGCCCGCTCCGTTGCCGAATGAGGTCTAAAAATTGGCTGATGCGTTGCGCCTTGGCTGGTTGGAGGAGTTGGTCGTTGAAGTAAATTTGGTCGTGCGCGAGCTGGTCGTCAAACGTTACACTCGTTTCGGTGTAAAAGTGGTCCAGGGTTAAGGAGATGCTGCCGTTTTGCGGTAACATCAGTTGCGGATCCTTTTTGCCCCAATACTTAACTAGTGCAATGTTGGTGTGGGCTTTCGCCGTGACGGTTGTGTTCATGCTTGTTCCTCCAAAATTAATCGTTTGCGAGTAGTGGTTCGACCCAGGTAGCGGTGGCGCCAGCCGCGGACAGTTTTTGGGATAAATCGTTCGCGATACTCTCTTCCGGAGCCACGGCGATCATGCAACCACCCTGACCACTCCCGGTAAGTTTCGCCGCGACGGCGCCGTTCTGCCGGGCCACGGCTAAGAGTTGCTCTAAGGCCGGGTGACTGACCCCTAATGAGCGTAAGTCGTCCTGGGCACCGTTTAGGGCCCGGGCAAGTTCCGGCATGTTGCCGTTGGCGAGCGCGTCACGGGTCAGCGTCGTTAAGTGGCCCAAGTCGTCGATGCGTTGTTGAATGTTTTCACCTTCAACCACCAGTAAATTTTTGACGGTAGCGACGGCCACCTTGGTTTGACTTTTAATGCCGGTGTCGGCGATGACGAGGTACCCCGGGAGTTTGACCGGGATCGGGTAATTTTCGCGCCCCTTAACGAACCAGACCGGTGACTTGGCACTGGCCGTCGCCACGTCTAAACCACTGGGTTGACCGTGGGTGTAACTTTCGGCGACGTTCGCCGTTTTTAATAACGTTTGGTGGGACAATGGCTGTTCAAAGAAATCGTAGAACGCCCGCGTGACCGCTACGGCCGCTGCTGCGGACGAGCCCATCCCGCGTTCGGACGGAATATCACTAGTGATGTGAATGTCGAAACCTTGTTCGGGCGCGTCAAAGCGGTTGAGCAGCGTTTTGATCAGCGCCTGGATCCCGCCTAAGTTGGCGGTCATACTGTTAAAATCCCCGTTAAAGTAACGGCTTTTCACCGTTTGGGCCGTATCACGCTGGTGAATGACGGCTTGCATTTGAATCGTCGAAATTGGAAGGGCGATGGCGGGTTGGCCGTATACGACCCCGTGCTCCCCAATTAAAATAATTTTGGCATGACTAGTACCGGTAGCTAGATTTTTCAATCGTGTCGCTGCCTTTCTAAAATGAATTAATAATAGGATTATAATACCTTATTATCACGCTTTTTACCACGGCTGCCAGGAGACGTGCCCCGGTTTACGGGAATCATTAGAAAATATTAGCCGGACTATGTTCGGTCAATAACCATTGCTAGCACGCGGGATTACGTTTAATTCGGTGAAATTTAGCGGGCGCCGGGGTCCCCGGGGCCGGGGCGGATATGATAAGATGAGAAACGGATTAAATTTAGTGTGACCGCCGTCACTTTTATTGCCGGGCCGGTTGTGAAAAAGAACCAGCGTGGTCCGGTGTTTAGCCGGGACGGATAACTTTTACGATTATGCTATAATTTAATTTGAGCAAACTCCTTAACCGCGTCAAAATTGCGACTAAGGAGTGCTATAGACTGAAATTTGGGGAAATGACCATGAAACCAAACACAACCTATGCCGTCGTTGATATTGAAACGACCGGTACTAGCGTTAAGGATGGCGACCGCATCATCCAAATTGGCTGTGCGTTCGTCAAAAATAATAAAATCATTAATACCTTTGCGACCGACGTCAATCCGCTGACGACGGTCCCCCCAGTCATCGAAAATTTGACGGGGATCAGCAACGCGCGGGTACGCAAGGCGCCGCCCTTTGACGATTTGGCCGGGACCGTGTACAGCCTGTTACAGGGGACGGTGTTTGTCGCCCATAACGTCAACTTTGACTTACCGTTTATTAACGCGGAACTCGCGCGGGTCGGCTACCCGGAGTTGCCCATTCAGGCCGTGGATACGGTCTCTTTGAGCCAGATCCTGCTGCCGACCGCGCCGAGTTTTCGCTTGCGGGACTTAAGCCACTTGTTAAATATTGACCACGAACACCCGCACTCCGCGGATAGTGACGCGATTGCGACCGCCCACCTGTTCATCTTTTTACAAAAGCGGTTGGCCCACTTACCACTGATCACGCTACAGCAAATGGTCCAATTAACACCGGAACTCCCGCGTGAAACCGCCGAGCTCTTTTCGTACGCGTTTCAGCAGGGCAAGCAGCATCCGGGGCGTTTACCGAAGGACTTGATGGTGCGCAACGGCATCGCACTGCGTAAACAGGCCTTGCCACAACAGGCGCTCGGACGGAAAGCCCCGCGGTACCCGTTGACGAAGTCGCAAAAGGTGCACCTGTTTGGGGATGATTTGACGTACCGGCCACAACAGGCCCGGATGATGAATCAAATCTACCGCCACTACACCAAGGACGCCACCAAGCAGCAACCGTTGTTGATCGAAGCTCCGACCGGCACGGGGAAAACGCTGGGGTACTTATTACCACTGGCATACTTGGCACACGGTGATCAGCAGGTGGTCGTTAGCACTGCGACGACCGTTTTACAGACGCAACTCCTGGAACAGGGGGTGCAACTGCTAAACGCGTTACTGCCGACCCCGGTTACCGCGGTCGTTATCAAGGGCAACCAGCACTACGTTGACTTAAACCGGTTTGCCCGCGGATTAGCGTTGCACGAGCATTCCAAGCAAACCCAGCTCTTAAAACTGCGGGTTTTGGTGTGGTTGACGATGACCACTACCGGCGATCTAGACGAACTACACCTGACCACCTATCAGGCGCCGTACTTTGCGGAGATCGCCCATCACGGGGTGGCATCGCTTAAGGCCGACGACCCGTTCTTTAAGGAAGACTTTTTACGTTTCCGTGACCAGCTGACCGCCCAGGCGACCTTTATTATTACCAACCACGCGTACTTGATGCGCCACGTTGCCCAGTTAGGCAGTCGCCAACAACGACCACTACTCGTCCTCGATGAGGCCCAGCATTTGGCCGACGGGGTGCTCAAAGAATCACGGCAACAGTTTGACTTTAACTTTTACATGGCGGCTTGCCACAGCCTGGTCAGCCGCATTGATCAGGACCACGGGTTGAGTTTGCGGGCACTATTTGCGGAACAGCCCCAGGCCGATTACCGGTTGAAACTGCTCGACAATTCGTTAAACGACACCGACCTGCATTTACAACAAGTTCAGGCGGCGTTGGCCCGGGAATTTGTCCCGCACCAAAAGGGGGGCAACCAACCGGTGGAAATCGGCATCAGCACTAACCAGATCACCGATTTCTTTGCCGAACACAACCCGCTGATCAAGCAACTCCAAACGGCGATTGAAAACTGTTTCTTACAGTTTCAACAGTTAAACGAGCAGTACCACCACGACCAAGCGGAGATTTTGCCCACCGAGCAACACGTTCTGGATGATTTCTACAACCGGCTGCAGGACCTGCGCCACGGTTACGACCTGCTACGGACTTGGGTCATGCCGGCAACCCGGGAACAACGGGTCTTCTGGATTACCCTCAACCAGTGGCACGACCGCGGGAGCCTGAGCTTATCGGGGAGCCTGATCGATACGCAGGGCTACTTTAAAGAACAGCTCTACCCGTACTTCAGCGCGCCGTTGCTGACCGGGGCCACCTTGTTTGCGACCGGCAAGTCCCAGTACGTGTACGGCCAATTGGACATTGACGCGGCCAAGGCGGAACACCACCAGTTGTCGACACCGTTTGACCTGGAAAAACAGGCCCGCCTGATGATTGCGACCGACGCGGAACCGGCGGAACAACCAAGCGGCAAACAACGCGTTGCGTACTTGGCCCGCGCCATTGAACAGATTGCGACCGCCACGCCGAAACAAACGTTGGTTCTGTTTAACTCGTTGAACATGATTGAAGCGGTTTTTTACAGCTTGCACCAGGGTAACCTCAGCAGTGACCGGGAACTGTTAGCGCAGGGCGTTAACGGCAGCCGGGAAAAGTTGCTGCGACGCTTCATGCAGGGCGATAACGCCATTTTACTGGGCGCCGCTAGTTTCTGGGAAGGCATTGATTTACCACAGGAACAGCTGGAACTGCTGATTATCACCCAGTTACCGTTTGAATCCCCGGACCAAACGACGACCAAGGCCCGCTACCAACAATTGCGCCAGGCCAAGGTCAACCCGTTTTATAACGAAGCGCTGCCGAAAGCGGCCTTGAAATTACGTCAGGGGCTGGGGCGGTTGATTCGGACGGACCAGGACCGCGGGGCGGCGGTGATCTTAGATGACCGCTTAGTGACGAAGCGGTACGGTCAAACGATTTTAAAGGCCTTACCGAAGACCTTGCCGCCGAAAAGCGGCTCACTGGCTGAAATTACCAGTGAACTTCAAAGTTTTTTCAAAACTAAGTAAGAAAGCATTCCGCTGTCAGTTTAATTTGCTATAATTAGTCTATCTGTTTTTTTGAAAGGATCAGGATAAAAATATGCGAGTTCAACGTAAACGCCGCCCGGAACGGGTGATCATGATCGTCTTGTTAGTCGTATTAGCGATTATTGTGGCCATCTACGGTACGTTATGGGCGGCTCAACGGCCAATGCACCAGGCCCAAAAAACGGCGTACAGCTTAGCGGTCAGCAAGGGTAAGTTAAAGACCACGACCGGTTTCTCGCAGTATAACGGGGACCAGAGTTATTACGCCGTGACTGGTACGAACAGCAAAAACGTTCCGGTTTACGCCGTGATCAACACCAACAAGAAACACCAAACCACGGTGGTCAAGCAGTCGGCCGGGATCTCCCGCACCAAGGCCCTCCGGAAAGTTTGGTCCAAACGTAATCCTAGCAAGGTGATCAAAGCGACGCTGGGCAAGTACGATGGTGAGGTCGTTTGGGAAATTACCTACCTGAACCAGAAGAACAATTTATGCTACGAAGTGCTGCAGTATTCCAACGGCAGCCAAATCAAATCAATTATGAATATTTAAATCTAATGCTAAGGAGTGCGGATGTTTATGGAATTATCGCGAAAAGTCATGCAAATTCAACCGTCGGCGACGTTAAAAATTAGCGCGACGGCGAAACAAATGATTGCTGACGGGGTTGATGTGATTAATCTGGGCATTGGTGAACCGGATTATCAGACCCCGGACAATATTAAACAGGCCGCCATTGATAGCATTAAAAACGGGAAAGCGAGTTTTTACACGCCCGCGACCGGCTTACCAGCCCTAAAAAAGGCGATTAGTGCCCGGATCGAAGCGGACCACGGGTACCACTTTGATCCGAGCCAGATCGTGGTCACGGACGGGGCGAAAATGGCCCTGTTCACGTTGTTTCAGGTCATTTTGAACCCGGAAGACGAAGTGTTGCTCCCGGTTCCGTACTGGGTCAGCTATTCCGAACAAGTTAAGTTAGCCGGTGGTATTCCGGTCGACGTCGCCACGGACCGGCAACTGCGGTTCACGGTGGCCGACCTAGAAGCTCACCGGACGGCTAAAACCAAGGCGCTGGTCTTAAACTCGCCGCAAAACCCGTCCGGGCTGGTGTTCAGTCAGGCTGAGTTAACGGCCATCGTACACTGGGCCGTTCAAAATGATATTCTGATCGTGGCGGACGAAATTTACGAGAAGCTGCTTTATAACGGCAACTTTTTCACGTCCGTGCTCGAGCTCGGCGATGAGAATATGGACCACGTGATCCTGATCAACGGGGTGTCAAAAGCCTATTCGATGACCGGTTGGCGGATTGGTTACGCCGCCGGTCCCCAAGCCATTATGGCGAAAATGGGCGTTGTTTTGGGTCACGCCGCCAGCAACCCGGCCGCCGTTTCACAGTACGCGGCGATCGAAGCTTTTGGTGGCGACCAGTCGTCGGTTGAAACGATGCGGCAGGGGTTTGAGGCCCGTTTGAACGAGCTGTACCCGTTGATCAACAGTTTACCGGGCTTTAAAATGCCCGGTGGCAAACCGGCCGGGGCGTTTTACCTGTTCCCGGACGTGACCGAAGCCCTGCGGTTAACGGGTTATCCAGACGCGCCGACCTTTGTGCAGGCCGTTTTGGAAGAAGCCCACGTTGGCCTGGTTCCCGGAGAAGCTTTCGGGTTGCCCGGTCACATTCGGCTAAGTTACGCCACCGATATGGATTCGTTACGCGAAGCCTACCGGCGGTTACAAAAATTTATTGATCAAAAAATTGCTGAACAAGCAAAGTAATTGGAGGATGTAAGTAAATGGTGCAACAAATCAGCATTATGGATGCGAAGGACCACGTCGATGAAAAGGTCAAAATTGGGGTTTGGCTGACCAATAAACGTTCCAGCGGTAAAATTGCCTTCCTACAATTACGCGACGGAACCGCCTTTTTCCAAGGCGTCGTCGTTAAGAGTCAGGTCACGCCCGAAGTGTTTGAACTGGCCAAGGAAGTTAAACAAGAAACCAGCATGTGGATCACCGGGGTCATTCACGAAGACAGCCGGTCCAAGTTTGGTTACGAAATTGAAGTGGAAGACTTAGAAGTTGTTGGTGAAAGTGAAGATTACCCAATCACGCCTAAGGACCACGGAATCGACTTCTTATTGGACCACCGGCACTTATGGTTACGTTCTAAGCGGCCGTGGGCGATCATGAACATCCGCAACGAAGTCATTCGGGCCACCTACGAATTCTTCAACCAGGAAGGCTTCATCAAAATGGATTCGCCAATTTTGACGGGGAGCGCCCCGGAAGGCACGACCGAATTATTCCACACCGAATACTTCGACCGTGACGCTTACTTATCACAAAGTGGTCAACTGTACGCCGAAGCCGGTGCCATGGCTTACGGCAAGGTCTTCACGTTTGGCCCGACGTTCCGGGCTGAAAAGTCCAAGACCCGCCGTCACTTGATTGAATTTTGGATGATTGAACCCGAAATGGCCTTCATGCACCAGGAACAAAGTCTGGAAGTCCAAGAACGGTACATTGCGCACTTGGTCCAAGCGGTCATTGACAATTGTAAGTACGCCTTAGACATCTTGGGTCGCGACGTTGAAACGTTGAAGAAGTACACCAAGCTGCCTTACCCGCGGATCAGTTACGATGAAGCCATCGACTTGTTAAAGGCCAACGACTTTGACGTTGACTGGGGCGTGGACTTTGGTTCGCCGGAAGAAACCTTCTTGGCCGACCACTTTGACCAACCGGTATTCGTTTTGAACTACCCGAAGGCCATCAAGCCGTTTTACATGAAGCCGCACCCGACCCGCGATGACGTGGTGATTTGTGCCGACTTATTAGCACCCGAAGGCTACGGTGAAATTATCGGGGGTTCCGAACGGGCGACCGATTACGACTACTTACTCGACCAAATCAAAAAGGCCGGTTTAGATCCTAAGGACTACGCTTGGTACTTAGACTTGCGGAAGTATGGTAGCGTACCGCACGCTGGTTTCGGTCTTGGTTTGGAACGCTTCTTAACGTGGATCACTTCCGAAGACCACGTTCGCGAAACGATTCCGTTCCCACGTTTGCTGAACCGGATTTACCCGTAAACTTAAAAAATAGTTATTATTAAGAGCGTGGGGCGCTAGTCTCACGCTCTTAATGGTTCAAGGAGGTTTTTCAATCAATGGAACCCTTAGCACACGCCCTGATCTACGGTGGGGAGACCACGCTCGCCAACGCTTTGTTGGCCCATTACCGCGAAATTGGGGTCACGAATGACGAATTTTTAGTCTACTTACAGTTTAAGCGGCTGATGGATCAGGGTGACCAGTTTCCGGACGCCGCGGTGGTGGCCAAGGCCTTGGGTGAGACGACCAACACCGTTTTTCAGCGGTTGCACGAAATGTTAGCCAAGAAGTTATTGACCATTGAGTCGGTCACCGGCGCGGACCAAAAGATTCACGATCGATACAACTTTGACGGCCTTTACGATAAGCTAGTGGTGGCCTTGAAACAGCCCGAACGGACCACCGTGACGACTAACAATACCGAACCGGCCGTGAATCCGCGTCAGAAGGTCTTTACGACCATCGAACGCGAATTTGGCCGGCCGTTATCGCAGATTGAAATGCAAAGTATTAGCAAGTGGTTTGATGAGGACCACTACGATCCGGACGTGATCGAGTTGGCCCTTCGAGAGGCCGTATTGCGTCAGGTTTACAACTTGACCTACATGGACCGCATCCTGTTAAACTGGCAGAAACGCAACCTCACGACCGCTCAGCAGGTCGAAGCGGAGCGCCAGCGCAGCATCGAGCAGCGCTTAAACTCCGCCCCCAAACCCCAGCGCCAGACCGGCCAAAACGCCCGGCCAAAGATTCCGCTGTTTAAGATTGGGGAAGAAGAAAAGAAGTAATACTTATTTTAGATAGACTAGTTTTCACGATAGCGGAGCTTAAGCAGAACTAAGTTGAAAATTGTCACTTTTATAGTCGTAGTATAGTAA
>NZ_QWZQ01000110.1 GCF_003885105.1 Lactiplantibacillus garii
CTATTTAACTTGTACACTTTTTATTCTAGGCCCAGCTACCGTGAATAGTGTTCAAACCGTTCGAACCTTCTGGATGATTTGCGCAATATTTACAAGGGGGATTTTGTATTATGCGTATTTCAAAAAGTATTATTTCAGCTCTATCAGTAACGTTGTTATCAACATCATTTATTGGTGTAACAAACGTACATGCCTCGACACTTTCAACAACGCCAATGTTAGGCAACCGATATTCAAAGCAAACAGCTAACTATCAAGATCTATCAACATCAACCTACTATAAAGAGGTTTGGAAAACTGCTACAAAGGCTTGGACTAAAAAAGGGTTTGTTTGGACCAAAGCCAAGAAGTCTAAAACCACTTTGTCATCATACGATGGTGGTACAAACAATAATCTAGCAGGCGTAGCATATATCAACCATGATAAACAAACTGGTCATATTTTTTGGGCTAAAGTTCGTATTAATCGTGCAGCTTTTAAAAAATATGGTTATACAAAAGCACAGCGAGTGAATGTTGCTGAACATGAATTGGGACATACATTAGGATTAGCACATAATAAAGCCGGTAGTACATCTGTTATGAACCCTTCAAATAGATACTTTGGCATTCAAAAGTGTGATGTTAAAGGCATGATTGCACGCTATAGAAGCAGTATTGCTTTCGATACGGTTCCCAATACTAAATTAAACGATCCCGCCAATGCTGTGACTTCTGTCTACTATATAAAAGCTACTCCAAAGATTTCCAAACTAAAAGTCACATACAGTAGTAAAAAACACGCTGTTACCATTAAAGGTCACGTTAAAGGTGTAAAAAAGTTACTCCTTAACTATAAGGGAAAGAAAATCGCCAACGTTAAAACAAAAGCAGGAAAATTTGTTATCACTAAGCGCTTTAAGGGCTACGGGACTTTCAAATTATTGAATGGATCAACCGTTATTAAATCAATCAATGCTAATAAATACGCAACTAAAAAACCAGTAATAAAAAAGGCAACGCGTACAAAAAAGGGCATTCACTACACCGTTATTGGTAACAAAAATGCAACTACAGATATTTATAAAAATGGTAAATATCTGATGAGCATCACAGCCTGGGATACTAACCAGACAAAATTTTATTTAAACAACTCAAAAATTAAAAACAGTAGTAAAAATTTAACTATTACTCAAAAAATTGCGGGTAAAAAAACAAGTTCAGTAGTTAAACTGCCAGCCCTCCACGTTTCCGCAGAATACAACACAATCTATTAG
>NZ_QWZQ01000111.1 GCF_003885105.1 Lactiplantibacillus garii
GGTTTTCAAGACATATAGGACCGCACAGAAGACCTCGTAGAGGTCATATTTTCGAGGCTTAGTTCGCTTACGAAAATTTTCTAAAGCTGGTCGAATTAATTCAAATTGTTGCCGAGTAATATTGCTGGGATAATTTTTCATAGCTTAAACTCGCTTTTTACATAGAAGTATATCAAAAATCATAGATCTTGGACAGCTTCTAAGGGACATGCTATAATGTAATAGAAAAAGGAAGTCCCGCTAGAACAGGGCTTCCCATGTAGAGCCGTTAAAGACGGTGGCAGATTTTAACGATATTTAATAACCGCTAGCTGACCAGAGCTAAGGCGGTTATTTTTTTTGCTTACTTTTGATCAGCTCAACAATTAATGCGATTAAGGCCACGATAAAAGTACCGAAAGCCAGCATTAATTGTAAAGCGTCCGCAACGGACACCTAGGCTACTCCTTTCGTTAGGATTTATGGGCTTTAAAGGTTTAACACCATAAGCACCACCTCCGATTGGAAATAGCCACCGCCTTAACTTCTCTACAAAATACCATTATACAGGGAATCTATATCACTATCCAAGTTTTAAAACAAATTTGCCTGATCGCTATATTACTAGTGAGAACCAATTTAAACGGATTAACTTTCAGGTTAATCCTTATATTACTAGTAGGACACGGACAAAATTTGAAAGAAGGCTTTAAAACTTGGTGACGTAGAACAGTAAGGCGCTTGATAATTATAAAAATAATAATACAAATGCAAACAAATAAGAAAGAAGATTTTATAATGTTGAAAGTTATACAATTATTTATAGGTCAATCATGGGAACTAATTTTAAATATCATCCAATGGATTAGCATTAACATATCGGTAGGTTGGTTAGCATTCGGATTAGCAGTAATAACATTTTTAAGAAATCGTCACAGGAAGCTGAGACAATCTTTTGAATACTCCTCAGGAAACAACAATTTTGAAACAGCTATTTCCATATATAATGACAGTTTAGGAACTGAAGCGTCTCAACTGCTAGGTGGATGTAAGCTGATTCCTGAGACAACTTTTAAGAGAGTGTATAATGAATAAATCGTCTCTCAAAAGGAAGGAATTTTTACATGCCAACTCGTTACGACAAAGAATTCAAACAAAACATCATCAACC
>NZ_QWZQ01000112.1 GCF_003885105.1 Lactiplantibacillus garii
AACTCAAATTCAAAATTTAGTCGTGGCATAGGACAAAAAAGTCTCTATTTAAATTGTCTATTTTATTGACAGGGGACCACACCCATATCTGTATACGATACAATATCATATCCTAATCCATCACCTTGTGTACGTGACACATGTTCAATTTTTTTCGATAAATCACATCTATTTGCTTCTTCCAATCTTTTTTTCTCAAAATTAATAACTAGTATTTCACCTAAAAATCCAATTTTAGAATTGTTGCGTTCTTTGTCTTCATAATTCATTTTACCTGCCTTCACTGATCCAGGATTTTTTGGCAATCCTACTTTGGGTGCAGCCGTTTGTTGAATCTCTGGTGTGTTTTTTATAATATTTTGATTTTGTTTTTGCACAATGTAATTTGGTTCATCTTCTCCAAGTCCATTTGCCTTAATAATATATGAAATAGAGTAGTCCAAGTTTTTAGGAGAAAATAAACTTTTTTCCAATTCCGTTAAAACTAATTTCATATTTAAAAGGTCTTCAATTAACCGTTCATTACTTGGCAAATTATGAGTTTCATATTTTATGCTTAAAATATTTCCCCTCTCATAACCTAAAGGTAAGCTTGTTCCTTTATACTGTGCTGAGTGTAAATCAATCTTTCCTGTAGACATATTATCAGTCCTACTGAACAAATTATTCTGCCAATATTTCGCTACCGCAGCTATATTTTTCAATCCATCTTTTTGACCATACTTATTCTTATAAAAGCTCCAACCCTGATTAAGTGATAAATAAACACATCTTAAATCCGATGAAAAAAGATACACTACGTCAAATCCTTTTTGTGCCCCAGTAGATATATTAGTATTAAATAACGCTATCCAAGGAACAGTAGCCCAGTTACCGTTACCTGCTGAGCCTTTGGAAGTAAAACCATTTGTCAAAAACACCTTTTCTTCCGTTATACCGTTGAGTCCATTTTGCAATGTATCCTTTAATTTTTGAATAGACTCAGAGCCTTTAAACTTTTGATTTTTAAAATTATCAGCATCTCTTCTAGGATAATTATGTAGAATATATTCAAGCAATTGTTT
>NZ_QWZQ01000113.1 GCF_003885105.1 Lactiplantibacillus garii
AATTCACTATACTCATCTTCAACACCGTGTTTACACTGTAATTGTTTCAGTACACGACCTAGTTCTCTCACATCAAATTGTTTCTCAGGGTTATCCGTTACTAACTGATCAAACAACCACTCGGAGTCTGGTAGCGTTTGACGTTCAACATTTTGAATGGCTACTAACCCTTCACCAGAACTGATAACTCCAGCAACCGTTTTCCACCGATATTCTTTATTAGCTGCACTACGTTTAGGCCCATTTAAAACGTAGTGATAGACTCGGTGACAAATCACTGATAGTTCACTTTGAGATTCATTTTCTAAAACAACTTGCTCACTTTTAATACTGAATTTTCTATCAGTTTGAAAGCTTATTTTCGCAACTTGAATAGTGAGTGGTTTTTCTTTAATGTACCTAAAATTATAAAACTCGTACTTAGCTGTCGTATCTAATAAATCTCCCGTCACGGGCGTCAAAGTCTGACTCACTAGATCTTGCTTAATTACCAATTCTTGGGCAACTTTATTGATTTTACTGTCCATTGTGATATCAGATAATTCGTGTCCATCCTCAAATTGATGAAATTTTTGAACGGTGATATGTTGAATTATTTTCTCTTCACCACTAATTTCATACGCATCTTCCTCGCTTCCGTAATCATCTTGGATAATTTGAATATTTAAACCGGGACATGCATGATCTGAAAGTTTAATTTGGATCTGATTAGCTTGTATCGTCGGACTCGCCTTTAGTTGTCTGGCTAAGTTAGTTGCAATATTGCGGGCACGCTCAACGTTATTATCATAAAATATGTTGAGTTGCTGCTTTGCCATATATTTCCATAAGAATCTATCATCTAGTGTTTTCATTTTTCCCGTGTAATCCTCTAGGGGAAACACTTTGAATTCGGGTACTTTTTCAAAATATTTTTTCATATTAGTTCTTAAGCTATTCAACAGATCTCTGGAAATTCCAACTTTAGATTCGCGAAATTTCCGTAATTCAGTTATGGACATAAAATCCACATTATTATTTTTGGATCCGCTCCCCTTTTTGTATAACAC
>NZ_QWZQ01000114.1 GCF_003885105.1 Lactiplantibacillus garii
CACCAGAATTATGAAAGATGAAAATGCCAAGCAACACTCCCCATAGCGCAATCAGCAGTTGACGATCAGTATACTTAGAACACAAAATGCTCAAAACGAAAAGGGCCAAACATATATATTTAGCAACTGAAAAAATACCGTTAGGTATCACAGATGAAAATAACGTTGTTTGTAAAAAGGAATAGACTATATACAAAATTGTAGCCAAATAATAAAACACCAGAGAATATACTAATCGCCTTTTCGTAACTTGTTTCTTAACTTTTTTGGCCATTTGAAATTCTCCTTTTATCAGCTATATTCTTTTTGTAATCAGAATAAAATTGAATGCTTGCCCCAATTGAAAAACCAAGTAGAACTGAAATTAACACTGCATACCATATGCTGATACTTTTTGCATTACTCAATGTTGCGTTATTTACAATCAACACTTGCTTCTGTGGTAAATATGATTGCAACGTGTAATACAAACTTTTAGCAACCTGTTTACCAATTGCCACAGCTAATTGTGAATCGTTATTTGTTGATCTAATTTCCAGAGAATCACCTGAAACTACAGGTGATGTCGTAATTGATTTTACAATATCATCTTGTGAGATATTAATGTTATAATCCCGCTTTAACGCCCGTTGAGCTGAAACAACAATTGAGGGATGTTTCAACATCGTTTGATAAACAGAAATTGACGCAGTGTCAAATGTTGACAGCCTAGTATTTTCCCCCTTTGTCACAACCCTAACTTCTGTGGTATACACAAAGCTATCGTTATTCATAAATAGTGTAGATACCGCCAAACAAATAATCATCGGAAATAGGTACAATTCCCAATGTTTACGATTCTCCCGAAGGTAACTAAAAATTGTTTTCATTTTTCCCTCTTCTTTATCCAAACTACTTAATTTGGATTGCACTAACTTTTTGTAGTGCAAACTTACTATTTATTGTAGTAGCTTTACCTTTTCCCAATATTTCCTTGCGGTAAAAGGCATGCGCGTATGATAAATCATTCGATTCATTAAAATAATATGAACTATACATAATTC
>NZ_QWZQ01000115.1 GCF_003885105.1 Lactiplantibacillus garii
CTGCTTAGAATCACCATTTTCAAAATCATCAAATAGGCTCAATTGTCCTTCGTTGGCGTTTACATCATCCATATCATCATTGTTAAACAGTGATTTATACGTGAATGTGTTCTGCTTTACCTTATTTCCAGATGGTATCCACTCCCTGAACTCAATTAACTTATTCTCTGAATTCTTGAAAGTCAGTGTGTTTCCCTGAACAATATTCACATCGATAATATACCGTGCCGATTTATATAGATCAGTATTACTGCTGAGTGCTTTTTGCATGAACGTTTGATAGTGATTAATAAAAACATCTATCATCGCTCTTTTGGCTTTAATTAGGTTATCCTGAAGCAGCTCAATCGCATAAATGCTCATCAAAGCCCACAGTGCATTATTTTTCCACGTAATCTTGTTAGATATTTGATCCACATAGCTAAGCTTTTGATGTAGGATTTCTTTCAAAAATGCTCCCTCTCCCGCACTAGGCTCAAGGAACGTGGCATGAAGATCGTGCAATTTTTCTTGAATAGCTGGTTCAGACAGCATCTTTTTCACCATCCATTTAGGGGTAAAAACTTCACCATGATGTTGAACTCGTTCCTTAGATTTAATTAGGTGACCATCATCACCTATTGCTTTTAATTCAAATTTTTTATGATCGGTTTCAAATTTTTGATCATCGAAAAGGCTTATTTCTTCCTTGCTCATTTTAAATAAATGTCACCCCTATCCTCCTTTATTATTCCTTCTGTTACTTTCGTACGATCTCCATAATGTCACTAATATCACAGTCTAAGGCCTTACAAACCTTTAGTAATACCCCAGTCGTAACATTACCATTCCTACCTAACTTAGCAATTGAAGCGGCACTAACTCCACTAGCCTGTTGTAGATCTTTCTTTTTCATGCCACGATCAATTAACAGCTTCCATAATTTGTTATAACTGATGCTTAAGTTTTCGTTATTCATGATTACTTCCTCTAAATAAAAATTTCTGGAACGTTGATTTCAATTTCCTTAG
>NZ_QWZQ01000116.1 GCF_003885105.1 Lactiplantibacillus garii
GTATAAAATAATTCGGAGGAGTATAGTTTGATTTTACTATGTATGATAATCATGTTACTTATATATCCTTTAGGGGCTTCAATCTTGGGCATTACGGGGATAGTACTGAAGGATAATTTTCGATTGTTATACGCAGCTGGTGCAGCGTTTTCTATAGCGATAATCGGTTTTTATTTTGTACCAACACATGCTATCGATTTAACTAGATATTATCAAATTATTGAACAATATCAGTATATGATGCCAACTTATGCTGATATTGTGCGTAGTCAAGGATTTTTTGTGGGAGCGGGTACTCTCTTTAAATGGGTAGCAACTTTGGGAAACGAGCAATTGTTACCCGCTTTTGTTGGTTTTATAAGTTCTTTTAGTTATTTTTATATTTCTGGGGATTACTTTGCATTTCGTAAAGTGGCACCTTTAACAAGAGTATATTTACTTCTTATTGGACTATGCCTTTTTCCGTTTGCTGCAGCGTTTAGTAATGTTAGAAATGTAACTGCATGTACAATCGTTGCCATCGCACTCTATAGAGATCTTGTAAAAAAAGACAGGGGTATAGTTACATGGTGTATATATGCGTTGGGCGTTTCCTTTCATATTGCTGTGCTAGCAATTCTTTTGATGAGAGTTGTTTTATTTTTCAGACAAAGTCAGCATATCAGAGTGAAACTACTCTCGATTATTGCTATTTTAACGGGATTAGCGTTTCCTCAAATTAGAAATACTTTAATGCAGTTTTTTGGAAAAGGAGGATCGTATGCAACTCTCAATGAAGGTGCATATGTGACAGATATTGGGCAAAGCTTATTTTTTTGGTTAACTAAGGTATTGTTTTTAGGAGTAACATTAGTCGGATTTTTAGTAGTTATGGGTAATTACAAAAGGAATAAAAGTGATTGGAATTTTTTTGCACTTATTTTAAGTATGTGTACACT
>NZ_QWZQ01000117.1 GCF_003885105.1 Lactiplantibacillus garii
TCGCTTACTTGTTGGGCACGATTGGAAATAAAAGCATTTACTTCTGAAAATTGATTGTTTTCTAAGTTATTTAAAACATGGGAAAGATTTTTTTCATAGGGATACAGGGATTCATTAATTAATTCGGAATATTGTGAACTATTATCAATTTCATAAAGTGTTTTATCTTTTTTCTTATTGTTATCAGATTTCGGTAATAACATTCCATTTCCCAAAGAGCTAGTATGAACACTAGTAATTTTAGGGTCAAATTTTAAAATTCGCGCTTTGGGAATAATATGTTCAAATTCAAAATCCTCACCAGTTGGAATTTTAGCAGAGAGATAAGTGAGGTTTGAATGAATTGTTATCAAGGCTTTCGTTTCTTTAGTAAAACTTTGGCGTGTTCCAGGGTTATCTTCAATCCAGCGTTTGAAAGCAGTTTGAAGCTTTTCTTTCGATAAAGGCTCTAAATAAGATTTATTATTTATCTTTGGATAATAGTCTTGAAGTCGCTGGTCGCCGTGGGCTGTCCACGTACCATTCAGATAGTCAAAAACATAATATGATGGTAGATTAGCTAATATTATGTTTAATTTTTCGCTAGGTGCTTCCAAAAGGCTTGCAAAGTAGGATAGAACTTTAAAAGTGGTGGATAGACCTGTTGAATACAAAGCTTTCTTAGCATTTTGTTTGGTGTTGAACGAAATATTTTGCTTTAGTATTTTTGAGAAAACGTCATTTAATTTTTTAGATAACTCATCAATTCTTAAAAGCATATGCGATAGGTTCTGTTGGATTTCACCTGTATAGGTATGAACCGATGCAATTTTTTTATTGTCAACGTTTACTAGAATTGCTAACAGGCCAAATCCAATCTCATTGACGATTTTAGCGTTAGCTCCGTTATTTGTAATTAGAGCCGGAATTCTTTTTA
>NZ_QWZQ01000118.1 GCF_003885105.1 Lactiplantibacillus garii
GTGTTATTAATAGATTTATAGATCCGTTCCTTGGCAATTTCTGAGAAGCTAATTGTTGAGATTCCGGCGACTTGCCGCAATTCCAAATCTTCACGAGCAGTATTTTTATTGCGTGATTTGTCACCGGTTAATGCAATCGGAATCAAGTAATTATTTTTATAGTTACCAATAAAATCAATCACTGTAACATAATCTTTTTCTGGAAACTTACGTAGTCCCCGCCCTAACTGCTGGATAAAAACAATGCTTGACTGAGTATTACGTAACATCACAATCTGGTTAACACACGGGATGTCAATGCCTTCGTTAAACACATCAACAGTAATGATATATTGAATTTCACCATGCTCTAATCTATTAATAATATCGTTACGCAAAGATTGAGCTGTCTGCCCAGTTAATGCCTCACTTATATATCCTCTTTTTGTTAACGCCATGGCTAACTCGTTAGCTTCTTCAGTACGGCTACAAAAGATTAGTCCTCTCAATGTCTCTCCAGAATAACCATAGTATTCGGTTTGACTAACAATATAATCCACCCGTTCATCAGACACTAACCATTTTAACTGACTAGTATCATCAACTATTTGGCCATCTTTCTCATAGTCCGTAATGCCAATATAACGAAACGGACACAACATTTTTTCATCTAAAGCTGCTTGCAAACGAATTTCATACGCAATATTATAATCGAACATTTCGTACAGGTTAAAATCATCCATTCGTTCCGGAGTAGCAGTCATACCAAGTAAAAAATTAGGTCTAAAATAGTTCAAAACTTTTTGATATGACGTTGCCCCAGCACGATGAGCTTCATCAACCAGAATGTAATCAAATTGGTCCGGGTTGAACCGTTGTAATTGTTCATCCTTAGCCAAAGTTTGAATGGTTGCAAATAAATATTT
>NZ_QWZQ01000119.1 GCF_003885105.1 Lactiplantibacillus garii
CTTGCAAATCGGTGACTTAGTAGATCGCCCGGATACTTATATTTATCAAGATTTAAGTTTCAGCGTACTTGCTAATTTAAAAAATAATGACCCAAAAACATTTAATTACAGTGGTTTTAAGTTTGATAATGATAGTCTGTTTAATAAACGAATGCAATTTCAGGAAAACATCTATCACGCTAATACCACCATTTTTACAATGTCACACTGGTTTCAAAGTTTTCTCCAGAACGAGGGAAAGAAAAAGGTTATTTATGTAGGTGGTGGTATTAACACACCGATAGATACCAATACATCAACAAAACGTGCTAAGAAAACAATCTTATTTATTGGTCGTGATTTTTATAGAAAAGGTGGCAAGATTGTTGATGAGGCCTTTAAATTATTATATCAAAACGACACTTCCGTCCGACTGATTATTGCAGGTCCTGAAACCGAGCCCACCGAATGCCGTGAGGTAACCGGCATTCAAATTTTACGAGCCGTTGGCTATGATACCGTTGCCAAATTGATGAAGACTGCTTCCGTATTTGCCATGCCTTCTTATTTTGAAGCCTATGGTCTCGTCTTCTTAGAAGCTATGGCAAACGAACTACCCATTTTGGTCAGAGATAAATTTGAAATGCCCTATTTTGTTAGTCGTGGCAGTGGTTTAGTGATTACTTCCGGTACCGAAGAATTTGAAATTCAGCAAACCGCCGTTTCGTTGAATCGTATACTTTCTGATTCAAGTTTTCAAACTAAGGCTACAGAATGCGCCAAGGGTATCCGTAATGAATTCTCTTGGAATACAGTTGCTTCTAGAATTCTTACACAGATAAATAATAATTAATTAGATAAAATAAAAACCAAGCACACTACATACAAT
>NZ_QWZQ01000011.1 GCF_003885105.1 Lactiplantibacillus garii
GTAACAGTTTATAATCAGAAAGGATCTGCACCACCATGACCGCACAGTTTCCATATGAAAAAAGTTTTACCAAACAGCTCCAAGCTAACGGTAAACAACCTTCGACCATTGAGCAATACCAATTGACCTTAGCCGATTTTTTTAACTACGAACAACACTTCAACGAAACTTTTGCTAAGGACCAGTTACTAGCTGACTTAACTGAGAACGACGTTCAAACCTACTTGGATATGTTGCAAGACCAGCGCTCGTTCAAACGGTCTACGATGAACAAGGCACTCTCAAATCTGAACGGTTACTTCAGTTATTTGTTTGAACACCGGATTATTACAACGTTGCCAACGTTTAGTATTAAGGGTAAGGCGCTAACTAACGATCAGCAGCTGTTACGCTGGCCTGACCAATTACCAAGCTTGCTCCAAAACGACGATTTGCACGTCTACACGCGGGCGTTCTTACTATTTACTTGCAAGGGCTTCACAACGGCTGAAATGTTAGCCCCGGATTTTGAACAACAACTTAACCATATCACGTTCAGCGATAGCGAACAAGTGTTCTTGGAAAAGCTAATGACCTTTTTGCAACCACTGCGAACTAGCGGTCAGTCCGGACTATTTTTAAAAGTCCGTCAGCGGGGTCAAGACGCCCACTTATCCTTAGCCGCGTTACACAAATACCTTGGCGGTGACAGCCAGCGCGTCGGTTTACCGCTCAAGCCCGTGGCATTACGCCAAAGCTACGTTCTGTGGGTCTTGGATCAGCACCGCAACACGGATCCGGAAATTCTGATGCGGCGCTTAAGGCTCGATGACAGCAGCTTAGCTTATTACCAAAACTTGCTGCGGCGTCAGGACTTACGTCAATTTAGAAATAATCCCCAGTCTTAAACGGTTCAAACCGGCATTGACGTAAATAATAAGTGTTGGGACCCAAATTCTTCCCAACACCCTTGCTGAATGCCTTTAGTTGTCTCCTGGCACACCCTTAACGGGGTGTGCCAGCTTTTTTAATTGACCAACAATTTTTTACCACGGTCGTTCGATTTTCATAATATTTACATTATTACAAAAACTTAACGAGACTTCACAAACCAATCACAGACTTTACGGTTGATTTGCTACATAGTTAAGAAGCCTTAAAAGCCCTGTACAAGCGGCCCTGAGCCCGTTAAACTAGGTACATCTTGTTACTTAAGTTTTTGAAAGGATGACTCAGATGACTTTTTATCGCTGGCTAGAACCATTTATTGACCAACGGGGCCCGTACGCTTCAGCAGCCTGCTACGCCCATTCTGATTTTGATTTCCCATTAACTAGTGATGTCCGTGAATTATCCGATTACATTACTTATTTAAATATTCGCGACTCCGTTAAGCAATCATTCTATTCCGCCCTGGACGCTTACCAGGCGGCTTAATACCAACCAAAATAACCCCGTTAGCAATTTATGCTAGCGGGGTTTTTCATGTTTAAAATTAAACTTGCCAGTGTTGTTTAATGAACGTTTCCCGACCGCCCATTTCCTCAATCTGGTAACGAAACTGGTTTCGCCGGTAAAAGTCCTGGTGCTCCGGTTCCGCCGGGTAAAACGGTTTGGCAGCTTCAATTTGCGTCACGATGGGTTCTTTAAAGCGGCCACTCGTTGCCAGGGCGTTTTTGGACGCCGTAGCGACCCGCCGTTGTTCCGCACTATTCACAAAGATTACCGGCCGGTAGCTATCTCCCCGGTCCTGGAACTGCCCAGCCGCATCGGTGGGATCGGTTTGACGCCAGTAAATTTCAACCAGTTGTGCGTAGCTGATCATCGCCGGATCGAAGGTGATCTCAACGGCTTCCGTGTGCCCGGTCGTGTGACTAGCCACCTGCTCATAGGTGGGATTGGCGACCGTTCCGCCAGTGTAACCCGAAACAACTTTCTGGATGCCCGGTTGCTGATCAAACGGCTTGACCATGCACCAAAAACAGCCCCCGGCAAAAATTGCGGTTTCCGTCATTGGTGATCACCTTCAGACTTTGCGAATAAATCAACGTACTGGCCATAACCAGCCGCCCGCAACTCGGCTAGCGGAATGAACTTTAACGCGGCCGAGTTTATGCAGTACCGTAATCCCCCCTGTGCTTGCGGTCCATCGGGAAAAACGTGGCCGAGGTGAGAGGCAGCTTGGGCACTCAGGACCTCGGTCCGGTGCATACCAAACGACTCGTCGTGGTGCTCGGTTAGTTGCGCATTTTGAATTGGCTTCGTAAAGGACGGCCACCCGCAACCAGCGTCGTATTTATCTAACGAACTGAATAGCGGCTCGCCACTAACCACGTCAACGTAAATCCCCGCTTGGTAAAAATTATCATAAACACCACTGAACGGCCGCTCCGTGGCGGCTTCCTGAGTAACCGCGTACTGTTCCGGGGTTAACCGTTGTCGCAACGACTCCTTGTGTTCACTCATCCAATCAGTCCCTTCTATTATATCAATCGATTGTGCATAATCAATTGTGCGCAATCAATCGGCCCTAACGTATACTATACGCTACTTTTGCTTAATTACAAAAAAGAAGTTTCCGCAATTAAACGGAAACTTCTTTGAATTGACAATTTAATTAACTTAGGCGTTAAACGCGTCGGTCAATGGTGGTACCACTTGCTTCTTCCGTGAAACAACGCCTGGTAAACTTAAGCGGTTATTGGCCAGCTTCTTACCAAAGGCCTTTTCAACGGGTTCCGTTGGGGCCCCAACGACTAATAATTCGGAATCACTGTTTAAGATGTTGGTGGCCAAGATCAAGAACAGGTCGTAACCTTCAGCTTGGTTTTCATCCTTAGCAGCGGCTTCCAAAGCGGCTTGGCGCTTGAAAACGTCATCCAAATCAACCGTGTTGATTTGGGCAACGCGAACCGTTGAACCGTTCATGTCAAACGATTTAGCATCGGCATCGATCAATTCCTTTTCGGACTTGCTGTCGATGTTGGTACCGGCTTTAAGCATTGCTAAGCCGTAAGTTTCGTAATCAACGTCGGCAATTTTAGCTAAGTCCTTAACGACCGCAACGTCGGTTGGCGTGGTGGTTGGTGACTTCAACAATAAGGTGTCGGAAATGATGGCGGATAACATCAAACCGGCTAACTTAGCAGGAATTTCAACGTGATTTTCTTTGAACAGTTTGTAAACAACGGTGCTGACACAGCCAAGTGGTTCGGCCCGGTAGAATAATGGTTGGGCGGTGTTAAAGCCAGCAATCCGGTGATGGTCAACCACGTGGGTAACCGTTACGTCGGCGATGTCGCTAACACTTTGTTGGGGTTCGTTATGGTCCACTAACATAACTTTGTCAACTTCGGGAGCCGCCTTAGTGATGACCCGTGGAGCTGGTTCGTTAAAGTGGTCCAAAACAAACTTAGTTTCTTCGTTTGGTTCGCCCAAAGCAACGGCTTCGGTATCGGCACCCAACTTATTTTCTAAATATGAAAAGGCCTTGGCCGCCACAATTGCGTCGGTGTCAGGATTTTGGTGTCCAAAAACTAATTCCTTACTCATTAGCACAAAACTCCTTTAAAAACTATTTTTGATTAATTTTTTGTAACCGTGAAATGTAATCGTCTTGGCGGAGATAGTTATCAAATTCGTCCAAGAAGTTCTTGATGCGCGGAATTTGGTCCTTATCTTTCCGGAAGACAAAGTTCAAGTCAAACTTGATGGCCGGTTCAAACGAAACCGTGTGGAGTTGATCCACCACCGGGTTAGCCACCATGAATGAGTTTGGTAACGCCGTATTGGTCTTAGTGGCCGCAACGAACCGGTAGATCTGTTGGGGCGTTGTAAACCGCGCAACCGCCGTTGGTAAATCGGCCATCTGGTTTTTGTAAGATTCCCGGATAACCTGATCCAAATAGTAGTTCTCGGGATACATGGCCCAAGGTTCGTCAATCGTATCCTTAAACTTAATCCGTTTCTTTTTAGCCTGCTTGGGATCACTAGAGATGAACAACAGCTCGTCTTGGATGATTTTTTTAGACTGGTATGGTTTCCAGTTTTTGATGCTTTCATCCGGTAAGTACATGACCGCTAAGTCGATACGGTTATTTTCCAAACGTTCCCAAATCTCTTTACGCGTTAACATGTGAAACGAAATAATGACGTTCGGGTTAGCTTCATAGTACTTAATGGCGAAGTCTTCAAACACGTGATCTTCAATGGAAGCCAGGATCCCGATGTTAATTGAACCCTGCGTTGCGCTGGTCGTTTGTTGAATCTCGTCCGTCGCTTTATTTAAAACGTCGTAAATACTATGCGTGGCGTTGAGCATGGTGTAACCCGCATCGGATAAGCGTAATTTTTTCCCTACGGAGTAAAAGAGGGGCGCACCCACCGTGCGTTCCAGCTTCTTAATTTGTTGGGTTAACGCCGGCTGCGTGATTCCTAAAATCTGCGCCGCCTGCGTATAATTCATAGTTTCAGCTAATTGCAAGAAATAAGTCAAAGTTTTTGATGAAAAAATACTTTCTTGAGTTGTCTTCATGAATTTTACCTGATCCTTTCGTCTTATCATCATCTTATGATATCTATAATATTATACAAGATTAGATTTGAAAGCAAGCGCTTGTTATCGGTAAATAAACCTTAACTAATTATTAAACGATGAACCATACAACTATATCTTACAGCTAACGCCCATCCCCTGGCAAGCATGGGTACCGACCGGGTTTCCCCATTCTTTATCAAAACGTTACGCTATCTTTACACGGTTAGCGGTACCGGGTGACGCTGCATGGTCACCGGCGTCCCCTCCGTGTCCGTATCGATCACGAAGGAGCCGTTTGAGTACCGCGCACTGACGGGGTGATCGTCACTCAGAATCGAATGCCGTTTACCACGGTCGGTCAGGACTTCCAGTGCGACGCCGGTTGCGGTCCCGTCGATCAGGACGTAGTCGGCAACGCGGTGAGGATTGTTCTTCAATTCCCGGAGCACTTGAACGCCCCGGCGCGCCCGACTCGTTACCGGAATGTCCGCAACCTTCATCTTTTTAAACGAGCCCCGCTGGGTGATCATGGCAACTAAGTCCCGGTCATTAGCAACGACGACCCGTACGACGAGGTCGTCGCGAAGATCCATTGATTTAACTCCCACGGCTTTTGAACCGATCGTTGGCACTTCGCTTAAATCGTAGCGTAACCCGTAACCGTGCTGGGTGATCAAGACTAACGTGCCGGTTGGGGCGGCCGGTAAGTACTTGACCGTCACCACTTCAGAATCGGCACCCTTTAACTTCATAAACTGACTGGCGCGTGTCTTATACGTCCGTCCGGGAACGTAGTCGGCAAAGGCGGTCTGCTTAACGTACCCGTCGTTGGTCGCCACTAAGAATTTCCCGGTTTCTTTCAACGTTGCAAAGCTAAAGACCCAGGTAATTCGTTCGTTATCGGCTAAGCCAATCGTTTGTGAAACGTGTTCCCCGGTATCCTTCCACTTAGCATCGGTAATTTCGTACACTGGCCGGTAGATCAAGTGGCCCAAGTTCGTAAACATCATCAGGTGATCGAGGGTGTTGTTCTTCGCCAAGTAAATTGGGAAGTCCTCGTCCTTTAAGCCGTTATCATCGGGATCCGACGCCGAGTACGATCGCAGACTCGTCCGTTTAATGTACCCGTCGTGACTGATCATAACGACCACGTCTTCTTGGGGAATTACCACTTCGGTCTGGACCTTCAACTCTTGAATCTCATTTTGAATTTCAGTTAGCCGGTTCGTCGGGTACGCCTTTTGAACGGCCTTTAATTCTTTACGTAAAACTTTGTCCAACTCTTTGGGTTGTTCCAAGATTTTGTGGTAACTTTCAATGGCCGCGGCCAGTTCCGCCGCTTCCTTTTCAAGTTGGGTCACGTCCGTGTTGGTCAAGCGATAAAGCTGCATCGTCACGATGGCTTCGGCCTGTAATTCGGTGAAGTCAAATTGGGCCACTAAGTTTTGCTTGGCGTCCTTCTTATCCTTACTACCCCGAATGGTTTTGATCACCTGGTCCAAAATAGACATGGCCTTGATCAGCCCTTGGACGATGTGCTGCCGGTCAGCCGCCTTTTTCAAGTTAAACTGGGTCCGGCGAGTAATGACGTCGCGCTGGTGCTCCAAGTAGGCCGTTAGAATCGTCTTTAAGCCGACGTGTTCGGGCCGCTGGTGATAAATGGCCACCATATTAAAGTTATACGTAATTTGGAGGTCCGTATTTTTAAAGAGGTAGGTCAAAATTCCTTCCGCGTTCACGTCCCGCTTCAGTTCAATCACGATCGATAACCCTTGGCGGTCACTTTCGTCACGCACTTCGGCAATTCCTTCGATTTTTTTCATAATGCGAATTTCATCAATTTTTTTGACGAGTTGCGCCTTATTGACTTCGTACGGAATTTCCGAAACTTCAATTTGGGTTTTATTTCCCTTGATGGGAACGATCTTGGTCCGGGAACGAACGACAATGCGTCCGCGCCCAGTTTCATAAGCTTGTTTAATGCCGGCTAAGCCCTGAATGATCCCGCCCGTTGGAAAATCGGGTCCCTTAACAAAGTCCATCAGGTCTTCCAAAGTCGCCTTGGGGTGGTTCATCAAGAACAATACCGCGTCGATGACTTCGGTTAAGTTATGCGGCGGAATTTCCGTTGCGTACCCCGCCGAGATCCCGGTTGCACCGTTAACTAATAAGTTCGGGAAACGGGCGGGCAACACGGTCGGTTCGTACTCGGTATCATCAAAGTTTAAGACCATGTCAACGGTCTTTTTATCAATATCGCGGAGCATTTCCCCGGCGACCTTGCTCAACCGGGCCTCGGTATACCGCATCGCGGCGGCCGGGTCTCCGTCCATCGAGCCGTTATTACCGTGCATTTCAATTAACGGTTCCCGCAGTTTCCAATCCTGACTCAGCCGGACCATCGCCTCGTAGATCGATGAATCCCCGTGGGGGTGAAAATTCCCCATGACGTTCCCAACCGACTTAGCGGACTTCCGAAACGCCTTATCAAAGGTGTTTCCATCCTGATTCATGGCGTACAAAATCCGCCGTTGAACGGGTTTTAACCCGTCACGGATATCCGGTAACGCCCGTTCTTGAATGATGTACTTTGAGTAACGGCCAAAGCGGTCGCCCATGACGTCTTCAAGCGTTAGTTCTTGAATTTTTGGTTGTTCAGTTGCCAATTTGCGACCTCCTTTAATGCTTTAATTGTTGCGCTAACTCTTCGTCGGCCTGTTCGTGTGCCGATGAAACGGCCTCGTTATCTAACAGGGACCCGTCCTCGTCGAGGTTAAAGTGCACGTTGCTTTCAATCCACTTCCGCCGCGGTTCAACCTTATCACCCATTAACGTCGTGACCCGCTTTTCGGCTAACGCCGCGTCGTCGATTCGAACCCGCACCAGTGTCCGCTTTTCGGGATCCATTGTGGTTTCCCAGAGTTGTTCAGCGTTCATTTCACCCAGCCCCTTGTAGCGTTGTAAGGCGTAGCCCTTGCCAAAAGTCTTGGTGCGTAGGGCGAGTTCTTCGTCGGTCCAAGCGTACTCGGTCCGCAGCTGTTTGCCCTGCTTCTTTTGCAGCCGGTACAGCGGCGGCAGCGCAATGTAAATTTTACCCGCGTCGATCATTGGTCGCATGTACTTATAAAAGAACGTCAGTAATAAAATTTGAATGTGGGCCCCGTCGGTATCGGCATCGGTCATAATGATGATTTTATCGTAATTGCTTGACTTCAAATCAAATTCCGGACCGACCCCGGCACCAATCGTGTAGATCATCGTGTTGATTTCTTCGTTTTTAACAATGTCGGGCAGTTTAGCCTTTTCGGTGTTTAAGACCTTCCCCCGTAATGGTAGAATGGCCTGAAACTTACGGTCACGTCCCTGTTTAGCCGAGCCGCCGGCCGAATCCCCTTCGACTAAGAACAGTTCGTTTTTCTTCGCGTTTTTGGACTGGGCGGGCGTTAACTTACCGGATAATAACCGTTCCTGTTTACGCCGCTTTTTACCGTTCCGACTCTCGTCACGGGCTTTACGGGCGGCTTCCCGGGCTTGACGAGCCTTGGTGGACTTCCGAATCAGCATTTGCGCAAACTCGCCGTTTTCCATCAAGAAAAATTGGAGTTGCTCGCTAATCACGTTATCCACGATGGTCCGGGCTTCCGGCGTCCCGAGTTTTTCCTTCGTTTGGCCTTCAAACTGCAGTAAGTTTTCGGGAATCCGGAGGGAAATCACGGCGGACAGCCCCTCCCGCACGTCGGAACCCTCTAAGTTTTTATCCTTATCCTTTAATAAACCGACTTTACGGGCGTACTCGTTAAAAGCCTTGGTCCAGGCACTGCGGAAGCCAGCTTCGTGGGTCCCACCATCCGGCGTCCGCACGTTATTAACGAAGGACAGTAAGTTTTCGGAGTAGCCGTCATTATACTGGGCGGCCACTTCTACCTCGACCCCTTCCTTCGTGCCGTCGAAGAACATGACGTCACCCAGGGTGTCCTTATCTTCATTTAAGTAGCTTACGAAGGCCTTGATGCCGTCTTCGTAGTGGAACACGAGTTCCTGTTCCTGGCCTTCACGTTCGTCCGTCAGCGTAATTTTAACGCCCTTTAACAGGAAGGCGGATTCCCGCAACCGTTCGGCTAACGTTTGGAAATTATAAACCGTGGTTGTAAAAATGCTGGCATCCGGTTTAAACGTAATCGTGGTTCCGGTAGGCTTATTAGTCTTGCCCTTTTTCTCCAGGGTACCGACCGGGTGACCACCGTTTTTAAAGTGTTCCACGTAACGGTAACCGTCACGAATAATGGTGACGGTCAGTTCGGTCGATAACGCGTTAACCACGCTGGCACCGACCCCGTGTAACCCCCCGGACGTTTTGTAACCGCCCTGGCCAAACTTACCACCGGCATGAAGGACCGTTAAAATCACTTCGGGTGTCGGGATCCCAGACGCGTGCATCCCGACCGGCATCCCCCGACCATGGTCCACCACGGTGATACTATTATCGGCATGGATCACAACGTTGATCTCTTTACCGTAACCGGCCAGTGCTTCGTCGACCGCGTTATCAACAATTTCGTAAACTAGGTGGTGGAGTCCGCGACCGTCCGTTGAACCGATATACATCCCCGGTCGTTTTCGAACGGCTTCCAATCCTTCTAGGACTTGAATTGAAGAATCATCGTATTTTGGGCTTTTTTTTGCCATTCTCACAACTCCTTTAAATTTTGCGTTTTTACTTCTTTTTTTGACCTTAAATTTAATGAGCTTGATTTAACGGTCTTGACACCGCTAACTAAAGCTATGCAAATTTGATTATAGCACAGGAAATTGATTTTACCGCGACTTTTTTGTGTTTGCGTGTGGCTCAGGCGAATTTTAAGTTCAACTTCAACCAGATTTTAACGTAATTTTAAATTTATCCGCCTAAAGCCAGCTTACTAATATGCGAATGTACGTTCGCCTTATTGTAGTAAGTTCGTTAGGTGTTTGTCAACTGTAAACTTTTTTGAACTCAGACCCCCCCATCATCCCTAAAGCATGCTAAAATATTGAAGTGATTCTATTGCAGGAGGAACTTATCTTGATTTTAAAACTATCCATCATGCTGATCGTTGCCTACCTGATTGGCTCGATTCCTTCGGGGGTCATTATCGGCAAGCTATTCTTCCACACCGATATCCGACAAACTGGTAGCGGGAACATTGGCACAACGAATACTTACCGGGTGCTCGGTCCAACCGCTGGGACGATCGTCATGGCAATGGACATTTTAAAGGGGACCATCGCCGCCCTCCAGCCGACCGTGTTATACCATTTGGATAACCGGTACACGTTGTTAGTGGGCTTAGCCGCGATCTTAGGCCACACCTTCTCCATTTACATCGGTTTTAAGGGCGGCAAGGCGGTCGCTACGAGCGCCGGAATCCTACTCGCCTATAACTGGGAATTTTTCTTAATTGCAAGTGCCATTATGTTTACCCTCGTCTATGTCACGAGTATGGTCAGCGTAGCCAGTATGACGTCGTTTCCAATCGTGACCTTAATTGCGATCTTTTATTACCGGGACCCGCTGCTTTCGATCGTCGCTCTGGTCCTAACGATTTTCATTTTTTACCGACACCGCAGTAACATCGCCCGTATCAAAAACGGTACCGAGTCACTGGTCCACTTTGGAATCGGTTGGCACCGCCGGCAAGCTAAAGATAAATAAATCAACGAAAGCCCACCGATCTTTTGGTGGGCTTTTTGTAACGATTTGATAAACTGGGATTGTTGACTAGGTGTTATTTAGTTTAGTTAAAGTAACGTGATACTATTCATCTTATCTAATCCGCCCGCTAACTTTCCCGTCAAAAAGGTCCTAGCCAATCTGACTAGGACCTTTGGTTATGCTAGAAGAACTTAACTTGGTACTGGGCGTTAAACGTCTGGTTCGCGGCTAAGCGGTTGATGGCCATCTTGTGACTTAACTGACCATCCGCGTGCACGTTGTCCGCGATGCCCCACCACGGTTCGAGGCACACAAACGGGGCGTCGGCCGGGTACGGTGACCAAGTACCCACGTACGGGGCGTCTTCGATCGTCATCGCGACCCCGTGGTCATCTAAATCCGAGCTGAGCATCAAAGTCGTTTCTTGGTGCTTCAAATCTAAAATGACCGCGTCGTCTTTAAAGAAATCCCGGGTTAACGGCAACGGTTTCGTTAAGTCGAGCTCGTCAGCGTTGTCGGCGTCGTTTAACGGTGCTTGTAACGGGATGTGCGGGTAAACCTGCTTCGGTGCCACCGTTAACGTGTAGTTTTCTAAGCGGCCCGCGGGATCGGCTAACGGCACGTTAAAGGCCGGGTGCCCCCCGATGGAAAACAGTAATTCTTGGTTGGCCGGGTTATGGACGTCGTAAGCCACCGTCAATTCGTGATCCTTTAACGTGTAGATCAACCGCAAGCGGAAAGCGAACGGGTACATTTTCCGGGTTGCCGCGCTGTCCGTTAATTCCAAGGTCGCACTCGTGTCCGTGTGAGCGATGACCGTAAAGTCGTTGTCACGGGCAAACCCGTGCTGACCCATGTGGTACGGTTGACCGGCCACCGTAAACTGGTCGTCCTTTAAACGGCCAACGATTGGGAACAGGACCGGGGCGTGACGACCCCAAAACTTAGGGTTCGCCTGCCACATGTATTCAATGCCATCGGCCGACTTCACGCTGCTGAGTTCCGCCCCGGCTTCGTTAATTTTTACGGTTAAATACGCATTCTTTAGTTCTACTGTCATTCGTTCAAACTCCCCTTAGTTTAAATTATAAAATGTAACGACTGAGGTCCTTGTCTTCGGCGATGTTACCGATGCGGTCGTTAACGTAGTTTTCGGTAATGGTCACTTCACCCATTTCCATGTCGGGACCTTCGTACAATAATTCTTCTAGTAACTTTTCAAGGACCGTGTGTAACCGCCGGGCCCCGATGTTTTGTGTTTCGTGGTTGACCTTGTAGGCAATTTCAGCAATCGCTTCGATGGCTTCAATTGTGAAGGTGACCTTAATGTTATCCGTCCCAATCAGCGCAATGTACTGCTTGATTAGCGCGTTCTTTGGTTCGGTCAGGATCTTCACGAAATCGTCCTTGCTTAAGTCGTCGAGTTCGACCCGGATTGGGAAACGGCCCTGCAATTCGGCAATCAAGTCACTCGGTTTACTTTCCGCAAACGCCCCGGACGCGATGAACAGGATGTGGTCCGTATTGATGGGACCGTACTTCGTCGAAATTTGCGACCCTTCGACGATCGGCAAAATGTCGCGTTGCACCCCTTCACGGGAAACTTCCCCGGAATTTTGCTGCCCACCGGCCGTGATTTTATCAATTTCATCAATGAAGATGATCCCGGTATTTTCAGCCCGCACAATCGCGTCGTGGTAAATATCAGCGTTATTGACTAATTTTTCGGATTCTTCCTTAACTAAGATCTCGCGGGCTTCCGCCACCGGCATCGTCCGTTTGATCCGCTTCTTCGGCATGATCGAACCGAGGGTGTCGCCTAAGTCGATGCCCATCTGACCGAGCATGTTATTGTTACCGGCGGCCGCCTGTTGCGGATCATCCATCTCAATGGTCACGTCGGAATTTTCCAACTGACCGGCCTTTAGCTGGTCGGCAACTGATAAACGTTGGTTGCGGACGTCGTCGGTGACCTCTTCGTTATTATTATCCTCGGCGTTCGGCATCTGGCCGTTTTGCAGCTGGCTAAACATGTTCATCATGTTCTGGAAATCGTTCCCGTTGCGGTTATTTTGCTTCTTTTGCGCGGGAACTAACAGCTTAACTAGGCGCTTATCAGCGGCAGCCACGGCCCGGGAACGCACCCCGGAATAGGCTGACTGCTTTTCCATTTCAATGGCCACGTCAACTAAGTCACGCACCATTGATTCCACGTCGCGGCCCACGTAACCCACTTCGGTAAACTTAGTGGCTTCGACCTTCACGAACGGTGCCTGAACGATCTTGGCTAACCGGCGGGCAATTTCCGTTTTCCCGACCCCGGTTGGTCCGATCATTAACATATTTTTAGGGGTAATTTCGTCCTGCATATCTTGGGACAGTTCCATCCGGCGGTAACGGTTGCGTAACGCAATCGCTACGGCCTTTTTCGCATCGGTTTGTCCAATCACGTAGTTGTCTAAGGCGGCTACGATCTGTTTAGGCGTTTTATTGATTGCTTCCATCAGTGATTCTCCTTTATTATAAGGCTTCGGAAATGACGTTATGGTTGGTAAAGATGTCGATGTCGCCAGCGATGTTGATGGCGGCTTCGGCAATTTCTTGCGCGCTCATATCCGGAGCGTGCATTTGCATCCCGCGGGCGGCAGCCAGTGCAAAGTTACCACCCGAACCGATCGCTAACACGTCGTTATCGGGACTGATGACTTCACCACTCCCGGAAACTAAGAACATTTCGTCCTTATCCATGACGATCAGTAGGGCTTCCAGCTTTTGTAACGCCTGGTCACCACGCCATTCCTGCGCGAGTTCCACGGCGGCCCGTTGCAGATTACCGGAATATTCGTTGAGTTTCTTTTCAAAACGGTCTTCCAAGTTAAAGGCGTCCGCCACGCTGCCGGCAAACCCAACGACAACTTGGTCGTTGTAGATGCGCCGGACTTTGTGCGCCGTCCCTTTCATGACGACTTTTTCACCCATCGTCACCTGACCGTCGCCGGCCATGGCGTTATGTCCGTTTTGACGAACGGCACAAATGGTTGTTGCTTCAAATTTCATTGGCATAGTTGATCTCCTTTAAGTTACTTCCGCGTTGCCCGCGGGAAAAAGTTACGGTAATCCTGTTGTAAGTGTTCCTTAGTCACGTGCGCGTAAATCTGGGTAGTCGATAAACTGGTATGTCCCAGTAATTCCTGGACCGTCCGTAGATCCGCCCCGTTGTTCAGCATCTGGGTGGCAAACGTGTGCCGCAGCATGTGGGGGTGAATGTCGGCCGTCAAACTGCTCTTTTTTACAATCTGGTTCAAGACGTATTCGATCCCGCCACCGGTAATTGCCCCACCGTGCCGGTTAATGAACACCGTTTGGTGCTGCTGCGCGTATTTAGCCATGACCGGCGTACGGCAAACTTCGTAGTAGTGTTGCAGGGCCGTCGCCGCGTACCGTCCGAACGGGACGTAGCGTTCCTTATCGCCCTTCCCACGAATCAACATCATCTTCATTTCAAAATCGACGTCGGTCAGTTGGAGGTCAACGCACTCGCTTAGCCGAATCCCGGTCCCGTACAGGACTTCCAGGAGGGCCGCGTTGCGCGCCCCCATCACGCTATCATCCGCGTAAACGGTTTTAAACAAGACGTCCAGTTCCTTCTGGTAAAAGAACCGCGGTAACCGCGCGGCGTGTTTTTTTAACTGAACGTAAACGAACGGATTGACCTTGGCCAGGTCGTTTTTGACTAAAAAATTATAAAACGAACGCAGGCTCGACACTTTCCGCGCAATCGAATTGCGCGTCAAGTGCCGGTCATACAGGTGGCTCAAGTAAACGTTCACATCCAGATGGTCAACTTCAGTATACGCTTTCGCACCGCCATTGGCCGTTAAGAAATCGTTAAAAGCCTGAATATCTTCCCGGTAAGCCGCGGCGGTCTCGTCTGAATACTGCCGTTCAACCCGAATGTACTTTAAAAAGAGGGCTAAATAGTCTGTTTCCATACAAAAACCTCCATACGTTGCTACTTTAGCAAAGTATGGAGGAAAACACAATTATGCGCCTTATCGGTTAGTTTTCACCGGTCACGGTCGGCGCTAGCGTTTCGGCCCGGAAAGTTTCTAGGTCGGCTAAGGCCCGTTCGGAAATCGCGGTGTTCCGTTCCCGTTTGTCCCGGATTCGTTGTTTTAATTTTGGAACGATCCCAAAGTTGGCGTTCATCGGCTGGAAATGACTCGCGCTAGTATGGGTGATGTAGTGGGCCATCGCCCCCATCATCGTATCCGTTGGGAAAACGACCGGTTCAAGACCGAGTGCCAAGCGGGCGGCGTTGGTTCCCGCCACGATCCCGCTAGCCGCACTTTCAATGTAGCCTTCGACCCCGGTCATCTGGCCGGCAAAGAATAAGTTCGGCCGTTGCTTCGTTTGGTAAGTCGGTTCTAGCAGTTTTGGGGACTTCATAAAGGTATTGCGGTGCATCACCCCGTAACGCACAAATTCGACGTTTTCTAGCCCGGGGATCATTGAAAAGACCCGTTTCTGTTCGCCCCATTTTAAGTGGGTCTGGAACCCAACGATGTTGTATAAGTTCCCGGTAGCGTCGTCTTGCCGCAACTGCACGACGGCAAACGGCTGCTTGCCGGTCTTCGGGTCTTCTAACCCGACCGGCTTCAACGGGCCAAACAACATCGTTTGGCGACCGCGTTGGGCCATCACTTCGATCGGCATGCAACCTTCAAAAACGTCGGAATTTTCAAAGTCGTGTGACTCCGCCATTTCGGCGTGGATCAACGCGTCGTAAAAGGCGTCAAACTCTTCTTCGGTCATCGGACAGTTCAGGTACGCCGCTTCACCGCGGTCGTAGCGGGACTTTAAGTAGACTTTGTCCATGTCAATGGAGTCCTTGGTCAAAATCGGGGCGGCCGCGTCAAAGAAGTGCAGGTCGTCTTCATCGTTAAATTCTTGAATCGACTTAGCCAACGACGCTGCGGTCAGGGGACCGGTTGCCACGACGGTGATGCCATCGGTTGGTAAACTGGTTATTTCCTCGTTGATCACTTCAACGTTGGTTAAATTTGTAATCGCTTCGGTGATTTCCGCCGAAAAGGTGTCGCGGTCGACCGCTAAAGCGCCTCCCGCGGGTACGGCGTGGTGTTCGGCCGCTTGCATCACGATCGAATCCATTTGCCGCATTTCGGCCTTTAGTAGTCCGGCGGCGTTGGCGAGCTGGTTAGCCCGCAACGAGTTGGTACAAACTAGTTCGGCAAACTGACTCGTGTGGTGCGCCGGGGTCATTTTGCTCGGGCGCATTTCGTATAAACGGACGTTGACGCCCATATTGGCAATTTGCCACGCGGCCTCGGAGCCCGCAAGCCCCGCGCCGATAACGTTAACAGTTGGTATTGATGCCATCCTGAATTCCTCTTTTCATTAAAAAGCCATACCATTGATAGTATTATCGTAATCATACCGAAGATCCCATTAGATTACAAACGTCCCTTTCGATTGTTGCATCCGTTTACCACGGTATTTAGCCGATAAAACCGAACTTTAAATTTTTAAGGTGTGAGTTTTCTCGGTAAATCATCCATAAATAATTTTGTTTTCTTAACTTTATACTGTCTAAAATCAATGATTGTTAATAAAAAGCCGTATCCAGGCCAACGTCTGGGTACGGTTTACTAGGCCTACTAAGCCCTCAATCGATCGTATAAGCGATAAACGTGGTAACTCATTTTACCGTGTTCTTTGTAGTACCAATTATACTTAAACTCTTGGATAGCCTGGTGGTAAGCGTCGTGATTCCAGCCACAAGTTGAAATAACTGAAGCTTTCTTACCACTACCGTTAGAAACAACCATGGTGTGCCCAGCACCTCCAGTTGCATCGCCCCAAATCACAATGTCACCCCACTTAGGTGCATAAGCCTTAGCCGTCTTAGCGTTTCCGTTAGCGGCGTTAAAGTACCCATTGCGCAATAACCACGGTCGAATTGAGATGGTGTTGTAGCCACCGTAACGCATGTTTTCAGCAGCGGGACGACTAGCACCCGCTTTCCAAACGGCCTGGGTCATTGAACCAGAGCAGTCCGCCGTTCCATCTCTTCCCGTCCGTGAACCGAGCATTGAATACGTAATTTTGCCTCGCCGCTTCAGGAACCAACTGATAACCCGGTTAGAGAAGCTTCTCAAAACACCCTTACTACCAAAGTAATAGGAACGGGTTTTAATCCGGTGCCAACCAATAAACCGACTGCCAGTTTTACGACTAAAATAGTACATGTGGTGACGCAGCTGTTGCCAACCGTGAACCATGTGACCCTTTTTATTATAATAAACCGTCTTCTTCGTGCGCTTAGTTGCCTTCACTTTATGAAAACCGGTCTCCATCGCACCACTCTTTTTGTTGAACAGGTACCAATACTTTTTAATGTGGTGTTGATTGTACAACATCCGGCCTTTCTTGTTATAGTAAACGGTCTTTTTCTTCTTACCAGAAGCCTTTACTTTATGGAAACCAGTTTCCATGGCACCGGTCTTCTTATTGAATAAATACCAGTGTTTTTTAATTTTGTGCTGGTTGTACAGCATCCAGCCTTTTTTATTGTAGTAGACTGTTTTTTTCTTTTTACCAGAAACCTTCACTTTATGGAAGCCAGTTTCCATCGCGCCACTAGCCGCGTTAAACAAATACCAATGTTTCTTGATTTTATGCTGGTTGTACACCATCCAACCCTTTTTATTGTAGTAGACCTTTTTGGGCTTATTATGATCCCCATTAACGGTTTGAAACCCCGTTTGCATGATACCGGTACCCGGGTCAAACAAGTACCAATGGGACTCAATGTCTCGCTGACCACTAGCGCGTTCCGCGGTCGTCGGATCATAATAATAAGTATTAGCTGACTCATCCGTATAAAATCCAGTAACGTTTTGCTGCGTTGCATTATCAAATAAATAAGTCTTCCCGTTTTCTACTTTGGTCTGCTTTCCCGTAGTTACGGGTGCCGCGCTGCTAGCAGATTGATCATCCACAGCGACGGCTGGCGCTGCCAATCGTCGTTGAGCCTGACTCGTCGGAGTTACTGCAGATGCTGCTTCAGACTGGTTGGAACTAGCCGTTTGCGCCGGCACCGCTGCACTAGTTGACTGACTATCAGAACTCGTTGCCGCGGTAGATTGTTGATCCACAGCAACGGTAGCTGACGTCGCCGTAGCACTGGACGCCGACACCGCATGTTCTTCATCCTGACTAGGATCTTCCTGACTACTGTTCGATGAACTGGCATCCCCTGCAGCCGAGCTAGTGCTAACCGCAGTAGTCGTTACTGGTTTAGCCGTTTCATCAGCCTGAACAATCTTTGACTGCAACAAAACAACTGAACAAACTGATAACATTGTTAGGCTCGGTAATAAGCCTAACGTACACCCCTTATGTAACTTATCCATTAAAATTCCCACCAGAATTCCTTTTGTTTTATTAGAATAAATAATTAATTTAATTAAATATAATAATATAATTATTCTATCATCGCTTTAAACGATTAACAAGCTCATCTATTGAGAATTTAAACGGCTGGCTCAATAAAAAGGACCAAGCTACGTTAGTATCGTAGCTTGGTCCCTTAACTGTAGACAATTTATTTTTGAACGTTTTCTGAGTAGTCGCCGTTTGGACATAGCACTTGTTTGCCACCCTTGACCTTCTTTTCGACCAAGTAATGACCATCCTTCGGGCAATCCCGCCCAATCGGCTTATCCCAAGAAACAAAGTCACAATCGGGGAAGCGCGAACAGCCGTAAAATAACCGGTTCTTCTTGGACTTCCGTTCAATCACTTGCCCCTGTTTACACTGCGGGCAAACGACCCCAATTTCCTTGACGATTGGCTTGGTATTGCGACAATCCGGGAAGCGCGAGCAGGCGTAAAACTTACCGTAACGGCCCATTTTAATGACCATCGGGGCCCCACAGATATCGCAGTCGAAGCCGGCCAGTTCGTCTTTGATCTGGATCTTCTCCATCCCTTCTTCGGCCTTTTCAACTTCCTTAGAAAACGGCTTGTAGAAGGAATCAACCACTTCGACCCAATTTTCCTTACCGGCTTCGGTCGCGTCTAACTGTTCTTCTAAGTTAGCCGTAAAATCGACGTTGACGACGTCCGGGAAGTATTCCTGGATGATATCGTTGACGATTTCGCCCAGCTCCGTCGGGACAAGCCGGCGGGATTCAAGCTTCACGTAGTAGCGCCGCTGAATCGTATCCAACGTTGGCGCGTACGTGGATGGACGCCCCACGCCGTTTTCTTCCAGTGCCTTGATCAAGTTGGCTTCGGAATAACGGGCCGGTGGCTGAGTGAAATGTTGTTGCGGGTCGGTCTTACTTAACTTAACGACGTCGCCTTCATTCAAGTCCGGTAAAACGTTGTTCTTTTCGGTCTTATCATAAATCTTAGTAAACCCGGCGAACTTAGTCTTCGAACCGTTAGCCCGGAACTGGACGTCGTTTTGATCGATTGTGACCGCCATCGTGTCCAAAATTTCGGGGGTCATCTGACTCGCTACGAACCGGGACCAGATCAATTGGTATAACCGGAACTGGTCCCGGTTTAAATACTCCTTAATGCTGGCGGGTGTCCGAAAAACGGAGGACGGCCGAATTGCTTCGTGGGCGTCCTGGGCGCCTTCTGGTAACTTTCCCTTGACCGGTTTAGTTGCCGCGTATTCGGCCCCGTATTCTTTGTGTAAAAACTGGGACGCTTCGTGCTTGGCAATCGACGAGATCCGGGTCGAGTCGGTCCGCATATAGGTGATCAGCCCAACGTTACCGTCTTTTCCCACGTTGATACCTTCGTACAACTGTTGCGCGGCCATCATGGTTTTACGCGTCCGGAAGTTTAACTTACGGTTCGCGTCCTGTTGCATGGTGGAAGTCGTAAACGGCGGTGCCGGGAAGCGTTTACGTTCCTTTTTGACCACTTTGGTGATATCAAAATCCCCGTTACGGTCCAGTTGCTTAAGCACCTTTTGCACGGCGGCGTTGTCGTCTAGCGGCATCTTTTTGCCGTGGGTGCCGTAAAAGTTCGCCATGAACTTCGAACGGCCCTTTTTAAACTCACTTTCGATCGTCCAGTACTCTTGGGGAACGAAGGCCTTGATCTCATTTTCACGCTGAATGATCAAATCCAGTGCAATTGATTGGACCCGCCCAGCGGACAAGCCCTTCTTAACCTTTTTCCAGAGTAACGGACTAATCGAATACCCCACCAGCCGGTCGAGAATTCGCCGGGCCTGTTGAGCGTCAACTAAGTCCATGTCGATCGAACGGGGTTCTTTAAAGGCGTTTTTAACGGTGTCCTTGGTAATTTCGTTAAAGACGACCCGGTTCTTATCCTTCGGGTCCAGTCCTAGCAAGTAGGACAAGTGCCACGCGATGGCTTCCCCTTCACGGTCGGGGTCAGATGCGAGGTAAACGGCTTTAGCCTTCTTAGCTTCTTTACGCAGGCCCTTGATAACGTCACCCTTACCTCGAATCGAGATGTAGTGGGGTTCGTAGTCGTTTTCAACGTCGACTCCCATCTTACTTTTCGGTAAATCCCGGATGTGACCGAGACTGGCGACGACCTTGTAGGAACGGCCCAGGTACTTTTCAATGGTTTTCGCTTTGGAAGGTGATTCCACGATCACCAATTTTTTTGCAGTGGATCGCGTTTTACGTTTAGGTGTTGCTTTGGCTTTGGTTGTCTTTTTAGCCGCGGGCTTACGTTTTGCCGCCGGCTTAGCTTTGGTTGTACTAGCAGCCACTAGATCAGCTCCTTACACTTTTGATCATAAATATTATGGATCAGGTTCTGACAAATCCATGTAATCATATTTCAAAAGTTTCAGCTTGTCAAATTATCGGTAAAAACTCTTCTATTATATGCCGAGAATTTAGCACCGGTTTGGCTCCTGCGGCAATCAGTTGATTACAACCAACCGACAACGGTGCGTCAATTGGTCCGGGGACCGCCAGCACGTTACGGCCGTTTTGTAACGCTAAGTTGGCCGTGATTAAGCTGCCGGAACGCTCGCGAGCTTCCACGACCAGGAGCGTCTGGCACAGCCCGGCAATGATCCGGTTGCGTTCCGGAAAGCGAAAGCGCGCGGGCCCGGTTCCCAGCGGATACTCGCTCATTAATAAACCAGCCTTACTAACTTGTGCTTGCAAATCGGCGTGCACTTTAGGATACGCCCGGTCCAAACCGGTCCCGATGACCGCAATCGTTGGTAACCCACAAGCTAAAGCCGTTTGGTGCGCGTAACCGTCCGTGCCGGCAGCCAAGCCACTAACGATCGTTAACTGCTCGGTCGCAAGCGGCGTCAGTAGCCGGGTCACACAACGCAGCGCGTACGGCGTCGCCTGCCGTGCACCAACCACCGCCAGTTTGCGCCCCGCTAGCAACGCCCGGTTGCCCTTTAAAAATAGGACGATGGGCGGGTGAAAGCCCTCCAGCAATCCCAACGGATAATCGGCATCCACGATCGTTAGGACGTCTAAGGCCGCGTGACGGGTGCACCGCCGGGCAAATTCGGCGCTTTGCCAGTCGGCCAAAAAAATTGCCATGTGGCGGTGATCAAGCTGGGCTAAAGTTCCCAAAAGGCCCGCATCCGTGACCACCACGTGTTGGTGCACGCAGTGTTTTAAGATGCGGGTAATCGCCCGGTAACTAAAACCGTGGACGAGGGTCAAACGAATTAATAGGCTCCGTAATTGCATAAACTTCACTCCCTTTATTTAGGAAGCTCCGCAATTACCGCCGAATTGCGTTTTGGACCGGTGAAAACGACCGCCGGTGAATCGGGGTCACGCCGAGTTGTTGCAAACCGGCCAAGTGTTTGGCCGTACCGTAACCCATGTTATCGGCAAAGTCGTAACCGGGATAAACTTGGGCGTAAGTCGCCATCAAGTGGTCCCGGGCAACCTTTGCCACGATACTGGCCGCCGAAATACTGGCACTCTTAGCGTCCCCCTTAATTAAACGGGTCTGCGGGATCGGCACCGGAATCTGCATGGCGTCAACTAGTAACCGGGTCGGTTGCACGCTCAAATTATTGACCGCTTGCGCCATGGCCACCCGGGTTGCTTCGTAAATGTTGAGCTGGTCAATTTGTTGGGGACTCGCCACGCCCAAGCTAACCGCGACGGCCTCTTCCAAAATTTTAGGCATCAGTTCCGCCCGCTTTTTAGCCGTTAACTGCTTAGAGTCGTTGACTTCTAACAAATCAAAGTCTTGCGGTAACACCACCGCGGCCGTCACGACTGGCCCGGCGAGCGGGCCGCGCCCCACTTCGTCGATCCCGGTAACGTATTGGCCACCGTGGGCCCAAAAGTCCCGTTCTAACTGCATGTGCCGGTTAAAGCGCGCTGTCAGTGCGGCGACTTTTTCCCGTTGCTTTAAGTAGCGCCGGTACACCTGTTGAACGCCCTTCCGTTCATCCGTTAAAGCGGCTGCCAAGACGGCGTCACTAGGATGATTGGCTAACAACCGCTTAAAATCGGCAATCGTGTACTCAGGCATCGGCACCATCCCCGGTCAAGTCAAGCGTAAAGCGACCCAGTCGGCCCTTACGAATATCTAACAAAAAGGCCACGCAGAAACGTTCCCAGTCGTCACGCATGCCGGCGTTCTTAGTCATGGCGACTAGCAAGTCCGGATTTTCTAATGCCAATTGCGCTTCCGTTAATTTGTAACGTTCGATCAACCGATTCGCGTAGTGGTGCTTAAAAAAGTCTAAGGCGTAGAGTGCCACGTCGTCGTTCGGGTAAATATTTTCCTTAATGGCCCCGGTGACGGCTAACTTTGTCCCCACGACCTGGTCTTCAAACTTCGGCCAAAGGATTCCGGGTGTGTCAAGTAATTCCAATTTATTGGAGGCCTTCAGCCACTGCTGACCCTTGGTAACTCCGGGCCGGTCGCCCACCTTGGCAATCTTTTTGTTAACGATGTGATTCAGCAGGGTCGATTTACCGACGTTGGGGATGCCAACACAGACCGCGCGAATTGGCCGGTTCGTGATCCCGCGAGCCGCAATTTTAGCTAACTTATCCGCCAGCATTTCACTAGCCGCCGTCGTAATTTGTTTGGCGGTGGTGCGGTTTCGTGAATCGACCGCGATGGCCGTTTGCCCCTGAGCTTCGTAGTGTGCGACCCAGTCGGCCGTTTTTTGCGGGTCGGCCAAGTCCTTTTTTGTCATAATGAGTAAATGCGGTTTTTGTTGAATGACTTTTTCAATATCCGGATTACGGGAGGCCTCGGGAATGCGGGCGTCCACGAGTTCAAAGACAATGTCTACGAGGTGTAAGTTGTCTTGAATTTGGTGGATTGCCTTGGCCATGTGCCCGGGATACCATTGAATGTTTGCCATAAATAAATCTTCCTTTCACCCGTTACGGGAGACGTTCGTTAAAACACTGTTTCCATCATACCGGCAAATGACTAAAAACACCAGCACGACCGCTAGTTAACGTCTTTTTCAAAGTAAATCACGGTCATCCCCGGTTGGATAACGGTTTGTTTTCCCAAAATTTGGTGATAACCCAGCTTCGTGTACAGGTGCACTAGTTTGGTTTCCTGGGCAATCGTGTCGACGTGCCAAGTGTGCACGTTTGGGTAACGACCTTCGATTTGACTTAACGCGGCCGCGGCCAAGTGGTGCTCCTGAAAGGACGGCAAAATTAATAACGGTGAAATGCGGGCTTGTTTTGGCGCTTCACCCGTGATGACCCGGATCAGTCCCACCACCGTCGCCCCGGTTAAAATTGACCAGTAAGTACTCCCGGGTCGGACCACCTTGGCCGCCACGCTCGTCGCCGTTTCACAGTACGGATTCGTTGCCGTATCGCGGTAACGGGCGTACAGGTCGGCAAAGCTCTGGTGATACATCACTAAAATCTCGGCAACGTCGGCTGCCGTTAACTTTTTAAACTGGACGTTCGGTAACATCCAACCACTTCCCTTTACGTCGATCATAGTCTAAAAAACACCCAACGGTAACCCGCTGAGTGTCTTTCGTTAAACTATTTTGTATTTTTGATCAATTTCATGGCCGCGTCGTACGCTTTGTCATTATCACTGATCTTAGTGGCTAGTTCAGTTTCAACCTTGGCCAGCGTCTTTTTATCAACTTTCCCAGTGGCCGTTAACTTCGCGTGCTTCTGGTAAGCCTTGACCGCCGTAGTCGTGGTCGTCCCAAAGTAACCGTTAGCGGTCCCTTTGAAGTACCCCAAGGCTTGCAAGTACTTCTGGAACGTCTTGACATTTTCGTTGACCTTGTCCGCCTGCAAATCACTTAACTTGCTGACGATCGTCAAACTGGCGTAACTCGGTTCAGCCGCCTTAACGTCCGGTGTTAAGCCCTTCTTGTTGATCCAAGTACCGTTAGGCGTTAACCACTTGGCCACCGTGATCTTCATTTCGGTCTTATCACTAAACGAAGTGACCGTTTGAACGGTCCCCTTGCCGTACGACTGGGAACCGACCAGCTTAACCCCGGCCGACTGGTGCAGCGCCGCCGAGAAGATTTCCGCCGCCGAAGCACTCCCACCGTCAATTAACACGGTCGTCGGTTTGGTTTCTTTGAACCCGCCATCGTATTTCTTGCCGGCCACGTATTTTTCAGCGGAACCGTCGCGTGCTTGGACCTGCATGATGGTTTTGCCGTCCTTAATGAAGTACGAAGCCATCTTTAAAGCCGCCGTCATTAACCCGCCCGGATTGCCGCGCATGTCGATGACCAGCTTCTTGGCACCCTTTTTGTCGAGCGCCTTTAACGCGGTCTTAAATTCCTTCGCCGTGTTGGTTGAGAAGGTCGAGACGGTAATGTAACCAATCTTTTGACTGCCGCCAACCAATTTGTAATCAACGGTCGTTACCGGGATCTTCGCCCGCTTTAACGTCACGTTAAAGGTCGAAGTCCCACGCTGAATGGTCAAATTGACCCGCGTGCCAACCTTACCGCGCATCATGTTGACTGCTTCGGTCAGGGTCTTGCCGGCGACCGACTTACCGTTGACCGCTTTAATCACGTCCTTCGGCTTTAAACCGGCCTTCTTAGCGGGCGTGCCAGCAATCGGCGAAATGATCTGCAGGTAACTGCCCGACTTCTGAACCTGCGCCCCGATGCCGGAAAACGAACTGTCAATCGTGTCGTTTAAGCTTTCAGTTTCGCTCTTATCCATGTATTCGGAGAACTTATCGCCCAATGAATTAACCATCCCGTTGATCGCACCGTTGGCCAGTTTATTGGCGTTGACCGGCTGGTAATAGTTATCACTAATGGTCTCGTATACCGACTGGATCTTTTTCATGGCACTGTTAGTCTGTTGCATACTGCTAAGTTGCTGACTAACCGCGCGACCGATGAACCAGTACGTCCCACCGACCCCGACGCCTAGCGCCACGACAATTGAAATAATGTAGGTCCATAGACCAACGCGCCGTTTAGGGTGCTTCGGTTTATTCTTCAGGTGCGGATTAGTTTTGGGTGCGTCCGTCTCCTGGTGCTGCTTTGGTTCCTCTGGCATGCCGAACTTCCTCTTTCCTACGAATTAAATTTAAGCTTCACTGGCTAAATACGCCTGCCACGCGTCGTCAAAGATCGTCATCCCGGGCAAGTAACCCGCGTTAAGTTCTAAATACTGTGAAACTTCGTGAAAATCCTTACTCTGCTTAGGAAACGACTGGTCGAAAAAGGCGTTATTGGCGAATTCGGCTAACGGCGCGGTACTGTCCGGATTCCGCTGCGTCATTAAATACTGATAAAACGTTTTGTGCATAGTTCACCCCTAATTACTGCTACTGCTTGGAATGTGCATTTCAAACTTAAAGCTGTTGTTCTTCAAATCAACTTTATCCACACTATACCGCACATCGTGTTTGCCGACCAATTTATTCAAGTATAAATTGATGGTCTTATTCTTGGCGCTTAAACTGACCCAGCTTGGAATCTTGTAATTATTATTGATGTAATTGATCACAAAACTAATCGGGATCGACATCGTCCCCACCGATAACTTGGTTGCTTTGAGCGAGATGTTCCCGTTATCGATCACGCTTGGTTGCATCGTGATCACAAACGACACGTTTTGCCCAAGCACCTTCGTCGTCCCGAGTAAGTAGGCGGCGTCTTCCCGGACGACAAAGCGGTACTTCAAGTCCTGACCCTTTTGCAAGTCGGCCAAGTAGTAACTGGCTAAGGCGTTCAGTTGTTGCCGGTTCATTTCAATGGGAACGCTCGCCGCGTCCGTGTTACTAGTCTTCGTTAGCGTCGTGGCTTCGCTTGGTGACCGGAAAATCTGGGTCCCGACGTAGGCCCCGGTCCCAACGACCAGGGCAATCAAAACGATGGCGACCCATTTCCAAGCGTTAAATGGCCCGCTTGGTCGGGGAGTTTTAAGTTTCGTTTTTGCATCCGTTACTTTTTTACTGCGTTGCGCTTCCCGCATGCCATTACCTCCTTAATTTTTTAGCAGCCAGGCGTCGTGTGCCATCATTGTCTGGTATAACTTCGTTGAAAAGACCCGGTAACCCTTCTTATTCGGGTGGAAGTTATCACTCGTTGAAATCAAGTTATTGACCTTGCTTTCAGCCGATAGTGCACTGGTGATGGCCGACGCGCTGGTCAGGTTTGTCAAAGTGGTTGCCGAAGCCGCCTGCTTTAACTTTTTGATTTGCGCGGCCGTCTTGTACTGCCCGTGTGACATGGTTTTGTTGATATCCATGAAATAGGTGTGGTCGTACTGGCTCACGGTCGTCTTGGTCTGATCATTCCACTGGCTGACGTAGCGGGTGATCGACGTGACGTTCGGGAAATTCACGTAAATCGGGTTATAAATGCTAAAGACAAACACCGACGCTGATTTATTTAAACTTTGCAATTTATTAAACAACGTCGTCAATTTCTTAGCGTAGGCGGTCTGCGCTTTAGCCACCGTTGAATTATTTTTAGCGGTGTTATTGGACGTGATCGAACCTTCCAGCGTTTGTAACAAGTCGTTGCCACCCACGGTCACCGTAATAACGTCCGCCTGGGCGATTTTTTGTTGGAGCTCCTTAGACTTGTTGATCCGGGCTAAGATCTGATCACTGCGATCACCGGACTTACCCGCGTTGGTCGTCGTCACCTTTAGATGCTGCTTTTTGGTGAGGGTTTGTTTAATTTGACCCACGTAGCCGCCTTCGGACTCGTCCCCAACCCCCTCGGTCAGCGAATCCCCGACCGCGACTAACTTAATGGACTTCTTGTGAGGTGTCGCTTTGCTAGCCGTTTTAGTGGTTTTAGGTGTTGTGGATTGCGAACTGGACTGTGGGTGCATGAAATGGTTGACCCCGAAGAAGACGGCTCCGGCCAACACCACCACGATTACGACCACTTTAACGGTCTCCCAGATTTTTGACATTGGCAAAACCCCTCTCGTATTGATTTTAGTTTTGACTAATAAGAAAAGGGGGCGCTGCTTGGCGTCCCCACGTTTTTAAGCTGGTGTTTGCGTGTGGTATTCCACCGCAAAGGCTCCCGGACCACCATGGGTCGCAATGATCGGTACCGTTGGTTGGACACTGACCTTGAGACTAGGTAGCGCGGCCTGCAAGCGGGCTTTATATTCTTCGACCCGTTCGGTTGCCCCTACGTGTGAAATGGCAACTTCGACCACGTTCGGGGTGGCGATGATATCGTCTAATACCTTGTCAAAGAATTTATTGATGGCTTTGACCCCGCGCCCCTTCATCTTGACGTCGAGTGTCCCGTCATCAACTTCTAAGGCAATCTTCACGTTTAACAGGGTACTAATGGCCCCAGTCAAACGGCTGATCCGCCCACCGGCTACTAAGTTATTGAGCGTCATCACGCCCATGAATAGCTTCGTGTGTTCCTGCGTCGCGTGCACGGCGTCGATCACCGCCTGCTTATCCGCCCCGGCTTGGGCGAGTTTCGCGGCCGTGACCACTTGAAACGACATGGCCCGGTCGGTCGTCTTGGCGTCGATCACCGTTACGTCGGTCTTAGAAATCGAAGCCGCCTGTTCCGCCGTGTGGACCGTACCCGAAATGGCTTCGAGCATGTTGATGCAAACAACGCTGCTGCCGTCCGCGCCCAACTTGTCAAAGGTTTCAATGAAGGTTCCCAGGGCCGGTTGACTGGTCTTAGGCAACGACTTCGCAGTTGCCATCTTACTAATGAATTCTTCACGCGTGATCGTTTCGTCTTCCACGTAAATAGTCCCATCGATCATGACGGTTAACGGAATCACGGTAATATCGTACTTTTGAACCTCTTCGTCCGTTAAATTTGCCGAAGAATCGGTCACAATCTTGATTTTCGTCATACTTTGCCACGCTTTCTTATGGTTGTAAGGTTTACCCAACCGTTACAATAAATTAATGCTTTCAGTATAGCAGAAATGCCCGTTAGTTTCACGGTTCGAACCGAATTAACGGCGGGTAAAATCATCAAAACTGAACGGATAGCGATTTTTAGCATCCACCATCCCGTCAACGTGACGACTTAACTGCCACTGTTCATAATCCACCGTGGGCATCCAAGTATCACCGCCGTCAAAAGCGTGCTTGATCTTGGTTCGGTATAACCGGTCGGCGGATGGTAATACGGCCTCAAACACCCCGGCCCCGCCAATCACAAAAATCAGTTCATTGGGCCGCTCAGCGTTCAGCGCCCACAGTTCATCTAAATGACGCAACTGCTTAACGCCCACCGGCAAAGTCAAGTCCCGGTGTGACAGCACCCAATTCGTACGGTGTGGCAGGGGACGTTTAAAGCCGTCAAAGGTCTTGCGGCCCATCACCACGTCGTGATTAGTCGTCAAAGTTTTAAAGCGGTGCATGTCGGCCGGTAAGTGCCACGGTAACTGCCCGTTGGCCCCGATAAGTCCATTTTGGTCCTCAGCCCAGATCAGTGCAATCATTAAGTTCCTCCTCGTTAAGCAACCAATTAAACCAGTTGCAATTTTTTCCTATCTAAATTATATAACAAATTTTTAACCACACCGTTTGATGCAAGTAAAAATAACCAAATTGAAAGGAATTCAGCGTCACTTAATTAGAGAGCCTTAAAAGACCAACCATTAAAATTACAAACCGGCCTTACTTTGCGGCGCCTTTGGCAACGTGCAACCGGTGCTCCACGCGGTTGAGCACCGTGAACAGGTAGCGCTGGTTAGCACGACCATTGGAATCCTTCATTTGAACGTAACCGTCATAAAGGGCCGCGTACTCACCGTACAAAGTAACCATGTGAGCCTTGCTTAAGCGCTCGCGGCCAAGCAGCCGCTTTGGATCATTTTTCAGTAAGTAGCCCATCCGGTTAAGTTTACTGCGAATGGACCGCATCCACCGCTGCTCATAAGTTTTGGCGGGCATCGCATCCGCAATCAGGTAAACCGGCTGATGGGCTGGCTGGGGGTACCGTTTATGACTAGTTTGCAACAGCCGATAACGGTACGTCTTTTTTTGAACACTTAATTGATTGGAAACTCGGGGCATTTTAACCCGTTTCGTTTTCGTCGTCGGGTAGTTGATTTTCCCCCGTAACTGCGACGCTAAAACCCAGCCTTTAACCCCTGCCCGCCGATTATAAACGTAGCGATAACGGTAGCGTTTTGCACCGCCGTCCTGAACGTCATTACTACTGCCAGCCGTCCAATAAAACTCAGTGGATTCGTTCGAAGTGACGACCGACAAGTGGCGAACCGTTTTAAAGTGGGTCAGTAAGCGGGACGTGTAGACTTTGATTTTTGCTGGCTTGACGCGTAGCCGTGTGGGCGCATAACAAATATCCTTAGCCTGTTCCGTAAACGGTGTTGCGTGGCGGACGGTGCCGCTTAAATGGGTTGCGCTGACCCAACCGTTCGTGAAATGAGCACTTTGACCACCGTAAACGTAACGATACGTCACGTGACGCCCATTTTTTAACGTCATTCGCACACTTCTTTTAGAGCGGAGCGTGGTTTCCTTTAATCGCTCCGGTGACGTTAAGTCAACATTCCCATAAATCACGTTCCGCCGGCCGTGCGTGAGTACCTTAAACTCGGTTTCAGGATACTTGACACCCCCGTTAACGTCCTTGACCTTCGCCGCTTTGGCCGCAATCTGAGCCTCACTAATCTGCGGGTCCCGCTTGAGAATTTTCTTAAGCGACAACGTTTTGGCCCCAGCAGTTACCCCGATTGTTGCCGTTGATACCCCCAGCAACAACGCGAGCAACCACTTTAAATCGTTTCTTTGCATCCCCAGTTCCCCCTTAAATTTAAATCGGATTAAGTTCCGCTAGTTTCAAACCGATCCGCTTAATTGCAGACTAGGCTTAGCGGTCCCCATCCGGACAGCAATTTTATTAACGCTTACTTAAACTATAGAATTAATTTGAACCGATAAAATCATTTATGCAAAAAAGGCCGTTTAATTAGCGTTACCGTCCGTTAAATCATTTAAAACCAGCCAATTAGTATTTTTTTCACGCAAAAAAACATTACTTGATAGCCGATTTGGCTGCCAAGTAATGTTTAATTAACCATCATTAATTATTTTATATTAGCCATAAACTGGTAATAACCACTCAGACTCTTAATCATCACCGTTAAATGGCGACCGGGGCCTTAATGGCCGGGGCCGGGTCGTAACCGACCAGCTTGATATCCTTCATTTCGTAGTCAAAAATGCTGTCGTGCGCACCGCTCAACTCTAATTGGGGTGCCGGCTTAGGTTTACGGGTCAACTGTTCCTTAATTTGATCCAGATGATTCGTGTAAATGTGGGCGTCGCCCAACGTATGCACGAATTCTCCAACCTGCAGACCGCATTCCTTAGCAATTAGGTGGGTCAATAACGCGTAACTCGCAATGTTGAACGGAACGCCTAAGAACACGTCCCCGGAACGCTGGTATAACTGACACGACAGCTTACCGTCCGCCACGTAAAACTGAAACAGCGTGTGACACGGTGGTAAGGCCATACTGGGCACGTCTTCCGGGTTCCACGCGGAAACGATCAGCCGCCGCGAATCCGGCGTCTTTTTGATCATCTCGATCACGTTGGCAATCTGATCAATCGTTTCCCCGTTACGGGTCTGCCAGTGGCGCCACTGCGCGCCGTAAACGTCACCCAGGTTGCCAAACTTGGCCGCAAAGGCGTCGTCGTTTAAGATCTGGTCGTCAAACTGCCGCTTGGTCTCTTGATAAACCGGGGCAAAGGCCGGGTCGTCTAACCGCCGGTGCTCAAAGTTATGCATGTCCGGGCCGGTGTATTCGGGCGCGTTGACCCAATTTTTAAAGGCCCATTCGTCCCAAATGTGGTTATGGTGCTGGAGCAGGTACTGGATGTTCGTGTCCCCGTGTAAAAACCACAGCAACTCACTCTTGATCAGGCCAAACGGCACCTTCTTAGTCGTCAGCAACGGGAAACCCTTACTCAGGTCAAACCGCATCTGGTACCCAAAGATACTGTACGTCCCCGTGCCGGTGCGGTCATCCTTATAGGTTCCGTGGTCGAGGATCGTCCGCGCTAATTGTAAATAACTATCTTCTAACATCCGTGCGCTCCTTTCAGGCCTCCGCGTACTGGCTTAAATAGTCCCAGCGGTCCATTTTTTCGTTGATTTCGTTTTCAGTCTTAGTCAGTTCCTTTTGCAGGTCGGCCAACTTACCGTAATCGCTAGCGTTATCGGCCATCGCCTGCTCAATTTCGGTCTTATGACCATCGAGTTTTTCGATGACGCCCTCAATTTTATCGTATTCCAACTGTTCAGCGTAGGTCAGTTTGACCTTTTCCTTGGGTTTAGCCGGTGCCGCCGGCGTATTAGTGGTTGTCTTTGTTTTAGCAGCAGCTGGCGCCGGATTGTCCGCGGCCTTTTGGGCCTGTTTCTGATCCTTTAAGTAGCTGGAGAAGCGCCCGGCGTACCGTTCGATCTTGCCCTGACCGTCAAAGATCAGTAACTTAGTCCCGACCTTATCCAGGAAGTAACGGTCATGGGAAACGGTAATGACGGTGCCGGCAAAGTCACTCAGGTAATTTTCCAACACGGTCAACGTCCCAATGTCCAAGTCGTTGGTCGGTTCGTCTAGTAGCAGGACGTTCGGTTGTTGCATCAGCAATTTCAGCAGGTACAACCGCCGCTGTTCACCACCGGAAAGTTTGCGGATCAGCGTTCCGTGCATCGAACGGGGGAACAAAAACTCTTCCAACAGTTCGGTTACCGACACGTGCTCGCCCTGCTTATTCAGCACGGTTTCACCGACGTCTTGTAAATAGTTGATGATCCGCTTATCACCAGGAATTGGTTCGGTCTGTTGGGTGTAGTAGGCCATTTTAACGGTCTCACCGATCGTCACGGTTCCCGAATCTAACGGTAAGCGCCCGGCAATTACGTTTAACAAGCTGGATTTACCCGCCCCGTTCAACCCGGTGATCCCGATCCGGTCGTTGGCCTGAATCAGCATTGAAAAGTCCTTCAAAATGGGGTGCCCGTCAAACGCCAGACTGGCATCCTTTAATTCAATCACCTTTTTACCTAAACGTTGCTGCCCCAGCGAAATATCCACGTCACTATCGACTTGGAGCGTGTTTAAATTGTCCTTTAAATCGTTAAAACGGTTAATACGACCCTGCTGCTTAGTGCTCCGGGCCGGGGCCCCCGCGCGCATCCAGGCCAGTTCCTTTTTATAGAGCTGCTGCTGTTTATGCTCAGCAGTCACGTCCCGGGCGACCCGTTCGGCCTTAGCCTGCACGAAGTCCTGATAGTTCCCGGTATACTTGTAAAGTTCACCAAACGAAAGCTCAAACATTTGGTTCGCCACCTGGTCCAGGAAGTACCGGTCGTGGGTAACGACGATCAAAGCGCCCTTATACGAGGCCAAGTAAGATTCCAGCCACTCGATGGAATCGAAATCCAAGTGGTTGGTGGGTTCGTCCAATAACAATAAATCGGGGGCTTGAATTAAAACTTGGGCCAAGCCGACCCGCTTTTGTTGTCCCCCGGACATGTGTTTCACGACTTGTGTCAGGTCCGTGATGTGCAACTGCGTTAAAATCGTTTTGACGTCACTTTCAGCGGTCCAGGCATCTTCCTGATTCATGCGGTCTTCCGCATCCGTGTAGGCCCGTTGCGTGGCGGGATCTTCCGGCCGCTTAGCGTAAGCGGCCAGCGTTTGTTCGTAATGCCGAATCGTCCGAAAAACCTGCTGGCTCCCGGCTAACACCGCGTCAATCACCGTCAAGTCTTGATTCAACGCTGGTTTTTGTTTTAAATAACCGATCGTGTAATTCTTGGGTTTGACCAGTTCCCCGGCTTCCGGCGCGGTGACCCCGGCCAAAACGTCCAACAAGTTGGTTTTACCAGACCCGTTGACCCCGATCACCCCGATCCGGTCGTGTTCGTTCACGATAAACGAAATATCGTGAAATAACGTCTTCTCACCGTAAGTTCGGGTCAGATGTTCCGCTCTTAATGTTTGCATATTCTACGATCCACCCTTTTTCATCATTACGTTCTATCTTAGCTAGAAAACGGTAAAAACACAACCGTCAACCGTCTTGCCAAGTAGTCCACACTAATCGACACACTAAAAAGCCCGCTGCCGGAAATTTCCGGACACGGGCCTTTAAACTTACGCATATTCAGTTAACGCCCCTGCTAAACCGCACCGGGCTTATCGGTGTCGCCGTATACGTCGATCACCGTTCGCGTATCGTCCACAACTAGGTGCAGGCGACCGTCCTTGGAAATTGAACTGGTTTGATAAACGTTATCGATGCCGTCAACGTCCTTAGCTTTGAACGGTAAGTAAACTTGTTCACTACCCCGTTCGTCACCGAACAAAATATCGATTTTTTCAATGTCTTGGTAATGGGTGACCCGTTCAAACATCCCACTCGTCACCGTTGATAACTGGGTCGATTCAGGATCGACCGCGTCAGCATCCGGTTTGAATTCAGCTTTGAATGATTTGCAAGGGTGAATGATGGTCATCTTGCCACCCTTGATCCGGCCGTAACTCGTGGTAACCCGGCCAATCCATAAATCGGAGATGTCTTGATGATTGACGACCCACGTGTCACCATTGCGGAAATGAAATTGTAACGCTTCTAATGCTCTTTCCATTTTAATCACCTCATTGAATTAGTTTCAACTTTAATCGTACCAGATTAATAGAAAATATCAATTGTTTTTTGAATCCGCTACCATCCGCGCAAAATCAAGTAATTTTGCGGGTTCATTGCTAACTTGACCGGTGATCACGGCCCGCAGACACGCCGCTAAAACTTGGCCCATGGCCGGACCGGGCGTGACCAGCTGGTGTTTCAGCAAATCACCACCGTTGATGGCCAGTTCGTGTTTGTCATGGATCGGTAACGCCGCGTAGACCGCGGCTAACTTGGCCTGGGACTGTCCAAAGCCAAGTACGGTCGCAACCTGATTTGCCGTTGTCAGCGCGTCTAAGCCAGTATCAAAGTTTTCCTGACTAGTTAGTTGGCCGTTTGCTTGCAACGCCGCTAGCGCGACGACGGCGGCCGTTACGTGGGTAATCAGGTCGTTGCTCGTTTTCCAAACCTTTAAAAATTGACGCACGCTGGCAACGCTGCGCCGCTGTGTCAACCAACAAAGTAGGGTCCAGGCGCTCTCCACGGTCGTCAACTGCCACGCGGGTAGCGCCACTAACCGTTCTAGGGCCGCACGCTGGTCAGCCATTAGCGGCATGTACTGGTACAGTCCCGTACTTAATAACGCGTTCAACCCGCGGACCGGGGTCTGACCAAGCAACAGCTTTTCCCACTCAACGCGGGTCCGTTCCACGGCGATCTTCGTCAACAAAGCCGCGTTGTCGGTGACGGCTTGCAAGGTCGCGGGTTCAATTTTAAAGTCCAGCTGACTGGCAAACCGGACCGCCCGCATCATCCGCAAAGCGTCTTCGTGGAAGCGGTCTTCCGCCACCCCCACGGCGCGCAGGACCCCAGCCTTTAAATCACTCAGGCCGTCGAACAAGTCGATGACTTCCCCGGTCGTTTTCATGGCCAGGGCGTTGATCGTAAAATCCCGCCGCTTAAGATCTTCTTTTAAGGAACGGACAAAGGTCACTTGATCTGGTCGCCGAAAGTCCTGGTACCCGGACTCGGTTCGAAACGTGGTCGTTTCGTAACCATTACCGTGGTCTAAGATCATGACGGTACCGTGCTCAATGCCGGTATCCACGGTTCGTTTGAACAACCCCTTAACCTCGGCCGGAAACGCGCTGGTCGCGATGTCGACGTCGTGTAGTGGTTTGCCCAAAATCGTGTCACGCACACAGCCCCCCACGAAGTACGCTTCGTAACCGGCCGCCTCGATCGTCTCCAAGACGGGCCGGGCCGCTTCAAAAGCCGCCGGTAACTGAGTCAAAATCATAGAAGGTGCTCCAGACCAACGAAGAGTTCGTGGTACTGGTTCACTTTTTCCACGGCCACTTTAACACCGGTCATGAACGAAATCCGGTCGAAGGAATCTTGGCGAATCGTTAAGCCTTCACCAGGGCCGCCAAACATGACTTCTTCGTGGGCCACTAACCCGGGAAGCCGTACCGCGTGAATCCGCATGCCTTCGTATTCGGCACCGCGGGCTCCCGGAATGGTTTCGGTCGCGTCCGGATTCCCCTGTTCCTTCGGCTTCCGAACTTCAGCAATCTTCTTAGCGGTACTGATGGCCGTCCCGCTAGGTGAGTCAATTTTATCGTCGTGGTGCATTTCAATAATTTCAACGTCTGGGAAGTACTTCGCCGCCTGTTGTGCAAACTGCATCAACAGTACCGCACTGATGCCGAAATTCGGTGCGATCAGACCACCGACTTGCTTTTCTTTTGCCAGGGCCTGTAATTCTTGGACCTGCTGATCGGTCATCCCGGTCGTCCCGATAACGGGAGAAATGCCGTGATTCAAAGCAAACTTGGCGTTTTCAAAAACCGCCGTGGGGATCGTGAAATCGATCCAAACGGTCGCAGCGGTCTTGATTTGGTTTAAATCGTGAAACGCGGGAACGTCCTGACCCTTAAAACGGTCGTCCTCACCTAAATTCTGTTCCTGACTACGCGCGTCGTAAACGCCCACTAATTCGAAGTCCGGGTTATCGATCACCATTTGCGCAGCGGTGCTGCCCATCCGGCCCTTATAGCCGGCCACAATTACTTTTACCAAAATAATTCCTCCTCAAGGTTAATCTAAGACTATTTTAGCAGACAATCTTCAATTACGGCAGGTTAATCCCTTGAAAACGGGGCGGCCCGTGAAATAAGTCACCGGCGCCTCCCCCTAATAAAAAAACTTTCCGGGGCATCATTCCCGAAAAGTGATTAAAACGCTAATTAATTTTTATGGTAACCCCGCCATCAGATCAACTGATCAATGGTGGCGAGCACCCCGTCGTGGTTATTATCCAGTTTCGTTTGGAACCGGGCAACTTCCTTGACCGGGGCAATTGCGTTTTGCATGGCGTAACTATAATCGGCTTCCCGCAGCATCTCGAGGTCGTTACCGTTATCGCCAAACGCCGCCGTTAAACTAGCGGGAACCTGCCAGTGCGTTTGCAAGTAGGCCAATCCGGCCGCCTTGTTCACGTGCGGTGGAATCACGTCTAAGCCGTTACCACCACTGACGGTGGCCCGTAACCGACCAGCAAACTGCTGATTAATGGCCGCAGCGTGCCAATCAGCACTGGCGTCGGCGTCCGGCCAACTAAAGGTCGCCTTATACACGTGGTCGTCGATCGCCGATAAATCTGAAACAATTTGCAGGTTACTTAAAAAGTACCGCATCACGGCACTGTCGTCCACCGGCCGGATGTAGGCCCCGCGTTTTCCGGACACGGAGATCTGTGCCCCGCTTAGTGCCGGGGTCGTCGCCACAAACGTCAGTAACTCCTGCAATAGGTCCAGGTCAATTAGGCTTTCGGATAACGGCTGGCCGTTACTATCGATCACGAGCCCCCCGTTTTCCGCAACGTAGGTCAGCTCACCCGTAATACCGTCCAGCACGTCAATGCAGTGCTGCAACTGGTTACCACTAGCAACAACGAAGTGTTGGCCCTGGTGATTCATCTGGTCCAGCTGGGCCTGAAACCGCCCGCGGTCAAACTGGTGATCATCACGTAAAAACGTGCCGTCCAGGTCGGTCGCAATAATTCCAACTTTCAAAAAACCACTCCTTCTTCATCCGGTTCATATAAGTTCATTTTACCAAACTTGAAAGGGGTTTCAACTAGTAACCCTGATCCTCAAAATCTTCTAACATAGCGACCATTTCACCGTCATCCGGCACGAGCGCGACGTAGTTCCGTAAAGCCGCCACCGTTTCCGTCACCATTCCGGCTTCCCTAAAGAAGTAAATGGCGGGTTTCAAAAAGTCCACGTTATGTTCAAAGAACGGGTACGCGGCCAGGTAGTTGTCCTTGGCTTCTTTAAAGTGATCCAAATGGTCGTTTGAAACGGCTAAGTTCCAGTAAAATTGGGGATCAAATTCATTGATCTGCAAGTACTGGTCCAATAATTCAACGTTGTCCTGGTAACGCTCCTGCTGAACCAGTAAGTTGGACAGTTCCAGTACGGTCGTTAAATTATCGGGGTCAATGCTGAGCCCTTCCCGTAAGTACTTTTCAGCGAGGTCCTGATCGTCCAATTTAAGCGCTAAGCGGGCCGTACGCAAGTAGAGTTGCTCATTGTACTGGTCCACCGCCAAACCTTCTTGCAGCGTTAGCAACGCCTGATCCAGCTGATGCAAGTTTTCCTGCGCTTCGGCTAAGTACGGGTACACCGTCGCGTACTGGGAATCCTGTTCCCGTAATTTGTTAAAAATATCAATGGCTTTGCGTGGTTCGTCTAGCTGTAAGTAGGTAAAGCCCAGTTCAAACTGACTATCGGGCGTTAACTTGGCCGGTTTGATCTGTTCCAAATAACCCACCGCCTGTTCAAAGCGGCCGGCTTCCGCGTACGACACCCCGAGCCGTTCGACCAAGTTGACCTTGGAAATTTCTAAGTGGCCCTTTTTGATCAGGTCTAAATAAAAATTGATGGCCTTATTATAGTTTCGAATCAAGAAATAGAACTCCGCCAACGCAAACTCCACGACGGGTTCGTCCGGGTCGATCCGGTAAGCTTCTAATAACTTTTGTTCACTGACTTCAAACAGTTCCTGCGTTTGGTACAAATCGGCTTCAACCAGCAAAGCTTGTACGTACGCTGGTGAATCGGGCTTGACCTGGTGCAAATAATCCAACGCAAGATCACTATCCCCTTCGTCAATGGCAATGTCCGCCAACCCGGTTTTTAAATCATCTTCGTTGGGATACTTTGCTAATAATTTTTTATAAGTGCGGGCGGACTGCTTTAAAAAGCCCAACCCGTAGAGCTCCTCGGCTAGGCTAAACAACGTGTCATCGTCATCTTTGCGCAGTGCCCAGGCAAAGTGTTTTTTAGCCGTCTCCAGTTGCCCGTTGGACAGTGCGGCCAGCATTTTTTCTGAGTAAGACATGGATACACCCCTTAAAGTGGTCGCCACGCGGACTGCGCGTACGTCATCGGTGCGCAACCACGGTTTAACAATTTCATTACGTGACGCCGTTTCGACTAACTATCATAACGCAAACGACAACAAAAAAGCCAGTATAACGGTTGCTATACTGACTTAAAAGTTTGCACTTTTGAAAATTATTTAACTGCATCCTTTAAAGCTTTCCCTGGCTTAAATGCAGGTACTTTGCTTGCTGGAATTTGGATTTCGTCACCAGTTTGTGGGTTACGGCCCTTACGAGCAGCACGTTCACGTACTTCGAAGTTACCAAATCCGATCAGTTGAACTTTTTCACCCTTTGCAAGAGTGTCTTGGATTGATGCAAATACTGCGTCAACTGCAGCAGTTGCGTCTTTCTTAGTTAAGTTAGTTGCCGCAGCAACGTTGTTAACTAATTCAGCTTTGTTTGCCATGTTTGAATTCACCTCCCCTTTGCAGAGTGAAGATGTAGAAGTCTTTTTTTAAATGACGTACATCCAGATGATCATTTTTGAGTGGTCCAAAAATGAGAGAAACGATGACAAGCATCATTTCTTCATCAAAGATAGCATAGGAATGCTGTAATAGCAAGCTTTTTTAGGGTTTTTGACTAAAATAGCGCCAATGAGCAATAATTATTTACAAGCTCAATCGATTGTGCTAAAATGCCGGTTTAACGCGCTTTTGACTACTTCCGGCGCCGTTCGATCATGTGGATCGGCGTCCCAGTAAAATCAAAGGCGTTCCGAATTTGATTTTCCAAGAACCGCTCATACGAGAAGTGCATCATATCGGGGTCGTTCACGAACACCACGAAGGTTGGCGGCTGAATGGCTACCTGGGTCGCGTAGTACACGCGCAGCCGCTTTCCGTTGTCACTCGGCGTCGAGTTCATGGCAATGGCGTCCATGATCACGTCGTTCAAGACAGACGATTGAATCCGCCGCGTGTGGTTGGTATTGACCTTTTTGATCAGGGCCGGTAACTGTTCCAAACGCTGGGTCGTCTTGGCGGAAACGAAAATAATCGGGGCGTAGGCCAAGTACACGAACTGGTCGCGGATGTAGGCTTCAAATTCCTGCATCGTATGGTTATCCTTTTTAACCAAGTCCCACTTGTTGACCACGATAATGATGGCCTTACCCGCTTCATGCGCGTAGCCGGCCACCCGCTTATCCTGCTCACGAATACCCTCTTCACCGTTAATAACGAATAACGCCACATCACTATTATCAATGGCCTTAAGGGCCCGCATCACACTGTAACGTTCGGTATTTTCGTAGACTTTACCCTTTTTCCGAATGCCGGCGGTATCGACCATCACAAAGCGGTCCCCGTCCTCATCGGTAAACTTGGTGTCAATGGCGTCCCTGGTCGTACCAGCGACGTCGGATACGATCACGCGGTCTTCACCCAACAAAGCGTTAACGATCGAAGATTTCCCAACGTTCGGCCGACCAATCAAACTGAAACGAATCGTGCCGGGCTCGTCTTCACCGCTCTTTTCAGGGAAGTTCTTAACGACGGCGTCCAATAAATCCCCCAAGCCTAAACCGTGGGAACCGGATAACGGGTACGGGTCGCCAAAGCCAAGTGAATAAAAATCATAAATTTCGGAACGTAATTCGGGGTTATCAACCTTGTTGACCCCCAAAACAACCGGTTTATCCGACCGGTATAAAATTTGGGCCACGTGTTCGTCCGCGTCGGTGACCCCTTCCTTAATGCTGACCAAGTAAATGATCACGTCGGCTTCGTCAATCGCAATCTCGGCTTGTTCCGTAATTTGCTTAATGAACGGGGCGTCGTCAATGTCGATTCCCCCGGTATCAATCAAACTAAACTGTTGACCGAGCCACTCACTATTGGCGTAGATCCGGTCACGGGTCACCCCCGGAGTGTCTTCAACGATTGAAATCCGGTCACCGGCGATGCGGTTAAAAATTGTTGATTTACCAACGTTGGGCCGCCCAACAATGGCGACAACTGGTTTTGCCATCTGAAATCCTCCCTTACGTAAAAATCCTAATCATAAAAAAATATCCTTCAAGGCAAGCTTGAAGGGTATTTTTTACTCAATCAATGATTACTTTTCATCATTGTTGTTTTCAGCGTTCTTCAATTCGTTACCGATCAAATCGCCTAAAGTAAAACCACTTTGTTCTTCAGGAGCGTTAGCCGTTGAACGTTCGCTAGCAGTCCGGTTGTCGCGGTTGTTGTTGCGACGACGGTTGTTGTTACGACGTTCTGGTTGAGCTTCTTCTTCGCCTTCAGCGGCTTGTGGCTTTTCTTCCAAAGCTTTAATGGATAAAGCTAAGCGCTTTTCGTCAGGACGAACGTCTAAGACCTTCACCTTAATTTCTTGGCCAACCTTCAAAACGTCGTTAGGCGTTGCAATGTGTTGGTGTGAAATTTGTGAAATGTGAACTAAACCTTCAACCCCAGGGAACACTTCAACGAAGGCCCCAAAACTGGTCAAACGTTTAACTTTACCGTCAAGCACGGCACCTTGTGGGGCTTTTTCTTCAATGCCATCCCAAGGTTCTGGTAAAGTGGCTTTAATTGATAATGAAACCCGTTCGCGGTCTGGGTCAACGGATAAGATCTTAACCTTAACTTCTTGACCAACTTTCAAGACGTCAGCAGGCTTTTCAACCCGTTCGTATGAAATTTCAGAAACGTGAACTAACCCGTCGATACCGCCAAGGTCAACAAAGGCCCCGAAGTTCGTCAAACGAGCAACTTTACCTTCAACCGTTTCGCCAGCTTGTAAAGTCTTCAAAGCTTCTTCACGTTGAGCTTCGCGTTGCTTTTCAACGACGGCCCGGTGAGATAAGATCAAACGGTTTTCGCTAGGTTCGATTTCAATAATCTTAAGTTCAAGTTCTTGGCCCTTGTAGGCGTTTAAGTCTTCAACGTAATGATCATCAATCATTGAGGCAGGGATGAAGCCACGAACACCAGCGTCAACGACTAACCCGCCCTTAACAACTTGCGTTACCGGAGCTTTAATCGTGTGACCTGCTTCGTATTCTTTTTCAACATCGTCCCAAACTTTGCGAGCTTCTAACCGACGATGTGACAGTAAATAACTGCCGTTTTCTTTGTCGCTGCCAATCCGAGAAATGACAACCAAGTCTAAGACGTCACCAACTTTGGCAACTTCGTTGACATCGTCGACCCGTTGAGTTGAAAGTTCCTTCAAAGGAACAACCCCTTCAACACCGGTACCTTGGATCCCAACAATAACTTGCTTATCGTCGTCGATTGCTAAGACTTCACCCTTAACAACGTCACCGACGTTAACTTCTTCAACGCTGTTTAAGGCGTCTAAAAGTTCTTTTTTCTCATTTTGACTGTTTTCGTTTTCACTCATGCAAATTTCCTCCTGTCAACAATAACTCTAACCTATATCATAGCTGAAAACTCTATGAAAAGCTAGCTAAAAGCATTAAGTTAATGCAATTAGATTGCTGAACTTTGTTTTTTTATAATATTAGCGATCGTATCAACCACTTGTTCAATCGACATCGGGGTCGTATCAACCAGGACGGCATCGGCCGCCTGCGTCAGTGGTGAAACCTTCCGAGTGGAATCCTTGTGGTCCCGTAACTCGATTTCGGCCTGTAATTGGGCCAGGGGCGTTTCAATCCCCTTTTTAACGTTTTCGGCGTAACGGCGCTTGGCCCGTTCCGCGGCGGAAGCAACTAAGAAAATTTTGACTTCCGCGTGGGGTAAGACGGTCGTGCCGATGTCCCGACCGTCCATCACGATGCCCCCGGCATTGGCCATTTCCCGCTGTTGGTCGGTTAAAATTGTCCGTACCTTGGGTAAGGCCGCAATTGTCGAAACGTTGTTAGTAACGTCCGGCTGGCGAATTGCCTGGGTAATGTCCTGCGCGTTCGCGAAGACCAGTTGATCCGGCTCCCCCGGTTTAAAACTGATTTTTAACGACTGCATGGCCGTGATCACGGCCGCTTCGTCAGTTAAGGTCACGCCGTGTTGCATGGCCCATAAAGTGACGGCCCGGTACATCGCACCGGTGTCGACATAAATATAGCCAAACCGTTTTGCAACCAGCTTGGCCACGGTACTCTTACCAGCCGAAGCCGGTCCATCGATGGCTACTTGAAGTGCTTGTTCAGCCATTAATAATACCCTCACTCTTCAAAATTCGTGTTTTTAACGGACACGTAACCGTTGCCCCGCCGAAATGGTGGCGCCCGAAGACAACCCGTTTAGTTCCAAAAGCTTGTCCACGGAAATCCCAGCATTCGTCGCGACCCGGTAGACCCCTTGACCGGCTTCTACCGTGACGTACTTAGTTCCGGAAGTTGAAGAACTACTGCTGCTTGCTGAACTGGAACTGCTCTCAGTACTCGCAGCGTCTTCGCTTTCAGACTTAGCGGCCGCTTTACTACTGGCAGCTTTAGAACTAGCCAGTGCTAAACTGCTGCTTTTTGCGGCGGCCTTTTTCTTAGCCGCAGCTTGGGAGGCACTCTTTTTACTAGCCGCGTTCGACTTATCAGCCACACTCGTCGACTTTTTCGAGCTTGAACTAGCAACTTGTTCGGTCTGTTGCGGATTATTGAGCGAATTTTTCTTCACCAAAAAATAACCAATTGGTGCTAAGGCGAGCAACAAAATTAAAACCACTAAAATGGTGGTTAACGTTGAATTACTATTGTCTTGTTTGCGTTTTTGAGTCCGCGATAAATTGCCCGAGTCATCCCGATCGTCTTCAAAAGTTTTATCCCAGGGCTTGTCCGCCTGAGGCTTATTATTATCATTTTTTTGACTCATAGGGTGTTCCTCCTCAAAAAACTTTCACCCAATATTGTAACATAACCCTCAACTGATTTCTTTAAGAATTTAGTAAAAACAACCGGCTTAAAGCTTTTACCCAGTCGGTATCGGTGGTCACGGTGGGGGTCGCCGAACGGGTTAGGCCCAATGCCGCTAGCGGCAGCGGGGCACCGTCTAACTGACAGCAGCGTTCATCGTGTTGCGGTGCCGTTTCATCAAAATACGTCAGCATGACCGCCCGGCGGCAGGTTGAACTGGTTACGTAAGCCATCAGTGCTTGCAGCTCCCGTTCCTTAGCCCGGGCCCGTTTTTCAAACAGCTGGCTGACCGTGGCAACGTCCGCCCCGTGCTGCCAGTAGTATTGCAAGACTTGACTCACTTCACTTGCCGGTTCCCGTTTATGAGTAAACCGGTCAAAATCAAGCGCGATTTCGTTGGGACTCGCCGCGGTTAGTTCATTCAAATTACGGACTAAGTTTTCGTCGCCCGCGACGTATAAAATCATCGCCAACGACGGTTCACCGTCACGCCCCGCCCGACCAATTTCTTGTACGTAGTCGGCTAAAGTCGTTGGCAAGTGGTAGTGGATCACCATCCGAATATCCGCTTTATTAATCCCCATCCCAAACGCCGACGTTGCACAAATCACGTCCAAGTCGCCGGCCATGAACTGTTGCTGGATCTTAAAGCGGTCTTCCGCGGACAATCCCGCGTGGTAAGCCGCGACCCGCAGCCCCGTTTGCTCACGGAGCCAGTCGGCCGTTAAATCGGTTTGTCGCTTGGAACTAAAATAGACGATGGCCGGACCGCGGACCCCGGTCACTAACTGTTGTAAGCGGGCCCGTTTAGCCGCTTCATCGCTTAAGGTCGCGACGGCTAAATAAATGTTTGGCCGGTTCACCGAATATAAGACCTGTTGCGCACCGGGAACGCCCAACTGGGTCACAATATCGTGACGAACGTGCTGGGTCGCCGTCGCGGTCAGCATGAGGGTCCGCGGCTGCCCTAACGTGGTGCGCAGTTGTCCTAGCGACTGGTAATCAGGACGAAAATCGGGTCCCCACGTCGAAATACAGTGGGCCTCGTCCACGACAAACAGCGCCAAAGGAACCGTCGTTAAGGCGGTTAAAACGGCCGGTTGACTGAGCATTTCGGGTGACACGAATAAGTATTTAATGCTGGTTAAGTGGTTTAACAGGTGCTGGCGCACCCCAAACGCCAATTGGGACGTTAAAGCGGCGACCCGCTTTTCACCCTGATAATTTAGACGGGCAACTTGATCCTGCATTAACGAGATCAGGGGGGACACGACCACCACGAGGCCGGAAACGACACTACCGACGAGTTGGTAGATCAGTGACTTTCCCGTACCAGTCGGTAATACGGCCAAAACGTCCTGGCCGTTTAACAGTTTGCTGATCACCTCAAGTTGTCCGGGACGGAAACTTGTAAACCCGTACTTGGCCCTTAATAACCGGTATAACTCATCGTTAGTCATGCTGACACCTCATAATCTGAAATAACCGAAAGTAAAAGAAGTCTAGTTGGGGGGCTACGCGTTGGACCTGGTCAAATCGCCAGCTCGTCAAGTCCGGCTGATCCGCAAAAACCGTAGTTAGTTGGGTGATCAACGCTGGCGAAAGCAACTGGTCAAAGGGAAACTCCGGGGTTAGAATAGCGACTTCCAATAGGTGTTCCCGAACGGTGCTGAGTTTCAATTTCCGGCGCTGTGCAATGGCCGCCAAGTCCCCGCCCCGCAAAAATTCCTGCAATGTTTGCTGGGCACTGTCGCTCACCGGTGAAGCCTTCACTAACGGTGCCAACAACGCCCACAACGGGTCTTGCGGGTGGTGCTGTAACCAAACGATCCACCGGCAGGTCAAATCCCTTCGAATGACCAATAGTTCCACCGGCTCCCGGTTAAACTGTGCGGCTAACTGGGCATCGGTTTGCCCCGGAAATTGGTAGCCCGTCAAGCTTTGAACGAAGATCCGTGCCAGTTCGTCCGGTAAGGTCGTTAAAAATGCCTTTAACGCGGCAAAAATGGTCGGTGCTAACTCCGGTCCGCGGTAACGACGAAACCAGGCTTTCACCGTAGCTTGCACGCCCGGGTCAGTCGTGACCGGGTAATAGCGATTTTCGTGGTGGGCCGCTTCGGACACTACTTGCAGGGCTAACTGGCTAAGCGCAGCAAACCGGCGAACGGCGACCGTTTGAAAAGTCACGGATGCCACCGGCTGATACCGCTCCTTTTTAAGGGCGCGCTGATGAACCATTCCTTGAGCCGTTAACTGGTAGTAGCCGGCCTCAGGGCTGGTCAAATCACCGGCGGTTACCAGTTTAGTCGTCGTTGCCAAAAACGTTTCGAGCGGGACACCGTGCCAACTATCCAGTTGATCCAGACAACCGTAAGTTAGGCCGGCAAACAGGGTGGACACGGTCCGGCGCCCCCGTAACACGTTAAAAATCCCCTTTGCGCGCCGGGGTGTCGGGGCGAATAGTAATAGTATGTAATCAGCAAACACCCGGACTCCCTCCTTTCAATCTATTTAGCATAGCACGCACCGTCCGTTTGAACAAAAAGAGTGCCCACTAATCAATTGCGTGAAAAGTGGACACTAACGGTTAATTTTTTAGTTAAACCCGACTCGCCAGTTGGTTATGGTTGCCCAACCACTTTGCCAAGCGTTGATAAACTAGCCAGAATACCGTTCCTACGAGGACGCCCTTAATCAAGTTGAACGGCACGACCACGAACAGAACGAAACTATTTAATGACAAGCTCAAATTGAAGCCCATGACTTGTAAGTAAAACGGGAGTACAAACGTTAAATTAGCGACCGATTCGACCACGGTCAGAAAAATCGTTGCCAGCCCCACTGCTAGTGGTAACCGGTACTTCGCATTGCCTTTAAAATAACGTAAAACTAACGCAAACACGATAATCAAACTAGCTGAACCTAAGAAACTAGCGAGTGAACCGATCAAGTCATAGATGGCAAACCCCATCGTCGCGGAGTGAATCACCAGTTTTAGAATCGTGATGGTAAACGCACCACCGACTCCGTAAAGGATCAATCCAATCAAAATCGGAATGTCGGAGAAATCAATCTTCATCCAGCTGGCCGCCGGTAAAATCGGAAACTCCAGTAACATCAAAATGTATGCACACGCGCCGAGTAAGGCAATGCCCACTAGTCGGCGTAGCGTTGTTTGTTCCATAACGCACCCTCCTATGGGTCATCTTCAATTGAACCCCTTGTCATGACTATGTAAAAAAAGCCGCTCGAATAACCGTTAAACGTCATCCGGGCGGTCTTATCTGCAAGTTTATGGCAAATAAGCTCGATCTTCTTTATACCAGACTTTACTGTCGACTTTGGAATTGCACCAAATCACTATGCCACTGCATAGGTCGCGGGTTTTTACCGCCGGTCGGGAATTGCACCCTGCCCTGAAGATGAACCAAATATTTATTTTTACAATTATATTTTAAACACAACGCTCCCAAAATGCAAGCGTTATCTTTCACCCTTTAACTTACTAATTTCAATTGGTTTAAGTTTGCGGTATTCGCCCGGTTGTAAACTTTGTAAATCTAAAACCCCGTACCGTTCCCGCTTTAGCTTGGTTACCGGGTGTCCAATGGCCGCCAGCATTTTCTTTACTTGGTGATTATGCCCCTCGTGAATCGTCAGCTGTACTAAAGCATTATTTTTTTTATGATCACTATCCAACAAGTTGGATTTTGCGGGCGCGGTCGTCCGGCCGTCGATCTCAACCCCTAAACGTAACTTTTTAAGGTCGGCGTTAGTTGGGACTCCTTCAACCTTAGCTAAGTAGGTCTTTTTAACTTCAAACTTCGGGTGGGTCAGGCGGTTGGCTAACGCCCCGTCGTTGGTCATGATCAGTAGTCCGGACGTATCATAGTCTAAACGGCCGACCGGGTAGATCCGCTCGGGGACGTCTTCAAAGAAGTCCATGACCGTTTTACGGCCCTTCTCGTCGTGGACGGTCGTGACCACGCCCCGCGGTTTATAAAAGAGATAATAAACCAGTTTTTCCGCGTTTAACGGTAAGCCGTCCACTTCCACGTGGTCGCTTGGTTCAACCTTGACACCTAGTTGGGTCACGGTTTGACCGTTAACTTTAACGTGACCGGAAGTGATTAGGACTTCCGACTTGCGCCGGGAAGCGACCCCCGCTTCCGCCATTACTTTTTGTAAACGTTCTGCCATTAGTTTTCCTCTCGATCTTCATGTTCGCCCTGCAATTTATCCTGAAACGCGTTTAAAAACAAATCGGTCTCGGGCGCCGGATGTTCGGCGTCGCTCAACGCGTCCAGGTCGATTGCGGGCAAGTCGTCTAACGTCTTTAAACCAAAATAGTCTAAAAATAGCTCCGTCGTTCCGTATAAAATGGGCCGTCCGGGTTCACTCAAACGTCCGGTCTCGGTGACGAGTTGGCGTAAAACCAACTTCTGAATCGTCGACCCGCTCTGAACCCCGCGAATTTCGTCGATCTCAATCCGGGTCAACGGTTGCCGGTACGCAATAATTGCCAGTACTTCTAACGACGCCTGTGACAGACTCGTCGATAACGGCGCTTCAAAGTAACGTTTGATGACCGGCGCAACCGCCGCTTTCGTGGCTAAGCGGTACGTGTTTTCCGTTGATAACACCGTTAAGGCGCTGTCCGGATCCTGCTCGTACTTCGCGGCTAACGTGGTTAGCATGGTGGTGATCGCCGGCTTAGCAAAACCGGTCGCGTGTTCGATTTCAGCCACGTTGATGCCCTCATCACCGGCGACAAAAAGCAGGCCTTCAATTTGTTCAATGTTCGTCATGCTGTTGATCTTCCCGTCTTAAAGATAAATGAATCGGTCCAAATTGATCACTTTGGGTCAGTTTGATCTGGGCCTGTTTGGTTAATTCTAGTACGGCCATGAAGGTCGTGACCAGCATTTCATCGCTCGCTTCCGGCGTAAACAGGTCCGCAAACACCATTTTAGCGTGGTGGGCCCGCAATTGCGACTTAATTTGGTCCATACGCACGTCAATATTGACGTTTTCGGCGACCACCGTTTTCGTCACTGGCCGGGCCCGCCGCCGTTTAGCGACGAGTTGGCGAAACGCCGCCTGTAGATCGGCCACGGTAATGCCTGCGGTTAACTTTGGGGTGGCCAGGTCGCTGGGCACTAACATTGCCTCACGCGTAAAGTGTTGGTGCCGCGCCCGTTCCTTGACCCGCAGCTCCCCCGCTGCTTCCTGGTAAACCTTATAAGCCAATAATTCCGCTACCAGCGAATCCCGCGGATCGTCGGCTTCTTCTTCCTCGTCTTCCACCGGCTCCGGCTGTGGCAAGAGGTAGCGGCTTTTAATGGTCATCAAAGTGGCGGCCATTACCAGGTAGTCCCCGGCAATGTCTAATTTTAAAGCCCGCATAGAATGCAGGTAATCCAAGTATTGCTGGGTAATGGCGGCGATTGGAATATCGTAAATATCCATTTTGTTTTGCCGAATTAGGTGTAATAACAAGTCGAGGGGACCCTCAAATTCAGAAATTTTAATGGTGATCGGTTGTTGTTGATTGTTTGTCACGATTTCGCTCCCACTCGCCAATAATTGGCGCCATTTCTAAAGTTCCCATGACCCGCTTATGGGGGTACAGTGCCGCTAATTCGTCTAACATCTGCTGCTGGTTTTGCGCGGTCCGCTCTTCCGGTGATAACGAGTCGTGGTGGACCAAAATAAAGTCGGGACCAATTTCGATTCCAATAATGCCACTAAAATCACCGTCGGCTTGCCGCCATAGCAACAATTGATGGTCGTCGGCAGCTAAGTACCAGCGCATTTCAGTTTGCAAATGAGCGATGTCTTTAAAATCGGGAACGAAGGAAAGCAGTCCCATCGCGACCTTTTCGTAATCTTTTCGGTATTTAACTAGCAACCTCTGCCTCCTAACTAAGCGCGCGGATGGTACTTATTGTAAACTTCCGCCAGGCGCTTTTTAGTAATGTGCGTGTAGATTTGGGTCGTCGAAATGTCCGCGTGCCCCAATAATTCCTGAACCACCCGTAAATCCGCACCGTTTTCCAAAATGTGGGTGGCAAACGAATGGCGCAACGTATGCGGGGTCACGTTTTTTTCAATGCCCGCCGCGCGCACCTCGGCTTTTAAATTCTTCCACACTCCTTGTCGGGTCAACTGCCCACCGTGATTGTTCAAAAACAGGTAGGTGTTGCGCCGTTTGGGCGAGACCAGCTTCGGTCGGGCCGACTTCAGGTAGCGGTCCACAAAGTCAATGGCAACGTCCCCAATGGGGATGATCCGTTCCTTATCCCCCTTCCCAATCGTTTGGATCAGGCCGAGGTCCAAGTGTAAGTCGTCCATTTTTAAATTGATTGTTTCGCTGACCCGTAATCCGGTCGCGTACATCACTTCTAGTAGTGTCCGGTCACGCAGCCCCAGGGGTGTGTCGAGCTTGGGCACCGCTAAGAGCCGTTCAACCTCGTGGGGCGATAGCACTTGGGGCAAATGTTGGGCCCGTTTGGGGGTGTCAATTTTGATCATCGGGTCACTGTCGACCTGGTGCATTTGGGCCAAGTATTGAAAAAACTTCCGTAAACTCGAGACACTATGAATAATCGTGTTACGTGACTTACCCGTTTCGTCCAAAAATTGCAGGTAGTTTAGCAAAACGTAGCGGTCCACCTGATTATAATCGGTGATCTTTTGGGTCATTAAGTACTGACTAAACTCCGTTAGATCCTGCGAGTAGCTTTTAATGCTATTCGTCACTAAGCCGCGCTCAACACGCAAAAAATGCAGGTAATCAGCAAGCTGGTCCTGCATTCGTTGCTCAATCTTGGGTTTGTCCATCAGCTTGTTCCACCAGCTTGATTTCACCGGGCTGCTGACTGATCAACCGCTGCTTCAGCAGGTTACCGATTGCCCGTTTGAACTGGGACTTACTAATGCCAAAGTACGTCCGGATATCTTCCGGATCACTCTTGTCCCAAAACGGTAAGGTGTGGTCCGCCTGATGTTGGAGTGCGGCCAACAACATCTGTGCGTCGTCACCAATTTCTTCGTAACCCCGGGGCTTCAAGGATAAGTTCAATTCGCCGTCCCGTAAGTGCCCAATGACCCGGGCTTTGAGGTGCTGACCCAACCGCGGTTCTTGATCCCGCTCGGACGGGTGCACAAATCCCAGGTGATTGTCATCGGTAATCACCGACGTACCGGCCATTTTCAGCCGAAATACGGTGACTTCAGTATCTTGATTTTTAACCTGTTCCCGGTCATACGGCTTCGCCAACGCCTGAAAATCCGTCATTTCGGCTAAAGTTCCCCATAACCGTTGCTTGTTATCACGCGTTAACTTAACGTACAGCCGGTCGTCCTTTTTAGGCCAGAGCCGACTGATCGTTGGCAGTTCGTCAAGTGAAACTACGAGGTCCTTGTTGGGTAAGCCCACGTCAACAAACACACCCAAATCGTGCCGTGTCCGGACAACCGTTCCCCACACAAAGTGGTCAAACGAAATCTCCGGGACGTGCCGGGTCATTTGTAAGTGGTGGTCCTCATTTTCATACACAAAACCTTCGTAGAGGCCGCCAATGTGCAGCGGCTTTTCGGGCTCCGCTTTATCGACCCACAGGGTTTGTCCGTTAACTTGTACAAAGTACGCGTCATCATTTTCATCGGTTACCTTTGCCGTAACCACCGTTCCCATAATACTATCCATCAATTTTGCTCCTTTAACCTACGAAATACTGAGATGTAGGACTTGAATAATGCAATAAGTAATTCCGGCCGCAATAATTGGACCGGCGGCAATCCCTTTTAACAAAACAACCCCCATAATGGTTCCAAAAACGAGGGCGACCGTAATTTCCGGCGTGGCTGATAATAAGCCCACCCCGTGAAAAGACAGTACTGAAACCAGAACCCCACAAGCGACCGCGATCCATCCGACCGGCGATTTAAACGCGTGTAGTAAGTCCCGAAAACCAATTTGACCAGTCGCAATTGGAATCAAAATGGCAACGGTGATCACCGTGACGCCCCAATTGATTCCCTTTTGACCAATCGTCGTTAATAATTTATTGGTATTTGGAATTAACTTGATCAACAAAACGACCACCGTTGCAATTTGTAACGACTGATTTTTACCCAGCCACGCAACGAGTAGAATTGCTAATAAAAACAACCAACTTTCCATACGACACCTCACGTGATATTTATTGTAACTGAAAACGCCCCAAATTACGAGGATTCCCGGTGATTCCTACCGAAAAAGTCGCACTTAGTCCTATGTAAACGAAAAAGCCGCCGCAAAGCGACGACTTTTCGTAATCAAATTTAATTTGATCTTAAAGGGCGTTGGAAGCACCGCGATAAACGATCCCACGACGTGAATCAACGGTGATCAATTGACCATCGGCAATCACAGTAGTAGCATCCTTAACACCAACGATAACTGGAATACCCATTGAGATACCAACAACGGCAGCGTGTGAAGTTAAACCACCATTTTCAACAACTAAAGCACTAGACTTTTCGATTGCTGGTAAGTAGTCTTTGTCGGTCGTCTTAGTAACTAAGATGCCGCCTTCAACAGCCTTGTCAATAGCTTCTTGTGCTGACGTAGCGATTACGGCTTTACCGATAACCGTTTCATCACCAACACCTTGACCATCAGCTAACTTAGAACCAATTAATTGGATCTTCATGATGTTAGTCGTCCCGCGTTCACCAACTGGCACACCGGCAGTAATCAAGATCAGGTCACCTTCCTTGGCAAAGCCAAGTTCAACGGCCTTCGAAGCAGCTAAGTCAAACATGTCATCAGTGGTTTCTGGTTTGTCAGCCACGATTGGTTGAACACCCCAGTTAACCATTAAACCACGTTGAGTCCGTTCGTCAAAGGTAATTGCTAAGATATCAGCATTTGGACGGTACTTCGAAATCATCTTAGCCGTGTAGCCAGATTCAGTCGCAGCAACGATCGTCTTGATGTTTAAGTTCTTAGCAGCCCGCGCAATGGCGATACCAATGGTTTCAGTAACACTAGTCTTGTCGAAACGGTTTAATTGTAAGTTACCGTTTTCGGCTAACGTGTTTTCAGCCTTTTCGTCGATCTTAGCCATCATGGCAACTGATTCAACTGGGTAAAGACCGTTTGCACTTTCACCAGAAAGCATCGTTGCGTCAGTACCATCAAAGACGGCGTTGGCAACGTCAGATGCTTCGGCACGCGTAGGACGTGGGTTTTCTTGCATGGAGTCTAACATTTGAGTGGCCGTGATAACGGGCATCCCTAAAGCGTTACACTTCTTGATCAAGCTCTTTTGTACCAACGGCACATTTTCAGCTGGAATTTCAACACCCATGTCACCACGAGCAACCATCAAACCGTCACAAACCTTCAAGATTTCATCGGCGTTGTCGATACCTTCTTGAGATTCGATCTTAGGGAAGATTTGAACGTGTTCCATGTGCTTTTCTTCGAGTAATTCACGAATGTCTAAGACATCTTGTGGCTTACGAACGAATGAAGCAGCAATGTAGTTAATTTCGTGATCCAAACCAAAGCGAATATCGCTTGAGTCCTTTTCAGTAATCCCAGGTAAGTTGATAGAAACGCCAGGAGCGTTAGTACCCTTACGTGAGCCTAAAACACCGGCGTTTTGAACGGTGGTAACCAATTCACGGTTAGCATCGTCCTTTTCGTCGATCTTCATGTCTAATAAACCATCATCGAAGAGGACATGACCGCCAACATGAACATCGTCATAAAGGCCATCGTAGGTAACAGCAATTTTGTCATGAGTTGATTCCAAAGAATCGTCCATGGAAATACGTACCTTATCACCGATCTTGTATTCAGACTTTCCGTCCTTTTGAACGGTCGTCCGAATTTCAGCACCCTTGGTATCAAGCATGATACCAACAGTCTTACCCGTAATCTTTTCTGCTTCGTGAACCTTGTTTAAACGGTCCAAGTGTTCCGCATGGTCACCATGTGAAAAGTTGAAACGGAAAATATTTGCGCCGGCTTCGATTAATTTAACAATAGTGTCAGTATCGGTGCTGGCAGGACCAAGTGTTGAAACAATCTTGGTTTTCTTCATAAGAAAAATCTCTCCCTTGAAAGTTTTTTATAAAAAGACATTAACGTCATTTTTATCAAAGTTTAGTTATAAAGTGGTTACCGTTTTTAGTGAAATGAAATTTCTTCATTCAACTTGCTGAGCGATAATTCCGCCTTATGTTTGGAATCGAATAGATCTAACATGTTATGGGTAACCAATTGGTTGTTTTGAATCCCAACGGCTAAGCCACCCTTACCGCTAAGTAAGAGTTCAATGGCGTAAGCCCCCATTTTACTTGCTAAGACCCGGTCTTTAGCCGTTGGTCGGCCACCACGTTGCATATGACCAATGGTGTTGGCACGTGCGTCAAAGTCACCGTATTGTGATAACTTTTCAACGAATTCATCAGCGCCCATCACACCTTCAGCCAAGACAACGATGTTGCAACGGTGTCCGTTGGCACGGTTATGCTTGATCTTGTTAGCAATGGTTTCCATGTCCCATTCCAATTCAGGAATCACAATTGCGTCGGCCCCGGCAGAAACACCGGCCCACATGGCAACGTCGCCGGCACCACGACCCATAACTTCCACAACGAAAGTCCGGTCATGACTGTGCGCCGTATCATAAATGCGGTCAAGGGCTTCTACGTCGGTATTAACCGCCGTATCAAAACCAATCGTGAAATCAGTAAATGGAATATCATTATCAATTGTTCCGGGAAGCCCAATCGTGTTGTAGCCGTGTTCAGTTAAACGTAAGGCCCCGTGATAAGAACCGTCGCCACCAATAACGACCAGGGCATCGATACCGAAACGTTTCAGTTGTTCGATTCCCTTTAATTGACCTTCTTCATGAGCAAACTCAGGATAACGTGCGGAATATAACAAGGTACCACCTTGGTTGACCACACCGTCAACGTCTGCTGCTTCGATTTTATGAATGTCACCAGCAACCAACCCGGCAAAGCCGTAATTGATGCCGTATGCTTCTAACCCTTCGGCCATTGCTTTGCGAGCAACGGCACGAACGGCCGCATTCATACCAGGAGCGTCGCCGCCACTGGTTAAAATACCAATGCGTTTCATTTTTTCACCTCAGGCAATAAATTGAGTTCGTAACTCCATAAGTGATTCTAACACTTTTAAATCTGGTTGTCTGTTATTTTCGCAAATTAAATCATGGTGAAAACGCCGTCACATCAAGGGGTTACGTTCTTCATCACCACATTATCGCGACCTAATAACGTTGTAAGCGCTCCAAACAAATCATCATTTTCAGCGACCCAATACTGTGAATTTAGTTCAACTGTCCGGTGGGCGCTGGCGGAATAGATCAAAACCGGGTTAGGCCCCGGGTAACGGCGCAGAAGCGCTAAAATCTTTCTTTGAATTTCCGCACCCGCCTGTTCTGGCTGTAACCGCAAAAAGAGTTGACCGGCCGGTTTAGGAAACTGATCCGCAAGTTGCCAATTATCCACAATAACTTGTAAGCCCCGCTGCTGTTCGACCTTTCCCGTGATCAAAACGATACTTTCCGGTTGTAGTTGTGCTTGCAGCCGTTGGTAAGTAGTCGGAAAAATTGTCAGGTCGATTTCGCCCGAGAGGTCACTCCCGGTCGCAAAGGCCATGGGCTGACCACGCTTGGTCCGAATCGTCCGTACCTTAGTGATATAGACTAACAATTTGACCCGCTGCTCATTAGTGAGCGTACTGATCAAACGCGTTCGCTGTTGCTGAGCCAACCACTGGTAGGTTTCGACCGGGTGACCCGAAACGTACGTCCCCAAGTACTCGGCTTCCTTAGCCAGCCGTTCTGCTAGTGGCAATTCGGGCTGCTTCTTGATCTTCGGTGCTAACGATGCGAACAAACTCATGCTGTTACCCGCGAGTTCCGCGCTGGACATCAATTCCGGCACGCTCGTCAACAGCTCGGCCCGGTTCAAGCCAAAGTGGTCAAACGCCCCGGCGTAAATCAAAGCCGTCATTAAATCGTCCTTTAACCACTTCGGGTCAACGCGCTGCATGAACTGCTGCAAGTTTTTGAACGGTCCGTTAGCTTGGCGCTCGCTGATGACGCTTTGAATGAAGTCACGACGTAACCCCTTGATTGAACTTAACCCAAAAATCAGCTGCTGCCCGTTCCAGTCAAAGAACTGCCCACTGCGGTTGATATCCGGTGCGACGATTGCCACGTGGTGTTGCTTGGCTTCCGCTAAGTACTGCTTTAGTTTCGTTCCGTTACCCAACACGGAATTCATTAACGACGTAAAAAAGGCACCCGGAAAATGGACTTTCAGGTAGGCCAGTTCAAACGCCATCTTACTATAAGCTACCGCATGTGAGCGATTAAATCCATAATTTGCGAATTGTTCGATATATTGATAAACCTGGACCGCAACGTCCGGCGCAAAGCCGTTTGCTTCGGCACCGGCAATAAACTTTTGCCGCATTTCATCGATGACGGCCCGTTTCTTCTTACTCATGGCCCGCCGCAGTAAATCGGCTTCACCTAAACTGAAGCCCCCCATTACGGCGGCAACTTGCATGACTTGTTCCTGATAAACTAAGATGCCGTACGTTGGACCCAAAATCGGGGCCAGCTCCGGTGCGGGATAGTTCACGGGTTCCTGACCCCGTTTACGCGCAATAAAGTGGTCAATATTTTCCATGGGACCCGGCCGGTACAGGGCGTTGACCGCGGCTACCAGTTCAAAATTATCGGGGTGTAACTTCCGCAAAACGTTCCGGATGCCCGCCGATTCAAACTGGAAGACCCCGGTCGTATCCCCCGCCTGAAACAGTTTTAACGTTTCCGGATCGTTGAGGTCGATCTTGGTAATTGCAAACGGCTGACCCGTTTGGCGCTGAACGTAGTGTAAAGCACTCGCCATCAAAGACAGGTTCCGCAGCCCTAAAAAGTCCATTTTAAGTAACCCGACCGCTTCGACGGTGTCCTTGGTGTATTGGGTCATCATCATCGTTTCACTACCCGCTTGCAAGGGGACAATCGTGATCAATGGTTGCTGACTCAACACCACGCCGGCCGCGTGAGTCGAATAGTGGCGCGGCAAGCCCTCTAACCGTTGGGCGGTTTCAAATAACAACCGGTTCTTACTCGAATCTGCGACCATGTTTTGGAGCCGCTGCGAACCAGCGTACGCTTGTTTTAGCGTAATGTGCAGTTGGTTAGGAATCGCCGCACTCCAGTCACTCATTTCAAAGGTCGATAAACCAAAGACCCGGCCGACGTCGCGTAAAGCCTGTTTTGCAGCGAGCGTTCCGAACGTGATGATCTGGGCGACCCGGTCATGACCGTACTTATCGTGTACGTACGCCAAAACTTGTTCCCGCCGGTTATCCGGAATATCCAAGTCAATATCGGGCATGTTCGCCCGCTTGGCATTCAAAAACCGTTCAAATAATAAGTGGTACTTGAGCGGGTCCACGTCAGTGATTTTTAAAACGTACGCAACCAGCGACCCGGCTGCGGACCCCCGCCCCGGCCCCGTCATAATGTCGGCCTGGTGGGCAAAGTTCATCACGTCCCACACGATGAGAAAGTAGTCGTCAAAACCCATTTGGTCGATGACTTTCAGCTCCCGCTCCAGCCGTTGTTGGTACGGTTGGGCGTCGGTTCCGGGAGCCATCGCCGCCAACCGTTCCTGTAAGCCAGCCGTACACAGCTCCCGTAAATATTGGTTTGCCGGTTGTTGCTGTGGTGTCGGGTACTTTGGTAACTGGGGTTGCTGAAAGACTAGCTCCACGTGACACGCCGACGCGATTTTCCCGGTCGCAGCCACCGCCGCCGTTAAATCAACGTTTTGATAATCTTGGATGACCGTTGCCGCCGGTTTTAAGTAGTGCGCCCCGGCCAGCCCCCGTAATTGTTCCGGGTGCTCGATCTGCTGGCCACGTTCAATTGCCCGCAGGACCGATACGGCAAAGTAGTCGGTCGGCTGCACGTAATCCACCGGGTCAAGGGCCACGATGGGCAACCCCACCTGGTCAGCAAAAGTAACGACCGTACTCCGCATGGCCGGTGCCTGGTCTAACGACACCCCTAAATATAGGCTGTTCGGATCAACTTGGGCTTGCAACTGCTGTACCCAGTTCGTCACTTGCGAACCAGCGTCTTGCATAAGTAGGGCCGTCAATTCACTGTCCTTAGCCGGCGTTAAAACGATCAAATGGTGTAAATGTGGTAACACCGCCGTCAGCGTGAGCGGCTGATCCGTTGGTGCCGTTTGTTTCATCGTCGAAAGGCGCATCAGTGTTTGATAACCATCCCAGTCCTTAGCTAACACGACCAGGCTAAACGTTTGGTCGGTCAACTGACTCCCGACTAAGTTCAGGGTAATTCCTAAAATCGGGGTGATTTCGGCTTGCCGACAAGCGTTATAAAAATCCACGATACCGTACATGACGTCCACGTCCGTCAGTGCCAGGGCCGGGTAACCCTGCTGCTTAGCAGTTTGAACGAGTTCGTTAATCGTACTCGTACTTTGTAACAAACTGAACGTGCTGAGCACTTGTAAGGGAACGTACTGCATTGCTACCGACTCCTTTCCATCATGATTTAAAGTTACTCCCATTATACCAAACAGTTGTTCTTTACGGCAGTGATAACCTGATTGGATTTTCAAAGTGGTTGTGCTAAAATAACTTTCATTGGGAGGTGTCGGAAGATGATGAAACAACTTACAATTATCGTTTGGGCGGTTTTGTTCGGGGAAGTGATCGGTTACATCGGTGGTGCCCTCGAAACCTTATCTTGGAACCCCGGTGAAATCGGGATCATTTCAGCCGTCTTTGCGCTGATCGTGGTCAACGGAATCACCCTAATTACTAACCATTCCCTACCCGTTAAAGGTTCTGAAAAAAAGTAATCTAAAATAAAAATCCGCGGTAATCAAGCATTTGATTACCGCGGATTTTTCTATTGATAACCGCACCCTTATTCGGGGGTCGAAGCACTCGGTTGATTTTCAAAAACCAAGTGATCATCCATTAAATTGATTTCAACGGTCGTCTTTGGTGCGACCCGGCCAGCAATAATTTCCTTCGCCAGCGGCGTTTCAACGTGGTTGGTAATAAACCGCCGTAACGGCCGCGCGCCGTACGCCGGCTCGTAACCCTGCTGTGCGATCCATTTTTTAGCGGGATCCGAGATCTTTAACGTGATTTCACGGTCCTGTAACCGACTAGACAAGCGGTCGATCAACTTGACCACAATTTGTTCAATGGCGTCTAATTGTAACGGCGTGAACATAATAATGTCGTCAATACGGTTCAAAAACTCCGGTTTAAAGCGGCTTTGAACTAACTGCATGACTTGATCATGGGTTGCGGCCGACAGTTGACCGTGTTCGTCCACTCCGGCTAACAACTGTTGTGAACCCAAGTTGGACGTCATGATCAAGATGGTGTTCTTAAAATCAACCGTCCGCCCCTGACCATCGGTTAAACGGCCGTCGTCTAAAACTTGAAGCAGAATGTTAAAGACGTCCGGATGGGCCTTTTCAATTTCATCAAACAACACGATTGAATACGGGTTGCGGCGGACCGCTTCGGTCAACTGGCCCCCCTCTTCGTAACCAACGTATCCCGGAGCCGCCCCCACTAAGCGGGAAACGGATTCCTTTTCCATGTACTCACTCATATCAATTCGAACCATGTGATCATCCGCGTCGAACAGGTCCTCGGCTAACGCCTTCGCCAATTCGGTCTTCCCGACCCCGGTCGGCCCTAGAAACATGAACGAACCCAGTGGCCGGTTCGGGTCTTGCAACCCCGCACGGGACCGTAAAACTGCGTCGGCCACGGCGTTGACCGCCGTATCCTGACCCACGACCCGTTCGTGCAAGTGGTCGGCTAAGTGTAACAGCTTTTCCCGTTCACCCGCTACCAGCTTATGAACCGGGATCCCCGTCATGCGTGAAACCACGTTCGCAACTTGATCCGGCGTGACCGATTCCTGTACGAGCCAGTCGGCGTGGTGGTCGTTGGCTTCCATGTCCTTTAATTCGGCTTCTAACTTCGGAATCGTGCCGTGTTGCAATTTAGCGGCAGCTTCAAGGTCGTATTGATTTTCGGCCGTCTCGAGATCGTGTTTTGCCTTATCCAACGCCGATTTTTTATCACTTAACGCCTTTAGGCTCTTTTTTTCACTATCCCAACGTTCCGCTAGCGCCCGCTGCTTTTCCTTGGCACTGGCCAATTCTTTTTGTAAATCGGCCAATCGTTTCACCGACGCGTCGTCGGTTTCCTTCTTCAACGCGGCTTCTTCCACTTCCAAACGCATCAGCTGCCGGTTCACCTGATCCAGTTCCGTCGGGTTAGAATTCATTTCGACCCGGATTTCGGCGGACGCTTCATCAATTAAATCCAACGCTTTGTCGGGTAAAAAGTGGTCGGTAATGTACCGGTCGGATAATTTAGCCGCCGCTACTAAGGCGTTATCGTGAATCCGCACGCCGTGGTGAATTTCAAACCGTTCCTTTAGACCCCGCAAAATACTGATGGTGTCTTCAACGGACGGTTCGGCAACTAGTACTTTTTGGAACCGGCGTTCAAGGGCCTTATCCTTTTCCAAATACTGGCGGTATTCGTCCAGGGTCGTTGCCCCGATCAAGTGGAGTTCCCCACGGGCCAGCATGGGTTTCAGTAAGTTACCGGCGTCCATGCTACCTTCCGTTTTACCGGCACCTACGATGTTGTGAATTTCATCGATGAACATAATGATCTGCCCATCGCTCTTTTTGATTTCCTTTAAAACGGCTTTTAACCGCTCCTCAAACTCGCCACGGTACTTGGCCCCGGCAATTAACGACCCCATGTCTAGTGAAAAGAGCGTCTTGTCCTTTAAGTTTTCGGGCACGTCACCGCGAACGATTCGCTGGGCTAGGCCTTCAACAATCGCCGTTTTCCCAACCCCGGGTTCACCAATCAGAACCGGGTTGTTCTTCGTCTTACGGGACAAAATTCGAATGACGTCCAAAATTTCCTCGTCACGCCCAATAACCGGATCTTGATTACCTTTGCGGGCTTGCTTAACGAGGTCGACCCCGTACTTTTCTAAGGCTTGGTACTGGTCTTCCTGGTTTCGAGACGTGACCCGCTGCCCCCCGCGAATTCGGTCAACCGCGTTTTTTACTTGGCCGGCCGTGATCCCCGATTGCGTTAAATACTTAGTCAGCTGGTCACCCGTTTGGTCCATCAGTGCCAAGGCGACCGTATCGGTAGCTAAGAAGTCGTCTCCCAGTTCTTTCCGCTTAACGTCGGCCGTTTGCATCAGGTTCGCTAAACTACTACTAAAACTCTGACCATACTGTACGTTTTCGCCGCTAACCACGCTAATATCGTCCAGTTCGCGGTCCAATTCAACTTGTAATTTATCGAGGTCGGCACCAGCTTCGCTGAAGATCTGCCGGACGAGTTCCCCCGGTTGCGTTAAAAATTTAAACAGGTGCGGGACCCCAATCTCTTGGTGGCGCCGCGTCTGGGCAATTTGTTGGGCCTGCGCTATGGCTTGCTGTAAACTTTCGGTTAATTGTTCTGGATTCATAAATCGTAACCTCCTCAAATTCGGTTAGCAAAAAGGCAGCTATCCAGCTGCCAATTTTATTTGACCTTTATTGACTATTGAATTATATAACGGATGGTCAAAGAAGGTCAAGAATTTAGTTTTGATTATAATTGTCCGTTACAATTTGCAACACAACGTCCACGGCCTGGGCCATAACTTGTTCCGAAACGTATTCAAAGCGTCCGTGCATGTTCTCGCCGCCGGCAAACAGGTTGGGCGTCGGTAAGCCCATAAACGAGATCTTTGAGCCGTCGGTGCCCCCGCGGACGGGGAAGATCAACGGTTTAATATCAAGTTTTAACATGGCCTGCTTGGCCAGTTCAACGACGCCCATGTCCTTTTCAATGACTTCCCGCATATTGTAATACTGGTCCTTCACGTCAACCTGCACGTACTGGCCACCGTGAGCTAAGTTAACTTGGTCGGCATCCGCGACGATCAAGCGTTTGCGCGCTTCAAACTTTGCCCGGTCGTGATCCCGAATGATGTAGGTCAACTTGGCCCCGTCAACCGTCCCATCTAACGCGAGTAGGTGGAAGAAGCCTTCACGCCCCGCCGTTTTTTCCGGAACGTCGTGGGCTGGCAAACCATCTTGAAATTCAACCGCCAGTTGTAACGCGTTGACCATGACGCCCTTAGCCGAACCCGGGTGCACGTTGACTCCTTTGATGGTGACTTCGGCCTGCGCCGCGTTAAAGGTTTCGTATTCCAGTTGGCCTAACGGACCGCCGTCAACCGTGTAGGCGTAATCGGCCGCAAACGCGGGCACGTTAAAGTGATCCGCCCCGGTCCCGATTTCTTCATCGGGACCAAATGCAACCCGAATTTTACCGTGTTTAATTTCAGGATGGGCTAGCAGATATTCCATCGCACTAATAATTTCTGCCACCCCAGACTTATCATCAGAGCCTAATAACGTGTTCCCGTCGGTGGTGATCAAGGTGTGGCCCGTGTAATTTTTTAAATTAGGAAAAACTTTGGGATCCAACTGATAATCACTTTCACCGAGCGGAATCACCGAATGGCCGTCGTAATTTTCCACGATTTGTGGGTTAACGTTTTCGGCGTTAAAGTCCGCCGTATCAATGTGGGAAATAAAACCCAGCGTCTTGACCGGTTTATCCGTATTGGCGGGCAGCGTCGCAAATACGTACGCACTTTGCTGGTCCTGCGTTACGTCGCTTAAACCGACTGCTTCTAACTTCTTCATTAATTGGTTTAAAAAGGCCGTTTCCCGGGGTGACGACGGAACCGTCGTGGAATTTTCGTCGGAACGGCTGTTAATTTTAACGAAACTGAGAAAATCTGAAATCAAATGCGGATATTTTGTCATCTTACAAACTTCCTTTCAAAGCTAAATAAAGGTAAACGGATCAGTATTTAATTGGGAGGCTACAAACTCGACTTGCCAGTCATTTTCCGCCTGCCACCGTTTAAAGAGCTGGGTTAAATGTGCTTTGCAAATACTTTCCACGTGGTGGCCCGGATCAACCACCGTGAGTCCGGAAGCCAACATGTCGTGCACGGTGTGGTAGTATACGTCACCCGTCACGTAAGCTTGCGCTCCCGCTCGAAGCGCATCCGGGTAAAACTTGCCACCGTCGCCACCTAGTACGGCGACCCGTTTGATCACTTGTTGCGGTTCTTGACAAACGAGCCGTAACCCGTCGACGTGAAAAACGGTCTTACAACGTTTGGCAAAGTCCAGCGCAGTCATTGGTTGCGGCAAATTACCGACCCGCCCCATGCTGTACTGGTGACCACCAGTTAATAACGGTTCCACTTGGTAGTCCCAGTCATCCCCGGAAACGAAGCGGTTGATGCCCGCAACCGCAGGCTTAACTTGATCAGCCATCAAGTTAACGGTAAACTGCTCGCCGGAATTAAACGCGTACCGGTTTAGACTAGCGTGCCAAGTCTTGGTTAAATATTCCTGGACCGCTTCCACTTGGGCGGTCGGCACGGTCACGGTCATTTTAACGGCCGCCTCTTCGTAACCAGCGACTAAACCGGTTACGCCGGTCAATCCCAATTCGGCCGCTAACCAGTCGTTCATGCCGCCATCCGCGCTGTCCAGGTTGGTGTGGGCCGCGTACACGAGAATGTGATGTGCCGCAATGTCGGCGTACATGGCTTTTTGCGGGTCCTGATAATCAAGGTTGTTCGCCGGGTGAAACATGACCGGGTGGTGCGCAAAAATCATGTCCGCCCCAATTTTAACGGCCTCTTGCACGACTTCGGGTCGAACATCTAACGTGACCAACACCTTATGGATCGCCTGTTTAGGATCCCCAATTTGCAGGCCGCTGGGATCACGATCCCACTTTAATTTCAAAGGTGCAAACCGTTCAAAACGACTAATTAACTCATTTGCCAACATCCGCTAAGACTCCCTTAATTAAATTAATTTTGGCGTTCGCCGCGGCTAACTGAGCCGTGGGAACCACTTTAGCTCGTTGCATCTGATCAACGGCCCGTTCTGACCGTTGTAATTCACGGTGCCATTTGGCGATGAACACCGGAGATTTTTCCTTTAATAGGAACGGTCCGAATAATAACTCCGCTTCTGAGTAATGGACCGCGTGCGTTACCCGGTCCGCACACAGCACTTCGTACGTATGACCATCCTCCGCTAAAATCCGTTCAGCGGTAATTTGAAACTGATTAGCCGCCAGCCAAGCGCGAACCGTGGCTTCGCCAACGTTGGGTTCTAATACGAGGCGTTGCACCCCGTTTAAACGCTGCGGCTCAGCTTCTAAAATGTGTCGAATCAACGGCCCACCCATGCCCGCAATCGTGACCGTATCAATGCGATCCGCTGGTAAAATCGCGGCTAATCCGTCCGCTAAGCGGGCCTCCAGGACGGCATTTAAGCCTAGTTTATTGATCTCGTGGCGCGCGTTTTCAAAGGGCCCCTTGACCACTTCGCCGGCCACCCCCCAACTAATCCGTTGGTTCAATGCCAAATTAGCTGGTAGGTACGCGTGATCGGACCCAATGTCAGCCACGCGAGCCCCCGTTTTTACAAACGCCGCCACCGTGGCTAACCGTTGCGATAATTGTTTAGCATCCACACACATAACCCCTTTTTTCATCTTAATAATGAAGTTTAACTAATCACATTCTAACATGTCCAGCCCACGAAACGGCTTTCAGTAACGAAAAAGTTCACAAACATCCTAAGTTAATCTAAAGGACGCTAAATTTTTCTTAACCCGCCCTTTTTCTTAACCATTTTTCATCATACTGAAATAATTAGACTGTGGTGATTCGGCACGTCCCGCAGCTACAAAACGTACTTTAATGAGAGAAAGCTTGATGTTATGCATAATCGTGATTTATCCGCACCCCGATTGCTGAGTGGGCTCAAATTACTCGCCATCTTACCGCCCGTCGGCATTGCGTGGCTAATTTACCTCAGCCGCTGGCAATGGTTACACCTGATCAAACGGCCAGCGGCGGCCGGTCGAGACCCGCTGTTAGCCTTCATTCTGTTGTTAATGGGCGTCACCGGGCTAAACCTGAACCACCATGACTACCGGAGTGTTTGGTTATCATTATTGATGTTATTTGTATTACTCAATTTGTGGTTGCTATGCCGTCAAACGACCCAAATGATTTCCTTACACGCCCTCAGAAAGTTCATGATCCAATTTGGATTGTATATTACAATTAGTGGCAATTTATTTCACTGGTTAAACCAGTGGCTCACCCTGCCCACCTGGCTCAAATTCATGCTGGGAGACCTTTTGTGGGGCTACGCCGCTAATCAGAACCGCCTATTCGGGTCGGCCTATAACCCGAACGACGCCTGTTGTTTATTGTTGATCGCCCTCGGGCTCTTGCTGACACAGTTGACCGTTCACCACGTTCAGGGAACCCCCCTGAACCAGGCTGCCGCGTTACGTAGTGGCAGTTGCGTGGCCATCCTTTGTCTGGGCATCTACCAAACTAAGTCGCGAACGGGATTAGCCATTATGATCGTCATTTTGATCATTACGGCCTACCAATTGCTTCAGCGTCACCGAATTTGGCTGAGTGGGGTCCTTGCGAGCGGCTTATGGTTAACCTGGGCCTTCTTTCCGCGCAGCCATTCGTTCGCGGCGTCGTTACAAACCCGGCTGACCATTTGGCACAACAGTTTTGATTTATTCAAACAGGCCCCCTTACTCGGGGTGACCTACTTCGGCTTTGCCAAACGCTACCTTAATTTAACGGGCACCTACGTCCCCCACGCACACGACATTTTACTCATGCTGCTGGCTTCTTTCGGAATTTTGGGCGGTATCGGCTTTTTAGCCTTAGTCGTTAATAGTGGCTGGACCCTGACGAAGTACTGGCGGATCTACCGTCAACCCAACCTCCGCTATTTCATCATGACCCTACCCATTATTTTTGCGTACGGTCTAACCGACTTTGTCCTATCTTCCCTACAAGTACTCATTATTATCCTACTATTGATTGCCTACTGGCACCGGGAACGACAAACTAGTCATCAACTGGCCACCCCGCAATAAAATCGTTCCGTAAAAAAATGAACCCCGCTCCGTTCGCGTAACTAGTTAATGTAGGGGCCGCTAAGCCGACCACCACCATTAAAGTTACCGCAAAGGAGTGCTCACTATGATTCAGTCACAACTCAACACGATTCTGGAAGACCGCACGATTGCTCACGATGAATTTGCCAGTATGACTGGTATAAATCTAAACACACTCAAACCGTTAATTACGGGTCAGGCCAAAAGTATCACGTTTGACGACCTAAACACGATCACCCGCACACTGGACGTCGAGTTAAACGACCTGTTCCTAGTCACTCCCGACCTTGATCTCGAGGTGAGCCTGACGAACGTGGACGAAACCACCAAAAACTTTAACGGGACCTTGCACTTTATTGATAATGATCAAAGCATCGTGACCGACCTGCCCCTAACCGGCCACTATCACCAGTCGGGGCCCCTGTTCACCTTCACCATTAACGACGCTTACGACGTTGAGTTAGAAGCGGACGGGATTGCCGAACGACTCAACGATCTCCAGCCGACTCCGCTCATGACCCCTACCAAACGCCACCTGCTTAATTTACTGGCACAACACCCGGAACAACAGGCGTGGTTTGAACCCGAGGGAATGCCGCTGAGTGACAAACCCACGGACGTTGAACTGGAGCGGTACTTGCAAGTCGGCAACCTAATTGCCCGTACTCAGTACGAAAAGCTTCACCGGCTATTGGAACCGCTCGCCATGACCTTTTTGGCCGCGCTGTACCACGATTTCCCTAAATTTTTAGGGGATCCGCAAGTCATCGCGGTCCCGTGGGGGATTCCCGATACGTTCCATATTTTTAACTTCATTCTCGCAGAAAGTCCGGAATCGTTGACCAACAACGGGATTACGAAACGGCAGGAACAAGCTCGTCAACAGAGTGCCTTTCCCGTCAGCTACACGAGTTTAGACGTCATTAGTTACTTTTCAAACGATTAAGACTTACCTTCCAAAACGAGCGCCCAAAGTCGGGTGCTCGTTTTTTCGGCCTTGTTTCTCATAATCCCGATCCCGTACGCCAACTTAACCAACGTTAGCCGTTAGTGTTAACGTTGTCACCAAAAAACGCGTTTACATGGTACCTCGGCAGAACGGTTTTCTTTACCTACTTATAACCGGTGCGCCGCTCTTTTTAAATTTACGGGTTATCGTTATCCACGCGGTTTTTTTCGGGTTATACTAAGGCCAACGAAAACTGAAAGAAGGAATTTATTTTGAAGACTGCCGTATTTGAAAAAGCCGGCCAAATGCAAATTGAGAACGTGACTAAACCAACCGTTCAAGCGGACGACGACGTCATCATCAAAGTCGTGCGGGCCTGCGTCTGTGGGTCGGACCTGTGGACTTACCGGGGTTTTGAAGACAAAGCACCCCATTCTGAAAACTCCGGTCACGAAGCAATTGGGATCGTGGACGCAGTGGGGGCCGCCATCACCACCGTTCAACCCGGGGACTTCGTGATTGCGCCGTTCACCCACGGCTGCGGCCACTGTGCGACCTGTTTGGCGGGGTTTGACGGGGGCTGCCTTGATCACCCGCACGCCGACAACTTTAGTAACGGCAACCAGGCCGAATACGTCCGTTTTCAGCACGGTCAGTGGGCCCTCGTGAAAGTTCCCGGTCAGCCGAGCGACTACGGCGAAGGGATGCTGAAATCGTTACTGACCTTAGCCGACGTGATGGCCACCGGCTACCACGCCGCTAAAGTCGCCAACGTAAAGGCCGGTGATACCGTTGTCGTTATGGGTGACGGCGCCGTGGGATTATGCGCGATCATTGCCGCCAAAATGCGGGGCGCTAAACGCATCATCTCAACGAGTCGCCACGCCGACCGTAAAGCGTTGGCCCAAGCATTTGGTGCCACGGATAACGTGGCAACGCGGGGGGCCGACGGTGTTCAAAAGATCTTAGCCCTCACCAATAACGCCGGGGCCGACGCCGTTTTGGAATGCGTGGGTACCGAACTATCCGTCAATACGGCCTTAGCCGTAGCCCGTCCCGGTGCCGTGGTCGGTCGCGTGGGCCTACCCCACACGGCCAAAACGGACTTAGCCGCTCCGTTTGAAAAAAACATTACCTTAGCCGGGGGGCCGGCTTCCGTGACCACTTATGATAAGCAACTCCTATTAAAGGCCGTTTTAGATGGTCAAATCAACCCCGGTAAGGTCTTTACGAAGACCTTCACCCTTGATCAAATCGACGCAGCTTACCAAGCCATGGCACAGCGCCAGGCCATCAAATCAATGGTCATTGTTAGCCAGTAACGCTCGCCAGACAAAAGATCTCTCAGTGGAGATTCGCGTGAATCTTCACTGGGAGATCTTACTAATGCACATCGATTAAGCTTCGTTAGGATAAATTCCAAGTACAAAGTCATTCAATTGCCGTTCAATGTTATCGCGCTCAATTCCAATGTAGCGTTTAGTCACCTGTTCACTGGAATGGTTAAAAATCATCATCAGTCCCGCAATGTCGTGGGTCTGCTGGTAGTAGTGGTACCCAAACGTCTTTCTTAGGGTGTGGGTGCCAATGTCATTGCGGTCTAAAAACCGACCGGCCGTTTGAAATACCCGGTAAACACCGTTAACGGTAATGGCGGCCTTCCCCCGACCACTGGGAAATAGCGGCTCGTTAGCATCCCGGTAGCGGGTGTATCGTAATAGTTCGGCCCGTAAGTTTTTTAAGAATAACCAGCGCTTCTTACCCGTTTTTTGCTCAATGATCATGACCCGGTCTTGATTGCGCACCTGACCGACCGTTAATTTCAAAATATCGCTCATCCGTAATCCCGTATTAATTCCCACAAGAACGATCATCCGATTCCGCTGTCCGTGGTGAGTTTGTAAAACGGCCCATAAAAAATCATCAATTTCTGCACGGGTTCGCAGTGGTTCTACATTATAGTGCATTTATTCTCTTTACCTCAACAATCAAATCAAGCGTTTTATTAGTCGTCAATCTAATCTTACTCGTTATAATTGTTCACAACCATAGTTTATTTTTTACCAATAATTAGCCGGCACGTTTTAATCCGTGCCGGCTAATGGTTTATAAATCGTTATCAAGGGCACTTAACTGGTCCGTAAATACTTTTGCCGTTGGGGTTCCTAGCGTCCCAACCAGGGCTTGTTGTACCGTCAGAACTTGTTTTTCGCCCGCTTCCGTCAGTGTTAAACTTCTTAAACGGCGATCAGGTAAGATTGGTTCGCTTTGAAGCAACCCGTCCTGCGTCAACGCACCAATTGACTGAGCCAACGACCCCTTCGAAATTCCCAGTTCCGTTGAAACTTTAGTAATTGGTTGGTTCGCAGCTTGTGAAACGTATAGTAAAATTCGTAACTCGTTTAAACTCAGCCCAGTCTGTGCCGACCAGCTGGCCGTTAACCGTTTTAACGACCGCTCAAGGCGCATAATATCTAAAATATAGTCAAAAGATTTTCCCATAATCGTAACAACCTCCCGTTTCTTTGCTCAAACCAACGTCCATAAAAAATAGTCGTCAACTTTCGCACGATTTTCAAAAAAATTATGCGAGCAAACGACTGATGTAACGGCCTTTAGCGCGGTGTTGCTAACGGCAGGTTATATTAATTATTATGTTCAATCCAATGATATCGGGGAGGCTTTCGCACTATTATTT
>NZ_QWZQ01000120.1 GCF_003885105.1 Lactiplantibacillus garii
GGGTAAAACTCAACTAATCCTTGGGGCATCACAATTAAACAATAATCTTGAGGATGCAATTAATAATGTAGTGAAGAAGATAGCAACTTTTGATAATAATCGGTCCAATGAGATGGTACTGGCTACCGACATAGTTGACCGTTCCATTCTTCGGACACAATTTGGTGAAGATAAGAGTAATGCCATTATTAAGTTAATGGCACCAACTGAAACAGGCTTTGAAGATATTGCATCATATGGGATCTTCATTGGCTATAAGTTTAGAACCCAATTAGATTTAGACGATTGCACGCAAGAAGAAGCAAAAGAGAAGTGTCGTCAAGCTATTAATTGTGATTTGGAACAAGCGATTAGGCAATTGAATATAGTTATTCAGCAGCATCATTGGCAAAAATCGTCGTTTTATGTGTACTTGTTACCTTTTACTAATGCTGAAGAGGATACTCATGCGATAATGAAGGATTTGATAGGAGAATAAGAGTATGCCACAACAAGAAAAAAGATTGGGCGAATATCTTTACGAGTATTTAGAAAATGACGATTACTTACGCAAGCTGATGAGTATTTTGTCTAAGCAGTATGGTTGTTGGCTATTTCATCTAGATTGGAAGTTAACAGGAAAGCAGAAACATGATCTTCTACGCTTCGCCGATCTGCTAGCAAAATCAATCAATAAAAAGGGAGATAGTAGGCAAAAAAATAGTGCCTTGAAAATTGTTGCTACTCTATCCAAAATGTATCCTAACGATCCTGAGGTTTCACTGATTACTAATGAAGTTTTGACCAGCTTTAACAACTTTTTGCCTCGTCAAGGACAAAGCTATACGCTAGTTCCAACAATTGAGCAGTTATGGAACGAAGCCTTG
>NZ_QWZQ01000121.1 GCF_003885105.1 Lactiplantibacillus garii
AACGTGTTTAGAATCTTTTCAAGAGTATTCGCAGGAAGGCTAAGCTAATCATCATCTTACTGGTGTTCAGCTTTCGCTCACAATTGCGCCAGAGGCGCCGATATTTTCCTAGCCAGCTAAAACTGCGTTCGATAACCCAGCGTTGCGGGGTCACTTGACCGTGCCTAAGGTCACTCTGTTTAGCAATAATGACTTCAGCGTTAATCATTGCCTGAACTGATTGAGCAAAGTTGTTACCAGTATAACCACCATCGGCCATTACTCGTTGAACCAGGTCAAACTGTGATTTGTTTAACGCCAGTAGCGCATTGGCGCCATCACGCTCAGAAACATTGGCGGTTGTCACATGGACTGCCATCGGCAGCCCATTGATATCTACAGCAAGATGGCGCTTAATCCCACTCACCTTTTTACCACCATCGTAGCCACTACTTTCAGCAGGATCGGTATTCTTGACACTTTGAGCATCTAGAATGATGAACGATGTATAAACTGAACGCTTCTGAGCCAACCGATGTTGGCTGACAATTTTTTTAAAACCTTATCCAGAGGAGTGATACCAGCAGGAGATGGCGTTTTAGTCCAAAGTAACCAGTAATAATAGACGGTTTCCCATTTAGGAAAATCACTGGGTAAATCGCGCCAAACGCACCCATTTTTCAAGGTATAAAGCAGGGCACAAAAGATATCATATAAATCAACCTTTCTTGGCTTAGTCCGCTTACGTATGCCTTCTAGATCTGTCCGGATTAGTTCAAATTGTTCACGAGAGATGTCGCTACTATAATGGTGTGCAAAGCTTTTCATGGATTAAAAAC
>NZ_QWZQ01000122.1 GCF_003885105.1 Lactiplantibacillus garii
CAGCAATATTACTCGGCAACAATTTGAATTAATTCGACCAGCTTTAGAAAATTTTCGTAAGCGAACTAAGCCTCGAAAATATGACCTCTACGAGGTCTTCTGTGCGGTCCTATATGTCTTGAAAACCGGTTGCCAATGGCGTCAAGTCCCCGGTGATTTCCCAGAATGGCGGTCAGTTTACAACTATTACAAAATTTGGTCAACTAAAGCTGAGCCTACGGCTGATTCTTTATTGGAACAAGTTTTAAAAAAATTGTCATTGCTCGGCGAACTTACCAAGGACGTTCAGCTTTAACTTCCTTTATTATCGTTGACGCTCAGAGCGTCAAAAACACCGCTACTGCTGAAAACAAAGGTTACGACGCTGGTAAGAAAATCTCGGGGATTAAGCGCCATCTGGCAGTTGATATCAATGGCTTTCCGCAGGCCATTCACATGACGCGAGCGAACGTCTCTGATCGAGACGGGGCCAGTGCAATGATCGCTTTACATGCCATGCATTTACGCCAGGTTCAAAATGTCTTAGTTGATGGTGGTTATTCAGGCGTTAATTTTCAGCTCGATGTAGCCAGTAATTTAAACGCAACCGTGCAGGTTGCGAAGCGCAATGAGTTGCATCGATTCGAAGTCATGCCCCAACGTTGGGTAGTCGAACGATCTTTTAGTTGGCTAGAGAATTGTCGGCGACTTTGGAAAAATTGTGAGCGTCAATTAACCACCAGTCTGCAAATGGTCGTTTTAGCGTTTTTAGCACTATTACTTAAGAGATTTTAGA
>NZ_QWZQ01000123.1 GCF_003885105.1 Lactiplantibacillus garii
TCAGCACGTTTCCGGTATTTTACTGGGACATACTGACCGGTTTTATTTTTAGCTAAAATCGTCGTAAGCCTTGGGTTTGGATCTAATCCAACTCAGGGGGTCACTTTTTTATGAAGTGTTAGCAAGGAAGTGCGGCAGTCAATGCGTTAAACGGGTTCACGTGGTCAATAAGTCCTGTTCAATAAAAGTATAATATGCTTTATAATTAAAATAATATTGTGCTGTGTCAGGGGACATGACTATAAAACGAATTGGCTAATAATTTCAGGGGGAACAAATATGGTTGAAAAAAGTAGGGTTACTAGGGCGTGTGCGACAACTTTAGCTGCCGTGGTGATGCTGGGTGGAAGCATCTTAATGGCGCCGACGAATGTCCAAGCAAGCTCAACTTACCGTCGGATAAAGATCACGAAGACAAGTGCAAAGGCTTATTATTCGACGAGTCTATCAGCTAAAACTTATTCACTAGTTGGTAGTAGTAAAAAGTTAAAGCTTAGAGCGAACCATACTTTAAAGAATTTTCGGAAGACAACTTGGATTCGTTCTAAAAAAGCAACGATCATTAAGCACGGTAAAAAGTATTTATATTATTACGTGACCAACGCTAAGAACGGGAACAGCGGTTGGACGTGGCATAAATATTTAAAGGCCGGTAAAAATTATCAAATGACCAACCCAGTTAAAAAGACGAGCAAAAATTACATTAAAGCCAAGACTGGGAAAGTTTACCAGTTAAACGGTAATAATAATTAC
>NZ_QWZQ01000124.1 GCF_003885105.1 Lactiplantibacillus garii
TATTAATACACTCGCGGTTTTAGAGGGAATACGATTAAAGCATCTGTTTAAAGTTAAATTAGTTTGGCATGTTCACGAAATTATTACACACCCTAAGGTGGCTTTTATGATTACTTCGTATCTGGCTGGTCACTTTGCGGATAAAATTGTGGCGGTATCAGGGCAGGTTAAAAAACATTTGGTGGAATCTAACATGGTAGATTCAGATCTTGTCCAGGTTATCTATAATGGAATCGATACTGCGAAATTTTATCCTCATAAAGTGGATGAACATTTACGTGAAGAATTTAATTTGCAGTCGAGTAACGTTGTTGTAGGCATGGTTGGTAGACTAAATGCGTGGAAGGGACAATCAACCTTATTAAAGTCGATGATTCCGTTACTGAAAACCAATACCAATCTAAGACTAGTATTTGTTGGTGGAGTTTTTGCAGGTGAAGAACATTTTAGAAGTGAATTAGAATCATTAATTCATGAAAGCGGCGTAGCATCACAAATAGTTTTGAAAAATTTTAGAACAGATATGCAGGATGTTTACCAGTTATTCGACGTATTCAGCCTACCAAGTACTAGTCCAGATCCACTACCTACCGTTGTTTTGGAGGCAATGGCTAGTGGGAAACCTGTGGTAGGTTTTGAACATGGTGGAGTTACGGAAATGGTACATGATGGTTACAACGGCTATTTAGTACCGGCAATAAGCGTGTCGGAAATGACTAGTGCTATTG
>NZ_QWZQ01000125.1 GCF_003885105.1 Lactiplantibacillus garii
TTTTGACCGTCCTAATCCTTATTAATATGACTACTATTCAAGACGCACAGCATTAAGGCGTCGCAGGACGTCGCGTCCTAATCCTTATTAATATGACTACTATTCAAGACCCAGTTAACGTTTCTCGCACGATTGGAACCGTCCTAATCCTTATTAATATGACTACTATTCAAGACCGCCACCTTTTTTGGGTCGTACATGCGGATGTCCTAATCCTTATTAATATGACTACTATTCAAGACGTCACCCATCGACGTGCTATAATTGCATCGGTCCTAATCCTTATTAATATGACTACTATTCAAGACTCTCAACCTCGTGAAGGCTTTCGACTAACTGTCCTAATCCTTATTAATATGACTACTATTCAAGACGGCGAACGCCGCCGCAAAGGTGACGTCGAAGTCCTAATCCTTATTAATATGACTACTATTCAAGACAATTAGGTCATATCCTTGATAGAACGCTTCGTCCTAATCCTTATTAATATGACTACTATTCAAGACAAGGCCGTGGGCTACTCGTTGACCGGCTCCGTCCTAATCCTTATTAATATGACTACTATTCAAGACAACCGACGCCACCGCGATACTTTGGCCGCTGTCCTAATCCTTATTAATATGACTACTATTCAAGACAAGGCCGTTTAAAAGAGTCACGCTATTTGGGTCCTAATCCTTATTAATATGACTACTATTCAAGACACTACTGGA
>NZ_QWZQ01000126.1 GCF_003885105.1 Lactiplantibacillus garii
GTATAGTAATTTAACTAAGGGAGTCTTTGGTTACCATACGTGGAAAAACTCAATGGAATTGAGCAATTCTACGGCTAATCAGGAAATCTATAAGGCGCGTTATATTGGCTACTTCATCAATACGGATGATGGTGGTAATTATTTATTAACCAAAGCTCAAAATAAAAAACAAAAAGTAATTTTTAGCAAATAGGTAAATCAAATGAAAAAGACGTTACAAATATTGGGCATTAGTGTACCTGTCATTCTTGGTATCGTGTTGATTTGGCACGTGGTATTGTGGATGATCGGCCTAGTACAGCTATTGATTGGTTTTGTTGTTGCCGGGATTCAGTGGCTACTGGGAATTATCTTTCTGGCTATTTTAGTGAAGGTATTCTTTGGGGGAAGTGGTAGTTCCGCTACGACGACTCATAGAAAGAAGCCGTTCTTTGTTGCGGATGCGCGTGACCACGTTGGAAGTGCCCGTAAACACGTTCCCGATGCCCGGGATAATATTCCAGACGCCCGTGACCGGGTCAGTCACGCGGTAAAAAATGAACGCGATCGGCGACGGTGGTAAAAAAATACTGATACGGTGGCTGAAATTAAGCGCATCGACTTTAACTATGGTTAGTTTAGACAATTCTAGGCGGCCATAGTTTTTGTTTATACGCGGATTTTCTTCAACCAATCATTAGTTTGAAGTAGTTGTAGTATAATTATAT
>NZ_QWZQ01000127.1 GCF_003885105.1 Lactiplantibacillus garii
GGATGTAAATAAAAACATTATGGAAATTCCAGCATTGATAGATAGTGAAGGTAAATTAGTTTTGACACCAGATGAAATTAAAATTGTGGGGGCTTACTTAGATGGAAACAAATGAGTTTGTGCGAACTAACGTTGTTGATTACAAATTGGATGCCACTGCGTTGGACTATGATTATCAGTTGATCTTAATTACAATTGACGATTGGAAAAAGGTGGCGGATGTGCAAAAAGATGTAATTAATCTTAAGCCGCAGTCCTGGATTACCCGAAAAAAGAATTCACAAATTTTAGTTCTGTTAAATAGAGATATCAACGTACCAAAAGGGAAAATGGGGATTACTTATGAAAAATTGGTGTTTAAAGATGTTTTAGCTGGCACTGACGGCCGGGTCTATGCTAATCATGTTTTTCAACTATTATTAAATCAGCAAAGTAATAATTCATATCTTGAGAGTGCACCAAACTTAACGTCAGAGCTAATTATTTCTCTTCCTAAGTGGGAATACAGCACCAAGATGAATAGTTATCGATATGGTGTTGTAGCAAGATTTAGCTGGGAAAGCGCCCTTATGCTGAGTGTGAGAACTTACAAACAAGTTAGCGGGAAAAATAACAATGATGAATATTTCTATTGGAACGGTGAACAGCATTGGAT
>NZ_QWZQ01000128.1 GCF_003885105.1 Lactiplantibacillus garii
CTTGGCGGTGCGATTAGGGGCTTTGATAGCCCATAGAAGCCGGGTTTTACGTTCTACAAAAGTGACCAAACATGCTCGTGACTGACCTCGGCTAGAAAGTACCGTATCGACTTCCCAATGACCAAAAGCTAATCGCTGATTGACAGATTTTGGTCGTTGTTCAATGGAAGTCCCACTTGTAAATGTGCCACGATGCTCATTAGCTCGGCGCTGTCGGACATTTCGATTAGGTAGATCAGCCAAGTTGAAAGGTAACCAGCCAAGCTTAAGCCAGTTATAAATTGAAGCGGTGCTCAGGTTAAAAGCTGTCGCAATCGCTTCTGGTGACCAAGTTAAACGTAGGTGGTTGGTAATTAAAATTGTCAATGATGGCGTTAGAATTGAATGGCGACCACAAGCCCGCCTTTTATGATCTGCGTCTTGTTGCGCTAATTCGGGATCATAGGGTTTGACCCGATCTAATTCATAGCTAATAGTTGATTTGGCAACGCCTAAGGCGTCAGCCATATCTTGGTAAGTATGATGGCCTTCACTGACCAGTTGAGCTAGCGCACCACGTTGAAAACGTGATAAAGTAGAAGTACCCAAAGTAATCACTCCTTATAGCTGGTTGGAATTAACTACTACCATTGTAAGAGATTGCTTTGGGCC
>NZ_QWZQ01000129.1 GCF_003885105.1 Lactiplantibacillus garii
GATTAGAATTCACTACCCTGCAGATTGTACTGAAAAGTCACTACAAATTATAAAATTCCACCATTTAAGCGGCTAAAATGCTTTGGCAATTTGCTTAGACAGCGTCTCAAGTTCGGCTGTGCCAATCTCCGTCAACTGAAAACCATTCCGCTTATTGATCAACCAATTCTGCTGTTCCAAGTGTGCTACCAATCTTTTGACCCGCGTAGCTGGCAGTGTAAACATGTGCGCCAATTCATTAATGGTCACTCCCGAAACTTGGCGCGCATAGTTAGCAATCCGTAATTCATCGATTCCCATTCCAGTTTGCGCGTGCAACCGATTTCGAACTTGATCAACCGCCTCCTTTAATTCAAGAAACATTTCAAAATTATTCTTTTTGTTCTGATCCATTACGTTTCCTCCTATAAACAACGTAATTTATAATTTAATATCGCAACAACAATTACTACATTTTAATAAAAATATAATAATTAACATTATAATATCATCAATTGTAAATAGCTCAAACCGTTACCGGGAGTCAGTATTATTAAACGAGACCAGTGCTTCAGTTTTTTAGACACTAAAAAACGGCCGGTATCAACGATACCCGCCCAGAGCAATGC
>NZ_QWZQ01000012.1 GCF_003885105.1 Lactiplantibacillus garii
CTACTATTTTTATTTATTGTCATTTAATATTATTTAATTTATAAGAAAAAAATGGCAAAAAAATAAACCGGGATTCCCCCCGGTCCATTAAGATATTCAAAATTTACATAAACCAACCCAGTGGCGCTAAGCCGAGCCAACTCACCACGCTGACCTTCGAGTCTGGTTCAACGTACGGTTTTAAACTCGTTTTAATTTCCGCTTCACTCGCAAGGGTCTGCAAATCGTACCAGTACGCGCCCTTATTCGTCCGGTTAACGAGTGACCAGCGGCCCAAGCTCTTGAGTGCGCTCGTATCCAAATCGGCCGTTAACGGGCTAACAAACACGTGCATGGTTGGCATCCAGGCCCCGTCATAATCGTTCGTGTCCCGCCGTAAAATGACGATTTGATCCTGTAACTTTTTAGCCGAGTGGTAAAGACGAAATACTGCTACCCCGGCAATCATTATTGTCAAGAACCATAAGGTCATGCCAGTGTCCAAGTTACTACCACCTTGACTTATGACTAAAAACAGGAGGACGGCCCAAAAGCCTACGACCGAATAAATTGTTACGTTAACGGTATTCAACGCTTGGTCCCGCATTCGCAGTCCGACCTTTAAACGCATCTGTGGATCACCGGGCGTCACTTGGGTGCTGACGGTCTGATCCGTCCCGGTGTACACTACCTGAATATCCGGATTCGATACTTCGTAAGTCGCCAACACTTTAAACATCTGGTTAGCCTTGGCCATTTCGGGCACCAGGTCCGTCGGGACGTACTCACTAAACAGGTGATACGTCGTGGTCACCCGTTTAAAATGGTACCAGCTATTCCAAATATCAACTAGCAGGTAATGCCGCTGCGCCATTCTATTTAACCACGCTAACTCTTGTTTTGAACCTTTGATCATAAACCGGTGTTTCCACATCTCCATCGCTTCCCCATAACTACCAAATTTAATTAAATGTAACCAATTGGCGCCAGTCCTAAGTAACTGACAATCGATATCTCAACGCTATTACCCACCACTGGGCGTAGCGTTTGCTTAATTTCTGCTAAGCTTGCCAATGAACGGACGTCATACCAGTAAGTGCCTTTCTTATCGTGACCAACAAGGGCCCACTCACCAATACTCTTAACCTTATCGGTGTCCAATTCGCTAGGCATGTTTTTTAAAAAAACGTGCTGAGTCGGCATCCAGGCACCTTCGTAATCGTTAGTCCGTACCCGTAACGCGTTGGCCCGTTGGTGAACCTTCCCCGCTATGACGGCCGGCGTAAAACTGATGACTAACCAGCCAAACACGATCCAATCGTAAGCATCTTCTGGCACTAGGTTAAAATAAAGCAGACCAACAATTGTAAGGACGCCTAAGATGATTAACCCATTCATAATGTTCAGGAGGTGCCCCCGCAAGGCCAGTGCAATTTTTAACTGCAAAGTTGCGTCGCCGGCATCGATGCGTGCATCCCCTAACTGGGCTTGGGGTGTCCCAGTGTAAAGAACCCGGACGTCCGGATTCTTAAGGTGACACGTCGCCAAAATTTCAAACGGCCCGCTTGGTTGGTGCGCATCCGGCACCACGTCGTCCGTTACGTACTCGCTAAACAGGCGGTACGTTTGCTCAGTTCTACTAAATTGATACCAGTTTCCGTGAACCCTGGTTAACAGCCAACCCCTTTGCGCTAGCTGGTTTAACCATTTTAATTCTTCTTCAGAACCCTTGATTGCTAATTTATATCGCCGCATGGTTCCCACTTCCCCCAATGAAAACTAACCTTTAAATTATCCCTTGAGTTGCTCCTTTTCGCAGATTTGATTCAAGAGTTTCAGCCGGGCGTACTCCGCTTCCAAAACGGATTCGCCGCTCCCAGTGATCTCGTACGTGTGGACGTCGTCTTCATCAACGTGTTCCGTCATTAAGTAGTCCTTGGTCATGGCGTGAAGATTCGTAAACAACGTTCCCAAACCAAGCTGTAATTTATTATCCGTTAACGTCGCGATCTTAGCCGGAATATCCTCACTTTTAATCGGCTGGCGAACACTAATGAGTGTTAGAAACGCCGCTTCGGTCATCGGTTCATACTTGTCAATTAACCGTTGGTAAAAATTCTCAGGCATCAGGTAAGCCCCCTTTTTGCGCCGTTTGAAGCGCTTACTTTATTCAACCTAATTATGGCGCTCTTACCCATGGAATGCAAACGACCACGGTGGTTTAATCCAATCCATCCCATCAAAAAAACCGGTCGCAAATGACGACCGGCGCGTGACCCATTTAATGGACTTGAATGTCCGCCACCACGGTGCTCGTCGCGTACGGAAAATGGGACTCCGAAACTTCAAACGGCTGACCGTCGTCCATGTAGCTGACTTGATTAATCACCAAAACGGGGTCGTTTAACGTGGCTCCCATGGCCTCAACGTCTTCTTCGGTCGCCTTAGCCGCGGAGATAATCCGGTGGGAACCAGCAATCGTCATTCCGTTTTCTTTCTCAATATAACCGTAAATGGAGCCTTCCAACACCTTCTTGGTCAACGTAACCAACCCAGTGGGCATGATGGTGTGTTCGTAAGCCCAAACCTTATCCTCAACAAACCGGGTCCGCCGAATAACGTAGACCGGGTCCATCTCATCAATCATTAACTGCTCGGCTTCCCGTTTAGTAGGTAGCCGCGCCTCTAATTCCAAAACCTTGCTGGTTACTTTCTTACCCTGATGCGTGCGGGTCGTCCCGAGCGGCCGGTCAACGAGCGTTTCCTGCCGCTGTTCCTTCACCCCGAAATCTTTGCGTACAAACGTTCCGGCACCCCGTTTGGAATACACCATACCTTCAATAATTAATAGTTGAATTGCTTTATGGATCGTAATCCGGGTGGTATCAAACTTGGCTGCTAACTTATTTTGGTCCGGCATTAATTCACCCGGGGTATACTTCCCGGACTTAATATCGCGGCGTAAACTGTCAGCAATCGTTTCATACTTATAAGCCAAATTAGTCACTTTCTTTCTTTAATAAGCTCTTGTCAACTAGTTTACCCCTTTTAGTAGCTAAATGAAATCATTTGTATATACTTTTATAATCTTTGATTAATTAACCAAATCAGGCGGTCACAATTTTTCCGTTAGCACGACAGGACCGCTATAATAGTTGCACGACCAGATTAATTTACAGGGGGATACTATTTATGGAAGTTCATTCAATTAAGCTAGACCAAGAAGCCGTGATTTATTCGGCCGCCATCAAAGCCCTGGCCGGTTTTAAACCGGAGATCAACGTGGACTTTTCCCGGGTTTCAAACCAGGAAGAAGCCCAGATTCTCGCCCAAGAGACCACCGCACAATTTACCCCCATTTTTCAAAAACTCCTTGAACAGGGGTACGCTAAGGCCATCTCCAAGGGCCAATTAGCCGAATGGGGGGCTTACTACCTGGCCCATAAAGTGCATGATAAATAAATTCCGTTCAATGACCATGTAACCGGCTCCATTCGTTCGGTTTTACTTGCGCTAGCTAGTGCTTTGGCGTATGCTGTAATAAGTTAAATTCAGATGAGAAAAAGCTGTGACGGGATGAGTAAATTAACGAGCGTCTATAGAGAACCGCGGATGGTGCAAAGCGGTGGCGTGATTAGTTGAAGATGGTCTCGAAGAAGCTACTGGGGTGATTACTAACCCTAGTCGGAGCGATTCGTTAACCTCAAGAGAAGTCCCAACTTGGGAAAATCTAGGTGGTAACACGCACAACGCGTCCTTGAAAGTGTCAACTTTCGGGCGCGTTTTTTCGTTGCGATAATCCTCATCACCGTTGTTTTGCCATTATATAGTCAATTTATTTTAAGGAGTGTTTTTAATGCAAAATCAGCAATCTAATTCCATCCGCACCGTCGTAGCTACCGGGATCGGCGCCGCCGTTATTTTCGTTTTAATGAAGTTCGTCGCCATTCCAACCGGGATTCCCAATACCCAAGTCAACGTTTCCATCGGTTTTTTGGCGCTGCTCGGCGCCGTTTTTGGACCCGTTGCCGCCGGCTTAGCAGTATTCATTGGTCACGCTTTAAACGATTTCGTTACCTACGGCTCACCGTGGTGGACCTGGGTGATCGTGGATGGTTTGATTGGAGTCGCCTTCGGGTTAGCCAAAAACCGGCTCAAAATTGCTAACGGTGCCCTCTCAACGGCCAAGTTAGTTTGGTTCAACGTTTACCAAATCATCGTTAACTTTATCGGTTGGGTGCTTTTAGCACCAACCGGTGATATCATTATTTATCATGAACCGGCCAATAAAGTGTACGTTCAAGGCGTCACGACTTGGATCATCGATTCAATCTCAGTTGCCATTATTGGGACCATCCTACTCGTTTTATATTCCCGGACCCGGACTCAACGTGGGAGCTTAAAAAAGGAACGTTAATATTATGACCGCACCAATTATCAGTTTTAAAGACTTTTCATTTCAATATAATAGCCAAACTGAGCCCACGTTACGCCACGTTAACCTGGATATTTATCCGGGCGAAAAGGTCCTGATCGCGGGCCCGTCTGGCTCTGGCAAGTCCACGCTTGGGCGTTGTCTAAACGGACTGATCCCGCAATCCTATCCGGGAACGGTCACCGGTAGCGCCACGGTTGCCGGCCAAGACATCACCCAGAGTTCTATTTTTGACTTGTCCATGAACGTTGGGACGGTCTTACAGGACCCCGACAGCCAGTTCGTTGGCCTGACCGTCGTTGAGGACATGGCCTTTTCACTTGAAAACGACCAGCAGTCCCAAGCCCGCATGCGGACCGCCACGGCCAAGTGGGCCACTACCCTTGATTTACAAGATTTACTAACACACCGTCCCCAGGAACTTTCGGGTGGTCAAAAACAGCGGGTCGCCATGGCCGGCGTGCTGATCGACAACAGTAAAATCTTGTTGTTCGACGAGCCGTTAGCCAGTTTGGACCCCGCTTCGGGTAAGGCTTCCATGGCGTTAGTCGACCAGTTGACCCACACCCAAGACTTAACCGTCGTGATCATCGAGCACCGGATCGAAGACGTGCTTCAACAACCCATCGATCGGTTGATCGTTATGCAGGACGGGGGAATCGTTGCCGATGACCGTCCCGAAGCAATTTTACGGCAATCACTAATGGCCCAACTAGGACTGCGTGAACCACTCTACCTGTCCGCGTTAAAGTTAGCCGGCGTCAACCTCGACGATTGTCACCACTTAGACCGATTAGCCGAGCTCCAAGTTCCCGGCCTAACGGATAAACTCCAACAATGGACGGCCGGTGTTACGCTTAAAGCACCCGTCAAACACGGGCAGCCCTTATTAACCGTGAAGCACCTGACGTTTGGTTACGACCCCCACGCGCCCATCATTAACGACCTGTCCACCACCCTTTATCGGGGCGAAATGGTCAGCCTAGTTGGGCAAAACGGGACCGGCAAGTCCACGCTAAGTAATTTGATTACTGGTTTCTTGCAACCCCAAGCCGGGCACATGACGTTTAACGACCAACCGCTCGAAACTCAGTCGGTTAAAGAACGGGCCGATCAAATCGGCTACATTTTACAAGACCCTAACCAAATGATCTCCAAAACGCTGATTTACGACGAAGTAGCCGCTGGTTTGGTCCTTCGCGGCGTTGATCCCGCCACCGTTGAGCAGCGCGTTTTCGACGTTTTAAAGGTCTGTGGCTTATATGAATTCCGTCACTGGCCCATCTCAGCGCTAAGCTTTGGGCAAAAGAAGCGGGTCACCATCGCGGCCATTCTCGTGCTGGAACCCGCTATGCTGATTTTAGACGAACCAACGGCCGGCCAAGACCTGCAACACTACACCGAAATGATGGACTTCTTGACGAAGATCAACCGTGAAAAACAAATGACCATCATGCTTATCACCCACGACATGCACCTGATGCTTGAATATACCGACCGTACCATCGTGCTCGGTAACGGCCACATTTTGATGGACGCCACCCCCGCCGACGTACTGACCAACGATGCGATCATTACGCAGGCGTCGCTGGCACAGACGAGTCTTTACACACTGGCCGCGGCCCACCAAATTGACCCGACCGAATTTGTTGCTAAGTTTGTCCAAGCTGAACGGGAGGCCCGCTAATGCAAAACCAACTACTAATTGGTTACGACGACCGCCATACGTTTCTAAACCGGTTAAGTGGAAGCACCAAATTACTCAGTTTCGTTGGCCTATCCGTCATCGGGATGATGACTTACGATACCCGCTACTTAATTGGAATTATGATTTTTTCTTTGATCCTATTTCATTTTTCCAAAATTAAGTACCGGGACGTTTCCTTCGTAATGAGTGTTATTATTGGCTTTTCCGTCTTGAACCTCGTGATGGTTTACGTCTTTGCACCCCATTACGGTGTGGATATTTACGGAACGGAACACCTTTTACTCGGTAGTTCTAACCACTACTTTAACTTGACCACCGAACAACTTTTTTACGAGTTTAACTTACTTCTTAAATATACGTTTGCCGTCCCGTTGGCGTTAATTTTCTTAATGACCACTAATCCCAGTGAATTTGCAGCCAGTTTAAATAAAATTGGAATTTCGTACCGCATTAGTTACTCGGTAGCCATCGCCCTGCGCTACATTCCGGACGTCCAGTCCGATTACCGCACCATTAGTTTGGCCCAGCAGGCACGGGGCTTTGAAATTTCTAAAAAGGCCCCCTTTATGACCCGGGTCCGCGGCGGGGTACAAATCATGTTGCCCTTAATTTTCTCCAGCCTGGACCGCATTGAAGTTATCAGCCAAGCGATGGAGCTGCGCCGCTTTGGTAAGGGTAAAAAGCGGACTTGGTACATGGCACAAAAGTTTCAGCGTAACGACTACCTCGCCCTATTCGTCGTCGCGTTGTTGATTTTAATCGGGATCGCCCTATTCAAAGTCAACGGTGGTCGTTTCTGGAATCCATTCAAATAACTCCCAAGTGGGAATCGAAGCAAATTTAAAAAGGTATAAATTACTCCAAATAAGCCGAGTAATTTATACCTTTTTGCTTTCCATAACAATGTTGCCGCAACGGGGGCTAAAATTCCGTTAGTTTCGCTTGACCTGGTCCCAGCGACCTTGGCCCACGCTTATTTATAAATGTTTCACGTGAAACATTATTGCTCCTGTGCAAGCAGCCACTGAAAACGCTGAAAAGCGGCCTGATGGTCTGTCTGACTACGTTGTGCCACGTAGTAGTAAGCCAACGTTTCGTGTAATTCGGCCTGCTTTTCAGCCGGTAGTTGGTACTGTTGGTCAAAGTGGCGTTGAAAGTCACCTAACCCGGTGCTCGCCGTAAGTTCCCGTTGACAAAACGTCCGTAATTCCGCCTTCGTTAAGCGATCGCGGGCAATCACCTTTAAATGCGGATTACGGGTTAAACGGGTGTTTAGTTCGGCTTGCATCGTTGGGTCCGCGTGCGTTTTAAGCCAGTTCTGAATGGTTGGGACGGTCACTTGTTGCCGTAACTGTTCAAACCAGGTCAGCGTTAATTGTGTCGCCCAGCGCGTCGTCAATAACCGCTGCCAATCCGCTCGCCGTGCAGCCGGCTGGTGATAGGCTAACCCCCAACAACTGTTGAACACGTCGTCATAAAAACGCACGGTCTGGCGTTGATCTAATTGGCGGGTCACCGTATCAAGGTCGTGTACGAATTGATGATCCAGCATCGCTAAGCGCCGGACCTTGATTTGAGTAGTCTGGCGGTATTCCATCACCATCTGGCCAAATTGATAAGAGTTAACTAACGGTTTTGACACGTTAGGTGCGGATAGCCGCTCAAATTGCTGTTTGGCCACCGACCGCTCGGGACGCGTCACGATGATCGCGGCGAGCTGCCGTAAGTACCGTCGGTAAGGCCGGCTCGTTCGTAACTGTTGTTCAGCCGTAATCGCGGACCGTTGTGCTGCCACGGCTCGTTGCTGTTGATCATGCTCAATTTGCCGTTGTGCGGCTCGTTGCGCGGCATCTAAGGTCGCCCGTTCGTCCGCTAACAACTGCTGATAAGTCCGTTGCGCTGGCTTTAACGCCCGCAATGGTAACTCAGTCGTCCGTTGTTTTAAATACGTCGTCACGGTTAAGGTAGTCGCTCGGCGTAGTTGTTGGGCTTGCGGACGCTGCTTTGCCGCTAAATCGGGGAACCAGGGTTGCTGAAACATGATGGTTGGTATGACCGGTACCGCGGCCGTCAGTGTCTGGTACTGTTGGACCGCGTTGCGGTTATCTTCCGTCGTAATCACCATTAAGTACCGCGTTTCGGCGTTCATAAATTTTTTAACACATTCCGAGCCCACCACTAGTTCTTGGTGGTTGGCTTTATTTTGAACGTGGTATTCGTAGCGGACCGGTTTATGGCAGAGTTCACAGTGGTGCCACTGCCGGCGTTCCGTGCTCGGATTGATCACGTACGGTAAACTGGCTAACAGTTGCCATTCGTGACTGCACGCGGTCAACCAGTTAGCATGTTCCTGCACGATCAAGTTACAAACGGTTGGTTTTAAAAAATCACTATCAGCCTTGATCGTTACGTGGTCCCGTAACAACTGACTAATTTGTTGTAAACTACTTTGCCGGCGCACCCGCTCGCTCAATAGGAAAAATCGATTTTCTGCGGGTGTTACTAAGGTGGTCATTGCTGGCACGGCGACCTCTCCCCTCTTAAAAGAACTGTTGTTCTAGCATATCACATTCTTGCTAATTACCGGATCAAAAATTAGCTACGTTAATTATTCTAACTGCACTATCCCCGTTAAAAATGCGTCTTTGATTGGCATTGCTAAAAACCCACGCTACACTGTGGACGTATTAGCGTTAGGTTTAACACTTCCGGGGGGATCACGCTTGAAAAAATTTAGCCTATTCATCACAACCGTTGCCTGCACGTTACCACTCATAACGGGGGTGGCGGCGCCATTGCCAGTGACCATTGCGCGCGCGGCCGCGCAGACGACTACACAAGCAACCATGTACCACTTAACGAAAGTCACCGTTCTGCGTCCGCAAACCTACCACGTTAAAACGGCCGTTGCGGCTTATCAGATTGATTTTACCGCCGACCGGGCCGCCGCCATCGTTAACCAGCGGGGGCGGCAACTAGCCTCCAATCAGACTTACGTGGCCGTCAAAGCGATCACTTTAACGACGGGACAACGCGACGCACCACGCCGTACCTACTTACAGCTCCAAACACCACAAGGCAAGGTCTTGGGCTGGGTCGCTAAGCAGGAATTACAAGCTCCCGTTAAAAGTAAAGCTCGCCAACCCGCAGCACCGGCCACACCCAAGGCGATTACAACGACACCTAATTCACAAACGCCGGGATTTATTAGCAAACTGGCCACCTTCTTTTCAGAGCTGCGCAAGGGGCTTTCACTTTAAGTAACCACCTAAAGAAAAGCTTGCGACTTCCGTTTCCGTGACAATGGTGTCGAAACGGATTTCACGTTAATGCTCACAAACTAAACGACTTTTGTCTCACTCTCTTTCTAGGCCGATCCAATTGTCAAGCAAGCACACGTTTACCATTCAACACTAAATTAACTTTGCGATTTTCAGTAAATTGCGTCAGTTTAATTGTGCAAAATCAATCGACCCACTAAACTAGGTGGCGTATCAACATCATAGGTTTAGATCTTAGGGGGATTTTGATATGAAAAAATTAAATACTATTATGGCAGCCGTTGCTTTAGCTTTACCCATCGCAGTCACGCCCTTAGCACCGACCACAGCACTCGTTGCAAGTGCTGCGACGACTAAACCGGCCAAAGCGACAACGTATACACTTTGTAAAACGGCTAAGGTGAACAAAGTGGCTTACCGGGCCAAGACGGACACTACTTTAGCTAAGGTCAGCTTGGAAAAATCCAAGGCCAAGGTAACCCCAACGAAACGGAAGTTGGCCACCGATAAGACTTACCGTGCCGTCAAAGCCATTACTATTACGACCGGTAAGAAGGGCGCAAAAAAGATCCAGTGTCTCGAATTAAAGAACCAAAAAGGGACCACGGTTGGCTGGGTCACCGCCTCAGCACTCACTAAGGGTGCTTATCAGAAGTGCACGTTGACCGTAACGCGCAAAACCAAGGCCGTTAAGCAAAATTACCGTGCCAAGGCCGCTTCCGCAACCTTTAGCGCGTCCTTCAAAAAGGACGGCAAGGTCACGTTAACGTCGAAGCCCACTAACCTGACGACCAAGAAGTGTTACGCTGCCAAGGAAGCCTTCTACGCTAAGACTAGCAAGAAGGCGACGGCACACGAATACGTTTATTTAAAGGGTCAAGGCTGGATCGCAACCACCCAGTTAAAAGCCGTTAAGTAACCGCTTCGCGAGCTAATAGTATGAAAAAACGGCGCCGTGCAATTGCACGACGTCGTTTTTGACTTTTAAGTTAGTCCCTAACTAAACATCTTTTTAGTTGCTTTAAGCAGGGTCTTAGGATCCTTATCATAACGTGGTGTCTTGACCAAGTTTTCCATTGGAACTCCCGCAAAGTGGTAAGCGGCAATTTCACCAGAACGAACCGCACTTTGTTCCGTGAAGATCATCTGGTAAGGTTGTTCCGCAAATTCACCCGTAAAGGCTAAGTTCGTAGAATGCTTTGGCAAAACTTCCGGCCGGTCCGTCTTGGCACGGTTGTTAAACAGTGCGGAAGCGTATGGCATGTAGACCGGAATGTTGTTGATGATGCTATCCAAAATTTCTTTTTCCTTGTCCTTGATATTACCAGGACCCGGATCAACCTTGGATAATTGTCCAATCAATTCCTGCGCCATTTCCTTACCCGTCATCTTGATGTACGGCTTGTGGACAAACTCACCCTGCCGACGTGGGTAGAGGAAGTAGCCCCACAGAACCGTTTCGTTTGGGTTCTGAGTGGTAAAGTGTGGCTGGTGGTGAACCACGATCGACATGTTAACGTCCTTTTGGTTCAACGGCGTAATTGGGGTCGTTGACAAGAAGGAGTTCAACGCGTTGCCGGGTTCCTGAGTCGTGATCCGCACAATTTCGTTTAAGAACAAGTGGTCCTTAGTCGTTAACGTGAAGCTGACCCATTCGCTGGCATTACGGTCGTTAAAGAACTTGTCCGGCGTCCCTAAGTTGTAGAAACGCTCAGTCGCTTTCTTCCAGAGGGCGGCACTGATTCCGTATTCCATATTTTCCGGTGCGGGTGTGTTATAATCCCCCATCGTTGCGGAATCGGTGATTGAACCGTTCGTGAAGATAACGGCGGTGTCGTCATCAACTTCTACTTTTTCGGTTTCGCCACTCTTAACGTCCTTGATCACTAAGCCGGTCACCGTGATCTCGTCTTGCATGGCCGTATCCTTAAACTTCCAGTCTTCAACGATCTTATTATCGATGAAGGTGACGTTTTGGCCTTCCAAGTACTTGATCAGTGGTAACATCATACTTTCAAACTGGTTGTACCGGGTCCGGTTGACCCCTACTAAGTGTTCAATTTGCGTAAATTCATAGATCATTTGGTGCATGTAACGCCGTAATTCCTGAACGGAGCTTTGGGTTCTAAAGGCGAACGTGGTTTCCCACATGTACCAGAAGTGCGTTTGGAACATGTGCGGATCTTCCTTGAAGTAGTCCGCAATGGAAACGTTGTCCAACTTAGTTTCTTCACTGTCAGGCATCAAAACTAACTTACTGAGTAAGGTCCGGTCCTTGTTGTTCAGGCCCAACTTGCCTGCATCCAGGATTCCCTTACCGCCTTGCATCAACCGGGCAACGTCGTAAGTCCGGTGTTTAGAGTCAAAGTCACGCGTATCTTCCGCGGCCGTCATTCCCGGTTCCGTTACGGACGGAATGCGGTCCAATAAATCCATTAAGTCAACGTAAGTCCGGTAGTTCAGCATCCGGCCACCACGGGCAACGTACCCCGTCGTGTTTTCCATCGGGTGATTCTTGTTCCAGTATTCACTGGTGAAATCGGTCGTAGAACCACCATCGTTTGCGCCGTGCATGTCGACACCGTAGAAGGTAATGTCCTTACCATCCCAATGACCGTCTTGAATCAAATAGACCGCCGCGGCCATATTGGCCAGTCCGGCACCAATCATAATTGCTTTACTTTTAACCATAATAACGCCCCCAAAATAGGTAATTAGGTAATTGATAACGCTTACAGGTACATTATACAACTTGGATAGTGATTGTCTAGTTTGAACTGAAAATTTTTATTTCTTTTCATAAAAAATTAATTAATTAATCGCCCACCCACTTCCACATTACACCCAAACTGTACCGCCAACGCCGACGTATCACCAGTAATTCTACTTGGTGTTTATAAAATGATGGACCAAGTTTAACAGCTATTTATGAATTATTTTTATCTAAATAAGAAAATCAATTCAATCCTTTTATGAATATCGTGATGGAACCTCCTGTTTTCCCGCCAACAAATGACTTAGTATGAATAGTGAAAGTTTTAGGAGGAGTTATTTTGGCGGTAAAATCCAGTACACATAATTCATTAACGGCCCGCATCGCGGCCTTGATTTTTAGTTTAGTTCTTAACGCGTTTGGCAACGCACTGTGCGTGACGTCCAACGTGGGTAGCGGCATTTGGACCGCAGCCGCGGTTAACCTCCACAACGCGTTCGGCCCGGACGTTGGTCTACTGCTTTTTATCATTGGGCTGATCAACGCGCTGACGAACCAGCTTCTGATTCGCCGCATCGACCTTCCCCGTTTTGGTGGCGAGTTAGTGTTTGTCCTGTTCTTTAGCTACTTTATCGACGTTTTTATCAGTCTCTTTACTTGGGCCGGAATTCCCGCGTTGCCCTGGTTCGTGCGAATGTGCCTATCCATTTTAGGGGTTTCCACTTTCTGCGTCGCAATTTCTATTTACCAGCGTGCCAACATTTTCATGCATCCTAACGACGATACAACTAACATTCTGCGGTTTATGTACTTAAAGGGGAACGCCACCGCCTCACAATTAATCGACTTTGTTCCCCCCATCGTAACGATTCTGATTACCTTTGCCGTTACGCACCAAGTAAAGGCCGTCAACGTTGGTACACTCTACTCAATTTTAATGAACGGGGTACTCATCGCAACTGCCGACCGGGTCGTGTTTCCTAAGTTGAAACACAACTTTAAGTTAAATCATTAGTAGCCACCAAAAAGCCGCTTCGAAAAAAATTCGAAGCGGCTTTTCATTTTGACTAACCATTCAAAATTAACGAATGGTACCCGTATATTGAAATTTATCGGACGTGGGGTCCCGTAAAAAAGCTTCCAGATCAGCCATATTCTCTACGGTGGCCTTACCAGATTTAGCTAACATCACGTTAAAAGTCCCCTCATCGAGGGTTTCACCGTAATAGGCCACCGGAATGTTCAGGCCGTACGCCGTTCCAGTTTCCCAGATGGTCCCGGTATCAAACCCGTCCACCACGGCTACAACGAGCTTAGCTTGTTTAAGGTGCTCAACGTTATCCGCAAATACCGCGTTGCGGTCCGCTTCAGTCGCGTTGGGCGTTAAATCGATACCGTCTAGCCGGGGACTGTAATAGGTCAACTGCATGTCGTCCATTAACCGTTCAATCTTAGCTAACCGTTCCGGTTGGCCCGTCGTAAACCAAGGACCCGCTAAATAAATGGCCGGGTGATCGTTTATAATTCGCGTACTCATGTTATCAATCCTCTCTCAATCATGTTTATCCATTTTAACCGCAATCGAATTACGGCACAAGCCGCAAAAAACCAGAGTGCGCCAAAGGTCGGTTAGCTGGTGAACATTAACGGCGGATGGTGAATAATCCTGGGCTTGGATTGTTTAACATCCGCCGTTAAGCGGAGCCGCTGACTTTTGAAACCCGTGTCGACCATAATTGTTCGGAGACGAAAACGAGGCTGTGACTCTCGTTACAGCCTCGTTTCACGTGTTTTAAAATTACTTTTGACTCAACTGACTTAGCCCGTTGAAATCGGCCGTCGATAAATCGACGTTGGCCGCCGCCACGTTGTCTTTCAAGTGTTCCACGGAACTCGTCCCCGGAATTGGTAGGATATTAGGTGACCGCCTCAATAACCAGGCGAGCGCAATTTGCGCTGGACTAACTTGATACTTTTGAGCCGTCGTACTTAGGACACTGCCCGGTTGTGCCAGGGCTCCCGTTGCCAGCGGGAACCACGGCAGAAACGCCATGTTTTGGGACGCCGCGTAATCCACGACGTCGTCATCCCGGTGGTCCGAAACGTTGAACAAGTTTTCAATGGCGTCAATTTTGGCTACTTTTTGGGCTTCTTTAATTTGTTCAACGGTGACTTGACTAAGACCAATGTGCTTGATCTTACCTTCGTCTTGCAATTGCTTTAATTCACCAACTTGATCAGCAATTGAGAAATGCGAGTCGATCCGGTGTAAAAACACGAGGTCTTCGTGATCAATTCCCAACGTCATCATTGAAACTTCCACTTGTTGCCGTAAGTAGTTCGGTTCACCGTGCGGCGTCCACACGTTAGGACCTTGACGCGTCTGACCAACTTTGTCTGAAATAAAGATTTGGTCCCGATTTTGCGCCCCTTTTAAGCCGGCCGCTAAGTACCGATCCGCAAACCACGGGCCGTATGAATCAGCCGTGTCAAAGAAATTAACACCGTATTCCAGTGCCTTTTGAATGACCTTGATCCCGTTTTCAGGGTCAGCGTAAGGCCCCCACGTACCGGGTCCCGTTAACTGCATAGTGCCGTATCCTAGGCGATTAACCTTGAACTGATCATCAAACGCATACGTTCCAGCGTTAGCTGCATTAATTGTTGTCATCAAATCGCTCCTATCAAAATCAATCTTAGTTTTATTACTCATCAGCTAGTTTACTCCCGCTAACGGGGGGCGGGTCAAACATTTTACCCACTAACCCTGCGTTGGGTTATGCATGTAGCGGTCAGCCGCGTCGGGCATGGCGTTTAGCGTTTGCATATCCGCTTCACTAATTACAAAATCCAAGTGGGTATTGGCTTCAATGTGCGCCTGGTTAACCGCTTTAGGCAGTGGTAAAACCCCGTTTTGCAAAACGAACCGCAAAGCTAACTGGGCAACGCTGACACCGTACTTATCCGCTACTTTTTGAACGTCCGGATTATTCAATACGCCGCCAGTTGCTAACGGGGAGTATGCTTCTACCAATAACCCGTTAGCTTCTGAAAACTGGGTAATTTGGGGTTCGGTAAAACCTAAATAGTATTGAATCTGGTTGACCATCGGCTTCACCGTCGCCTGCTTAAAGACGTTTTTTAGGTCCCGCACCGCAAAGTTAGAAACGCCAATGGCCTTCGCGCGACCACGCTGGTAAATTTCTTCCAGCGCTTGCCAGACTGCCAAGTTACCTTCGTCATAATTTTGACCCATTCGGCCCCACGGCCACGGCGCGTGCACGAGGTATAAGTCAACGTAGTCAAGACCCAGGTTCTTAATCGATTCGTCAAAATCGGCTAACGCCCCACGGTAAGATTTTGTCTCAGCAGGCAGTTTCGTCGTAACGAAAATTTCTTCACGGGGAATCCCCGAATCCCGAATTGCTTGACCAACACTAGCTTCGTTGCGGTAAGCCAACGCGGTATCAATGTGCCGATAACCGGCTGAAAGAGCGTTCCTAACCGCTTGATAGGCCGTATCACCACTAGGAATTTGCCACGTTCCAAACGCGACTTTCGGGATCAAAACACCATTAGCCAATTTATAAGTCTCCGTTAGAATTGCCATTATTAATCACTCCTATAAGCTTTAATTAGTGTTTACGGGCTGAACGTTGTCGTTTCAGTCGTTGTGGTTGTAATTGAACGGTGGGATCGCCTACCAGCGTAAGTAACCCGGTAGCGACGAGCACGACCGTTAAAATTTGGATAATTGCCATCATTAAACTCCTTTTTAGCAGCCTTTCCGACTGCAACAACGACAGTTTAGGCCCTTCGTCCTACTCTAAGGCAAGTACGTTGTCTCAATTTGCAAAAACAATCGTTTTTGAACAGTGGTATAAAACAAAGGGCGTCAATGACTCAAAATCGAGTGATTGACGTCCCATGCGAATTTTCTTAACTTGATCAAGCCGTCGTGCGGCCATCTTTTTTCCAAATCTCTGGTACTAACCACAAAATCATGACCAGGTTAATTAATAACAAGACCGCCGTCATGATAAAGACAGCGTTGTAATTAAACCACCCGGCGACCAAGCCACCGAGCAATGCACCGAACATGTTTCCAATCGCTTGAAATGATTGGTTATAACTAAAAACCGTCGACGTTAAATGAACCGGGGTATTCTTGGTTAACACCGTTTGAATTTCCGGGTACAACGCCCCGTCCGAGATCCCGATGGCAAATCGCAAGATTCCTAACGCTATAACACTCGTCACAATTCCTTGGGGGAAATACATCACAACCGCAAAAATATACCCAAATAACAGGACCCGACCAGAGCCGTGGTGGTCACCATACCGCCCCAAGCGGGGGGCCGAAATAATGTTGGAAATTCCTGGTAAAGCGGCGATAATTCCCGCAACCACCGTAATGGGCCCGCGGTAATGCATTAGTTCCCGTACGTACAAACTAATAATCGGGGCAATCGAGGCGTTCCCAAATTGCACAATTGCCGTTGAACACAGCATCACAATAATCAGTTTAGGATTTTGAAACGCCGCTAACGGGTTACGACTATCCCCGGGTTGCCGGTGGTGTTCCACCGGTTTAAAGTGTTCCTGAACAAAAATTAAACTTAGTAAGAACGCCAACATCAACAAACCGGCCGTAATAAAAAAGGTGTTCCGGATCGAGAATAGTTGGGCCAAAAAGCCCCCAATCACCGGTCCAAACAACTGACCACTGACCGCCCCGGTGATTAACGTACTCAGAGCCCGGCCACTGTACTTCCGGGGGGCCTGGGACGCTACTAGTGCCTGCGCGTTAGAAATAAAGCCAGCGAAGACACCCTGCAGGGCCCGTAAAGCGACCAGTTGCCAAACGTTAGTCACAAAGCCCATCAAAGCCATGGCCACCGCCATACCAAGGGACGCCCGTAGTAACATGATTTTACGACCCTTTTTGTCCGCAATGATCCCCCATAGTGGTGCTGAAATTGCGGAGACCGCGTAGTCTGCGGCAAAAGCTAGGCCACTGTAAAAGGTCACCTGGGCTTTAGTAAAGTCGCCTAATTGACTGACGAATAATGAGAGGAACGGCATAATTTCACTAAAAGCCATCCCAGCAACGAACGTACAGAACCATAAAACAATCAAATTCCGATGCCATGGTCCGCGCTCACGTTCTGCGTCATCCACGTTTTTCATCTCCAAATCTAATGACAACTAATTTTCAGTAAGTGTGTCATGATAACTAGATTATCACATTTTTTGCGGGAAATGACAGTTATTTCCCGGGAAATTTTTCGTCAAAAATAGTCCGAATCACGCGGATTCGAACTATCCTTCCAGTCACAGCGTGGTATTAATGTTCGTGCTACTCAAATCTGCCCCATTCGATTGAATAACTTGCCGGTACCAGTAAAAGCTCTTCTTAGGAAGCCGCCGAAAGTTCCCCCGCTGCTGGTCGTTGCGGTCAACGTAGACGAAGCCGTAACGTTTTGCCATTTGACCGGTACCAGCCGACACCAAGTCAATGCAGCCCCAGGGCGTGTACCCAATTAGGTCCACCCCGTCGTCAATCGCCGCGTGTATCGCTTCGATGTGTTCTTTCAAATACGCAATCCGATAATCATCATTAATCCGACCATCCACGGTCACTTCATCACGGGCACCCAACCCATTTTCAACGACCATCACGGGAATTCCGTAACGGCCGTAAACTTCATTTAAATAAATCCGGAGACCGGTGGGATCGGTACTCCAACCCCACTCGCTGTATTTCAAGTAAGGATTCTTCGCTCCCACCGTCATGTTTCCCGCTGATTCCGCCTCAGTTGGATCGGCCGTACGGGTATTAGATGAGTAGTAACTAAACGAATAAAAGTCCACCTTACCAGCTTTTAACGTGGCTAAATCGCCCCGCTCCGTGTGTAAGCGAATATGGTGATCTTCAAAATAACGTTTAGCAAAGTACGGGTAAGCGCCGCGGACTTGGACGTCTCCACAAAACCAGTTATTCATTTCCATTGCCCGTTGATTAACTAAGACGTCGGCCGGGTTGGGCGTCAGCGGGTAGCTTTGTGACCCCGCAATCATACAACCGACCCAGTTATCAGCGTTAATTCGGTGGGCTAGTTGAACCGCTTCGGCACTGGCCAAGAATTGGTGGTGGAGCGCTTGAAAACAGTTCTGACGCTGGGCATCTGTCACGCGCGAATTAAACAGCGGGCTGCCATCTTCAAGGGGTAGTCCGGCTCCCACGTACCCGCCGTTCATCATAATTAAAATATTAATTTCGTTAAAAGTTAGCCAGTAGTGCACCAGGTCCTTATAATTTAAAAAGAGCGTTTTACAGTACCGCAAATAAAAATCAATCACCCGGCGGTCTAACCAGCCGTGATATTTTTTCGTCAAATAGTACGGCGTTTCGTAATGCGAAATCGTCACAATCGGTTCAATCCCGTACGCTTGGCACTGTTCAAAGATTTTTCGGTAAAAATCCAGTCCCGCTTGATTGGGCGCTTCGTCGTCCCCATGAGGGTAGATCCGACTCCACGCAATCGACATCCGGTAAGTGTTATAACCCATTTCGTGTAGTAGCTTCAGGTCTTCACGCCAGTGGTGATAAAAATCGCTCGCTTGGTGCGAGGGGTAGTATGTATCTGATTGAAGTTCCGCCGTAAAGCGCCGGGGTCGCTCAAAAGTCCCACCCGTCACCATATCAGCGGTACTCGGTCCCTTTCCATCAACGTTCCACGCTCCTTCAATTTGATTGGCAGCAGTCGCGCCGCCCCACAAAAAGCCCTTAGGAAATGCCTTTGTCATCCAATATCACCTTTTCTAATTATTAACCTATGTTTTTTAAATGAATGCGCTTACACTAAATAATACGCATTTTTGTTGGCCGACGCAACCAGCACCGAAAAAAATAACCGGGCAGCTTTGATAAACTGCCCGGTTATTTTCAAATTTGACGGTCTAATTATTGAATTTCAATATGGCCTTCGCTTTTAGCAGGTGCCGTTTTTGGTAACGTAATCGTTAGTACACCATCCGCTTGAGTTGCACTGATCTTGTCAGCGGCCACGTTTGGTAACGCATATTGCCGTTGTAACGTGCCAGCATGGCGCTCATTCATGACAACGTTTTGATCCTTATCCTCGTGATCTACGAAGCTTTCCTTTTGAACCTTGATGGATAAAACGTTATCCCGATAATCTAACTTGACGTCCTTCTTATCAATGCCCGGCACGTCAACCTTAACTTGGTAACGGTCATCATTTTCATCAATATCGGTCTTTAAAACCTGGGTCATATTTTCAAACGGTGCCCAGAAACTTTCAGCCATCCGTTCAAACGGATCCAACATCCCAAAGTCATTCCGATTCATTAAAGTATTAGCCATACTAACAGTCCCCTTTCAATATTACTTTTTGGCTAGTTAAACGGGTCAGCGGTTGAAACACCTTTGACCTTTCCTGACCTTCAACTTATATCCTACCAGCTTTATTAAAAGATGCAACAATTTAGCACTCTCTGTGTTTAAGTGCTAATCTTTTACCATTAAAGTGCACTTAAATTAGTAGCCGGTTAGCCGCAAACCTGCTACATTATAGGTAACGATTAAAGGAGGGGCTATATTTATGAAAATCAACATTCACCGTTCCGCACATAACCGGGTCTTTGCGGGAGTTCTGGGCGGGTTAGCCGAGCATTTTAACTGGAACGCGAACGTCACCCGCTTACTATTTGTCATTCTTACCATTACCCCGATGTTTCCGGGCTTAATTGCGTACCTCATCTTATGGTTATTGATGAAGGATCCGGTTGAAGACTAAACTGACCTTGGCGGACACTTAGCGGTGTGCGTCTTTTTTAATGACCAGATACCTCCCCGTCATATTTGTCATTTTCAGTCATCAATTTGTCAAACATTTTAATATCCAAAAATAACGCCTATCATATATAATATATTAAACACACTATAACTCTGGAAGGGATGTGGCGAAATTGGCCTACGTAAAGCGCACGAAGCGCCGTGATTTTACAGAACCTCATCGATAATATAATAAATTTTTAGGAGTGGATTGAATGATAAAAGATAATGTCCATAGATTGACCCCCACGGAAGAAACTACTGATGATCAGGCAACCCCTGATCCGGTCAAGTTGTGGCAGCTTGATGAATCAGCCTTAGCCGCTAAGTACCATACGAATCCTCAGGATGGACTGAGCGCCGCCGAAGCTGCCGACCGTTTACAACACGACGGTCGAAACGAACTGGAAACCAAACGGACGTCCCGGTTCGTACAATTCATCAAGCAGTTTAATAACAGTATTATTTATATTTTGGCAGCCGCCGCGATTTTAACGTTCTTCATGCACCGTTACTCGGATTCCATCGTTATTGGGTTGGTGATCATCGCCAACGCCATTATCGGTTACGTCCAGGAACGGCAAGCCGGGAACGCCCTCGAGCGGATTCGTGAAATGCTGATTTCCAAGAACTTTGTAATTCGGGACGGGCAAAAGCTCGAAATCGACGCCCGCGACCTAGTTGTTGGGGACTTAGTCAACCTGGAAGCTGGTGACGCGGTTCCCGCCGACATGCGGCTCATTTCCGCGGATAATTTCAACGTTCAAGAATCCGTTTTGACCGGTGAAACGAACGCCGTGGAAAAGCAGGAAGAACCGATGCCCGCCGACCAGCTGGCCCTAGCTGACCGTAAAAATATGGTTTACGCTTCGACCGCCGTCACCAGCGGGTCCGCCTTCGGAATCGTCACGGCAACTGCCGAAAATACTGAAATCGGACATATCCAACAATCCGTTAGTGAAGTTAAACAGACTTCCACACCGTTAATGCGCAACTTAAATTCCTTGGGGCTCTGGCTGTCGGTAGCCATCGTTATTGCCGCCGTCCTCCTGTTCTTATTAGGAATGGTTACAAACATTTACAGCCTGCCAACCTTGTTGATCGCTGTCATTACCATGGTCGTGGGTTCCATGCCCGAAGGTTTACCGGCCAGTACGTCGGTTGTTCTCGCCATGGGGACCCGCCAGATGACCAAGAAAAACGTCATTGTAAAGTCGCTGCCCGCCGTGGAAACTTTAGGTGCCGTGGACATCGTGAATACCGACAAAACCGGGACCTTAACTAAGAACGAAATGACCGTCACCAAGGTCATCACACCCGCGAACACGTTTGACGTAACTGGGGTGGGTTACGACGACAACGGTGGTGTTAACTTTGACGGTGCCCTGAAATTACGCGGTAAGACCGTGGACTGGCACGCTGATCCCAACATGGAATGGTTAGTGAACATTGCTGGTCAAACGACCGACGCCCAACTACACTTTGAAAATAACCGCTGGGAGTTAACCGGTGAACCAACCGACGGCGCCCTGACCACCCTGTACCGGAAAATGACCGGTCACGACCCCGAAGTTGCCGAAGTGGATTCGTTACCGTTCGACTCGGCGTTTCGTTTTTCAGCCCGGTTAGCCGACTTAGACGGCCAACGGTTACTGATGGTCAAGGGGTCACCCGCGACCGTTCTGCGGTTGACGAACCAAGCGGATCAGCCAGCCTACTGGGAACGCGCCATGGCAAACTTAACGGCGGACGGTTTACGCGTCGTAGCGTTAGCCTACCAAGTCGTTCCTAAGACCGTTACGGAAATTGATGCGCAACAAATTGGCGGCTTGAACTTAGCTGGTTTGGTTGGGATCATTGACCCACCGCGTGAAGAGGCCGCAAACGCCATTGCCGAATTGCGTCAAGCCGGGGTACAGGTCAAAATGATCACCGGGGATCATCCCGATACCGCGATGGCCATTGCGAACAAGCTAAATTTAGCCCCCCACGTTAACGCCATTACCGGTCCTGAAATCGATGCCATGGACGACACCGAACTCAAGGCCAAGATTGACGATTACAACGTTTTTGCCCGGGCAACGCCGGATAACAAGTTACGTATTGTTCGCGCCCAACAGGCTAACGACCACGTAGTTTCAATGACTGGTGACGGGGTCAACGACGCCCCCGCCCTTAAGCAGGCCGATATCGGGGTTGCCATGGGGATCAAGGGGACCGAAGTTGCCAAGGAATCGGCCGACATGGTCTTAGCCGACGACGACTTTGCGGACATCGTGGCCGCCGTGCGGGAAGGCCGGCACGTCTTCGATAACATCCGTAAAACCATTCGGTTCTTACTCCCAACGAGTTTTGCCGAAGGGCTGGTCGTAATTATTAGTATTTTAATGGGCCACGACCTGCCCCTCTACCCGACCCAGTTACTTTGGATCAACATGGTATCCGCGCTGACCATCCAGTTCGCGTTCATTTTTGAGCCGCCCGAGGCCGGAATTATGGCACGGGGGCCCCGTAACGTTAAGGCCGGATTATTAAACAAACTCGACTCGTTTGAGATCATCTACGTTTCCCTGCTGATTTCCGGGTTAGGGATCTTCGCTTACGATTACCTGACCGCGATTGGCCTGCCAAACGTAATTGGTAGTACGATGTCGTTAAACATCATTATTTTTGGTAAGATCTTCTATCTGTTTAACTTGCGGAACGACCACCCGGTTATTTCCAAGTACTTCTTCCAAAACAAGATGGCGTTTTACATCATCGCAATCCTGATTGTTTTACAGTTAGGGATCATTTACCTGCCGTTCATGCAGTCGGTCTTCCACACGACTAGCATCAACTTCTGGTACGGTTGGGGCATCCCGATCATTTGCGGGATCATTGTCTTAATCGTAACGGAAATCGGTAAATTTCTCCGTTTCCGTTTCTCACGAGATGAAGTGTTGAACTAATTAAAACCACTATCAACGCGGTGTTTTCCAAACGGAAACACCGCGTTTTTGCGCCCTATTAATCGATAGTTAAAACCAATCAATCTTGCCGCTAATCCGTGCTACGATAAGGTTAGCGGAATGATTTAGTTGGAAAAGAGTTGAGTAAAATGTCTAAATATAAAGCAGGCAGTTACAAAATCATCGCGGATGGTTACTTACACGACCTTCCCGTTAAATTCACTTTTTCTGATGACCAGATTACCGGTATCGAAATTAAACCCGGGACCAAACTCCACGGACTTGAAAAGCAGGCACTGCCCCAAGTTATTGACCGCATCTTAACCGAACAGACCCCCGATATTGACGCCGTGACCGGGGCAACCGTTTCTAGTGACGGTCTTACAGACGCGTTAACTGACGTGATCGATCAAATGCCGGCAACGGTCAGCAAATATTAATATTCACACAACTTGGTAGCGGTCGGATTCTACCGTTTCCAGGGAAAATAGGGGCACCCAGGATTTCAAAACTAGTGAAATTCTGAGTGCCCCTTAAACTAACATTTTCATCAAACACTAAAATAAACGTCCCATCAGGCAACCGCTTGGTGGGACGTTTCGTTGGAATAATTATTTTAAACATCAAATTTACTCATAAGTTCATTAAGCTTGGTTTGTTGTTCCGCGTCAGTAACAACGTACGGTTTAACGAGTACTGGTCGAAGTTTCTCACTGACCGCTACAAAGACCATTAAACCCTCACCAATCTTTGTCGCGGTGGAATCTTCAAAGCCCTGGCTAAAAATACTAACGGCAAACGTCATCGAATGGTGCCCAGTTTTGAGCAGCGTCACGCGAAACCAGATATGGTCGCCAACGTGCGCGGGGCACGCAAAATTAAAGTTTTTAATGGCAACGGTCAGAACCCGCGATTGGCTATACCGGTTGGCCAACACCCCCACGGTGGAATCGCAATGCTTTAACAACACCCCACCGTGCAAAATATTTAGATGATTTAACATGCCGGACGAGACGAAGAAGTCGCCCATCTCAACTTGATAAAATGCGTTTTTCATGCCGTTCACCGATCCTTCATTTAAATTTTTAGCCCTAAGCTTCCATTGTGACTCCCCAGCCAGAATCGTGCCCAGCGTGGTCGTGACTAATAATGGGACTATCCGTTTGGGCAGCTAAAACCAGTTGGTGCTTTTTAACTTTTCCGGAACTCGTCCGGGGAAGCTGGGCAACAATTTTAATCTTTTCTGGCCAGAACTTCTTAGCTACCCCCCGCGCCGCTAAAAAGTTTTTGATCATGGTTAGCGTCAGTCCGGTATTACCCGGAGTTGCGACGATGAAGGCCCCAATAATTTCACCCAGTCGGTGATCTTTAAGCCCTACCGCGGCGGCCTCCTGAATGTGGGGGTGCCGTAACAGTTCGCGTTCGATCACGTAGGCCGAAATATTTTCGCCCCCCCCGGATGATCACGTCCTTACTACGACCATCAACTGCCAAAGCCTGATCACGGTTCCAGTGACCCAGATCACCAGTCTTTAACCACCCGTCCGCGGTCAAAGCCTGTTTGGTTTTTACCGGATCGTGATAGTACCCGCCAAATACAACCGGACCTTTGACCACGATCTGACCAACTTGGCCCTTTTCGTGAATTGGCCGGTGTAAATCGTCTAAAATGGCGACCCGCACCCCGTCAATCGGGTAGCCGGCGGTCGTTTGCTGTTGTTTCATTTCAAAGTAAGCCGGCGTCGTGCACAGAAACGGAGCGCATTCCGTTAACCCGTAGATGTTATAAACTGGCAATTGGACACTTTTGGCACGCTTGATCAAATCAAAACTCAGCGGGGAACCACCAGAAATAATAAATCTAAGGGAATTGGGCCGTTTAAACCAGCTCAACACGTCATAAATAACGGTCGGTACCGTGACGAGGTAGGTACAGTGGTACGTCAAAACGGCGCGTTTTAACCCGGCCACCGAATAGTGCCGCATTAAAACTAAGGTGCTTCCTGCCAACATGGTGGACACTAAGCCGTGGTGAAACCCAATTGCATGGTACATCCCCGAAGGCAACACTAAAACGTCGTTTGCCGTGATACCATAAATGCGGTTAAACTGAAGCTCACTGTACAAGATATTTTGGTCGGACAGGATCACGCCCTTGGAAAAACTGGTCGTCCCGGACGTACACATGATGACCGCCGGGTGGTCACCATCCGCCGTTACGGTTTGATGGTGACGGGTCAAAACTTGTAATGGCACTTGACTAAGTCGAACTGCTTGCCGCTCGTATCCCGCGGGACAATCATTGAGGCTCAACGAATTACGGCCATCGCTTTGGGTTACCATTACGGCCGGTTCCATTCTGTCCACTAACGCTTGCGCTTCGTCCGGATCCAAGTGGGGATTCAGTGGCAAAACCGTAATTCCCTGCTTGATGCAGGCTAACATTAACTGAACGGCCGTAATACTCGTTGCCATTTGAATGGCGACCACGGCTCCCCGGGTTAAATGCAGGGTATCCAGAAAATTAACGGCTTGCTCACTTAACTGGTCCACTTCCCGGTACGTTAAACGCTGCCGGTCTTGAATCAAAAAGGTTTTATCCGGTGTTTTAGTACACCGTTTGCGCCAAACCGCAGCAATCGTTAGGGGAAAGGTGCTCGGCGCTTGCAAACTATTCGAATTAGTCATACGAATGATTCCTCCCTTAACTCGTAACGGGTGTCTTTAACTTACTTAATAGTTGTTTGACAACTGCTTCACCGTCGCCAACGATGCCGTAATTAGCAAGCTTAAAAATGGCGGCATCGGGGTCGGTATTGATGGCAATCACGTACTTCGATTGATCCATCCCAATGGTGTGCTGGAAAGCACCCGAGATCCCCACGGCGATGTAAACGTCGGGTACAACGGTTTTCCCGGTCATTCCAATCATCGTTTCCTTACCAACCCAGCCAGCATCCACGGCGACCCGGGAAGCCCCGAGACTACCATGTAAGCGGTCGGCTAGTTGTTGTAACAATTTAAAGCCGTCGGGGCCCTGCATCCCACGACCACCGGCAACCACCACTTTAGCGTCTTCAAGTTGGTCGACCGCTGTTTGTAAGGCTTGGTAATCCACGTCGTCCGCGGCAACCACGTCCGTAACCGCTTGGTTTTTAACTACCGTTGCAGCCGAAGTCGTGGCGCTCACCGTTTCGTCAACACCCGCGACGTCACAGGTCAACAGTACTGGTGCGTCGCTTGCCAGTGTTAATTGTTGCAGCAAGTTGCCGCCGTAAACCCGCTTCTGAACTTGCCAACCAGCATCTACCGCGGTCACCGCGTTGATGTGGGTCAGTAGTGGTTCGTGTAACTTGGCCGCCACCTGTTTGGCAATACTGGTTGTTCCAAAGTCATTGCCGAACAACACGACACTATGTGACTGACCAGTCAAAAACTCACTGATGCTGGCAGCCGTTTGGGCAACTTTAACTTTGGAGAACTGGGCGTACGTTAAGACGTCCAGTTCGTTTAACCCCGCCTGCTCGTAGGCTGCAACGGCGGCATCACTGGCAGGTGCCACAACCACGGCGTTTAACGCCTGATCCTTAAAGTTTTCCTGTGCAAAATGAATTAAATTTAGATTTTTGTCCGTAAAGGCCGGATCGGCTAATAGGACTAAGTACATTGGTCGTTCTGTCATGATTTTCACCACCGTTATAAAATATTTTGTTGTTGCAGCGTCGCCATTAATTCGTCAATGGCCGCCCCGCTGCCCTGATCATAATTAACAATTTTAGCCGCGGGCCGTTCCGGTTTTGGCACGAACCGTTGTGCAACAACCGCTCCGTTTAACTTCTTCCAGGTTGCCGCATCCATCACCGTTAACTTGGCAACGTCCACGGTATCGATGGCAGCCCGCTTAGCTGTCATCTTAGTTTTGAAACTAGGGAGCCGGGGCTTATTGATCGTATCAGTGACCGAGATAACTGCCGGCGTTGCGGTTGAACCATTTACGTTACCGTGTTCCCATAGTAACTGGTAGTCTAACTGGTCACCGTTTAACGTTAGTTGGTTGACCCGGTCAAAGTACGGTAACTGTAACGCATCGGCAATCCGTAAACCGACGCAGCCCTGGACATCGTCCTTAGCCTGGTCCCCCGTTAAGATAACGTCGTAGTCTCCAAGTTGTTGCGCAGCTTCCGCCAAAACGACACCCAGGCCAACTTGATTAGACTGGTCAGTCAACAAATCACTGGTAATGGCGACGGCCTTCGTCGCACCCATGGCCAAACCATCCCGCAAGGTACTTTCCGTAGCCTGCGGATCACCGTAGGAGGCAACCGTGACGCTGCCGTCCGTTCCGGCTAACTGTAAACCGGCTTCAATGGCCAGCTTATCTACGTAATTGATTCCCACGTCGGCATCCGCGTTAACTTGGCCCTGAGCGTCTAATTGCGGATCCGCGTTTAATTTGCGAACACTTTTAATAAATACAAGCGATTTCATTCTGATTCACCCCTAATTGCGGTACTCCCGATCCAATTCGTGGGCAATGGTGACCCGTTGAATCTGGTTCGTCCCTTCAAAGATTTGGAAGACTTTGCAGTCCCGCATTAATTTTTCAACTGGAAATTCTTTGGAAACCCCGTAACCACCGAAAATCTGGACGGCGTCGGAAGTGACCTTTTGAACGGCATCCGTAACAAACGCCTTGGTCATGGCCCCTTCTTTACGGACCAAGCTCCCCGCATCCATCATCTTCATGGTGTTGTTGACCATTAAGCGGGAAGCTTCCGTCGACATTGCCATGTTAGCTAACATTTCTTGAACAGCTTCAAATTTAATGATTGGTTTGCCAAACTGTTGACGTGCCTGGGCGTACTTGACCGATTCGTCCAAGGCCCGTTGCATGATCCCAACGGCTAAGGTCGCGACAAAGGCCCGTGATAAGTTCAAACTGTTTAAAGCGGCCTTTAAGCCGGCCCCTTCTTCACCGATCCGGTTGGTTGCTGGAACCCGTACGTGGTCAAACGTTACGTTCGTCGTGTTAGAGAGCCGCAAGCCCATCTTATCTTCGTGCTTACCAGCGGTGATACCGCCCCGGGACTTTTCAACCATGAAAGCACTAAGACCCTTGTTACCGTCATCGGAGGTCCGGAAGACCCCAACAAAGACGTCGGCTAAACTCCCGTTAGTAATGAAGGCTTTTTCACCGTTTAAGATGTAATCATCGCCATCGCGAACGGCCGTTGATTGAACGGAACCCGCGTCGGTCCCAGCGTCCGCTTCGCTTAACGCAAAGGCTGCAAAGGCCCCAGGGGCAATGATATCTGCAAACCGTTGAACCTGGTCCTCGTTGCCGGCAATCATGACGGAACGTAACGCCACGAAGGTCGATACCAGCGTAATTGCGTAGCCTGGATCGTAGCTGGCCAACTTTTCAAAGATCATCGCAGTGGTTTCGTAGGATAGGCCCGCGCCACCGTACTGTTCTGGGATTTCCAACATGTGTAGTCCCATATCAAAAGCTGGTTTGAACAGGTCCACGGGGCATTCCCCCGCTTGATCGTATTTCTGAACATCTTTAGGACTTAAGTATTGATCACCAAACTCCTTGACCATTTGCAAAAAATCTTTTTGTTCATCCGTGTATTGTAATGCCATAACGTGCTCTCCTCTCCGTCTTAAACCGGGTCGCCGATGTGCCGAACTTCCGCGGCCGCACCTTCATCAACTAACTTAGCGATCTTTTCGTCTGAATAACCAAGTTCACTCAAAACGGCCTTGGTGTCCGAACCCTGCGCCCGGGAAATCTTCAATTCAGGCTTCCCTTGGGAGGCAAACCGTACCGGGTTCGTTGGAATCATCCGTTCGTTACCGGACGGGTATTTCAGCTTACGTAACTCGTCGTTATCCCAAGCTTCGTCGTCTTTGTAAATTTCGGTTGGAACGTAGCAAGCTTCTAGTGGCAGGTCGTTTTCTTTAAAGACGTCGACCCAGTGTTGCAGGGGTTGTTTCTTGAACGCTTCGTCCAAAATTTTAATGAATTCAGTATTTAGTTTTTCAGCGTTAATGTGATCAATGTTGTTATAACGTTGGTCATCAACCAAATCTTTACGTCCAATTAAGGTCATGACCTTGTTGTAGTCCCGGTTGAAGACGGGAACGCACATTACGAACCAACGGTCATCACTGGTCTTAAAGCAGTCGTTAAACGGGTTGGCCACGTTCAACCGGCTCTTCGGGTAAGTATTCCCGTATTGTGCGGAAACCATTGCGACGTTTTGCATGAATAACGCGGCGTGGTGCAGACTAACGGTGATCTTGTCACCTTCGCCCGTCCGTTGCTGTTTGAGCAGCGCGCCACAGATCCCGGCAGCGAGGCACATGGAAACTTGGAAGTCCCCGTAACCATTCGCCGGGTTCATTGGGCTTTGACCCGCTTCCAAGGTGGTTCCTAAGACCCCGCCACGTGACATGTAAGCCGTCGCGTCAAAACCGGCGGCGTCCTTTTGTGGACCGTTTTCGCCGTAACCCAAGACCTGCGCAAAAATCAGCTTTGGAAACTTTTTCTTCAGCGAATCGTAGTCAATGCCCAACCGCTTCAGGGATTGGGTCCGAATGTTCGTCAAAAAGACGTTAGCACCGGCTAATAAGTCGTCAAAAGCTTTTAACCCGTCTTCCTTTTTTAAGTTCAAGGTAACGAAACGTTTGTTCAAATTCGAAATATCAAAACCGAGGTTTTCGTCGTCAGAGTAGTGCATGTTAAAGACGGCCCCCTGCGTACGTTCCGCGTCCCCCTTAGGCGGTTCAACCTTAATGACGTCCGCGCCCCATTCACCTAAAACCCGGGCAACGGTTGGTGCGGCCAAAAACGTAGTCATATCAACAATGCGAATACCTTCTAAAGTTTTACTCATGAAAACTTCCTCCTAAGTAAACATGCCGATAGCACGGCTTAGTCAACCTATACTATCGGCATGCTTTTTTACGATTTATTATTCAATAATGCCGTCGTTAGCAATCAGCTTGCGCGCTGCCGTAAGACGTTGAACTGAACGTGGACCTTCTTCAAGCCACATTGCCCGGCAATCACGGTACATGCGTTCAACTGGTCCGTAAGGGTTGTCTTCGAAGTAGCCAATCCCACCGAAGATTTCAAGACAGTAGTCTGAAACTAACTTAACCGTGTTGATACTGAACAACTTGCACATTGCGGCCTTTTCTTCAATATCTTCGCCACGATCATATTGTTCTGCCAAGTTGTGTAACATAGTCCGTAAAGCAAAGATTTCAGTCCCCATGTCAGCAATTTCTTGTTGAATGGCTTGACGCTTTGCTAACGGCTTACCAAAGGTGACACGATCCTTAGCACGAGCAATCGACATTTCAAGCATCCGTTGGCTCATCCCTAAGTTACTTGAAGCAATGTGCGCACGTGAGATTGATAATGAAGCGATGGCAACGTGTAAACCGTCACCTTCCTTGCCTAACAAGTACTTCTTGTTAACCCGCATGTTCGTGAACTTCAAGCCGGCGTGACCAGCACCACGGCAGCCCATCATGTGAGGCATTGGCACAATTTCATATCCTGGGGTGTCAACTGGAACGTAGAAGGCACTCAAACGCTTGTCACCTTCAGCATCCGGATCAGTTACGGCAATAACGTAAGCCGCGTCACTGCAGTCGGTGTGAGAAATCAACGTCTTTTCACCGTTTAAGATGTAGTCGTCACCGTCACGAACAGCGGTCGTGTGCAAGTCGGCACCGGTACCACCGGTCTCTTCGGTTAAGGCGAAACAAGTAAAGATGGTCTTATCTTGTAGCTTTGGCATGACTTCGGCCTTTAATTCTGGTTGACCGAATTCATCCATGATCCGCCAGTTCAAGTCAGCGGCGTAGTGTAAGTGCATCCGCATGCCACCAGGGCCACGTGAGAACATTTCTTGGACTTGGAAAATTTGGGAACAAGTTAAACCAAAGCCACCGTACTTCAATGGTAAAGCGAAACGGTATAAGTCGTTGTCAATCGCTAATTTAAAGAATTCTTGTGGGAAACGGTTCGTCACTTCGACTTCTTTTTGTAAGTAGTCAAATTCGTTTTCTGCCAAGTGTTTGATTTGTTTCAAATAAAGTTGGAAGTCTTCATCCGTCATCTTAGTCCCAGGTTTAGTGTGAACTAATTTTTTAGTTGGTTCGTATGGACGTGCTTCTTCAGTAGTAGTAGTCATTATTTTGCACTCTCCTCTGTTTGTTTTTTAGTACCAATGCCTTTCGACATCAGGATTAAATCAATAATCAGGCCTACCGCGGCAACCCCGATGGCTACCAAGTAAGCTGGGTAATAAGTTGCGGTCCCGGCACCCTTATCGGTAAAGAGCGCAGCAATTTGCGGTCCAACCAACGCGCCAATCGCGTAACCAAAGAACATCAAACCATAGTTAATTCCCGAGTGGGTCGACCCAAACGTATTACCCGTTAAGGTTGGGTAAACCACCAGGACACCCCCGAAGGATGCGCCTAACAGAATTAGGAAGATGGTGAAACCAACTAATCCCGTGCTAAACCGCAATCCGGCCAGACCGACCATCGTCAAAATTAAAATTCCGGCTAAGGTCTTAGTTTGTCCCAGCTTATCGGTTAGCTTACCGGTCAATAACCGACCGCCAAAGTTGGCTAAGGTGTTGACCACCACCATGTTAGCGGCGACGATCGGGGTCATCTGTAATTGAACTTGGGCAATCGTTGAAAGGGAGCCAATCAACATAATGCCCGCGGTACAAGCGATTGAGAATAATAGCAATAACGACCAGAACTGCCACGTTTTAAGCATCGCCTGAGGTGTGAAATCGTGACTATTTGCGGTCACGGCCGGCGTTGCAACGTCGTGTTCCGTTGGTGTCTCCATCATCCAACCGACTGCCCAACAGATGACTAAGTACGCTAGTCCAATTGGAATGAATCCGTTCATTCCGTACTGGCTGCATAAAATGGCACCCACCTTAGCTAGTACCAGGGGGCCTAACGAAGCGGCTCCTAATAGTAGCCCGGAGATGGTCCCGCGTTTTTCGGGGAACCATTTCAAAGCGGTCAATAATGCGGGGTTATACATAATACCGTTTCCGGCACCCGCCATCAGACCAACTGTTAAGTAAAGAAAGAATAAATTATGCACGAAAGCGGTTAACAACCATCCCAGGCCAAAGATCAATCCACCAAAATACATCAACTTCTTTGCACCAAACTTATCCATAATGTGACCCGACGCAACGCCGAAGCACGCCATGAAAAACTGATAAAGGGTTAACGTTAACGCGACCTGCGATTCAGTACCGCCAGTCGCTTTTTGTAACGGAATGGCAAAAACGGAAAACGCCGAAGATGCCGCACAGCAAAAGATGATTAGAAACGCCGCCGTAAACACGTGCGAACGATGAACCATCCTGGTATTAGTTGTTTCCATATCGAACCTCCTTTCCTTTGACGCTAAATGGTATCGCTTTCTTACAACTCTTAGTGTAGTGCGTCGATTCACAAAAAAAAAATTCCAAAAGTCATCGGATTCATAACTTTTGGAAATAACGTTGATATCACAGCGCTGATTTGGCCCCTATTTTTGAAAAGTGGCGCAAATTTGTTTGTGATTTAATTATTTTGTCGATTTTTAAACACGTTAACTATTTGAATTAGCGGCTTCTTATAGATGAAATCTATTAGTTCATAGATAAAGGCTAATTTATTGGTAAGCGGTTTCATAGTATAGTATAGAAGTAAAGTAACTATAATCATTACGCTATTAGGAGGGATCCCTGTTGAATTTAAATCAGCTTTATTATTTCCGAACATTAGCCGAATATCAACACTACACTAAAGCAGCAGCCCACCTTTATATCAGTCAGCCAAGTCTTAGCAACGCCATGAAGTCCCTGGAAAAGGAACTCGGGTGCGTACTATTTAAAAAAACTGGACGTAACGTCCAACTAACCGAATATGGACGAATGTTTTATAACACAACATGCTCAACTCTTAACATTTTAGACGAGGGTAAGCGTGAATTGCAACAGAAGATTAAAAGCGACGCCGGCATTATCAACGTGGCCTGTATTCCCACTTCCATCGGGACACGGTTGCCAAAACTCATTAAGAACTTTCAGTCCCAGAATAGTCGTTCACCCTACTTTATTCTGCACGACGAGTTCTCCGTTCCCATCTTAGAGGGGCTGGATAATGGTCAATACGACGTTGGTATCTGTTCCCGGGCGGTCACGTATACCGACCTGTCCTTTATTCCCCTGTTTTCTGAACCAATTGTCGCTATTGTACCGCCGGACCACCCGCTTGCCAACGAAAAGCACATTGATCCTAATCAACTGCGCCCCTACGACCTGGTTACATACGATCCCAAAGCCCCAATTGGTCAATCGGTGCGGCACGCCCTAAACGCAAAGTGCCCTAACCTGACGTTTGCCGAATCGTTTGACAGTGAAATTCCAATTGCTGGTCAAGTTGTTGAAAACAAGACGGTGGGGGTCGTGGCTAACACCATGTTGCTAGATGCTTTTAATCTAAAACGCATCCCACTGGACGTGCCGGCAGATACCCGGACCGTCTGCATTGCTTACAACCATACCCGGCAACTGTCCCCCGTTTTGCAACAGTTTATCGATTACATTAAGGGTACTAAGGAAATTACCGTAGAAAATTAATTTATGAAAGTAGGTTTAACATATGATTACAACTGACCAAACTACCGCACTTTACCACCAACTTACGGCTAACTTTGATGCCAGCGCCATCCAGTTTGGTGATCAAATCACGGCTGACTGGGGCCACGACGAACTCGGCACGGTGGCCCACCTGCCCGACATCGTGGTCACCCCTAAAACAACTGCCGAAGTAGCGACCCTCGCTAAATTAGCAAGTGCCGCCAAAGTCCCAATGACGACCCGCGGGTCCGGTACTGGACTTGTCGGGGGCTGCGTACCGACCGAAGGGGGCCTGCTCATTGATATGAGCGCGATGGACCAAATTATCGCCTTAGATGAAAACAACTTGTCACTGACCGTTCAAACCGGCGCGCAACTTAAATCCGTTGCGGACTACGCGGCTGAGAAGGGCTTCTTGTACGCCCCCGACCCCGGCGAAAAAACGGCAACGATTGGGGGCAACATCGCGACCAACGCCGGTGGTATGCGGGCTGTCAAGTACGGCGTAACCCGCGAATCCGTGCGGGCGTTAACCGTCGTTACCGTCGATGGCCAGGTGCTCCACTTAGGGGGCCAGATCGTTAAGAACAGTTCCGGTTTTGACTTAAAGGACCTGTACATTGGTTCGGAAGGAACCCTCGGGATTGTCACGGAAGCAGTTCTGAAGATTAGTCCCCTCCCCAAGTACAGTACCGGTCTACTGATTCCGTTTGACGACTTTGACAGCGCCTTAACCACCGTTCCGAAAATCTTACAGTCGGGCATCACACCAACCGCCGTCGAATTTTTTGAAGCGGACACCGTTAAGTACTGGGAAGCCTTTAAAAAGCAGGACTTTCCGCAAGCGGGCGCGGCGGCTTACCTCCTAATGACCCTCGATGGTCAACACGAAGAAGTCGTTGAGCAGGATTACGAGACGTTAGCTGAGTTGTGCCTGGACAACGGGGCAACCGACGCTTACGTTCTGGACACTCCCGAATTAAAGGAGACCGTTTGGAAAGCCCGCGACGCCTTTTTGGAAGCCATCCAAGCCTCAACAACGACGATGGACGAAGCCGACGCGGTCGTACCACGTGATCAAACGGCCGAATTCGTGGCGTTTACCCACCACTTAGCCGAACAACAAAACGTGCGTATTCCCGGCTTTGGCCACGTTGGTGACGGTAACTTACACCTCTACGTTTGCCAGGACGATTATAGCGATACCGAATGGCCGGCAAAATTGAAGACGGTGTTTGAAGCTTTGTACGCCAAAGCCAGCGAACTCGGCGGTAAGGTCTCCGGTGAACACGGCATCGGCTACGTTAAACGGCCCTACCTGCAAAGCACTAGCGATTCCGCCGAAATGGCAACCATGCGACGGGTTAAAGCCGCGTTAGATCCGGATAACTTGTTAAATCCGGACAAGATTGTTTAATCAACTGCATTCATCCTAACTAGCATTACACTCCTTGTAAAAAGGACCCGCTTTTCCGGCTATTAGTCAGTCGAAAATACGGATCCTTTTATTTTGAAGATGTTTCACGTGAAACAATTTGTACAGCTTATGGATGAGACATATTGACAGCAATTACTTTAAAATGCATTTTTATCCTTATTGATATGACTACTATTCAAGATATATGGGGACAACCTCCTGAATTCAAACGATGGTTCTTATAAGTTCCACAAATTTTGCACATTAAAAACACCTTCAAGTATTAATTTGTTTTTATTAATGTAGTTACTGCCCTAAGTCCATCATGTTTATTGTACAACAAAACAGGACTATAAATATCGTTTCAAATCCTATATGACTACTATTCAAGACCACGTTCAACCATGCAAACGACCCCTAACCGTCCTAATCCTTATTAATATGACTACTATTCAAGACCGTCATATCCTAATCCTTATCTAATTAACTCATATCACGCCAATCTACTAAATCGCTGTCGACGTAATAATAACAGGAATTTCGAAACTTCTTCACTCGCTTTAATTCTGAGTATTCAATGATAAGTAAAGTTGCCTGTAATTCCTTTAATAACTGATTAATTGCTGTTAACTGCTTAGTGGTGACGTAATGGCTAACGTTTGTCAAAACAATACATTTTTGACTACCTAATTCAACGTGCGTTTGAATCAAGGTCTCCAATATTTCACTGGCATTCTCCGCCAACGTTTTTGGAAACGAGATTCCCACAAACTTCATGATCTTGTCGATATTAGGTAACTCAGTCACTTCTAACGGTAAATCCATCAAAAAACTAGCATCTGTTACCTGTGAAACCATTTTACTACCACTTTCAAGTAGTGCTACTTGCTGATTGTCAACCATTAATTCAATGATTCGCTGTTGGATTTTCTGTTTAAACAAGTGGTTCAGATCTACCGTTAGCATCAGATCCCCATACCAACTACATTGACTGGCTATGGTTTTCAACTCAAGGTTATCGTCACTCACCCGAATAGTATCCGTACGATCTTCAAATCCTTGAATCAAATCAAAATACATTTTGCTGCTTCCAGTATCAATTACATTAATTTTTCCCGGCTCTACATGAAAAGGTCTAAAAGGATAATACGTCAAATTCATATGACAATAGTCCTTTCCGACGAATTCGTGATATCCGTACTTGGCTCCCCCACGATATAATGCATGGCTTGGTACTGTTTTTCAGTCACCGTCATCGTCTGAACTTTACCACCCGGTGGTGCCAACGGTGTGATTCTTTTTTCGACAAATTGTGCCGCCTTCTTATTGACACACACGCGCACATAATTTGAATATTGCATCATTAAAAAGCCTTCACCAATCAGTGCTTTTCGAAATCGCCGGTACGCCCGTCGCTGTTCAGACGTATCCATTGGCACATCAAACATGACTATTAATCGCATGACTCGATACCTCATCTGGTAAGATCACCTCTACCTTGATTTCATCCGTTTCTTCACTCAAAAAATGTAAACAACTAGCAACATGTTGACTAATAGCATTGCTTAGATACGTTTGTTGACCATTAAAATTAATTTCAACGCTCAACAACGCTACAAGTCCAATCTTCACATCTGGTGTCAACTCGATAAACTTTTGTTGACTGACCCACTGATCCACAATGGGCCGAAATGGTTCCATTAGATCCGATCCCAGGTTAAACTCGTTTTCATTATTCACATGGTGAATTCCGATACAGGTTAAATAGCCATTGGAAACAATCTCGCGATTAACTAGTGATAGTAACAATGCATACCCATAATTCAGTGCGGCGTTAGCCGGATCAAAGTTTCTGCGATGAAATTCATCACCAAACAATAAAGTAAAATATTTATTAGCCACCACGGCTTCACGATTCGTCGCGTCGTTTAGTTCCAACTTATCCAGTTCATCACTCAATTCCTGTGAGTCGCCACCAATAAAATCGATTACCTGTATTTGATTAGTAATTTTACTAGCCGTAATTTTAGTCCACAAGTTCTCAACCCGTTGCGTACTCCAAGCAACTTGCTTACGAACTAGGTCAGCAGTTCGTCTAGTTGGATAATAATCATTAGTTTCACAAACCGGTTCACCCTGATGGTCCGTAAAAACAATTTTAACGTGGGCTTCGGCTAAAGCACACACAGCCGAAGTAGTCACAACTGCCTGGGTAGTCCCAATTAACAGTAATTGTAAATCCGTGATTGGCACGTGGTACTTATCCTGATCCGTTTGAATAATTAACAACCTATTTGAATACGAAACCTTTGCATGCTGTGTAATGACCATGTTTCGCCATCCCATATTCATTCCTTCTTGCCTATTTAATTTTTTGTGCTACTATTAACCTGTATCAATTTTTAATCCTTATTGATATGACTACTAGCGTCAAGATCAAACAAGACTTTTAGTCGAGTTTCACCTTTTGAGGTCCTTGCATCTATGCATTTATTGGGCCCTACATATGTACATGGATGTCACCAGTTACTTGGTGGCACCTTTTTTGTTTTAAAGATCTTTCAAAGCAACTTTTCGTTCAAACAATCCGGTTGGTGATTGGTAAATGATTTCCGCGTTCTCTGTTAACTTGATTCCGCCGGATAACATTAATTTTCCGAAGTCTTTTCCGAGTCCTAATTCGCGTAAATCGCCCAGTGTAGCGTTAGCATGAAGTCCAATAAACAACTGATTTAGCACTGCTTTTTTAAGTTCAAGATCATTAATTTGCTTAAAATCATCCACTTTTGATAGCAGTTTTTTTCTAAATCCTCGATTTTCATACAATTGGAAATATCTTTTTACTTGTTTAATCGTAGCATCAAACACCTGGTCTAAATCATTTGACGTTGCTTCCTTCCTTCGTAATTTTCTTTGAACACCTAATTTCAATATTAATTCTTGGATATTGTGATAATAAAAATTAGTTCCTAATGCAAACCGGTGAACCTTCCCTTTAAAGTCATCGCGAAAAACTTGTTCAAATCTAACCTTTGGAAGAACAACCTCAAATTCATCCTGAGTCATTGCATTAGTCTTCTTATCAAACCGTTCAAACTTCGGTGCAATCACTACCTCAACCGCTTCTTTTTCGGATTTCCCGCTAGCTACCAATTGTTTAATTTGTGATAACTGACGCGTCGCAATTCCCATAACCTTAAATTCAAAACTCTGTTTCTTGGGTACTTTCACAATAGCCAAGTAAGCCGATTTTTCGCTTGAATAACCCCCATAGATGTCCGTATTCATCCCTTTTTTCTTTGGAATTAATGTTTTAGAGTTATTATCCGAAGCCTTGTACAGTGTCTGATTAAACATGGCCGCGTTACTTCCATAAACTTCACGGTTCACTAAAATCCGTTTAAAGTTATAGATTTTGGCAAACATGGCTAAATCGCGGTCCTTATCCCAAAGTACCTCTCCCGTTTCCGCAATGGTAATTGGTTTTGTAACCGACTTTAATTTTTCAATTACGTTAAACCGATTCATAGTCACCGGTACCTTGGCAAACTTACCATAAACAAAGAAACGTTCTAACTTCGGATACCGCCGTAGTAAATAATTACCAATAAACGCCGTCAAATAAGCATCAAAAGCGTGGTGGTAATTATTGATTTCTCTAACTTTAGGAAAATTAAACGTTTCTCTAAATTGGTGCGTTAGATCTGCTTTGACGGATACAATGGCCGTCTCCGGGTATTTCGCGTCAATTAAACTAGTAATCAGTTTAATAACCTGACGTGTTTCAACTAATTGCCGGTGGATAAAACCCTCAGCGTACTTATTAATTTCGTTCCGACGTAACGTTAAATGACGTAATTTTCGACTAGAGATCAACCCAACCTGGTGTAGTTTCCGCCATTCGCCACCCATCCGGTCACCAAACTTTTCACTAGCAAAATTATCGTCCTTTTCCCGATTAAGCACGGCGTTAGTCAATACCCGGTTGTCCAGTGAATCGTCTTTAATTAAGGATTGCGGCAAAATGTGATCAATATCGTAATTTGATAACTGATCAATATTAATCAATTTACCCGTATATAAATCACGCCCATTTTGCATAAAATAAAGGACTAGGCGGTCCGTAAACGTCGCTTTATCTTTCACTTTAGTCTGTAACTCGGCTTTAACATCCGTATCAACAATTTCTTTGGCCGTAGTTTTATAGACATTTTGAATTTGATTGGCACGTGCTTGAATTCGACGGCCTACTTGGCCCCCACCCCGTGCAGCTTCAATGTATACATGACTCGGTGCCTGACCATGCATGGCATTCGTTATATCCGCCAGTACGAGCATGACTTGGCGAATCGCTTTTTTATTTTGCGGTGAAGTATACAAGCTATTGATTGTATCTTGCAAATCTGACTCATGTAAATCAACGGAATTAGCCGCAGTAACTTGTTTTGCAATTGATTCCTGACTAAGTAATTCCATAAAATTATGATTAGTTGCCCACAGCTCATCCAAAATTGAACGCCCATTTTCATCTCTAAACGACGTTAGCAACTTTTTAGATAGTTGACCCCAACCACGATAACGTAAGTGACTTAAGGCTTTACGTTGAGCTTCAGATAGCCAAGTAATCGTGGTTAACTTAGTCATAAAAATTTCATTATCTTCAAAAATGGTCGACCACATAATAATTTTTTCGATATCATCCTGCTTCACTGAATCAATTAAAGCTTCTGGGATGATCTTCTTCAAATCATAATAGGTTGATAATGAACTGTTGAATTGTTTGGGATCTGCTAAGCCCGTGATTTTAGGCTCCACCGGATACTCACCAGCACTTACTAAATTACGTTGGATAACCTTTACACTGACCGTCTTTTTTTGTTTAAAAACCTGCTCATATAACCGTTGCTTTTGCGCAACCGTAATGGGTTGACCATCAATTTTAATCTTATTTAATTCGTTAAGTACCATGAATCGCTGATAAATTAGACTATGTTGTGGAAGGACGTCTTCTCCTAGCAAATACGTATCCGTCGTTTTCATTCGTTGAATAAATTGAGTTGCCGACGCTTCTCGGTCTACTTTTTCCTCAAAATTCCACGGCGTAATCTGTCCCTTTCCCTTACGAACCATCCATGCAAACTGGGCGTTAGCCGTCTTTTCCTGCAGTTCTGAGGTAATTAACGGCCCAACGTAATATGGGATTCGAAAACCAACTAATTCATCCAACTTATACGGAAATTTTCCCTGACGTTTCTTAACCGGATTGGCTTCGCCTAACCATGGGTAGTATCGCTTTTGATTACTAATAATCTGATCCATCTCATTTTGTTGTACTTGATACGGGATGGCACCATTTTGTTTGGTTCGTAACTTTGGCATAAATTCTTCAATTGAAATTGCCTGTTGAATTTTTGCTGCAAACTCATTTTCACTCGCGTCAAGTTTAATAAATTTCTCTAATTCCTTATAAAAATCAGCTTGTGGTACCGATTTACTCTTAACACCATCAATATAATGGTCATACGTGGTCCGAATAGCGTGCTTCCGTACAATATCTGTTTGGCTATCTAAATAAGCTTTAAACAAGACCAAATCATCATGATGGTGGTTATATTTATCAATCATACTTTGTGAAAATGACTTACCCTCAGGAATTAATTGTGCCAAATTAACAGCTGCGTATAATTCTATGACTGATGCCATTAATTCCTGTGCTAAATTTGACATGTCCTTTTCAATAATCGGTAAAGCGTCCTGACTGTCACCCATTTCAAAGGCCCAGTCCTTTTTCGCATTCGCGTCAACCTCGGTAACGGTCAAAACATCCACCTTAGCTTTGTTTCCAACTAGGGCTTTGGCAAATTCACTAATTACCGCTTTTTGGCGCTTCTTTAAGTCCGCCGTTGTTCCGGTGATTGGGGCTAATAATGGCGTAATTTGTTTTTGCTGATCGCTACGTGATAAATCGTTACGAACTAAAATTTGCTTGATGCTTTGTAAATCTTTTTGATTATTAGTTAACTGGAGGTTTAAACTAATATCAATTTGCGCCCAAAGTTCATTGATGGCTTTAAATTTAGCACCCAGTTGAAGTTTTACAGTTTGGTAGTCCGCTACAGAACCATTGCGTAGAAAATTTCCCCGACTTTTCACGATGTGATGTAGCGCCAGATATATTTCACGAACATCAAATTGACGTTTCTCAGTCATCAGAGCTTGACGCAGATGGTACATCGTTGGGTACTGATCATAAAATGCTTTATCCGTTCGATCATTGAACAACGTTTTAGCTAGGCCATTGTACTGAAGATCCCGTGGTGAAACAGCTGAATACTTTCGCCGGGCAAAAAAATCCTCATCCACCTTACTAACAGGTTGGTCAAAAAATTCACGCAGTAATCGTAGCCGCCATTTTACCCGCTTCAAACGTCGCCGAGTTGCTCGAAAACTGCGTCGTTCCGCGGCTGGCTCACCTTCCTTAAATAGTCGGGCTCCGATCGCCGTTTTCCCCTTAACCTTGATCAGATGCCCCGTTTGATCCACAACGGTCCAACCGACCGAGTTACTCCCAATATCTAATCCAACACCGTACGGTTCTCCCATTTCATTGCCTCCATATTCAAGTTATGCCACTATTATCACCCACAGATATTACAACTTGCAACTATTAAAAAATCAACATTAGCAGTTATTGTAAGCGCATTTATATCTCTTGGAAACTCCCCTTCACCAACCAATGCATCACAGCGGGTAACTGTTCGTTCCACAAAGGCCAGTCGTGACGACCAGGACCTTCCCACCAAGTAAAGTGATCACCAAGCTTAGTCCTGAATAATTCGCGGCTGGCAACGTCCATTCCGCGCAACATGTCCTGATCGCCAGTCGTCATCAATACTCGTAACGGGGTCACAGTTGGTTGTAACTGTTTTACCAGCCAATTAACGTCGTTCGGCGTACCGGTTAACCGTTGCGGGTCAAAGGCGGCGTCCATGTCCGGCATAATGGCCGCTTGTGCCATTCGAAACCGGGCTAAATCGGTGACTGGTGACAACGCCGCCACCGCGGCAAATTTTTCGGGATACGTGAGCGCCCAACGCAACGCCCCGTAGCCGCCCATGGAATTTCCCGCCACGAAATTAGCCCGCGGATTCGCACTTAACGGAAATAGGTAGCGCATCCGTTCTGGTAATTCCATCGTCATAAACGTCCAGTACTTCGGCCCCGCCACCATGTCCGTGTAAAATCCCCGCTCGGTCTGGGGCATCACCACTGCCACTCGGTACTGCGTCGCCAACCGTTCAATCGCCGTTTCACGTAACCAGGTCGTGGCGTCACCGCCTAGCCCGTGCAACAACCATAACGTCGGTAACGCCTGGTGACCACTACGGAAAGCAGCCGCTACAGTTCCGGCCGACGTCATTGGTTCGGGTAAAACAACTTGAACCTGCACCGACCGCCGCAGCGTATTTGAAAAAAAGTTATTATTGTGAATCGACATTGCCAGCCCTCCTAATTTGTAAAGCTCGTTTATTTAAAGCGCTTTCAAAAAATTCAATAGTTGTTCATTAAACGCCGCCGACTGTTCCGCCATCACGATGTGCCCAGCGGCCGGAATGATTACGCTCTGCCCATTTTGCGCCATTTTAGCGGTGACCGCCGCAAACGCCGGGTTAAAATACGGCGATTTTTCACCGGCAATAATTAAAAATGGAACCGTAATCTGTGCCACCACGTCCCGCCAATCCTGAAACGCGTGGTTGATCAGCAGCGGTAACATCAATCCCGCATCAAACGGTGCTTGGGCTTCGACCGCCTTTACTTGGTCGTACGTGTCGTCATCAATGTGCTTGTACGTCGACCGCCCCAAAGGTAATTTGAAGTAGTCCGGAAAATCACGCCACTGCACCTTTTTGAATCCGTAAGGCCATTGTGGCGTATTAATCATTTTAGGCGTTTGATCGACGTCGATCACGGCCCGCACGTATTGATCACCGTAAAGGGACAGGTACGCAAACCAGGTCGACGCACCCATCGAATTGCCAAGTAGAATTGGGCGTTCCAGTCCCAGTTTTTTAATTAACTCGTGGGCGTCAATTGCCCGGCGGCTCATCCGTGGTCCTTTCGCCGTGTGTTCCGATAGTCCCTGGCAGCGACCATCCAAGTTAATCACCCGGTAACCGGCTTGAACTAACACTGGAATCTGGGCGTGCCAAATAGCCTTAGAGCCCCCAAAACCGGTCAAAATAACCACGGGTTGCCCACTGCCCTCATCGGTATAATCTAACTGAATTCCATCCGACGTTAAAAATTTCATTTTTAGGCCCTCCTATTCTTTACCAATTAGTCAAAATCATCGATATCTAATTTAGTCAATTGGGTGAACCAAGTTTGCGTCGCCACATCCGCGTCCGGGGGCGTCATGGTTACCGGGGCAACTAAGCTAGCAACCTTGCCCCAATCCAAAGCTCCGTCCGTCCGGATTAACCCCCTGCGTAACTGGTTAACTTGGGCTGTGGTCACCTTTTCGAGCTGATCACCAAACATCCCTAATAACGTGTTTACGGCTAATTGCGTCGTCAATAATGCTTGCCACGTTAGCGGGGTCAATGCATGACTTACCCCTAGCCGGACCTTTAACGGTACCGCCGGAACTTCCTTTAACAAGAAGGCTTGAAAATCCAGCAAGTTTGCGTTGACGAGCGCGTAGCCCTGCCATGGTAATTGGCGATTAAATTGTTGCAAGGTTTGTTTGGTAATGGTCGTCACGTCCCAACTGGGCGTTCCCGTTGCTTGGGCAAGCACTAGCCACTGGGTCACAAAGTGTTGCATCGTTTTGCGCACCACCGGCCGCTGCTTACTTCCACGAGTCAGGTGATACCGAACCTGTAAAAATTCCACAATTGCGTCGTCCGCAATGACGCGGTCCGCGTGCACTTGGTGTCGCTGTTTTAATTGTCGCAACTTTTTTTGCCGACTAGCTTTGGCATAGTGCCCCTGTTTAACCATTCGTGCCACCACTTTCTAAACTTGATTGTTTTAATTTTACCGCAAAAAATGGCAAAACAAAAAGGCCTTCCATTACCAGGAAGGCCCATCTGCTTACAGATTTTCTTCAGTTTTACCGTGGTATTTTCGAAAATAGATCACGGTCATGACGGCCAGGAACACCACCCCAACTAGAATGGAATAGCGCGTTTCTGGGTTGATGAACATGAAAATCAGGGTCAACGCTAAAAAGGCTAACGTTAAATAATTGGAATACGGCGAAAACGGCATCTTAAACGGGTGCCCCGCCATTTTGTCCGCGTTTTGCCGCCGAAATTCAATTTGGCTCACGAGAATCACGAACCACGGTACCATTCCGGGTAAGACGCTGGAACTGTACACCATCACAAAAATTTCACCCGCATCCTTAAAGAATAGCGGTAAAACCACGTTTAGGACGATTCCAATCAGAATTCCCGCTGAAATTGCGATAACGGAATAAAACGGTACCCCGTGACGGTTCAACAACGTCATTTTTCGCGGTAACTGGTGATTTTCAGCCAACGTGTACGTCATGCGACTCGCACTATAAATTCCGGAATTCGTCCCGGATAGCGACGCGGTAATCACCACGAAGTTAATGATTGAAGCTGCCGCGGTGATCCCAATTTTGGCAAACGTCTGTACAAACGGCGAACCGATTTGACTTAATTGGTCCCACGGGTAAATGCTAACAATGACGAAGATGGCCCCCACGTAAAAGATCAGGATTCGGGCAACCGTTGACCGGATGGCTTTTACCAGGGTACTTTGGGGATTTTCCGCTTCACCCGCCGTAACCCCGATCAACTCGATACCTTGATACGATGCCAGGACGATCGACAGGGCAAACACGAACCCCTTGACCCCGCCGGTGAAAAAGCCGCCGTGTGACCACAAATTGCTGATGCCGATGGGATGGCCGTTATTGCCAAAACCAAACAGGATCAATCCTAAACCGGCAATGATCATCAAGATAATGGTAACCACCTTAATGAGTGAGAACCAGGTTTCCAAGGTTCCAAACATTTTGACCGAGATTAGGTTGGCCGCGCACAGAAAGGCGATTGCAATCAATCCCGGCACCCAGTCGGGCAAATTCGGCCACCAGTAACGACAATAACCGCCAAGCGCGATCATTTCACTCATGCCGACGACCACGAACTGGAACACGTTACTCCACGCCGTTAGAAACCCAAATACCGGGTGAATGTATTCGGAAGCAAACTTAGCAAACGAACCCGTGTTAGGATCCACGTACAGCATTTCGCCAAGTGCCCGCATAATCAGGTATAAAAAGGCCCCTGATACAACGTAGGCAATCAAAACTGACGGTCCGGTCCATTTGATGGTCGAGCTCGACCCCATGAAGAGACCGACCCCAATCGTGCCACCTAATGCAATCATTTGCATCTGGCCCGTACTTAATTTTCTTTGCATATATTACTCTCTTTTCATTAAATCAAAGAACGATCTATCGATTCTTGATAGTATATAACTTTTATCTTAGCTAAAAAATAACCGTGACGCAAATTAGTTTAGCACTAGTAAACTGGTCATAGACTAATACCCACGCCGTTTAAACCAATATTCGTAGAATTTCATCAACTTAAACGGCAGACTACCCCGTTTTGCGTATAATAAGCTTAGTAAAGAAGAAAAGGGGTTCCTCTCATGGCAAATTATATTCAAGAAATTCGCGCCCTCGTTGGTCACAAACCAATTATTTTAAACACCGCCGGGGGTATTTTAGTGAATGAACAGCACCAAGTCCTGCTAAACCTGCGTACCGATACCCATAACTGGAGTTTACCCGGCGGCTACTTGGAATATGGTGAAACTTACGCGGAAGCCTGCGTCCGGGAATATCAGGAAGACAGCGGCTTTAAAGTCCAAATTATTGACCGCATCGGTATTTTTGACCGTGGGGAAACCGTGTACCCTAACGGTGACGTTGCCCAAACTATTAGCGCCCTGTACCTCGTCAAGCCAGTTGGCGGCGCGGCGTTAGATCACGCCACCAACGAGACCCTTGGTTTAGACTATTTTGATTTCGACAACTTACCCCCACTGCTTAACCAACAAACCGCCGATATGCTGGCCGCCGCACAGGCTTACCTGAAAAAAGCCTAATAAAAAAACGTGTTGTAATTTTAAACTACGGCACGTTTTTTTATTAGGCTTGAAATCCAGTTTAACTATTATTGACTGCTTAGTCTCCATCCTGGCTATTCCAACTATGCAAAAAAATTTGGCGCCAATCTGGGTTAGGCGGTGCTGGCGTAGTTTGGGGATGTTCCGGATCCGCAATTACCGCTAAGTTGGCAATGGCCGACAGGGGGACCTGTTGCATGTCAAACGTATCGTAATTGTAAAAGGCCAAGCACCCCACTAGCCGCTGTTCATCGTCCTTAGCCGTCGTGCTGAAAAGTTGCAGCGGATAAATCGGTTGGGTCACCATGCCAACCGTTGGGACAAAGTAGTGCATGGTCGCAATCTCATGATAAATAACGGCGTGAATGAGGGCTTGGACTAACGTTGTATTAACGTTTTCTAAACACCCTGGCAGTAATTGAACCCGGCGCTGATAACCGGCTAACGCGTGGTACGCTTGGTCCCCCAACGTGACCCGAATTTTTTCAACGGTCAAATCAGAAACACTCGGTTCAAGCACCCGGTCGCCTTGTGAATTGGGCAACCCGGAGACCAGCAGGGCCGCCAATTCCTGTTGCGTAAACGTTGCGTGGTTTTGATTTGCCGGAACTGGTAAATACGGCACAACCGGTTGATCCGGAAAAGTTAGCGCTGCTTGCAACGCCGGTTGTGCTCGCGGATCACCAAACGGCGTCCAACTAACCACAAAACCTAACCGCACGTGCTCGGCAACGTCACTGACCCGGTAAAAAGCCGTTGGGTCCGTCGCGTCTCCCGCTAAATTATCATTACGGCCCGTCATCGTTACGGCGCTCATGCCGACCACGTAAAAACTATCGGCGTTGGTCAACACTAATGCATTTTCTTGCGGAGATTGCCACCGCTGAATCACTTGGCCACTACCAGTCGTTTGACAAGTGACCACGCTATTTTCATTGACTCGTGACCAGTCCGGCGTTAATAAGTACCGGTGCGTTACGGTTAACTCATCGGCCGGCGTCAGCCAGGGCGTTAGTGGTACCGTTTGATACGGTAATGGCCGCCCGTCGCACGTAATGACCACGTCGCCTAAGGGGGAACGCACTAAATTCGCCGGCATAGTAGCTAAGGCGCCCCGGTTAGTCGCTACTCGTTGACGGACCTGTAACGCGTCGAACGAACTAGGATGTTCGGTGACCCGGCGCAGCATCAGTTCCACGCGTTGCTGCTCCCGGTCCAGCTGCGTGACGACACCGTACAATAGTTTGCCTTGGTCCATTAATTCGGCGTACGCTTGGTTTTGATACCGGGCAACGTAACCTACCTGGGCATGTTCACGCGTCCATACGGAAATGGCGTTGTCATCATGCTCATTATCAGGTTCACGCTGTAATAGAACGGGGATCCCAACGTGCAACGACGCTAACGTCGTTGCCACGTCAGCCACGTAATGCTCGCCCACTACCGTAACGGTGGCGAGCTGAACGTCGGGGGTGGTGATGTCTTGGTCAGTTATCTGAACAATTTCACTGACATTCATCATTTGGACATCAGCGTGTCCGGATTCCGCTTGAACTAATACCCGGCGGCCCCGATTAATCACGGCCAAAATCCGGTACGTTCGTTGTGCGTCGGTTGTCACGTGCATCCCAACTTCTAACGATTTCACAACCCCACCCCCTGCTTAGTTATCCTTATTATACGAAACCGACGCCGTTGATGAAAGCCTTACCACGTATAATAAAAACGTTAATTCCCATTATTAAGAAATTAACGTTCCATCACTTGTCTTTAATTGACCGAATTTCGGTAAACTTGTTGGCCCGCTTGACGTCCAAAAACCACCGTCTCGGCAATCGAATTACCACCGATCCGGTTATTGCCGTGAAGGCCGCCAACAACCTCGCCGGCCGCGTATAACCCCGCAATAACTTGCCCTTGGTGATCTAACACCTGGGTTTGCGCGTTAACCTTTACACCACCCATCGTATAGTGCACGGCTGGTGCAATGCGAATCGCATAAAACGGCCCGGTGGTTAGTCCGTGGGTCATCCCGGTCGTCCGATTGAAATCTTCATCCCGTTGTGCCGTTACTGCCTGGTTCCAGCGAGTCACCGTAGCCGTCAGGGCCGGCGCCGGAACCCCCATTTTAGTCGCCAGTGCTGGTAAGTCGGCGCCCGTTTCAACTAAGCCCACGTGGTCGTAAAATTCAATGGCCGGGACTCGTTTACGCACCGCCGCGTCTAAAATCAGGGTCGCGTGTTTGGTCGGTAACGCGTCAATGGCCGCGGTTACGTTTTTACGCGTATCCAGTTCGTTAACAAACCGGTGTCCCGCGTCATCAATCAAAATTGCGCCTTCGCCCCGCACCGCTTCGCCAATTAAGTAAGCGTGCGGCGTCTCTTGTTGAACCGTGGGATGGACTTGGATCTGATCCATATCGACTAATTGAGCCCCCACCTCAGCGGCCAGTGAAAGCCCGTCTCCGGTGGCCCCCGGCTGGTTCGTCGTTTGGTAACCAGCTAAATCGGGCCGGTACTTAGCAATCAGTTTCGGGTTGGCACCGAAACCACCGGTAGCTAAAATAACACTTTTAGCCGTAAGCGTACGTTGCGTCCCGTCTGCTAATTGGACACTAACACCCGTGATACGGTTAGCCGTTTGTTGAAGACTTTGGACCGTCACAGCCGTAAATAGTGGAATGTTTTCCCGCGCCACGATTTTCAATAGTTGGGTCACTAAGAATCCCCCAATTGGGGCCAAACTACTGGGTCGGTGCGTGCGAGGAACACTCATTCCACCGGTAATTGTTAAGTCATCCAAATCGATGTCGTGCGCTTTTAACCAATCAATTGCCAGTGCACCGTGCGTCACAAAATATTCCAGCAACGCGGGATCATTTTGCCGGCCACCACCCACCAACGTTTCATGGTAAAAGTCGGCAAAACTATCCACAACGTGGTGCTCTAGCTGCACTAAAGTTTCCGCGGCATTCATGCCGGAAGAGGCCCGCGTGGTATTCCCACCAATCTTAGGCATTTTTTCTAAAATAACGGGCTTTAACCCCAGTTCATGTGCTTGCACCGCACTCACTAACCCGGAACTTCCCGAACCGATAATAATCACATCGTACTGATCCGCCAACGCCGTGACCGGTGTCGGTTCAAATTGAAATTTTGCTGCCATGGTCCCCAATCCTCTCGTTGTGAAATTAACTATGTACCGCAATGTTTCACGTGAAACATTGTTGGTTTTATTTTATCGTAATCCGACCATTTTTACTGGTTTCGACCCACCTTAGTGCTGACTCGCTTTAACAAAGCCGGCAAATAACCGGGCCTCAACGGTATTCACTTGTTGCATCATTTCAGGATGCCACTGCACACCGAGTTGTAACCCACCATCCGTCGCTTCAATGGCCTCAATGACCTGATCCGGCGCCGTGGCTACCGTTTTAAAACCGGGCGCAATTTTGTGTAACGTTTGGTGGTGAAACGAATTCACTGCCAAGGTCGTTGCCCCTAAATAACCGGCTAACACCGAATCCGGAGCAACCGTTACGTGGTGCATCCCGTAAGCCGCCGTTTGACCCTGCATATGTTTTAGTGTGCCCTGTCCCGCCGGCATGTAGCTGACATCTTGATAGATCGTACCGCCGTAACCCGCGTTCATGATCTGCATGCCGCGGCAAATGCCTAAGACGGGTTTATGGGCGGCGTGAACGGCCTTGGTGAGGGCAATCTCGTAAGCGTCACGCTGTGGATCAATTTCACCCAACTTAGGTAACGCTTCTTCACCGTATGTAAACGGCGCAACGTCGTGCCCACCGCACAATAATAAGCCGTCAATTAAGCTAACGTAACGGTTGACCGTCTCCGCGTCCGTCGTTACCGGCAAAACTAACGGAACGCCGCCGTTATCGGTAATTGATCGCAAAAAATCCCGGTTAACGTAATCCCGTTCGCGACCCGGAAACATCTGACTATTAACGACCAGGGTTCCTGGTGCGATTCCAATAATGGGTTTTGTCATCAGTTCATCCTTCTCTCTTATAAAAAGATCCCTAGGAACCAAACTGGAACCTAGGGATCATCAGCTAAAACTCGGTTAGCTTCACCATAAAATTATTCAATTTAAATGTCAACTGGCAAGTCCGTGGACAATTGGTGCCGGTTTTACAACCAGGCCCGACAAATAAACGGCTAAGCCCAGACCAACTAAGACCAGCAGCGTGGTACCCCCAACGAAGTCTAGTTTTTGCAATTGATAGTAGGCGCCAATGCCAACCACCCACCAGATAAAGTTTAACCAGTACGGCAACGTTGCGTGACGAATAAAGTACGTCACAAAGATAATCGCGTAAAGTGGCGTGAAAACCGACCCGATTAAGTACAGAAAGTTTTGGTAATAAGTCATCGCAACGGTTAACGCAATGATCAACCCCACCACCGTCACCCCGACGGCTAAGTGATTGATTGACCGATTTCCCGTCAAATTGGCTAAACTAGTGGCGGCGGAGTAAGTATCTAAGAAAGTAGTCGTTACCGTTGAAAAGACGATGATCAGTAGCGCAATCAATCCAAGACCGGATTGGGTCAGTAACGTGGTAACGTCACTTTGTCCCGTGCGTAACACGACTAATAAGCCCGTCGTAAACATTGCGAGGCTACCGCAAAAGTAGCCCCCCGCACTGATCAGGGCAACGGGTAACGGCCGGTCCACCCGCCGCGTATAATCCCCAATTAACGGCAACCACGATAGTGCCATCGTTACGTTTAATTCCACCGCCTGACCGAACGTCATGTTGGCAGTGTTCGCCACCGCTGCGTGCGTGGCGGGGGTCATAAACACCATGGCTAACATTAATCCGGCCCCCAAGACGAGTAAGCCCACCACCGCGTTATTAATCTTAAATAATAATTGATTTCCCATTAAGAGCCAGCCAATAATTAAAATTGCGACGATGGTCGCCATTAAGACTGGGCTTTTAAAGTTAAACAACTTACCACTAATACTGTTCATGGCAAGTTGCGCGTTTACGATCATGACCGCCGTCCAGCCCACGAGTTGTAGTGCGTTCAATCCAGAAGCTAGCATGACGCCGCCCCGACCAAACGCCATTTGCGCCGTTCCTACGGCGGATTGATTTAACTTAGCCCCTAAATAGCCAGCGGGAACTAAAAAGAGGCCGCAGCCAATTAAATGGCCGAGTATAATGGCGGCTAAGCCCTGCATCAGTCCCAGCGGTGCCATTAAGGTTCCCGTTAAAATTTCTGCGATGGAAATAGCCGCCCCCAGCCAAAGTAAAAATTGGCTTTTAAAAATACCCGCTGACTTCATGGCCGCACCTCCGTCACCGCCAACATAGCGTTGACGGTCTGCTCAATGTCCGGACTCTGAGCCAACATCGAAATCACCGCGGAACCGGCCGCCCCGGTATGGGCAACGGGACCCAATTCTTGAACGGTAATGCCACCAATCGCGACGATGGGGCGCTTCGAAACCTTTACTAACTGGCGTAGCCCAGCTAAACCGACGACCGGGTCGGCATCGGCTTTTGACGTAGTTGGAAAAATCGGGCCACTCCCAATGTACGCGATTCCGTCAATTTGGTTGGCAATCTCAATCTCCGCAACGGTAGAACAAGATAATCCCACAAATATTTTGCCCGCAACCCGTTGCAAAACCGTGGTGACCTGATCATCTTTTTGCCCGACGTGGATTCCATCAGCGTTTAACGCCAAAGCCAATTCTACGTCGTCGTCCACAATGAAGGGCACTTTCGCCGCCGCACAGCGTTGCCGTAAGCGCCGGCCAAGCGCCAACCGTTGTGGCGCGGTCAGTTGACTCGCTCCCTTATCCCGGTACTGGTACGCCGTAATGCCGGCATCTAGGGCCGTTTGAACAATAGTTTCCAGATCTTTACCCGGTACGTCCTGCGTGCCACACACAAAGTACGCCTGTAATTGTCGTTTATTAAATTTAAGCGTCATGAACGGTCACCTCGTTACTGGGTGCTGCCCAGTGATTAAGCGGTCCGTGACCGTGGCCCACTTGAATCGTCTCCTGAATCGTCCCGGCCACGTACGCCTTCGCCGTTTTGATTGCACTCGCTACGGATTGACCCTTCGCTAATTCTGCTGTAATGCAGGCGGACAACGTGTCACCCGTACCGTGTGTCCGAACGGTTGCCACCCGCGGTGCGGATAACCAGAAGGCTGTCCCGTCCGCCAATAAAACAAAGTCGTTGGCCGTTTGCGGGTTCGCTTCGTGACCACCCTTAATAATGACGTTGTTAGCCCCTAAGGTCTGTAACGCGTGGCCGGCTTTAACCATCGTCGCGTTATTGGTAATCGTCAGCCCGGTTAATTTTTCTGCTTCTGGTAAGTTGGGGGTCACCACCGTGGCTAAGGGAATTAATTCATCACGCACGGTCTGAATTGCGTCATCCGCTAACAGGGCCGCGCCGCCCTTAGCAATCATCACCGGGTCAACCGTTAGTGGTCCAAAATCGTAACGCTTTAAATTCTCAACAACCGCGTGCACGTGAGCGGCATCGGCCAACATGCCGGTTTTACAAGCTAGAATTTTTAAATCTGTGGCTAACGACGCGCATTGTTCATCAACTAACTTGGTGGGTAACGCCATAAAGTCCTGGACTCCCAGCGTATTTTGCGCCGTTACCGCAACGACGACGGCCGTGCCAAAGACGTGCCGTGCCTGCATGGTTTTTAAATCCGCCATGACCCCGGCACCACCTCCACTATCGGTCCCCGCGATCGTTAATACTTGTGGAAATTCATTCATGTTCCTCGTCCCCTTTTGACCTTAATTTAAACTTTCAACGGCTTCAATTTCCGGTACGGTCACCAGACTCAGCTTATCAACTAACTCCACGGTGAACGTCGCTGGACGGTCCGCCGTTAGTTGACTGGCAACTAATTCCCCGCTTGCCGCCAAAACCAAGCACGCCGTCTGCGCTACTTCAAAAGTATCGCTACTAATGGCCGTAAACGCCGCCACGATACTGGATAGCAAGTCTCCCGAGCCCACGTGCAACTGAAATAACGGAGTTCCATTATGCACCTGAACCACCCGGGTCCCGTCCGTAATCACGTCGGTCGGCCCCGATAATATCACGCAACAGTGGTACCGGTTAGCACAAGCTTTGGCAATACTGATCAGGTCCCCCGTCCCCGTTCCGGCATCAATCCCCTTAGCCTGCCAATCCATATCCGCTAACGCTGCGATTTCACCAGCATTACCGCGAATTACAGCTACATCAAAAGTTGTCAATAATTCTTGGGCAATTCGTTTCCGGTAAGGAACTGCTCCGACCGCAACCGGATCCAATACGACGGGTTTGTGGTACTGATTAGCCAGTCGTCCCACGACCCGCATTTGTTCAATTTGTAACTCCGTCAGCGTTCCCAAATTAATACAGACGGCTCCAGCAATTTGTACCATGGTTTCGGCTTCTTGAACTTCCGCCGACATGATGGGTGACGCCCCTAACGCGTTAAGTCCGTTCGCTACGTCCTGAACCGTGACAAAGTTAGCAATGTTAAAAACAATTGGATTTTGTGCCCGTAACGCGGTCAATAGTCTTAATTCCATGTTTAATTCACCCTTTCCCAAGTGGCACGCTTATAAAAAAACGACCACTGATCAACCTGCATTGATCGAGTGGTCGCTAATTCTTAGCTGTGACACTTTCCCTACGCAAGTCTGAACTTACAGGTTCAAAGGGATCGACGCTCACAGCGCCATCTCAGCCCATTTTTGGACACCCCTAGTGTTTAATATTTATTAATTTGGTCAACTTCAGTCTAACGATTGTAACCGCTAACGTCAATTACTATTTTTTAACTAATTTTCGTTCAATTTACGTAGCCTCACCGGTAAAAGCTTTTTGTTCAGGCTATTCAACAGAAGCGGTTATAATGTAATCAGTAGTAAAATATGAAGAAAAGAGTGACTATTTATGCAAGCTCTAGTTGTGCCAACCGCAACGCTCCACACCTTGAGCGACCTTGAATGGCAAGAACGGCCCATGCCCGTACTTAAGCCCGACGAAGTGTTGATCAAGACCCAATCAGTCGGTTTAAACCCGGTTGATTATAAGGTTGTCACGGGAGACCATCCCACGTGGACTTACCCGCACACGTTAGGCTTAGACGTCGCGGGAATTATCGAGGCCGTCGGGGCCAACGTTCAAAACTACCGGCCGGGTCAACGCGTGTGTGGTCACGGTAACCTGACTCAGAACGGTTGCTTTGCGGAATACGTTAGTTTTCCAGCCGACGCCCTCGCCGATATTCCAACGACCGTTAGCTTTGAAACCGCGGCAGCAAGCCTATGTGCGGGCCTGACCGCGTACCAGGCGCTATACCGTAAAGCTAACTTAAACGCCGTTCAAACCGTTCTCATTCACGCCGGTGCTGGCGGTGTCGGCAGCATGGCTATTCAATTGGCTAAACAAGCCGGCAAAACCGTCTACACGACCGTTTCTAAGGGCAAGCAAGCCTTTGTAGCGGCGTTGCACCCCGACGCTCAAATTGATTACCGTACCGAAGACGTGGATCACCAACTCCAGACACTGACCCACCACCAAGGCGTTGATTTAATCGTTAACACGATTGGTCATCCCGAAGCCGACCTTCCCCGGTTAGCCTACAATGGTCAACTCGTTTGTGTTTTAGACACGCCCGCCTTTCCGACAAACCAAGCCGTTACTATCAGTAACCTTGATTTGGGTGGTGCTCACCGCAGCGGGAATCCCGCACAAATTGCCGACTTGGGTCAAATGGCATTTGAACTGCTGGCTTTAGTTGCCAACGGAAAGGTCGATCCGCTCATCAGCGACGTTCTGCGTCGTGACGACCTCGTGACCGGTTTAAAACGAATTCAAGCCGACCAGGTCGTTGGTAAATTAGTCGTTAACTTTGATTAATTATTCAATTGAAAAATCCCGTTAGCCACTATGTCTAACGGGATTTTTATACGCTTAACTAGTTTATTATCACCTAGAACAACGCCAATAAATTTTCATTATTATCGGATTCAGTTTGCCTTTCGAAACGTGTTCGGGCAACCCATTCCGCTTAACCAAAAACGGGTAACAATCACCAAAACCGTGATTATTGCCCGTTTTCCGTTAATGCATGTTTAATTTATACGTGCGTTTTGAAACGTGTTCAGGTCAGACCGGGGCTTCCGGTTAGCGACGCCAACAATAATATGCCAAGCCCGCATATCATCGCTGGCTAGGCTAATCCTCACCCCCGACCCGTCTGAACTTCACACTCTTACTGATTACGCGAATGCTTCGACCTGTGCCTTTGTCAACGTATCGTTCATCCGACCACTGCGGAAACCACCTAAATCTAAGGTAACGTAACGGAAACCGAGTGATTGTAATTGACGGTTAACACGGTCATTGAATACCAAGAAATCACCAATGCGGGCTTCTGGTAATTCGATGCGGGCAATGTCTTCGTGGAAACGAACCCGAACCGTTGGGAAACCAAGGCTACGTAAGTACTTTTCAGCAGCCATAACTTGCGCAATGTTTTCGTGCGTCAAAGTCGTGTTGTATGGAAAACGTGAAGATACGGAGCAAGATGCAACTTTGTTCCAGTTCGTTAACCCTAATTCTTGGGCTAAGGCACGTACGTCAACCTTGAAAAAGTCGGCTTCTTGTAACAAACTACGAGCACCGGCTTCGGTCCGGGCCTTCAAACCAGGACGGTAGTCGTTTTCATCGTTCTTGATCATCCCGTCTAAAACGGCGTTGCTGCCGTTAGCAGCGGCCATTTCGTTCAAACGAGTATAGAACATCTTTTTAGCATAGTACCAGCTGTCAGGAGTGTTTTCCTTAACGTGTTCGTCGCTTAAGTAGTCTAAGGTCGTCGTTTGAACGTTGGCGCCCATTTCTTCAGCTAAGCTAACGGCCTTATCGAATTCTTCGTCAGTGAATAATTCGGAGTTGGCAACAACGGCAGTAACGTTTTCTTGACCTAAAACGTTTAAAGCCATTTTCAAAACTAACGTACTGTCAATCCCACCAGAAAAGGCAACCGTAACCTTTTCCAAATCTTTTAATAAACTCGTTAACGTTGCTTTCTTTGCTGCTAATGTTGTCATATTAATAGCCTTCTTTTTTTATTTTAATTACTAGTTAATTCCAAAAAATCCGTGCATAAACCAAGCGGCGACCGCGGCACCAAAAAACGGTGCGATTCCGGGAACGATGATCCCGTACGTCCAGTCACTTTCCGCCTTGTTGGCAATTGGTAAAATGGCGTGAGCAATCCGGGGGCCCATGTCCCGCGCGAGGTTCATGGCGAACCCGGTCGGACCGCCAAGTCCCATCCCAATGGCCCAGACTAACAGTCCAACACCAATTGGAACGATTCCGGGCGTCTTAATTTCTGAAATGGCTAAGATCCCAGAAATAAAGATAAAGGTATCGAAGAATTCCACGAAAAAGTTCCGTGGTAAGTTTCGTACAGCTGGTGCCGTACAGAACAAGTTACGAATCGTAATTGGTGAAATTTCGTCCGTTGACGCCTTGAAGTGGTCGGCGTACATAATCCAAACGATTACGGAACCAATCACCCCACCCAGTACTTCGGCAACCGAGTAAGGAATAAAACTACTCCATGGTAAGTTGCCTAGCAAACACTGCGCTAAAACCATCGCGGGGTTGATACAAACATTTCCAAAAATAAAAAGTGCAATACTAATCCCAAAACCCCAAGTCGTGATGGCGAAAATATGCCCGGAACCCCGGTACTTAGTTCCCTTCAGGACCGAACTACAGTGAACCCCGACCCCAAAAATGATCATTAAGGCCGTTCCCATGAATTCGGCAATCAATTGATGTAACAAAAAACTATTCCTCCTCGTCCAACTGCGCGGCGGCAACCGTGGCCGCCTGATAAACCGTCCGTAACGGAATGTGGAACCGTTGTGCTAACTTAGCACAGTCCGCGTATTCCGGTGTTTTTTTCGTAACGTCATCGTAAGTCGCAACCTTAAACTGAACCGGACCATACGGTGTTTCCACCGTGATAAAGTGCCGTTTCATAATCGTTCGGTGCCAAGTTTGGTAACGCACCCCAATCGTACTGGTCTCACTTAAAATTAGCTTGGTCAGTTCCGCTTTAGCTTGTACGTTACCCAGTACGGTCAATTTGGTGGCGGGGCGGTTCTTTTTCATCTGAATTGGTGTAAAGAAAACGTCGTACGCACCAGCCGTTAACAGCTGGTCCATGACGTACCCCAGACCCTCACCCGTCTGATCGTCTAAATTGGCTTCGATCATTAACACGTCGTCCTTCGTTCGGTTAACAACCTGATGACTTAGTTTTTTTTTTCGAATAAAACGGCCCGTAAGGCGTTAAAGCCCCCGGTATCCCGTTTTCCAAAACCATAGCCGACCTTTAACGGGGTGGCATTCTCTGGTAATGGTCCGAAATCTTTGACCAGCGTTTTAACAATTCCCATCCCGGTTGGCGTAATCAATTCGGTATGAATGTCCAACCGTTGCTGAATCGGAATTCGGCTACCAACGCGCATTTGCATCACGGCCGGCACCGGCACCGGCATTTGACCGTGCGCCACGTTGATAAAACCACTACCGTCGGTCAATGGTGAAGATAAAATTTCATCGATGTCCATTAATTCTAAGGCAACGCAACAACCAACGATGTCCACGATGGAATCCAACGCACCCACTTCGTGAAAATGGACGTCAGCTAACGGCATGTTATGCACCGTGGCTTCCGCTTGCGCAATTTCGGAAAAGATTGCCTTCGCGTGGGCTTTAACTTGCTCGGATAAATCACTCGCGTCGATCAGTTGCAAGATATCCGTTAAATGCCGTGCCGCGCCGTGATGATGGTGGTGGTCACCATGATCATGGTCGTGATGGTCCGCGTCAGCGTGGTGGTGATCCTCATGAACGTGATCGTGTTCATGGTGGTGTTCCGGCGTCGTTTCAGCGTGGTGGTGATCATGGGAATGTTCCACAAAGCCGTGGTCCTTACCACCTTCAACTTGAACGTCAAAACTGGTCCCGTAAATACTGCTTTTAGCCAACCGTTCACGGGTTAGTTCGTAGCCGTGAACGTGTAATTTGGCTAATTCGGCCTTTAATTGGTCGAAATCTAAGCCGAGATCCAGTAAAGCGCCTAAAAACATGTCGCCACTAATACCGGAAAACGCATCTAAATAAAGTGTTCGCATCTTGAATTCCTCTCATGGTTTAGTTATCTGAATTTTACAATTGATTGATCATGCTAGCGGAGTAAGCCGCCCCAAAACCATTATCAATGTTGACAACGGTAATGCCGGACGCACAACTATTTAACATGGTCAGCAGGGCCGTCATCCCTTGGAAGTTTGTGCCGTAGCCAATGCTGGTTGGAACGGCGATCAACGGTTTATCGATCAGGCCGCCAACGACGCTCGCCAACGCCCCTTCCATTCCGGCAATGACGATCACTACTTTGGCCCCACGAATCACGTCTAGCCGGGCAAATAACCGGTGAATGCCGGCAACACCAACGTCGTAGACCCGCTTTACGTGGTTACCAAAGGCTTCGGCCGTGACCGCCGCTTCTTCAGCAACCGGCTGATCCGACGTCCCCGCCGTAACTACGGCAATGTAATCGTCAGTTTTAGGTGTTGGCATCTGGCCAACCGTCATGCACTGTGCTTGTTCGTGATACACCGCGGTTGGTAACGCTGGTTGCAGTGCGGCAAACTTTTCCGGTGACAAACGGGTGGTCAAAATCGGTAACGTTTGGTTAGTCATTGCCTTCACGATGCCGGCAATTTGCGGCGCAGTTTTACCCGCACCGTAAACGACTTCCGGAAAACCGTTGCGGGTTTGGCGGCTTAAATCGACACTGGCAAAACCCAAATCCGCCGTCTGTGCCGCTTCTAATTGGCTCGCGGCGTCGGCCGGCGACAAGGTTCCCGCGGCAACCCGTTGTAAAATTTCAGTGGTCGTTAACGTTGCCATCTTATTTCACGATAACGCCAAGGCCATCAGGAATTACCGTTACTTTAGCGGCTTTTCCTTCGCGGGCGTACGCCATTTCCATAGCTTCGTCTAAACTCTTAGCTAATTCCATGTGCATGTCAGTGATTAACTTAGGTTCAACTAAGTCTGAAACAAAAATCACGTGGTGGTGAACCAAGATCCGGGCAAAGATTTGCGCCGTCCACTGGTCTGGAATCGTCTTTAAACGGGGAGTGTTAATGGCTTGATCCAAGAATTCCTTCGGATCATCCACGTCGGCCAAGTTGTGATAAAAACCATCGCCACCGTGACCATCGCGGGCACCGGCGACCATGACGATCGTACCGCCCTCTTTGTTAGTAGCTTCGGCTGCGGTCATCCCTTTAACGGCTTGGTAGATATTTTGGTCTAACGGGTAACCACCGTTCGTTGAAATGGCAATGTCACAGTCGATTGCAGGAACACTGGAAAGGTCCTTAACAAAGTCACAACCAACTTTATGAGCGGCTTCCATATCACCGGCAAACGAACCAATGATCTTTTTATCTTCGTCCAACACAACGTTGATAATGAAGGCCAACTTAGCCGTCCGAGCAGCGTACACCATGTCTTTATGAATTGGGTTGTGCATTAAGTTCCCAGTCCGGGCTTTTGGTGAGTTAATAAATTCCCCAGAGTGGTTGGCCATGATAGTTTTGTATGAAGCAATCCCAGGTAAAACGGACTTCCGACCACCGGAGAAACCGGCAAAGAAGTGGGATTCAATGAACCCTTCAGAAATTAACAAATCGGCTTCGGCGGCCACTTTGTTAATAATGCAATCCCCACCAGAAGGCAATTGGCCAATTTTAACCATTGAGTCGTCATCGGTTGAAACGTGCATGACAATTTCTTCGTTGTTAACGATGTCTTCGCCATATTTGTTAACTAATTCTTCGTGCGTCGATGGCCGGTGAAAACCGGTTGCAACGAGGATGCGAATCCGAGCGTCCGGTGCCGCGGAGCGTAAACGCCGTAACAGAATCGGAGTAATGATGTGTGAAGGTACTGGCCGGGTGTGGTCAGAACTAATGATAACAATGTTCTTTTTACCCTTTGCGAGTTCTTCTAATTTGTCAGAACCGATCGGGTTATCCAGCGATTTTTCAACCGTTTCACTTTCGGATAATTTGTTATGATATGTTGCAGCTTGGGAAACGAGCTTACCGGCGAAATTTTCATCAGGAATTTCAGCGGTAATCGTTTTCTTGTCATATGGTAAATCAATTGCAACCATGACTTTTGGCCATCCTCTTTCTCGTAAATAAAATTTTTAACGCGCATGTTTTGTTATACTAGAGGTCCGGAAAACTTGCTGTTACATTTTAAGCTTTCAAAAATAGTTAACAAATGTATACTTTAAATGCGATTGCCGCAATCACAAAAACCGCTATGCTAAGCAGAGTAGTTATCGTGATTGAAGCTGAAAGTCGTTAATAATTCGTTTTCGGACCTCAAAATCTTTCACGAAAGAACTGAAACTAAGATGGTATTAACTGACATTGAATATTTATTAAGCTACCTGGAAGCCCACCATGTACCAACAATTAAGAAAAAACGGCACACTTATTTGACTTATCACGGTTTAGCGGAGCACTATACGTACGTTTTAAAGGATGGCATCATCAAAAACAGTATTATTTTGCAGGATGGGCGTGAATTTAACCTGTCCTACATCGCTAAACCCGACGTCATCTCGTTATTGCGTGACGAAGTCTCCCGTTCAACGGATCAACCGTTTAACGTCCGCATTGAATCCGAATACGCAACTTTTTATCAGGTCAACCGGGTCTCATTTTGGAAATACGTCAATAGCACCCCGGAACTACAGAACTACGTCAAAAATTACTACCGTAAAAAGTTATCCGAAAACATCCTCCGTCTCCAGCGGATGGTGATGAACGGTAAAAAGGGCGCCATCTGCTCCTTTATCTATAGTCTTGTTGACCTCTTTGGCAGGAAAGTTAACGAAGGAATTTTGATCGATTTTATCGTCACGAACGATGATATCGCGGGATTTTGCGGAATTAGTTCTCGTAGCAGTGTGAACCGGATGCTCAAAGAATTGCGGGCAGATGGGGTTATTTCAGTTAAGAACCATAAATTTATTATTCAAGACGTTAGCTACCTCTTAGATCAAATTGCAAACTAGTGAGGTGCTCATCCGTGCATATCCCGGATAATTATTTAAGTCCCGCCACCTGTGGGACGTTAGTTGCTGCCATGGCGCCCGTTTGGACCGTCGCAGTCATTAAAGTTAAAGCCCAAGTCAAAGAACACCATGAAACTTTACCAATGCTAGGCATTGCCGCCTCATTGGCTTTTTTAATCATGATGTTCAATTTACCAATTCCGGGCGGTACCACGGCCCACGCGGTCGGAGGTACGCTGTTAGCGGTGCTGATTGGGCCCTGGGCGGCTTGTTTAGCGTTAACCGTTACGTTAGCCCTGCAAGCCCTACTATTTGGTGACGGCGGTATCCTGGCCTTTGGCGCCAATGCCTTTAACATGGCGTTCATCATGCCGTTTGTCGGTTACGCTTGTTACCGCTTGGGGCAAAAATTACACCACGAAAAAATCGGTCTGGCCGTTGGGGCTTACTTAGGTATCAACGTGGCCGCCCTAGTCGCCGGTGTAGAACTGGGATTACAACCACTCCTCGCGCACACGGCTAGCGGTGCACCGTTGTACTGCCCGTACGGTCTAAGCATCGCGGTTCCCGCCATGTTGACCGCCCACTTACTGGTGGCGGGCTGGGTTGAACTCGTCTTTACCCTGCTCGTTTTCCAATTCGTGAAAAAAGTCGCTCCAACCAACCTGTACCAAACGCCGACCCGGACCAACCAACGACCGTGGATCGCGTTACTGATTGGTTTGGCGGCCCTATCACCACTCGGTTTGTTAGCCAGTAATACGGCTTGGGGCGAATGGGACCCGACGGAACTAAAGCAGCTCCTTGCACAACAACACTTGAGTACCCAGGCACCCCAGGGAATGGTTCACGGTTTCCACTTCCAGGCCCTGTTTAGCGACTACGCCATTGCGGGATTGCCCGTAAGCGTGGGTTACATTCTGTCCGCGTTATCCGCCATCTTAATTTTCTTACTCCTGATTCGAGGCCTTCAACATGGATCCGAAACAACCAACTGAGTTACCGGACTGGTTACAACAGCCCGCTTCGGCGCACAGTCAAGCCAGTAAAACGAGCTTTTTACAGCGTAATCAGCGCCACCTGCGTAGTTTGCTGACCCGGTTAGCCCAACCCGCACCGGTCGTTAAAAATCAGCGGTGGCACCTCGCCCCGCAAATTAATTTAATTCGTTTATTACTTCTAGTTTTATTGATTGCACTAATCAATAACGTTACGTTACTGTGGTGTTTAGCCCTACTACTAGGTTTCCAGTTACTCCTATTACCACCCAGCCAACTCCGACGATTCGTGCGCAGCTGGCTGATTAGCTCATTCGTTGCCTTACTATTCGTGCTGCCAAGCTACTGGCTAACCGGTCCGGGGACGTTACTATTTTTCGGCTTAAAAACTAGTCTGATGCTCGCTAACGCCCAGTACTACCGGTTGACGACACCGTTTCAAGACTTGCTAAGTGGACTCAAGGCGTTGCACTGTCCCGACGTCTTGATCATGACTTTGGCAATTGCCATCACTTATCTCCGCATGCTCGGGCAACACTTGTTACTGACCATGGAAGCCTTAGAGTTACGGACAGTGGCCCCCACTAAGCACCCTTACCGCTTGATTGGTGCGATGTTTGGTAACCTGTACCTCAAAAGTTACGCATACGCCCTAGAGCTCTACGCGGCCATGGAAGCTCGCGGCTTTAACGGTCACTACGTTCGTACTAGTCCCACTAGGAACCACTGGCCCGATTACTTATCACTCGGTCCCGATATTTTGGTTTTGATATTATTTATTTTTTGGAGGAATTAACGTGGTATTGATTAAATTAGCAAACCTTTGCTATGATTATCCTAATACGTGCGGTTTGGACCACCTCGACCTCACTATTAATACCGGTGAATTTGTCTGTTTAATGGGGCCTAACGGTTCGGGTAAATCCACGTTGCTCCGAATTTTAAGTGGATTAGCAACGCCCAAAACTGGTGAATACTGGTTGCGTGATCAAGCCATTACGGCGAATTACTTGTCCGACGCCCAGCGCCGTCAACGGTTACACCAAACGGTTGGGATGGTCTTTCAAAATACCGACGTCCAACTCTTCAATACCTCGGTTGCCGAAGAAATTGCTTTTGGCCCCCGTCAGCTTGGTTTAAATGACGCGGAAATTGCGCAACGGGTGACCGATTGTTTACACTTAACTGCTTGCGAAACACTCCGCGACCGGGTTCCTTACCAATTATCCGGCGGCGAGAAAAAACGGGTCGCCCTAGCGAGTGTGCTAGCCTTAAATCCTGAAATCTTGTTGCTAGACGAGCCACTCAATGGTTTAACCATCGCGGCTCAGCAACAAATGTTAACCCTTCTACAACGGCTAAATGCGGCTGGTAAAACAATTATTATGGCCAGTCATAATTTCCAACAAGTTCAAGCCGTTGGCCAACGTTTCATCATTTTTAACAGTCTCCACCAACTCGACGCTGACATGTCTCAGGCTGACCTTCAAAGTCAACCCGAGCGTCAAGCGCAATTGATGACTTTATAATAAGGAGTTGAGAATATGATCAATCCTAACAATGGTACGATTCATCGTGGCTGGAACCGGCGCGTCGTTACGGGTAAAACCTTAGCTGAATGCGACGAACGCCTCGTAAAGTACTTGAACGACCAAGATTATGGTTCGGGTGAGTTCACGGTCTTACACGAAAGTGCCGGCCCCCGTGAAACCACTGGTTACGATTTACCTGATGGCGACACCTGCTACATCAGTTTCTTGATTTATAACAGTCGTCTTTAGTCTTAAAAAGAAGCTCCCGCTAAATTTTAGTGGGAGCTTCTTTATTTAAAATTATTGCATATATATTCAAACACTTTAATAATAATTAACATCCTTTTTGAATCTGTCAATCACTAACCAATAAATTAGAACTTTTTGATTAAATCCAATATTTCAATTAAAATCATTTTTCTGCTAATTCCAGGACGTATTATGTGTGTTGTTTATCAGTGCTAATTTATAGGGTTTTCATGTAACAACTTTTCGTATTTTTCGCAGTCTAATTATCGTGATTATGACTCGTTAACGCTGCGCCTCTCCGTTCAAGTTAGCACTTATTATTACATAATGAGCTAATTTCCGTTGCACATTGTTTCACGTGGAACAATGTGCAACCAAAAGTCGTTATGAATATTAATTTATTTTAAGTGTATAGAATTTAGCACAATATATTTTCAAAATAATTATTTTCCAGGTGTTGACAATCTAATTTTAAAAGCCGTATACTGGGTTCAACATAAATATCGTCCTTATAAACCAATGAGGTGGAGATCAAGATTATCGTGCCCGCACAGAGAGTCATCGTTGCTGAGAGTATGGCCGAACGCAGATAGTTAAATGGACCACCGAGGGCTTTTCCGAATTTAGCTTGCTAATAGTACGGAAAGACGTGCGACATACGTCAGTTGTCAGGGAAATGTTAGTTTCCTATGGAGTGGGAGTGCATATTTAGTCGTCACGACTGAAGTGGGCTCAATTAAGGTGGCACCGCGGTTTATCAACCGTCCTTATCGCAGCATTGGCTGTATAAGGACGGTTTTTTTGACTTTAAAACGGGGTGAAACAAATGGTAACCAAACGATGGCAACGCTCGATGAATCACAACGACCACTATGAAATTATTTTTGGAGGAATTCATCATTATGAGCTTATCAACTACGCAAAAAACTTTACTGACCGTTGCCGGAATTGCAATTGTCGGCGGGATTGCTTTTACCGTGAACGCCCAGTCTAAGCCTGCTAAAACGGCGACGGCCCAAACATTAAACCTCTCTGAAGGGACGGCCATCATGAGCCTCGACCCGGCCAAAATCACCGACAACGTCTCGGGCGATCAACTCAACCAGATTGACGAAGGTCTTTACCGGCTAAACGCTAAGAGCGAACCGGTCAACGCCCTCGCCACCAAGACCACCATTTCAAAAGATGGCAAAGAATACGTGATCAAGCTACACCACAATGCCAAGTGGAGTAACGGTCAGCGGGTCACCGCGCACGACTTTGTCTATTCGTGGGAGCGGACGCTCGACCCTAAATCCAAGTCAGAATTTACGTATTTATTTAGTAACATCAAAAATGCCGACGCCATTTCCACGGGTAAAAAATCCCCTACTACGCTCGGGGTTAAAGCTAACGGGGACTACCAGCTAACCATCACCCTGAGTAAACCCGCTGCTTATTTCAAAAAAGTTTTAGCCAATACGACCTTCTACCCCGTAAACCAGAAAGCCGTTCAAAAATACGGCCGGGCGTACGGGACAACGGCTGATAAAACCGTTTATAACGGGGCTTTCGTCATGAAGGGCTGGACTGGAACCAACGATACTTGGACTTTAACTAAAAACCCCCATTATTACGCTAAAAACGTCGTTAAACTAAATAAGATCAATTACCAAGTGATCAAGTCAACTACGACCGCTTATAACTTATATCAATCGAATAAACTCGACACGGTCACCCTAAGTGGTGAACAGAACGTTCAGAATAAAAATAACGCTGAACGTAAAACGCTGCCAACCGGGACACTAGAATTTATTCAATTTAACGAAAAGGATAAAACCGCTGCTAATCAGGCTCTACGAACTGCCGTTTCGTTAGCCATCAACCGAAATCAGCTCGTTAATAAGGTCTTGGAAAACGGCTCACGACCAGCTAAAACCTTTGCCGTAACCAATATGGCTAAAAATCCTCAGACTGGTCGCGATTTCACTCAGGACGCTTACGTTAAAAACACGGTTGACTTTAACGTGGCTAAGGCCCAGACACTATACAAGCAAGCCAAACGGCAACTGGGAACGAATCAAATCACGTTGACCCTGACCTGTGGGGACAATGACAGCACCCACCAAGTCGCTGAATTTATTCAGGGACAGTTAATGAGCCACCTCCCCGGTATCAAGGTCAACGTAAAGGCCATGCCGTTCACTGCCATGCTTGGTAAAGTTTCCAAGGGGGATTTCCAGTTAAACTTGGCCGGCTGGAACATGGACTTTGCCGACCCGTCGCGGGCCCTCACGATTCTAACGTCTAGCAGCAATTCCAACATGGGCCACTACAACAATAAGGCGTTTGATCAACTAATGAAAAAAGCAGACGACGTCGACGCCCTCAACGTAACTAAGCGCTACCAGGACTTGGTTCAGGCCGCTAAACGGGCTACTAAGGATCAAGCCGGCGTTTCACTTTACGAAGGCAGTACCAACATGCTCGTCAAATCCAACCTTAAAGGTGTGGTCTACAATAACTTTAGCGGGGTCGCCAGTTACCGAACGGCGTATTTAAAGTAGAAATAAAAAGAGTTAACTGATTTTGTATACAATCAGCTAACTCTTTTTTCTAACTATCTAGTTAAAATTTAAAGTTTCTTTGGCTTGACCTAAACCACCATCGACAAACAGGTCGGTCACTTTAAGTTCAAACACGACCAGCGTCGCACCAATTGCATCCCAAACCTGTTGATAATTCGGAATTGTTTCAAGGTAGCGTGGTAGTAAATCGGTCATTGTTTTCTCAGAACGCTGTAGTGTCACGTGCTGAGCCCGTAAATAGGGGTTTCCCGGGGTGCCGTCATTTGGAACCGTAATAAACGCGACGTCCGGATTTTGATCATACACCTTTAACGCAGCACTAGTTTTGACCGACGAAAAGTACAACGTATCCGGACGGTCTTCGTACCAGACGAAGTTAACAATTTTGACGTCGGCCTCACCGTTTAACGCCGTACTGAGAGCAATCTTATTGGAGGTGCCAGCGACTTGCTTTAACAGGGAAATATCCATAATTTACGAGCTCCTTTATGTTTATTAAATAGACAAATTAATTATACCCCAAAAGGAACACACGTTCATCACAAAGCTATTTTGTACACATCCGACTATAATGTCGTAAATATTCATTTAAGTACTTAAATGGGTACGGAATAACTGTATATTGCCCATTTCTTACAAACTTAACCACCATCATTTTTACCATGTCTCTAAAAATCAGCTGTGGAACACCTAATTTTTCATCTATTGCAATCAGCCTTTTTAATCGGTTAGCTTTATCCATTTTAAATTTCACTGGCTGTTCTGCACCAACATAGTAATAGAGACCGTCCTCCATTCTAACCAAACCTGCACCGTAATAATTAGTTAACCGCTCTCTTCCTGGTGCCTGTTTAATAAGGTTCAATAAGGTAAAACCCGTACTTTCTGTTAAATCTCGTGCTAATTCATGAAACGCATTTGATCTTTTACTTATGCCATTTTGCTTTAAACTGCTGTTTAACAT
>NZ_QWZQ01000130.1 GCF_003885105.1 Lactiplantibacillus garii
AGCCAAGACCGTTAAAAAAGCTAAGAAGGTCAGTAAGAAAAAGGCTAAGAAAGCTAAAGTCTACAAAATTAGTAAAAATGTTTTAAATAATAAAAAGAAAGTAATGATTAACTATACTCGTAATACGAGTGGCAAGGTCATGCCGATCGCACTTATGCAGCGGGGAAATAAAATTCGTATTATTAGTGCCACCGGTATGTCCGAAAATACACTTGATTATAAAGTTAATAAGCAAGTTGTTAAGAAAAATAAAATGACTCTTAAGCTGACGCCAATCTTGACCAAGGGTGATACAACGGCTAAAGGTTCTGGGACAATTCAACTAATTCGGACTGGCAAAAATTCATATACGATTCCAAAAATTTATCGTTATGATGCCTACCGCATTAATTCGAATAAGTATCATCTTTACGGCCAATGGGATAAGCCGTATAAAACTAGTCTTAAATCGCTACGAGTGGTTAACCGTGGCAAGCTTCTCAAGGCCAATAAATATAGTGTGTATACACCACACTTTAAATTTTAGGAGGTGTTTATAATGAATTTAATGACAAAACTAGGGGTTGTTACACTTGCAATGATTAGTGT
>NZ_QWZQ01000131.1 GCF_003885105.1 Lactiplantibacillus garii
TTAGTGAATTGCCTACTGATGTACGTGCAATTGTCGATACTACCCTTTTTCACAATGCAAAAACTGGGATACTTTTCACAAGTACACGTGTTTATTTTCATGAATCCTTAGAACACCCAATTAGCTTCGAATACCAAAATATTGCAGAAGCAAATTATAGTGAAGAAACCAAGCACGGAAAAAGTAAAGAAAAAGTTATTCCACACATTAATTTGAGTTTTATTGATGAAACCGAATCTTATTCAGTTCCAACGGCAATAACCGAATGGGTCAACTCCCCTGCTTTAGCAAGCTTACTAGATGATTTTGGTGCTGCCAATGATGTTAGTGAAAATGAGAATACAGGAACACAAGATGAGGATTCAGAAGTTACCTCAACTATCTACTCACTAGAGGACCTTCCCTCCAAAATCAAGTTGGCGTACGCCGAATTACTATGTAATTTTGCTTTACATGATGACCATGTAGTCGATGCTAACGAATATCGAAGCATTATCTCATTTGCCGTAAGAATCAATTTACCGCAGCCAGAACAACTAATTTTAAATAATTATTT
>NZ_QWZQ01000132.1 GCF_003885105.1 Lactiplantibacillus garii
TCCCAATATTGAGATTCAAGATCCCAAAATAACAAAATTTGGTAATTATTGGTTCATTACGTATACGGGTGGAGTACTACGAACAGCTGACTTTTTTAGTTGGCAACTGGTTTCAATTGGTGCCACAAATAAATATAAGCAGATTACAGCACCTTCCTTAATTCATGATAGCGACAAGCTTATGATGTCATTTTCCAGTTATGATGCTAAAGGAAACTATGATGCATATATAGCGCCATTTAATTATGATACAAGTAAACCTAATTTGAAAAAGGCTCTAAAATTACAAGGATTGCATAACGTAAATGCCGTTGATATATATAAGGGTGCGAGAAAATATTACGCTCTATATACAAAAAATAAAAAAGGAAGTGGCAAGATCTTTATAGCAACGGCAAAAAAGATAACCGGAAAGTACTCTACTATTAGGAAAATCACACCGCCCACCGGAATGTATTACTATGCTCCTACATTTTTACAAAACCAAGCTTCGAAAATAATCGGAATTATGTATAGTTC
>NZ_QWZQ01000133.1 GCF_003885105.1 Lactiplantibacillus garii
TCCTAATCCTTATTAATATGACTAATATTCAAGACGTCCAAGTCGTCTGCTTTTTATCCCTATGAGTCCTAATCCTTATTAATATGACTACTATTCAAGACTCCAGTCAGCTACCTTCTTAGGAATTACCGGTCCTAATCCTTATTAATATGACTACTATTCAAGACATCCGAGTAAATTGGGAATACGAAGAGCTAGTCCTAATCCTTATTAATATGACTACTATTCAAGACACAACGCAAGTCCGCTATGACGAAAGCAGCGTCCTAATCCTTATTAATATGACTACTATTCAAGACTACTTCGAAAGTTGCTGTGGGACACTTCCGGTCCTAATCCTTATTAATATGACTACTATTCAAGACAGTGCTGAAAGAACATTGCTATCAGTTATTGTCCTAATCCTTATTAATATGACTACTATTCAAGACAATCATTGGGATCGGTCAGGAGGACGCCGAGTCCTAATCCTTATTAATATGACTACTATTCAAGACTTCGATCAT
>NZ_QWZQ01000134.1 GCF_003885105.1 Lactiplantibacillus garii
ATTTCATATGCTGGAATTTTTAAATTGATTTCATTGACTATTCGACATTCTATCCTAATCGGAATTCTACGTTTTTTCTCAGGATAGTCTGTGCACGGAGCTAACATATACTCATAAAGATGTTGTACCATTTTAGCCTGCTGTTCTGATACACCCTTTTTCAAAGTAACTTGGATTTTACTTTGAAAAAGGCCTCCAAAATGTGTATGTAAGACATACCGTCGAACGTTTAATACTACAAGCCTCAGATAGAAAAACTTTAGAACTAGAAAACTAAATGAATGTCCCAAAAGTCGAAAAACATTTTTCCTTTTAACTCGAAAATTATCAATAATATCAAATTGAACCATTGGTATTGCCAAAATTATCAACGGAATATTTGCTAACCACGTAATCGATTCAATCAAATAGCCTTCCCAAAAATCTGACCGGAAAATCACTTTAATATTACTAATG
>NZ_QWZQ01000135.1 GCF_003885105.1 Lactiplantibacillus garii
GTCTTACTAGTCGGTAGTTTATTCTCAAGATCCAATTGATTACTAAATTTACCTGGTTACGTTGGAATCCATTAAACATGCTGAACCTGGGTGCCCAAATTAGTAATCAGCATTTAAAAGTATTAACTCAATTAAGCGTGACCGAACTAACTTTAGGCTACGTGGTTTACGCCGTGGTATTTTTAGCGTTAGCAGTTTATAGCTTTAAAAAGCGCAGCGTTTAATGGTGGCTAACTAAAATTGCGCTTTAAATCAGCCCATGAGTTGATTTAAAGCGCAATTTTTGATTATTTAAAGATTCGTCATTTACAAGTCATTCCAACAGCGGCTTAGAATACGCATAAGAAACGTCAGGAATTGCTAATTTAGCTTGCCAGCCATAATTTTGAATTGAATCCGTCAGCAATTTTAGAAAAACATTTTAAAAACTCCGACACCAAAATATAT
>NZ_QWZQ01000136.1 GCF_003885105.1 Lactiplantibacillus garii
CCATTATTGTGGCAAAATAAACTACTACGGCTATGATGCCTTCTAACGCCAATGTAATTAAATGTGCATATGTTGTTAATGCAAGTGCAATAGCAATAATCCACCATTTATGTACATTACCACGGATTACATTGTATAATCCCAAGAAAAATAATGGAATAAACGTGAAAGCTAATGCTTCTCCCAAAACGGATTGTCCAGACAGAATAAAAATGTGGTACGGTGCGGTAGTAAACAATACTGATATCAATGTTGCTTGCATCCTTGATTTAGTAAAACTGTTTACACAAATATATGCAATCCCCATCGTTGCCATCATCAATATAAAAACATTTAAATAATAAGCAATAACTGGATCATTAATAATTGCATATGGAAACGCCCATAACCACAAATAGACATATGGATAAAAGTAATTATTTGCCGTTCCAATCT
>NZ_QWZQ01000137.1 GCF_003885105.1 Lactiplantibacillus garii
AGTTGAGTTTTACCCTGGTCTCTTTTCAGATATATGCCTTCACTATCGATTGTTCGCTTGACTTTTAAAATTTCCGCCCTGGTATAGAGTTTAAGTGCGTTATCCTCATGCTCTAAAAAAATATATGCTAGCAATTCACCTAGTAAATTATTTGGAATACCACTTTTAGCATATTTTCTTAGTAAATTTGCTGCTTGCAAACCTATAACATCCGTTTTGCTAACTCCACGGGCTATTGCGTAGCTAGTAATATTGGATGTCACTAGATCCTTTAAATTCGTATAGCTAAAAGGCAACAGTTCTGGTTTCAAAACAAAAGCATGAATTATATTTCTATTTTTCACAGCATCCATCTCACTAGCATTAACCTAACGAAAGACTGTTGTGAACGTCTCATCTGAAACAGTTT
>NZ_QWZQ01000138.1 GCF_003885105.1 Lactiplantibacillus garii
GCTTTTTAGGGGTATAAAATGCATAAAAGAAGAATAACTGACAAACGAATCAAAATTTGCTATGATTAGCGGTAAGCGAAAGGAATGATCTCATGGGTTTAAAAGTACAACGTCAAGATAACCTCGACAAGTTATTCGATAAATTTGCCATTGGTCCCGATGACAAGGACAAGTTAACGACCAAGGCGGTCCAAGACACCATCGACGAACACGCCAAGCGCACCAGTGACCAAGCTAAAAATAAGGACACCAAAAAATAATTCGGCGGTATTAAAACAGAGGCTGTGACTTTTGTCACAGCCTCTGTTTCCTACGATTAGTCAAGCCCAGATTGTGGAAGCCTTCCGCCTTACCGGTTGGTTCTAAAGCAGCTGGAACGTGGTGGAC
>NZ_QWZQ01000139.1 GCF_003885105.1 Lactiplantibacillus garii
CTTTATAGGTCGCAGTACCAGCAAGAATTAAAATTCCAATTCCAGACACCATACCTGACAAACCTAAAATTCCACCGAATCCAAGTGTTGCTAATGCAGATGTGATTCCAGCAGCACTTACCCCAACAGTACCTGAAAAGTAGAGGGCGGTTAAAGGAATTCCAACGGCCGCAGCTTTTGCGGCCAGGTCCTTAGTTTGTTTTTTTATTTGAGTATCGTTTAAACGTTTATCCAAGATTAACTGGTCATGCTGGATGCTCTCAACAAGTACGTCAACTTGATTATCCGTGAGCTCCAAATTTTCAGCTAATTCACATAAATAAGTATCAGCTTTCCAATCAGAAATAGATTGATCCTGCTTTTGATTGACGATACTAAGTAG
>NZ_QWZQ01000013.1 GCF_003885105.1 Lactiplantibacillus garii
GATATGTAATAAGTGCAATATATTCCAGAGTGTATACCCCCACGTTAACAGTGTTGCAAGGAGGCCAGCAATTCCCGCTCGGTTCCAAGTCGACTGGATTGCTTTGAAGGTGTTCAGATCACCTTGATAAGTTGTCCACGCCCACTCGTTCCCTTTAAAACCGACAACAAAGGCCCACCCAAGACCAAAAACTGGGATGAGTGTGAGAAGTGGCCAGTAGGTTTTATTTGCAATTCCCCATATCCAAGTATAGCGGAAAGCTCCCCAATTCCACCCTTTAATGTCGGCTGGTACGTTTCCGTGTGCTTTTTTCATGTAAGCCTCCCCATTAAAATTTAACTTAGTAATTAAGTAGCATTAGTTCACTAAAAGTATAGTAAACCTTAGTCACTAGCAACAATCAAAATAGTGTAAAGAATGAGTGAGAAATATCAACGGCTAACGGGCCAACGTTTTACCCTAACAATACCGTAATTTTACAAAATATTGGTCATGACCCTTGTTTAATTAAGTTAAGCTAGCGGTGAAAACAAAACGGTCAGGTTATTTTGTGAAAGGACTCAGTCTATGAAAAAAATTCCGGTAACCATTAAACTGCGATTACTCTGTCTAATGAACAGCTTAATATTGATTCTCCTGTGGGGCCGTCACGTGCTGGGAAATGATCCCCAAAAGTTACATTTTCTGCTTAATTGGCGCTGGTTGAGCGCCATAACAATCAGCTATTTGGGCCTGATGACTTTACCGTGGGTCATTAAACGGTTGTCGCACAGCCAGTTTGACTGGATTAAAGTCTTAAGTAATTTGGCGTTGGGCTGGTTTATATACTCCGGCTTATTTTTAGTTGTTCCCGAATGGTTTGGCCAGGGAGCCTTATGGTGGCTAGGTCCCCTGTATTCCGGTGTGGGCGTCATTATGATGGACGTTCCCCGAAACGCCTACATTGGTTTTCGGGTCATTTGGACGTATAGTTCGTCTACCATTTGGCACCGGGTCAACTATTTGGCCGGTTGGCTCATGTTGTTAGGTGGGGTAATTCTTTTTATGATTAACACCCTGTGGCCAATCTTACTGTTACCGATTGGGGTGTTAGTAACCGTAATTGCGCTGGGTATCCCGTTTATTCAAGCCTATTTGCTGGCGCTCCTTGAGCGTTAAACCTAAAAATACCCACACCGTTGAGTTTTTCAGTGTGGGTATTTTTTAAATTGTGGTTAAAAATTCTAAAATTAGTGTTTTTTGATTAAATGGATGGCTCCCATGCTCAGGGTGATCATTCCTAAAATACTTGCGATTAACGATGCGTGCTCATTAGTTTGTGGCAACTGGGCTTGGTTAGCGTCGGATTGTTTAGCATCGGATTCTGTAACCGGTTCGTTATCCTCTTTACTTGGCTGATCGTCTGCTTGATGATCATTGTTTAAAATTGGTTCCGGATTATCTTCTGAAGTTGGTTTTTCCGTGACCGCAGTATCCGTTGGAGCGGTTGATGGTGACGTATTTTCAGTATCTTGATTGGACGCTGGCTTTAATGATGATTCTGATTCGGCTGTTAACGCGGTTTGGGCGTTATGCAGGGATTGTTGTTGTTGATCGTAATCTTTCTGGAGCGTTTGTTGCTGGTGTTGCGCAGTTACAAGTGTTTGCTGAGCTGTCGCTGCCGTAGCTTGGGATTGTGCCAACTTCGTTTGAGCTTGCTGCAACAAGGTATTTAATTTATCAAGGGACCGTTGTGAATCCGCTAGAGAATCCTGAGCTGCTTTTACATCCTGTTGAGCTTCCTCTCGGTGTTGAATACTGTCTTGAAGGGCACTGAGCTTTTTCCAGTCAGCGACGTACACCTTCATGGCCGCTTTGACGGTACCCTGCTTAGTCGCGGCTTTTTCAGCCGCAACCGTTTTAGCAAACTTAGTGGCATTCGCTTTGTCCTGTGCAAGTTTGGCCTGATCAACGGTGGCCGCAAACTCGGTTTGTTTGGTGAGTTGTGCTTGCTGTTCAGCTAGTTCAGTCTTGTTGGCATCCACATCGGATTGTAAAGAAGTGATGGTGGCTTCATCATCAGCAACCTGCTGATCTGAAGTGTGGACGTTCGCCGTAGCTTTAGCCACCGCAGTATTGGCAACATCTAACTGACTCGTTGTGATGGCTAAAGATTGTTGAATTGCATCAACGGTGGTCTTTAAAGCTTGTTCGGTCGGTTTGGACTGGGCAACGCTTGCGTTAACTGGGGCTTGGAATGCGTGCGCAACCTGTGAAGGCATTAAAATGAGGGTGCTGGCCAGTACGAGACTACCCGCTAACGTGGACACTTTTTTCATGAAGAAATCTCCTTTTGGATGGAAAGAGTCTGGTAACCATTAACCATGGTTACCTTATCAGTGTGGCGTAAGTTTAGGAAAACGCAACTAAATGTAGCGAATAGCGGGTGTTACTACTGGCTTAAAATAAATTTATACGTACTTCGTTTTATTAAAAAAATGGCGTAGGCTCACGTCAGGCTGAATTGTAATTTTTAATAAGCAAATCGCAATCCTACAACTTAAAACGGGAAAATTTATTTTTCGATAATGAGCAGTCGATTTATTTAATCATTTTCTTGTTACATTGGTAACTCATAGAGCAATATTTGAAGGGATGCTCCTAGTCTCAGTAGTGCTAATTGTTTTTAGAACAAATAAATAACGGACCTGTTCGCAAGAACTAGGTCCGTTACCAGTAAAAAGTTAAAATGTTGGTCACAAACTGACGATTACTAGTTTGTCCGTTTGCGGTTAGTAAACCAGCCCAGCAACGTTAAGACTGCTAAACTGATTACGCCGAGTGTTGCAGCGATTAGATTGGTGTGTTCATCAGTCTGTGGTAACTGAGTCGCTGAATTAGTTTGATTAGCACTCGAAGGTTGCGTCGTTTCTTGGTTAGTTTGATGAGGTAACTGTGAAACTGAACTCAACGTGCCGCCTTGTGAATTGGCAAAATTTCCCGCCGTTGCGCCCGTTGAAGGCTGTGCGACCACACTAGTGTCTTGACTAGCAGGTTGGGCTTGGGTTGCTTGAACGAGTGGCTGATTCATCAGTTCATTTGGCTTAGAATTAGTAGGTTGTTGTTCCGGTTTGTTTGCTGGAACTTCGTCGTTTTCAAGTTCATTTGGGTTAGTAACACCTGGCTTTTCGGGTTGACCCGGTTGCCCCGGTTCTTCAGGATTAGTCGGTGCCGTGGTTCCCGGTTGACCCGGTTGCCCAGGTTCTTCGGGATTAGTCGGCGTTGTCGTCCCTGGTTCACCTGGTTGCTCAGGTTCTTCAGGATTAGTCGGCGTCGTGGTCCCCGGTTCACCCGGCTGCTCAGGTTCCGTAGTCCCGGGTTCTTCGGGATCAACGGTACCGCCAGCACCATCCGTAGCGCCACCGTTGGACTCTTCTTCTTCCTCTTCGCCCTCGTCGATGCTGCCACCAGCACCATCAGTCATACCCGAACCAGTATTTTCCTCTTCGTCGACGTCACCACCGGCGCCATCGGTCATACCCGAACCAGTATTTTCTTCACCTTCGACACCGCCACCAGCGCCATCGGTCATACCTGAACCGGTATTTTCTTCACCTTCGACGCCGCCACCGGCCGCATCAGTCATACCAGACTTTTGAGTACTAGTCGTACCGACGTTGTCACTGATTGTAGCAGTGACCGTGCTGGCCTGACTAATTAGTGGGGTGCTTGCAAAAGCCGTCCCCGCAACTAGTAATAGTGACCATTGCCAAACTTTATGCATATTGATTCCTCCTGTATAATCGCTTGGTTCTCTTAACCAGCATCTCTAACTTACCATGATTGTACATTGAACCAACACACATATTCATTGTTTGATAATTGGCCGAATTAACGGAAAATCTTAGAATTTTGTTTTTTTATAAATTAATTGATTACTAACAATTGATCTAATTAGAAAATTGGCCCGTTTTAAATTGTAATTGGCAGTTAATTCGTTATTTTTACTATCTGTTATTTAAATAATAATTGCTCACAAATAAAGCTAGTGTGTGCTCGTGTAGTGGTACGCGAATCTTGTCCAGACTAACGTACCGGCAGCAATGGCGATGGCGCAACTAAACGCTACGTTTGCACCGGATAGGTTGTAGAGCAGCATGAGTCCCGTGCTCCCTACCGGAGTTGCGAGGGTTACAATGGCACTAACGGTTCCTAATAGGGTCCCCGTTAGACTAGTGTCGACACCGTCCATCAACAATGAAAACGCCACGGGATTTAATTTACCGTCAGTGAACGCCGTAATAAGGACACACCCTAAAATTAGGCTTAACCGTGGTGCGACTAGTAACAGGCTAAAATCAAGTATTGTGGTGACAATGGATAAGGTTAGTAGTTGTACCATGTTTAAGTGGTCAAACCAGGTGTGTTTGGTCATAGCACCTAAAACGTTGCCAACCACAAACGTTACGTTGGTCAGCAAAATGGCAACGGCATACGGGACGGGTAACTGATTGGCCTGATCCAAAAAAACGAGGTTTAGAATACCATCAAAGCCCATGGAACTGATGTTTAATAACATTAAAATGCCTAAAAAACTAAAAGCCGATAACCCCATTGTCTGCTCAATCACGCTCCGTAACGTTTGCCAAACCCGCCGCTCATCAATCTTTGGGTTAACCGTGACTGACGTTTGAATAGTCGTGCGCCCGACGAATAAGCATAGCGCGGAGAGTAAAAATGCAAGGGCGTTGAATACCCCGGCTAACGCGTAATTATGGGTTTGCGCGAGAAGTCCAACCCCAATGGCTTGGCCTAACGGTTCCATTAACGTGCCCACACTTTGATTAAAGCCTAACACTTGTTGCCGTTGTGTTGAGTCGACCCGTTTTTGGATAATTACATTAAGTAAGTTGCCACCGTAGTTGCCGAGTACGTCAGATATCACGTTAATCCCAACGACGACGTAGAAGACTACCACGGTTTGTTGATCAATGATTTGTGCCAGACATAGGTATAGGGCGGCTTGAACTAGCTTGGTCGTTATTAGCCACCGTTGCTTTTGTGGTGTGCGGTCTGCTAAGCGGCCGGTGTAACTACCGAAAACGTTTGGCAGGATGGTTGCAATCGAAACAACTGAAACGAACCAGTGCGGGTGTGGGAAATTTTTAGCGTAGGTCAGCAGAATAATGTTAAACAGGCTGATACCCAACGTGGCAAAAAGGTTCGCACCGGCTAACGTTTGTAACGTCTTATTTTTGAGGATCATGAACATCGAATCCTTCCCTTCTTAACTTGGTAGCTTTATCTTAAGCGGGAAGGTTGTGTTAAAATTAACCAATAAGTTGCATATATGCAACGTTGGAGGCTGCTATGGAAAAGTTAGGGGTTACGGTTCACCAAATTCGACTCGCTAAGGGGTTAACGCAACAGGAAGTATACGGTGGGATTGTTTCCCGCTCATTTGCCAACCGGTTTGAACACGGTCAAAATGATATTGGTGCAAGCAAGCTATTTATGGTGTTGGATAATTTAGGCGTTTCAGCCGACGAACTACGTTTTATTCAGCGGGGCTACCAGCCAACGGAACTTGATCAAGCTTTGGCACAGACCCGGGCCTATTATGAACAACTCAATTTTCCCGCATTAGCAACCTGGGTACGCGAACACCGCAACAGTCCAACAGCACATGAGCAACTAGTTGCTAGTTACAATAACCTGTTATTACGCGCTTACGATCACAAACACGTGCAGTTAACTCCAACCACCCAAGTTGTCTATGATCACTTGTTAAATACTGAAACTTGGACGCTACAAGAATTAAAATTAATCGATGCCCTGGTTCCACTAATTGCTAGTAAGGAGGGTTTGGCAGCGTTGTCGCAATTGACGGCTAAGGTTGAAAAAAATTGCCGCCACTATTTGACCCGCTGGGGAGATCCGTGGCGAACCTACGAGATTCTCCTCGATTACTACGGCACCCTGTTTCAGGTGGACCTAAACTATCAAAATTTTGCGGCGGCTAAACGGATAAAAGTAAAACTAGATTACGTTGCACCGGCGTCACTAACTTGGGATGGGCGGTTAGTCCGTCAAATTTGGTTAGGAATCTGGGCGCTCTTTTTTGGCGATGCCGCCGCTGGTCAAGCGACCATTGATGAAGTTTTGGCCCTTGAAAGGCGCTACCGGCCAACGATTGACAATACGCTTTACCAAATAGTCGCCGTTCGAACGAAACAGGCCCGGGCGTACCGCCAAAAACGGTGATCCATAGCACCTGGTTACAACGTTTTAGATGGTGTTTTGAACACGTTGAAATAATGAAGCTGTGAAATGGAGGAATTACGATGGAGCACGCCCAGCGTTTTCAACACTACTTAACCCTTATCGACCAACCGTACGCAACGGCGGTCAGCCAACTGCAAGCGTTGCACGGTCCCGTCAAGGACGACTATTTTTTGCAAGCGTCCTACGAACAGTTTTTAGCGGGACGGGTGTTACGGTTGCAACGGGGGAATTATAGTCGCACCCGTGACGGTCTGTGTACCCACCACGTTGCTGAAAATCGGTTTAGCAATATGTCCGATGCGCCCACCATCAAACGTTTGCAGTACCCCTTTCGGTTTCAGCAACGTGATCAACTCGTTTACGTCGACGAAGTGGAACACTTGATCCTGCACGCACTGATCACCAAAGAAACCCACGGCCAATTCGGCTACCATGGTTACCGGGAATACCTTTCAAAGGACGTTTGGGACTGGTACGTAGACCGCCACGTTCCGCAAAAAAACTGGCGTCATCGTTGTTACGGGGTGGCACTCATTTCACCTACGGAGGCCCGGTACTTATTTGGCCGCTTAAACGCGGGGCCGTTAGCTAAAATTAACGCCCAAAAACCGGCAACGTTTTAAAAGCGTTGCCGGTTTTGGATTAGTCCGGGGTTGTTCGATTCAGCTGTTTTGAGTGAATCCAAGAAGCCATAGCGGCTCCCCCGCAGATAATCAAGAAAATAATTGGTAAGTACAGAATCACGTGGTAGCGCCCTTGTACTTCCATGATTAGTGAACTAATTGTGAAACCGTCTAGTAGTAGCGCGCTGTAGAAAAAGTAGTTGTTCAGGTAGTTCTTTTTAAACAGTACTCCGAGGCCGAGGCCAACGCTCCCCAGTGCCAGTACTAGCATAACTTGAAAATAGTTGTAAGATACAATGGTAATGAGGCCCTTTAGTTGGTACCACCTAATTGCAGTTTTTCGTTGAGATTTGGCATGGCTTAAGTTATATAAGACCCAGTTGTAGCCGTAATCCTCACCCATTAACCCGCGCATTTTTTGATTAATAAACGGTATTTCTTGGCCCCGCAACGCGGTTAAGTTTTTTTGAACGTCCCGCTGCATCGTTTTGGCGATTCGGGGGTACGCCCGGGTTAAGTTGGGCGTTACTTTCAGTTCGCGGTTAACTTGACTGGCAATTTGCGGGTCGTACATGCCCTTCGTCTGATTACTTGTTCCAATGGCGAGACTGTACCCCGCCGTGACGCTGCTAGGTGCGACCTGAAAGCCGTATAACCAGCTATAGATTCCCGTTGAAGCGGCCATTACGAGGACCGTCGCCCCCACGTAGAGCAAAATCTTTTTCCCGTGTTGACGTAAAACCTTAGTCGACTGCAGACCGAGTGCCAAGGTAAAAATGACCAAGGCAATTAGCCAGATAGTCATAACGGGCCGGACCATGTTGGCAACTACGGTTGCGACCCACGCTAAAACCAAATTTAGCCACTGATCGTTCGTTGTTGCCGTGGGTAGTGGCACGACGACCCGGGTCAGGGCGAACATCGTTAAAAGTACGCAGGTCAGAAATAATGGTTCGGCCCCGTTTAACAGCGTACTGTATAACCAGTAAGCGGGAATGCAGTAAAAAATTAAGCTGGCTAAAACACCCATCCGCCGGGATAGCCAGCGTGCGACTAGCCAGTACAGTAGTAACATGTCTAAGAAAGTGCAGCTGATATTAATAAATTGGCTGATGAAAAAGTTGTCGCCGGCTAAAGCGGTACTAAAGCTGAAAAAATTGGCAATGTTGAGCGCGTGCGGAAAAATAACGTAACTGCCAAGGTCGCCCCGTTCTAACATGCGTTGCCACGTCAGGCCCTGCGCATTAAAGGCCGCCAACGTGTGGTAGTTCCAAAAATCCGAGGTGGGTGCAATTTTAAGCCAGGCGACTACCGGGAATTTAAGCGCCGTCAAACCGGTAAAGCTCCCGATGATCCAACTTGTTTTTTGCCGGCCAAGCCAGTAACTCCCGCCGATGACTACCAGGAGTAACAAGCTACTGATCAGAACACTCCCGATGACGGCTCCGGTGGTGACTTTGATGGACGAATGCCACTCAAAGTACCAGTTGGCCATCAACATCCACAGGAGGAGGAAGCCGGCGACTGCCAGGGTGAACGCCTGAATTATTTTGACAAGACCCCGTCTGAACATGGTTACCCCCTCTTCCTAGTACGATTTATTCAAATGCGCGTAGGTGCGTCGTGAATTCTGCGTTCCGTGACTAGTTTTAGTCCAACCGGTCCGGCCCCGCAGTTGACGATAAATGGCGACGTACGGCGTTAACCCAATAATGAGTAAGTACCCCTGAAAACTAAGACTCTGCAATAGTGCCGGCAATAATTTAACGCGTTGCTGAACGTTAGCGTAGTTGCGCAAATAGATGTTTGCGGACAACACGCATACGAGTAGTGTGATGGTTACGATGGTGATGATGGCCAGGTGGTGCCAGCCAAAGTTCCAGTCATATAAACTCCGACTGATCAGGACTAGCAGCGCCACGATCCCGGTAACCGGCATGATACAACCGGTAAAGGGCATCATGACCCAAACTGTGGTATCAATTTTTTGAAAGCGGTTCGGGTGGTCGGAACGCCACAGTGCCGGCAAGTAACGGATGCACTGAATGGCGCCCTGGCACCACCGTACCCGTTGTTTAAAGAACGGTCGTAACGTTTCGACCCCTTCCTGTTGCACAATTAACGTGTGGTCAAAGACCGTTTTACCACCACTTAACCACGTGCGAATGGTGAATTCCAAGTCCTCTAATAAACTATTGCCCCAGGGATTTTTAAGTGCTAGATCGAGCCGGACAAACTGCCCGTTTCCGGAGGCAATTCCCTGCCCCAGCCGGTTGCGCAGTTGCTGGGTCGCGTTGTTGACGCCCATAAACTCGAAATTTTGCATGTGGGTCAACCAGTTACCGCGGTTATAGATACTGACGCCGGTTTGTAACATGGTCAGGTCATGATCACGTTCAAAATGGGCCACCGCCTGCGTTAAATCGTGGCAGGTCATAAACGCGTCGGCATCCAACACCCCGATGATCGTCTTTCTGGAGTCAGAGTGCTTAGCTAGTGTGCGTTGAATGTAATCAACGGCCGTATTTAAAACGGCCCCCTTGCCTAACCGGTCGTTACCGGCGCGGTGGAGAACTTGTAGGTACGGCGAAGTTGATTGGGCCAATTCTAGTAGGCTGTGATCGCTAGAATTGTCGTCCACGGCCACGATCTGTGCGTGAATTGACGCCGGTAATTGCACTAGCTCGGCGGACAGATGACTAATCGTTCCCGCGATGATGTGTTCCTCATTCAAAACTGGAATGACTAGGAACAATCGGTAGGATTGCGGGCCCTTCACGTACTTTTTAACCGGTTCGCGGTAGTGATTGACCAGAATAACGTCCAATAAAAAGTAAAGATAAAATAGACCAGAAATAGTAACTGCCACTTTCACAAAAACGTTCATGGCCAGACCCCCTAAGTGAAATACCATTAATTTTATTTCTGGTACCCAACAATTATAGCGAGCCCCCTGCTTAATTCCCATTATCGGAGCGGTGATAGCATAGTGAACTTATTATTTTTATAGTTTAAAATTGATTCTACCCAACCCTTACGAGCGTTAGATTGAATTAGTTGCGGGTTGTTGCTAAACTATAATTAAATTACCTGTTAAGGAGGCTTGATGATGAAGAAAATAACGTGGCTACTATTAGGATTGTTAATTGGCCAGCCCGTGCTGGTCTTTTTAGGCCAGGGGTTACTCGTAACGACGGTACCGGTCCACTTTGGCTGGACCGCGGATATGTGGAATTTAAAAGCTAACCTTAACCTTCAAATCGCCCTCTTTGAAAGTGTATTAGCACCGGCGCTAATTTTGGCGTCCCGTCCCCTACCAACGACTAGTTTCATTGAACCGACGCGTCAGTGGATCCTCCCACCCAAAACGACCTGGTTATGGTGGTTATTCGGGATGAACTGGTTTATTCTGCTCTCCTTATTCAGCGTTGCGGCGTGGATCAGTTGGTGTTGGCAAATTTGGACCGTTGGTTGCGGGCTGCAAATTGTGGCCTACATGGTCAACGTTGCCTGGGGTCGCCACCGGCCCGCCCGGTAAGTAGTTTAACTAAGATAAAAAAAGACCGAGTGACGAAATTAGCCTTAATTTCGTCACTCGGTCTTTTTTTAGACTGGTCGGCTCATCAACAAGTCGGTTTGGGGATCATCACCCATCGTGAAAGTGTGGGCACCGAACTGCTGAAAGCCCCACTTAGCGTAAAAGGCCTTGGCCGGTTCGTTATGTTCCCAAACACCTAGCCAAACTTTAGTTTTGTGGGCCTGCTTGGCAAGTTCAATGGCCTGCTTAATGAAGGCACTGCCGAGGCCCTGGTGTTTAAACGCTGGTCGAATGTAAATGCGTTCAATTTCTAAGGCGTCGGGTCCCATCTTTTCCGACTGTGCTTCGTTAACGTTCAGCTTGAGATAGCCCAATGGTTCGTGGTCCCGTTCAACAAAGTAAAACCGGGTGTCGGTTGTTTCCAGCTCGGCCGTTAACGTTGGTAAATTGTAAGCCTCATCGAGATAGGCGCGCATGTTAGCCGCCGTGTTTTGCGCGGCAAAGGTGTCCGTAAAGGTTTCAATACTAATCGTTTGCAGTGCCTGAACGTCGGCCACCGTTAATAAACGGGTTTGAGTCGTCATCATGTCAATCCTTCCTTACTGTAAGCGCATGCTATCAAAGCCACGCTGACTGTGATCTAAAATTTTAACGTCGGTCCCATTAGCCTGAGCTTGGATGACCCGTTGTTCACCCCAGTCAGACATTGCTAGTAAGATATCCCGTAAGCTTTTACCGTGGTCCGTGAGACAGTATTCGACCCGTGGCGGCACTTCTTGATAGATGCGCCGTTGAACGATCTCGTCAGCCTCCAATTCCCGTAATTGCTGCGTTAGAACTCGTTGGGATATTTCGGGAATGAGCCGCAGGAGTTCCCCGTTACGACGGGTCCCCCCACCCAGATGGCACAAAATAATTGGTTTCCACTTACCACCAATCACGTCCAGGGTCGCTTCCACGGCCAAATGATAAATTTTGCGCACAATCAACACACTCCTTCCACGTTGCTGCTTTACGTTAGGTACTTTTAAGTCACTACCGAACATTAAAGTGCGTACTTATTTTTAATTAGCACACGTTTTATAATCAAAAAAGTCACAATTTTTATTATAATTGGGAGGAAGATAAAATGCACGCATTATCCATTAAATCACGCTTGGCATTAATGGCGATGGCCCTGACGTTTTTCAGTGTTGGGGTGACAGAATTTATTAGCGTTGGGGTCCTACCCGCGGTCGCGGCTGATTTTAAAATCAGTACGGCTACGGCGGGCATGATTACGTCACTATACGCCCTTGGGGTGGCCATTGGTGGCCCCGTTCTGGCGGTTTTAACCGTTAAGGCTTCCCGGCGTCGCGTGATTTTAGGCGCGTTGGTGGCGTTTGTTGCCGGGCACCTATTGATTAGTTTAGCGCCAACGTTTACCTGGTTATTGATTGGTCGGTTTGCAGCGGCCACGGCCCACGGGATCTTATTTGCCCTGAGTTCAACCATTGCCGCCGAGCTCGTAAGCCAAGAGCGTCAGGCGTGGGCAATCGCCTTTATCTTTGGCGGCTTCACGGTGGCAACCGCGCTTGGTGCGCCACTGGGAACCCTTATCAGCGATAACTTTGGTTGGCGGTTACCATTTTTAGTGATTGCGCTTCTCGGCGTACTGGCTTTTCTGATCAATTGGCAAACCCTGCCGCTTGATCAACGGAATCAGCAAATCCCGACGTGGCATGAACAGTGGCGACTACTGACTAACCGGGCAATCGCACTCATGCTACTGGTAACAATTTTAGGTTACGGGGGCACCTTTGTCGCTTTCACGTACCTCTCGCCCATTTTACAAACGGTGACCCACGTTTCGGCTCAGTGGATCAGTTTGATCCTTGTGATCTACGGATTAGCCATCGCGTTCGGTAATTGGCTCGGTGGTCGGTTAACGCCCACCGAGCCGTTACGCTTGTTAGCGGGTATTTTTTTGTTACAAGCTGGTGCACTAGTGAGCTTTTACTGGACTTCACAACATCTGCTCCCGGCCGTTCTGACCATCATCGTATTAGGAAGTCTTGGCTTCATGAACGTGCCAATTTTGCAAGCGTACGTCTTACAACTGGCTCAACGGCATGAACCGAACGCCGTCAACCTTGCCGCGGCGTTAAACATTGCGGGTTTTAGTGTTGGAATTGCGCTGGGAACCTTTGTTGGCGGCATTATCACTGATGTCTGGGGGCTGCGGTTAACCGCCATTGCCGCGAGCATCATGGTTTTCTTGGGCTATTTATTAACGTGGCAGTTACAGCGCCATCAGGATTAATATTTAAGGGGGCATTGCTAAATCGGCAGGCCCCTTTTTTCGTTTAAATATAAAACTAGTGCAATTTAATATTGGTAGTATCGCCCCAATGAGGTAAGCTGGTGGCTGGGTTTAGGGTTATTTTTATTAGTTAAAGTAACAACTTACAATTACCATCTTTTGCTTAAATTTAATCAGGCGTGTGTCCGTGGGCTAAATCTTGGCTAATCTCCGTCCCGGGATGAACCAAGTGGTGCGTATCACGGAACTCAATCCTCAGTTGGGTATGGGCTTTTAAGTCCGTTAACACCTGCTGATAAAGGCCAACTTTGTGTGGAATCTCCAGTAAATCATAACTATGAAGCAACTGTTCATTCTCCCGGCGTGCTTGCAAAAAGAAACTGTAACAGTCAAATAAATGGTTATCAACAATTAACAAGTGGTAGCGCCACCGGTAGCGGCGTAAAAAGTAGTGGTCAAAATTGCGGATAAGCGTTTGCGATTCTTTTAACACGTCGTCGCCTCCCCTCTCTATGCTTGGTGACCGCCCACTAATTTAGCCCGGTCAATTGCCGTGCCGGCGGCCTTTTTACTGTAACCCCGGACAATGGCCCCGTACCCGTAGCGGCGCCGAATTTGGTCGATCGTATGCGCTAACCGCAAGTCAGCCGCGTGCCGTTCAACGTCGTCAAATAGCGATAGTTGAAACGTACTGGGATGACTGATCCGGTTGACCCGGACCCCCAAATTACGCAGGGCGTTACCGCGCCACTTCTTTTCAAATAAGTATTGCACGGCCCGAATTAAATCGTTAGTGGTGTTCGTTGGGTCAATCTTAGTTTGAGCGCTCCAACCGTGGCGGTGGTGTTCATCCGGGGTCGCAAAGCCCACTTGAATGCCGACCACTTCTCCCAACACGTTATGCTGGCGCAGCCGGGTCGCAACCTGGTCCGCAATTTCAAACAGTACCGTCTCAATGTCCGTTCGGGTCGTGTAATCCCGCATTAATACTTGGCTATTACCATACCCCTTATTGGCCGCCCGGGGTAAGTAGCGCTTAGTTAAATCGGAATAATCGATTCCCCAGCTATGAAAGTACAGGGCGTCGCCCAACACCCCAAAACGCCGTTTCAACCGTCGCCGATCAGTGTGGGCTAAATCGTAAACCGAATGAATACCCATTTGTTCTAGTTTGACTGCCGTTTGATGGCCAATCGACCAAAAATCAGTTAACCGGGCTAGTTGCCAAACCGTCCGGGGGACGTCCGCGTAAGTCCAGGTTGCCCGCCACGGTGCCCGTTGCTTAGCGGCGTTATCTAGTGCTAGTTTGGCTAACAACGGGTTTGGTCCCATCCCGATGGTGGTCACGATACCGGTCTCGTTAAAAACCCGCTGCTGAATCTGATCCGCAATGGCCGCATTCGATCCAAATAATTTATGACTGTGCGTTACGTCAATAAAGGCCTCATCAATACTGTAAACGAACCAGTGTTGGTCATCCGTAAACTGACGGAAAATTTGGTTGATGCGGTAATTAAGTTCAATGTAGTCCCGCATGTGCGGTGCTGCTAGCTCGATGTCCATGTCGGGCCGTAGTTCAAAGCGCCGGGTTCCCAACTTAACGCCGTAATCCCGTTTAGTATCCGGAGAAGCCGCCAAGATCAGCCCACCGTTAGATTCTGCTCGTGATAGTACCGCGATCTTAGCGGCCAACGGGGACTCTCCCCGTCGAACGGCTTCGGTACTGGCAAAAAAACTTTTACAGTCAATGCACATAATATCTCGTACGGGTAACCGACTAGGATCATCAAAGGGGGTCGTCATGGTCCCACCACTTTTCAGTGGCCACTAGGGCGACCCAGCGAACGTTGGCCACCCCAACGGTTTTGATGACGCCATCCCCCGTTTGCACGGCCAGTGTTCCGGCGTTAAACCCCACGATCACACCCGTGAGCAACGGCGGGTAGTGGTTATTAACGAGGGTGTTGACTTGTAATTCAATGACGTTAACGGACTGCCACGCCGTTTGGAGCCGTTCGTTAATCGTTTGCCGGGAGAGTTGCGGTTCAATTGGCGCACCCGCTCGTTGACGGGCCGCCGACTCTAAGTACGCACTGTGATCACTCAGAAGCCAGCCCATCCATTTCATCATGCCCCGATCGTCATAGAGCCATTTTTCGCGTGGAACGATATTTTCCATAAGCACACCGCCTTTTGCCTCCAATTATACGAACATACGTTCTTTTAATCAAGGGTTCCAATAAATTTATTTTTTCTTGCAGACAAACTTGCGCAAGTTACCATGGCCAACGACCACCGCTACCGTCCAAGCGCGGCGGCTATGGTACAATTTAAATAGCTTTAGTAAGCATTCACACGTAGCGGAGGTAAGCATGATAAATTACGAACAAGCCGTCACCACCCAGTGGGACAACGCGGCCTACGCCCGGGCCACCGGTGACGTTGATTACCAGCACGTCCCATCCCGGGTCATGACTAACTGGTACCGGGTACAGTCGTTTGGCGCCGAGGCCTTCGTTTGGCAAAAAAACAACGCGACCTGTTGACCATCCCCACCGCCGAACGGGAAGCCCGGATTCAGCAGCTCAAACAAGCGTACTTTCAGCCAATCTACGAGGATTTTCTGGCGCACGGCTGGTCCGCGACTGATTAAACAAGTAACTGAAACATCATTAAAAGAAGACCGATAACGCGCAGTCGTTATCAGTCTTCTTTTTTTACGCCCCGATTTCTCCCTAATAAAACGATTAACAACCCGTTTACTGAACGCCTAGTTAGGGCGTTAACTTCACTGAAGCGTTCACTTTGCCAGCTTTTAACCCCATAAATTGCTATACTTAATTGTGAAGAAATTTACGGAATGGTGTGTGAGATCATTGAGCAAATTACGAAATTCTAGTTTAGATTTTTCGGTCGCAACCCTGAATTTTTTAGCCAACATCGGGATCGCGTTACCGTACGTGTTAATTTTATTTAAGTACCAACAGACCCATAGTATTAATTATTTAGTGGCCATCATTGTTTTTTACGTTGCCCGGGCCGCCAGCGTTTTTTGGACCAAGCACCTCGACTTAAAGGCTAGCAGTTACCTCCTGATCTGCTTGTGGTTGGGCGTCATTGGTAGTCTGATCTTCAGTTTGACGAGTAACCTCGTCGGCGTGATCATTGCGGCCCTCTGCTTAGGTTACACGTCCGCTAACATCTGGCCCTACTACCTGACCATTAAACTGCATTTGAGCGAAAGTACCGATTTTAAGCTCAAGCAAATGTACTGGCTCATTTTTCTGGGCCTAGCCGTCCTGTTTGGCCTCGACTTTTGGCTAGACCTTAAGTACCGGTTAGCCTTCGTCCTGTTGGCCCTGTTATTCATCATCGCCATCCCCGCGGGCAAGTTATTAAACCAATTCTCCCTGGCTTTTTATAACGAACACGAAGCCGGCCAGCACCACCCCGTTCGTCTATGGCGGGTACTGGTCTTCATCGTCTTCTTCGCCGCGATTGGCTTACTGACGCTGCTGCGAAAAGTTAATTTAACGATTGCCCTCCCATACGTGTTAGGCGTCGTTCTGTTAGCCATCGTTTTATTAAACGTTGAACTGGCCGCCGATTGGAAGTTCATGCCGGCCAATAAGGTCCGCATCCTCAACCGGGGCTTTTTACTCAGTTTTGTCCTCCTATTTAATAGTTTCTTTGGTTACTTTATGTTTGGTAAAAGCGGTATGTACCTCGTCTTCGGGTTATACCTGCTAGGCTTTGAAGGGGGGCGGCCCCTTTATTTGGCACTGACGCACCAAGCCAAGCCACAAGCCGCTAAACTAGCCAGTAGCGGCTTGATTTTAGGGCACTTACTCGCACTGACTGCCATCCCCGCCCTGTACGCGGTGGGGCTGTTATTGATCGCATTGTACATTGGCTTTGAAAACCCCGCCATTAACGACAGCGTATACGCCGCCGAAAAAAATGATCCCGACCTAGCTATTATTCACAAGTACCGTTTTTCAACTTACGGTGGGCTTTTATGCCAACTCTGTTTCTTCGGCTTACTAGTTGCCGTCAGCGCGCTCAATCATCTTCAGCTGATGACCTTTTTTAACCCAAGCAATACCGCGTTAAAAATAACTTATCAAATGGGTATGACGTGGCCGCTAGTGGGCCTCTCGCTGATTATTTCATTGATCAACCTGTACGGTCAGTTTCACCAGACACCACAACAACCGACCGCTTAGTTTGTACTAAAAGGAGTTGACCGCTTATGATTATCGTTGCCGCTGCTGCCATTATTTTACCGTTGATCCTACTAGGGGGCTTGAACCTCCCCGCGACCCGCGGCATGAGTATTAGTGCCGTCGTCGTCATTATCACGAGTTACCTCTTCTGGCACCTGTCCCCCGCCGTGATTGGCGCTTCGATTCTTCAATCGCTGCACAAGGCGTTACCCATTTTATGGATCTTGTTCGGGGCCCTGCTCATGCTCAACAGTTTGCGTGCGACCGGGGCTATCGACCGCATTAACCAGGGGTTTCAAGCGTTATCAGCCGACATGCGCCTACAGACCATCTTGGTTGCCTTCCTATTTGGGGGACTGATCGAAGGGGTCTCGGGCTTCGGGACGCCCGCCATGGTGACCGCACCGTTACTGATTGCACTCGGCTTTTCCCCGATGGCCGCCGTCATTTTAGCCCTGGTAGCCGATTCAACACCGGCCGCATTTGGAGCCGTGGGGACGCCGCTGACCGTCGGGTTAAGTAACGTGACCGAAAAAGCCAGCACGTTAAATTTAATTGGTTTGCGGGTGACCCAATTAGACCTCTTCGTCGGTGCGTTAATGCCGGCCATTTTAATTCTAATTTTGATCCTCTGGTTTGGCCCAAAAGAGCACCGGTTTAAGCAGTGGCTCAGTGTGCTGCCCTGGGCCCTGGTGATTGGCTTCGTTTATAGCGGCATCGCCCTGCTAAGCGCGTGGTTGATCGGGTACGAGTTTGTTTCCATCATTGCGCCGTTAGGAACGTTGATTATTGCCATTATTAGCATTCGTCGGCGCTGGCTGCTGCCAAAAAGCGTGCAAGCCCAGCCGTGGCAAGTCGCTAATTTTAGCCAGCAGGCCACCACGACGACGCGTACGATGTCCCTCTTAAAGGCCTGGTTCCCCTACTTGTTAGTCGTGGTACTGTTACTGGCCAGTCGGGTCTGGGGCAGTTTACAACGATTCCTGACCAGCTACGTGAACCTATCGTGGCACCACATTTTGGGCTTTACCAGTATCAATTCCGACTGGGAATTTCTATACTCCCCCGGAACGGTGCTCGTCTTAGCCGCGGTAGTCGGGTTACTCGTCCAGGCTAAGTCCCTAAAGCCCCTCCTGCCAACCGCTAAAAAGGTCGTGGGGTCCATGGGCAATACCGCCTTTGCCTTAGCCGTCACCCTGGTCATGGTCCAGGTCTTCACCAATTCCGGGTTAAACCAGGCCAACTTACCGAGCATGCCCATGTACATTGCAAAGTTCGTTGCGACCTACTTAGCCGGGATCTGGATCTTCATGGCCCCGTTCTTAGGCCAATTAGGGGCGTTTGTTACCGGGAGTACCACCGTTTCAACGTTGACGTTTGGCCAGATTCAAGCGGACATCGCGGTCAACGCCCACCTGAATCCTAACGTGATTTTAGCCGCACAACTGATTGGCGCGGCCGCCGGAAACATGATCTGTGTGCACAACATCGTTGCCGTTAGTTCAGTCGTCAATTTAAGTGGTCAGGAAGGCGCGATTCTTCGTAAAACGATTTTGCCAGGACTGACCTACGCCGCCCTCATCGGGATTGCCGGACTCGTCTTGATCAACTTGCTGTAACCTAATAAAACCAACCAGTTAAGTCGCGTTGACTAACTGGTTGGTTTTATTTTGGACAAATAATCCTGCAAAATGACGCGCAGTGGCTTAAAATAAGGTTAATCACTTTAACGTAAAGGAGGCTTTTTACCGTGCAAGTCCGCTTAGTTCCAAGTTTACAACTGGGAGACCGGGTCGTGGGACCCACGACCGATCCCACCGCTAACCGGGCCCTCTACCTGCGTTACGCCAAACGGCTCCAGGCCCGCCTCGGCATCGGCTTCCAGGTCTACGTCGATGACAGCGAGGGCTACGCCTTACTGACGGCACCAGAATACGATACCCAAACGTGCTGGGTGGTCGCCGACCTCGTTTACCAGGCCCTGACAAACGACCTACTGACCCACCACCGGATTATGGCAATCAGCGATTCAGCCGTACTCATGAAGGACACCCGCACAATTGAACAACAGTTAAAACCCGTGCCGCCCACTAAGTAACTGCTCACTTTGCGTGGTAGTCCCGCTGAGCTAACCAGTGGTTTAAAGCCCGCACAGCCCAGATCAACAGGGTGATCACGGCCCAAAGCCCACCAATCAGCGCGAGTGTCCCTAATAAGCTTGACCAGCCCCCCGTAAAGGCGCGCCAAAGCACTCGTAGCGTCCCCCGGTCAACAAACAGGTCGGTAACGAGACTCAGTAAACTACCAGCCACCATCCAACCAACGGCATCGCGCGCAGACCGTTTAAACATCGCCATCCCCCCCTAACAATTATCATTAAGCTCAGGATATCAAAAAAGCTGCCGTTCTTCAACGACAGCTTTTTTATGGACGTTTAAGCACGCTGGTGCCGACGCATCCCCGTTTCAATGACTAATAATAAGATGAACCAGACAACCGAGCCAATCACGGCCCAGCGGTTAACACTGTCAAAACACAAAACGACCGTGACGGCTAAGAAAAAGATGAGCGTAGCCACGTTGGACAGTGGGAACAACGGTAGTTTAAACGGGTTGTGACTGCTGTCCTGCGTCGTTTTATAAACGTAGTGACACACTAATAATGAGCACCACACGATAATGAAGTTGGTCGTCGCCACGTTAGAGATCAGCGTAAAGACCGTACTAGGAATCACGTAGTTCAGCACCACGATAATGAGCAGGATCAGCGACGAGAAACCTAACGCCCGGGCCGGCACGTTGTAGCGGTTGACTTTGCCCATCCACTTGGGCGCGTTTTTTCCGTGTGCCAGTGTAAACAACGTTCGGCTGGTACTAAAGATTGCACTGTTGCAGGCCGATAACGCCGCCGTCAAAACGACGAAGTTAATGATACTGGCAGCCGCTTTGATCCCGATGTCGCTAAAGACCTGTACAAACGGTGACTGGGACGTCGTGATCTGGTCCCACGGATAAATCGCCATGATAACAAACAGCGCCCCCACGTAAAAGAAGGAGATCCGGATGGGTAAGCTGTTAATCGCCCGCGGTAACTCGGTCTCGGGGTTTTCCGCTTCACCAGCGGTAATCCCGACCATTTCAATTCCGGTAAACGCGAAGATCACCAGTGAAAACGACGTCAAAAAGCCGCCCAGCCCCTTGGGAAAGAAGCCCCCGTGCGACACTAAGTTCGTAACGGTCACCTGTTGTCCACCCACGTGCGCGGACGAGCCAATCAAAATGGCCCCGGTAACGATCAACGCCACGATGGCAACCACTTTGATCATTGAAAACCAGTATTCTAATTCCCCGAAGGCGCTGACCGATAGAAGGTTAAACACCAGTAAAATTAAAATGATCACTAACGGCGTGACCCACTGCGGAATCCACGGGAACCAGTAACGAATGTAGATGCCGCTGGCCGTTAGATCGGCCATTGCTAAACTGATCCAGCATAGCCAGTACGTCCAGCCAATGGCAAACTCAAATTTTTTACCGAGGTATAAATTAATAAATTCTAAGAAAGAATGGAGCTTCGTATTGGAGAGTAATAGTTCTCCCAAGGCCCGCATCATCAGGTAACAAAAAAAGCCCCCGATGGCGTACGCCAATAAAATTGATGGTCCGGCCTGCTTAATGGCCGCTCCCGAACCAAGAAATAAGCCCGTACCAATCGCGCCACCGAGTGCGATCATCTGCACGTGGCGGCGTTTTAGCTTGCGAGCGAGCTGTTGATTTTCCATATAACCTCAACTTTCCTTAACACTGAACGGTTTTACTGACCCGTTCATAAATTTTGGTGCCAGTTTCTGGCTAACCGCCAGCCGTTTTGGCCCAATATAATGAAACTAATTGTACTACAAATCCGTATTAATCGCATTTAATAAAAGTCCATTGTATAAAACTTCTGGTTAACCTTCAAGTGACGCCCCAAGCGGCTCACATTACGGCGACCGGGTTAAAAGTGCCCGGGGCAGTCCCGGATATTGATTGCGCTTCCCCGTAGAATTTGGTATCGTAAGGTACTTTAAGATAAAACCATTAAAAGGAGCCTTACACATGCAACGTCAAACGACTGATAATTTCTGGAGCCGCTTTTTTAAAGGGGTCGTCATCGCGCTGGGGTTTATTTTACCCGGCGTTTCCGGCGGCGTGTTAGCCGCCATTTTGGGCATTTACGAACGCCTACTAGGCTTTATGGCCCACTTTCGGCAAAACTTCAAACGCGATTTCTGGTACTTTGTTCCGGTCGGTTTAGGGGGCGTGGCCGGGATCGCCCTGCTATCGGCACCGCTGGAATACTTGCTCGCCCACGCCCAGGTCATCGTTTTGTGGGGCTTCGCCGGGGCCATCGTGGGAACCTTGCCGGCCCTGATCAAAACGGCCGGTAACCAGGGACCGCGCGATGCCGGGGACTACCTTTGGTTTTTCGGGACCTTCATCGTCAGTGCCGGATTACTCTACTTTATGAGTGAATTATTCGGAACCTTACCCGCAAACTTTGGCGGTTTTATCGTTGCCGGGGCGCTCATTGCGCTGGGGGTGCTAGTTCCCGGGCTAAGTCCCTCCAACCTGCTGCTGATTTTGGGATTGTTTACGCCCATGCTGACCGGGTTCAAAAAACTAGACGTGCTGGGCGTCTACTTACCGATCGCTATCGGGGGCGTACTGGCCATGGTGCTATTCTCAAAATTAATGGACCACTTACTGACCCGGTTCCACTCGCGGGTCTACCACTTCATCCTGGGGATCGTAACGGCCAGCACGCTGTTGATCTTAATTCCGAACCCCTACGCCGCGGAAAGCATCTCTTACGCAAACGCAACGCTAAGCACCTACCTATTTAGTGGGCTGGCCTTAGTCGCCGGGGGGCTGCTCGGTTATTGGATGAGTACCCTGGAAGAAAAATACAAGTAGGAGTTACTGCTGGTTGCGCTTGCGTTTAGGCTGCAACCGCCTTAATTCGTTGACTTGGGCCTGGATCTCACCGAGCATCTCGGTCTGCATTTTTTGAATCTCCAACATATTGGGTTCGTCTTGTTGGATCAAATGGTCAACCTTGGAATGCAGCACCCGAATTTCTTCTTCCGACTTGGCGTTGACCCGAAAATCGTTTCGCGCTTCTAACCGGTCGTATTCGGCGGCCCGGTTTTGACTCATCATAATTAGCGGGGCTTGGATCGCCGCGACCATGCTCAAAAAGAGGTTTAATAAAATAAAGGGATACGGATCAAAGTGGTGCGTAAAAATGGGGATCACGTTAATGATCATCCAGGCAAGCATGACCGCGACAAACGAGATAATGAACGCCCAGCTCCCGCCAAACTGGGCCACACCGTCCGCGATCCGTTGACCAAAGGTGAGCGATTCTTCCAGCTCTTCGTGCGCATCAACGACCTGGTAACTGTTCTTAGCCAAAATTTTCGACAAATGTTTATTGACCTTGTCGTTTTCACGGTAATCCGCGGCAATCATTTTATCCATTTTAGCTAAACGGTAGTGTACCAAGTGTTCGCTACAAATAAAACTATGGTCGTGGGCCCGCGGAAAATCCTGTTCCACGGCGGCCCGTAGTTGCGGTTCCAATTCGATGAGCTGCATCCCGTCAACCATTTCGTAACGTTGTTGATCCACGATGCAGATGGCAGTTCTTGACATGTTGTTCACGCTCCTTTACTTTCATTATACAACTTCCCCAGCTTGTCGCCTTGCGAAGACCAACCTAAAAAAGGCATCACCGACGATCATGCGCCGGTGGTGCCTTTTTAAACGGTCTTAGACGGATAATTCGTTCATTAACATCATGGTCTGATACTGCCCATCGTCTAACACGGCGATGGTTTCCGGAAACTCCCGTTGGTAAGCTTCCGGCAGGTCAAATTCAAAAATTGAATCATGGCGATCATCAAAAACCACCGTCACGTGGCCGGCACGCCGAATCAGGGCAAACTGTAACACCCGTGGCAGTGACACGACGCCCTGCAAATCATCGTCAATAATCTTCCAAATACCATCAATTACGGAACTGGGGAGCTTAGAAGCTAGCCCCAAAGTCGCGTAACGGTCTGCGTTTGCGTTAAACATCCCGCTCACCTCGTTATTCAAGTGACTTAGTTGTCGCGCACGATTACGGCAACTTCCTTTTCGATGCGAATAAACAGGCCCTGTGAATCCTTACGGAAGTCCGCTTCCAGGTCCGCTAGAGTTGGCTTAATTTGGCCAACCACGCTGCCGGTCGTCCCGTAAATATCGATATTTTGGTGGTTGGGGTCCCACTTAACGGTCCAGTAGCTGCCTTCAAGGGCCTCGTCAACGAAGTACTGGGTCCCTGCTAGAACCGCATCGTTGATCACACTGCTTTCATCCGCGGTCATCCCGGCGTCTAATTCCCACTTTAGTTTTTGACCAACTTCTAACATGTCGCCCGGAATTAAATTTTGCACGCTACATTCCTCCACTCATCATTTTACTTATAAATGATTACTAATACTTACCTATCATGATACCATACTCCCCGTTTAAAAACGGTTCTGCGACTTAAAAGCCGGCCGCTCCGTCGCGAATTTTTGCCGCACTTCCGCCGCAATTTCCCGCATTCGTTCGGGCGTATCGGCCTGGGATAAACGGTAACCAATGTAGTACGGCGACACGTTAAACAACGGGATCACCTTGCAAACGACCCGGTCACCGAGGGGGTAAAAGAACAGGTTGTAACTGTCGCACCGGCCCTTAAAGTAGTCGTTTAGGCAGTAGCGGACGACCGTTTGGACCGCGTCGGCCATCCGGGCGTGGTCGGTCCACGCCGTTGCCACGTTGAACTCGACAAACCCCATGACCGGTTGGTCCGAAACGGTCACCCGTAACGCCCCGGTACTGATGATCGGGTAACCGGAAAAGTTAGCCGGAACAACGTTAGCGTAACCGTCAACGTCGTCCAGGCCGACAATTTGCATGTGGGGGTGGCGCAAACTACCACCGGAATGCGGCCCAAAGTTTTTATATAACAAAACGGAGGCGTACTTGCCACTGGCAATCGTTTCCTGCCAGTGTTGCAGCGCAAACGCGAAGACGGCTTGATTTTGAGCTTCCGGGTACGTCGCCACGTCGCCTGCATGGTCGGCCGTTTCAATAATAATGGTCTGCCAGGTTGCCTGCAAAGTTGGAAACTTATTTAACAGCCAGATACGGTCCTGGTCCTTAGCTAAAATATCCGTTAAGCTGCTCGGATCACAAAACGGGCAGGCATTACCGGTATGGCGAATATTTTCCGGCTTTCCCTTGGCAATGTTAGTATCAAAAATTAGCGGGTGTGCTTGCATCTTAATCAATTCCTTTCAAACGTGACACAAAAATAGAGCCCGGGGGACCCCGAACTCTACGTTAAACTAATTAATTCATCGGTTCTGGCGTATTCGCCCCCGGACCAAACTTCACGTCGGCCATCGTGATCCAAACCACGAATTCACTCGAAGCTAAACGCCAGTATTGTGGGTTGGATGCCGCGGGTAACGGCTGTTCAAAAAGAGCAATGGCTAACGCGTTAGCCGCATTATCCGCAGCGACTTGGACACTAGCGCCAAAAGTTTGCGCGGCGGGAACATCGGGAAAGCGCACGTCCCAATACGTTCCCTCGTCCCGAAAGATTGCGGGGTACTTCACTTCCACATTGCGATCCATCTTCCATCACTCCGATTCACTCACTTAATAAGTTTATTATACGCAATAATCAAATTAAAACGACCTATTCAGCTTTATCAACGTTATATTTCGAGCCACTCGTCGTGACCTTGTAATTCCCCTTGATCGATTGACCGTAACTCTGCGCGTCCTTTAAATTATCGAACGTTTGGGTCCCATTCGAACTGGAGCTAGCCGATGAGCTGCTGTCCTTGGAAGCACTGGAAGCCGTTGACGACGACGTACTGCTCGTTGCGTGACTGCTAGTCGTGGTTGTATGGCTACTGTTAGTGGTCGACGAACTAGTCGTGGTCGTGGCATGATTATTAGTCGACGTTGTGGGGCTACTATTCGTTGTCGTTCCCGCCGTTGTGGTTCCCGTGGCGTTATCAGTGGTTGTTTGATCACTAGTCGTTGTCCCGTCAGTGGTGTCACTATCAGTCGTATCACTGTCAGTGGTATCGCTATCGGACGAACTCTTGGACTTCTTTTTCTTCGACGAACTTGAAGACTTTGAGGATGAATTTTTACGGGCTTTACTGCTGCTGGACGACGTCGCCGTTTCTACTAAATCTTGGCTCGTTGACGCCTTGACGAAGTAAATGATCGAGCCACCCAAAGCCACCACGATTAAAGCCAATAACCATAACGAAACGTGACGTTTTTTCTTCGGCGACTTTGGTGACTGCGGTTTTTTCGGGTCCTGGGGGCCGCTTGACCGGCCAGTCCGTCCCCGCTTTTTGCCAGTCGCTTCTTGCCGCGCTTTTAAGCGTGACATCCGCGTCGGTTCTTGTTCAGGCATTAACTATCGCACTTCCTTTCTTGCTTTCGCCAGTTTACCATATTTTAACGACCTTGTCCCGGTCCATTCGGGGTAACTGACGAAATAATTCACGGTAAAAGACCCGTCCGGCATCGCCGGCGGGTCCGTGGTTACTGCGCGTTGTTTTGAACGAGGTTATCGTAGTAGTTAGCAAACGTGCCGTAAGTGTACGGGATAAGCCATAGCTGGCCGATTCCGAGCGTTAATCCGCTCAGAATGCCCCAGCCAATAAAGCTCAACTGTAAGCAAAATAATTGCCACTTATGTCCAACCATTAGTTGTCGACTGCGGGTCAGCGCATCCCGAAAACGGGGCCGCGCTTGACCGGTCGGAGTCGCCGCCAGCATGTCCTTATACACGTAAAAACTCTGCGAGTAAGCGTAGGCCTTAATGATCCCCGGAACAATTAGTAAGAGCGCCCACAGAAAAACAAAAACGCCCTGTAAAATGGCTAACCCAATGATTGGTCCGGCGTACGCCTTGGTAAACCCCACCGTCGAGTCCTTAACGGCGTGGATCTCGCGGTCGGGGTTGCGAACCCAGTCCAACATTGAATAGCTGGTACCGACCTTAAAAATCTTAATAATTAGGCCAAACGCGATTTGAACGAGGAGTGCGACCGCGACGACGACCACGATCAGGCCAATTTCCATCCCCGTAAAGTGCAGGATTTCCGTTAGCGTCCCCGTGTCCGTGCCCCCCGACGAACGCTGGTACTGGTCAGAGTACTGGCTCGTAATCGTAAAAATGGATAACAAACTGACCACGATACAAAGTAACACGGCGTCTTTCCAGCGCCCCTTAAACAGCTGCTTGACTTCACCTTTCAGTTCCGCCCTGGTTTTCATGAAATGCACTCAACTCCCTATTTTAAGACTTTCACCTCTTATTTTCCCCGAAGAGTCGCGACTAGTCAATCGTTATCGACAAAATAAACCACGCGTGCGCTAAAAGTCTGCTTCGGCCCCACCGTCTTAGAAAACAAAGAACACCAATTTCTCAGTTTGGCATGAGAAATTGGTGTTCTTTAAAGCTTAGTTGACGATCATTTATTGACTTCAATTAACGGTTTGTTCATCACCACGACCGCGGCCCCGTCTTCATCAAACGGACCGGCCGTTACCTGATAACCACAGCGCTCGTAAAACGACTGTGCGGAAAGTTCGCCGTCGATCAAGCCCTGCGTCGCTCCGTGGTTGACGGCCCACTGTTCAGCCGCCGTTAACAGTTGTTGCCCCAGCCCGCGACCACGGTAGGCCTTACGGGTACAGACCCGGCCAAACCGCATGACGTGATTTTTCTGGGGCTCTAAACGCAAGGTGGCGACCGGCAAGTCATCTTGCAGGTACATCACGGCGTAGAGCCGCTCGTCGGTGTCCTTGTGGTCGAACTCAACCTTGGCGGGAATTCCGCGTTCTTCAACGAACACTGCTTGACGTAGGGCGTAGGCCGCCGCCCGGTGAGGTGCTTCATTCGAAAAAATAATTTTCATTATTTATAAGCCTTATCAATGTCCTTTAACCAGGCTAACGCTAACGACTTGTCCCCTAAATGGGTCCCAATGACCGGGCCAAAGTAGGTCAGATCAATCGGCATATCGGGGTACTGCTTTTGCAGCTTGGCCTTCCAAGCCTTAGCCGCCTCAAGGTTGTTACCTTGAACGATAATGGCCCGTAACGGATAATCCACCTTCGCCTGCGCCTCCGCAAAGAGGTGTTCTACCCGGGCCAAGGCCTTCTTGGTCGAACGAACCTTTTCAAAGGCCACGATTTCGTGTTTATCATCAAAGGTCAATAACGGCTTAATCCGCAAGACGCTGCCAATGAACGCGGAAGCGTTGGATAAGCGGCCACCCCGAACCAGGTTTTGTAAGTCGTCCACGATGAAGTATTCCCCCATGGACGCCCGCAGATCATCTAAGCGCGCTAAAATTTCTTCGACGGTGTGACCCGCCTTAGCCATCCGGTCCGCCTCTAAGGCGAGGTACCCCATCAACCGCACCGTGATCTGTGAATCGTACGGGTACAGTTTGACATTGTCGACCATGTCGCGCATGTTGACCAAACTGTTATAAAAGCCGGAAATGGTGCTAGCCAGATGAATACTGATCACGGCATCGTAACCCTCGTCTCCGAGCCGGTTATAAAATTCGATCATTTCCCCAACGGGTGGTTGGGACGTGCTGGGAAACGACTTAAATGATTTCATATTGGCATAAAAGTCGGCCGTCGTAATGTCGACGCCTTCTTGATACACTTTTCCATCTATAATCACCGGGATCGGCACAACGTGAATATTGTTATCGGCGACCTCTTGCGGTGTTAAATAGCTGGTGCTGTCAGTAACAACAGCAATCTTCATGACATACACCTACTTCTCATCTTTAAAGTAATATTCATCATTCTAGCATAAAACGAACTCAGACTCTACCTCCCACGCCTTAGTTCATTCTAACTTAAACTTCTAAGGTCCGGTCGACCGATTTATTTAACCGGTTCAACAAAATGCGCAACAAGTTTTGTTCGTCCTGGGGCCACTTATCAAACACGGCGGCCTCGTATTGCTGGTACGCAGCGTTGATCTGTTCTACGGCACTGGCTCCCGCCGGCGTGACCGAATAAATCAACTGCCGCCGATCACGGCCGACCGCTTCCTTACTTAGCCGGTCCTTTTTAACCAAACTAGCCAACTGCCGACTCAGAGTGGACGTGTCCAACTGCATGGCCGCCGCCAATTTTTCCTGGGTGTCGTACCCGGCCTGAAGCCGCATTAACAGCTGCCACTCCGCAACGGTCACCCCCTGCGCTTTCGTGATTTTTTTGAGCATTACGGTCTGCTGCTTTGCGGTCGCAGCTAACGCGGCTAAACTCGATTTCATCGCGGTCCCTCCTAAAAAACTAATTCCTATGTATTATACAATATCTAGTGGCCGCGTGCGACTGAATTTTGGTAAAAATCGTGTTAAATTGGTTTTTGCATATAGCATTGATTTGGCTGACCATCCCGGGCAAAGCCCCACCGGACGGGCAGGTTACTTGTTTTCACCCCCGTTAAAACGGTATACTATTAAGCGGTCAACTGCCATTAACGCAGTTATGAACGAAACTTTAGATGAAAGCGAGTGATCACATGTCTTTTGACGGATTATTTACGCACGCCATGGTCACCGAATTACACCAAAACTTATTAAACGGCCGCATCGCCAAGATCAATCAACCGTACCAAAACGAGCTGATCTTAACGGTCCGGGCCAACCGCAAAAACTGGCCGGTTTTACTCTCGGCCGACCCGACTTACCCGCGGATCCAGGTCACGGAGATCCCCTACGTGAACCCGGCGGTCCCGACGAACTTTGCCATGATGATGCGCAAATATCTACAGGGTGCCATCATTACCGATATCCAGCAGCCCGCTAACGACCGGGTTGTCCAGTTAACGATCACCACCCGTAACGAACTGGGTGACGCTGAACAGTTAATGCTGATCATTGAAATTATGGCCCGTCACAGCAACGTCATTTTAATTGATAAAAAAACGAACCGTATTTTAGACGTCATCAAGCACGTTGGGGCCGATCAAAACCGTTACCGGCTGCTTTTACCGGGGGCCACCTACATCGAGCCGCCTAAGCAGGATAAGCTCGACCCGTTCACGCCCAACACCGACTACTTAGAACTAGTCAAACAGTATCCGAGTGAGGACGTGTTAGCTAAACAGTTGCAACAACATTACCAGGGACTCGGGCGTGATAGCGCGCAACAGCTTGCCGCCGACTTACACCAGCCCGGCGATTTGACTAAACATTACCAAGCATTTTTAGCCCAGTTTGACGCGCCCACGGCCACCCTGCTGACTTTGCCAAACCATAAGACGATGTTTGCCGCCGGCCGCTTTGACCACTTCGGTGACCAGCACCGCGAATTCGACTCGCTGAGCCGCTTACTCGACTTTTACTACGCGGACGCCGCGCAACGGGAACGGGTCCAACAGCAGGCCGGTAATCTGATCCGCGTCGTGCGCAACGACCTTAAGAAAAACCGGAATAAGCTGAAAAAGTTACAGCAGACGTTAGCTAATACGAAGCAAGCCGACGAACTCCGTTTAAAGGGTGAAATCTTAACGACCTACCTCCACGAAGTTAAACGCGGCATGACCGAAATTACGTTGCCCGATTATTACCACGATAACCAGCCGCTAAAGATCAAACTATCTAACCAGCTGTCGCCTTCCCGCAACGCGCAAAAGTATTTTTCCCGTTACCAGAAACAAAAAAACGCGGTGGGCTTCGTTGGTGAGCAAATTAAGCTGACCCAGGCCGAGATCGACTACCTCGATAACATCCAAACGCAGATCGAACTCGCCGCCCCGGCCGACATTGCCGAGATTCGCGAAGAATTGACGCAACAGGGCTACTTAAAGCAGCATAAGGCCAAGAAGAAACAGCGCAGCTCCCGCAAGCCGAGCCAACCCCAAAAATTTGTGGCTAGCGATGGCACCGAAATTTCGGTCGGTAAAAATAACCGGCAAAACGACCAGTTAACGTTAAAAACGGCTCGCAAGAGTGATTACTGGCTGCACACGCAAAAGATTCCGGGGTCCCACGTGATTATCCATTCCGACGATCCTAGTGAACAGACCCTGACCGAAGCGGCCAACCTCGCCGCCTACTTCTCCAAGGCTCGCGACTCCGCCACGGTGCCGGTCGACTACGTTCAGGTCCGGCATATTCGTAAACCGAACGGGGCCAAACCCGGTTTGGTGATCTACGAAGGTCAAAAGACCCTCTACGTTTCACCAAGCGCCGACCTGGTCGACCAGTTAACGCTCAAAAAGTAATCATAAAATTCAAAAATCGGTGACACCTAATTACTAAACGGGTGCCACCGATTTTTTTAATAAACGGGATGCGTCAAAACGTCCCAAGTTTGGTAGGTGGTGTCAGCGCAATCAAAGTGTTCGCCAGTTAGCAAATACTATTTGGCTTTCAGCACTAGTGGCGAGGCGTTCGCCACGGTCAGTTGAGTTAACGGCAACTGCACGGCCCCGTGGGAATCCTGCCCCGCAAAGTTGGGAACCTTGGCTGCTAATTCGCCAGACAGCGACTTGACCCGGTAAAAAACGCCAATATGCTGGTTAAACTGCCACCGTTCAAATTGCCACGGGTAGCGAAAACTCGTCGCCCCCAGCTGAATCACCCGGACTGCCGTTAGTCCCGTTTCTTCACGAATTTCCCGTCTGATTGCGTGCTCAAGGGGTTCCCCGTCTTCTAAGCTGCCGCCGGGTAAGTCGTAACGGTTTGTGTAAGGACCCCCGAATTTCTTAGTAACGACCAAGCCGGGTTGTAAATCGCCAATAATACCATAAACCCCAAACGCACGGTGATAAGTTGTCATTGCTGCTTCCTCCATTAGTTATCGCTAGCTATTAATGTAAGCGTTTTATTAGTCGATTGCAACTTTCACGTGTTATTGATGACCCGCCAAAACACTGTTTACCGTTTTGATAAACAATTGATTCAACATAGTGTTTATCAAAATAATAAACTTTATTACTTTTTACATGTTTACAAATACTATAAACATCAGTATACTAGTTGGTGCTAGGAGGTTTGAACCGTGCAACTTAATCATTTAACCCTAACCGACCTTAAACGGGGCTGGCACCCCGTTCCTACCGGCTGGCAGTGTAACTACTGTCAGGCCCACTGGTCAACCGCATCCCCCGAACAGGAGCGTAACGAACACCTAACGCTCGTTCACGGGGGTAACTTATCACAACTGATTCACCTAGATAGTCGTTATAATACGCTGACCAACAAACAGCAGGACCTGCTGACCGCGTTTGCGACCGGAATCAAGGATCAGGCGTTGGCCAACCAGTTACAAGTGGCCGCCGCGACAATTCGTCATCAGAAATTTACTTTCCGGGAAAAGGCCAAACAGGCCCGGCTTTATCTCGCCATTTACGAAGCCGTTTTTGAACAAACCGCGGCTCAGGAAACACCACTAATTGACGTTCCCGACCAACCGGGACCCGTTGACGACCGCTTTATCATTACCGAAGACGAAGCCGCCGCGACACTTCAGCACTACTTCGACTTTGACCAACAACCGTTACGTTTAAAACGGTGGCCTAAAAAACAGAAAGTCATCTTAACGGTGCTGACCCGCATCATTGACGAAATTCCGGCCAATCACCATTTTTCCGAAACTGAACTTAACCAACGACTCAAGCCCATTTACTTTGACTATCCCACCGTCCGGCGGTACCTCGTCGATTACGGGTTTCTTAACCGCACCACGGATGGCCGGGAATATTGGCGTAACACGAACGGAAAGGACTAACTATGGAAACAGAACGTAAGAAACAGCTTCAACGAGCTTTTAAAATGGCCCCGACCTATTACGGGGTCATTCAAATCGAGAACCAAACCAATCATAAAATTTTTATCGACGTGGTTCCCAATTTGCATAACCGTTGGCAATTTTACCAACTAAACCTGAACAAGGACTTTTATCGCAACACCCCGCTACAAGCGGACTGGAATGAACAGGGGGCCGCTAACTTTACTTACAGCGTCCTGTTTAAAGAAGACACCGCTAACGTCCTGAACATGCGGGCAACGCTAAAAGCCTTAAAAAATAAGTGGCTGCACAAACTAACCCCCTTTGACGACCGCGGTTATAACCGGCGGCCCAGGGACTGGGAGCAAACTGAAAATGACTGAACAACTTAATAACCACTACACGGTGATCGACCAACAAAACTGGCCGCGCCAACAGTACTTTTACTACTTTACTAAAATGAACCCCACCGGCTTTTCGTTAACGGTCGACCTGGATATCACCGCCACTTTAACTTGGGCCCACACCCACCACGTGAAGTTCAACGCGGTGTACCTCTACCTCGTCAGCCAGTTATTGACCCGCCACCCGGAAATGCGGGTCGGCTACGTGAACGACCAATTGGTGACCTTTGACGTCTTGCACCCGTCGTACACGGTGATCCACGCCGACCATTCGATTTCAAATTTATGGACCGCTTACGATGCCGACTTTAACGTCTTTTATCAGCGTTACTTAGCCGACTTACAACGGTACGGTGACCAACCGGGACCGATGCCCAAAGCTCCACAATCCCCGAACTTAGTTAACGTGGGTAGTTTGCCATGGGTCAACTTCACTAGCTACACCCCCTTGCCGTTTAAACCGCTCGACACGTTTTTCCCAATTTTCCAAGCCGGGCAGTTCAAGCAAACTGGAACACAAACTACGATGCCGTTAAGCCTCACGATCAACCACGCGACCGCCGACGGTTACCACGTTAGCTGCTTTTTTAACGAACTCCAAGCGCTGTTCACCGCGCCAACAACGAGCTTAGCTTAATGGGGACCATTGGGGTGGTTTGCCCCTTAGCTGTTCAATTCAAATATAAGTGCCTTTCTAAGAAAAACTTATGGGGTCCTTAGTAAAAAGCGGTAGTTGTGCAAACCGTTTTTTACTAAACTAGGGTCATTCAATGATGAAAGGACCTGATCAACATGCTAACCAACTACCTGACTAAACCCACCCCAACGGCCCCTAAAATTACCGTTAAAAGCGGTACGAACGCCCTGCGACCCATGATTTACACCACTAATCAGCGCCCCACCTGCCAGTGGCGCTTAAGCCGTAGCCATTAAAATAAATTTTCATCAACACCCCTGACTAGCCGTGTGGGCACTAGTCAGGGGTGTTTGCTTGCATCCGGATTTAACAATCTTTAAACTTAAAAAAACTTAACTAATCACTTACTAAAAGGAGTGCCGCTGCCCATGTCATTAGCTTCCCGTCTAACCGTATTCGAACCCTACCTCGAAAAAATTACCGACCAGTCTCACCGGGCCAGCCTAATCACCGTTCTCAACTGGGTCGCCCAAACGTTCCCCGAGCTTGAACCGCGGCTGGCTTGGAACCAGCCGATGTTTACCGCCCACGGCACGTTCATCATCGGCTTTAGTCTGGCTAAGGCCCACTTCAATATCGCCCTTGAAAAAGTTACGCTGGACCGGTTTGCCGACCAAATTACCGCGGCGGGCGACCACGTCACCAAAATGCTGTGGCAGGTTAACTTTGATCAGCCGGTAAATTATCCCTTACTTAACCAGGCCATCACGTACAACTTAACAACGAAGGCGGAGACCACGACCTTTTGGCGCTAATAACCATTAAAAAGGCTCCCGTTACCATTTTTTACACGTGGTAACGAAAGCTTTTTTAGTTAACATAACTTTAATTTATCGTAGTTAATCCGGATCATCCAGATTATGTACGGATTCAAACGTGAACTGCCCGGCATCGTAACTGAACTTGAACACGGCACAGTTATCAAACCGAATCTGCCGGCGCTTGATCTCGTCGATCGATAACCACCGGCGTAAGAACATGAAACTGGCGCCACCGTGACTAACGGCGAGGACCTGCTGGTGGTCCGGTCGTTCCATGACGGCGGTCAGCGTTTTAACGACCCGTTCCTGAACTTGAAAATCGTTCTCGCCGCCGTACTGTAAAAAGAAATCACCGTGGGTTTGGCGGACGGGATCCGGTTGCGGGTTCAAGACTTCGCTTTCCCCTTCGAATACGCCGAAGCCCCATTCCTTAATCCCTTTGAGCCGTTCGTAGGACTGGTCGGTCACGAGTTCTAGGGTGTCGCTGGCCCGTTCCTGAGTAGAGCAGTACGCGTGATCAAAGTGAATATCGTGGCTTTTAAAGTACGCCCCCACCTGCTTGGCCCCCGCGATGCCCTGTTCCGTGAGTGGTGAGTCGCTCCATCCCTGGATCCGGTGGAGTTTATTAAACAGCGTCTGACCATGACGCATGAGGTACAGTGTCTTTGCCAAAGTAATCCCAACTTTCTAAGTAAATTCTTACCTTCAATGATAACACAATTGTAATCGCTATCATCAGCAAACTTAAAAACCGCCCTGCTAACCCAAGCCAGGGCGATTTTTAACACCAGTCACGTTTAAAAATCAGTATCTTCGTTACCGGCGTTCAGTTCAGTTAACGCGTCCCTTAACGTTTTTCCGTGGGCAATCACGGTCCCGGTCGCGTGCCCCGGTTCACCGGTGACTTCGTTTTCGTCGTAGATTTGGAGTTGATTATACGGGAACGTGTTGGCTTGAACGTAGACCGTCTCCAACCGGTTAACGTCCGGATAATCGTACATGACCTTGCGCAGCGCTTCGCCTAACTTAATGTGCAGCAATAGCCGGGTCACACTGGAACCGCTGGCCTTACTAATTAACGCCATCATCGCAATGCTCATCGGCTCGATCGTCGCTAACTGCAACTGACCGTCCACAATCGTCAAACGCACCGTGTAAAGTCCCGGCACGCCAAACGCGAGTACCCGTTTCTTAATTTCTTGGTTCAACGCTTTAATGGCCTGATTTTCAACTTTATCGCGAATCGGGAAAACCTCGATCGACCCGCGCACGTTGGTCCGCAAGTTGTTACCGGCAATGATCTCGCTGATACCAAAAATAGTGACGTCTTGTCCGTCGGTAATCACTTCAACGGCTGGCGAATCGTTGGTTTTGATCTGCTCACGCGGCAGGTCGTTATTGATCTGAATGACCTGGTAACCGTCCTGACTGAGTTGCTGACCTAACCGGTAATCGTGGTAGGTCGTAAAAATCAGTAGCGGCTTTTCAATGGCCAAGATGTTTAAAATATCGGAATACTGCTTGGGTTCCACGTAGCGTTTAGACGCGAGCCGCGGCGTCATCGCAACGCTGTTCGGGTTAGCGTTGATTAAAATCGGTTCATAATCCGCCTTCTTGAGGTAAAACAGCAGTTGCGAAACTAAATAATCATTCCCGTGGTTGGTCCCGATCCGGTTCGCACCGGTCCCAATCACCACCACCCGGCGACCGGTTTGTTGCTGACTCTCATTATCAAACTCATAAGTGGAGTAGTAAGTATTGGTCTGTTCGGTAAATTCCCCGGCGGTCGGTTCGACTTCTTTAAAGGTCGCCTGAATCTCGTTTTCAAGGGCAAACTGGTGGACCTTGGTGACGTCACTGTGCCAAGCGTCGGCGGCGTCTTCGTCGGTAAAACCAAAGTACTTGGCCCGGCCCAACGCGTGGACGTCAAACGGCCGCTCGCGCAGCGCCTTTTCAATTTCGATGATGTGACTTAGTTTGTAAAAATAAAACGCGTCGATCTTCGTTAGTTCGGCTAATTCATCAATTTGATACCCGCGGTTTAACGCTTCCAGCAGGACTAACATGCGCCCGGCTTGCGGGTGGATCAACCGCTGGATCAGTTCGCCTTCCGAATAATTTTGCGGTCGGTTGGCGATCACGTGGTAGCGGGATTCGTCGGTGGACCGCAGCCCCTTTAACAGGGCTTCTTCGGTCGAACGACCGATTCCAATTACCGATCCCGTCGATTCCATGACGGTGTCCAGTTGGTGGCTGACCTTTTTCAAGACGTTAAACGGCCAAACCGGGATGCGGCAAACGATGTGGTCTAAAACTGGTTCGATCAACGCCGTTTGTTTGCGGTAATTGCTGGGCAACTTGACTTCCGCTAAGCTGATGCCCACCAGCAGGTTAGCAACCACCCGCGCTAACGGGTAGCCGGTCGCCCGGGCCGCCAACGCCATCGTTCGATCAAAATACGGCGTCACCTTGATCACGTAATAGTTTTGGGTCGTCGGGTCCAGCGCGAACTGCACGTGACAACTCCCCACGATCCGTAAATTGCGCATGATTTTTAACGTGGCCGTGCGGAATTGTTGGTACTCCTGATCGGTGATCGTCTGGGTCGGGGCAAAGATAATCGAATCGGCCGAGTGAATCCCAACCGGGTCAAAGTTTTCCATCCCGCTGATCAGTAACGCGGTGTCTTTTTGATCCCGCACACCGACAAATTCCAGTTCTTTATAACCGACGATGCTTTGTTCAACGATGCACTGCTTTGTGGCCGAAACCTTAAAGCCCATCGTCAGGGCCCGTTCAAGGTCGTCTTCGTCCTCACAGAGCTGCCGACTGGCCTCAATGCGGGGGGCGACCGACTTAACGATCACCGGAAAACCGACTTTGCGGACGACCGCGAAGGCTTCCGGTTCACTGGCAACGACCTGCGAAGCAATCACCGGTTCGCCGAGTGCCTTTAAGCGGTTGCTCATCAACGCCGGGTTAACGATCATGTCAATGGTTTCCTGGTCCCACTGCAACAACCGCACCTGGTTGTTTTTTAACACGTTATTGCGGATCAGCCCCTGGATTAAATTAACGCCCTGGATACCGCCCAGCGAAGGAATCAGCCCATCCGGTTGTTCAGTTTCGATAATTTTAGACAACGCCGCGACCGTTAACGGTTCAATGTAAACCTTATCGGCAAAGTTATTCTCCGCCGCGACAGAATAGGCGTTATTGTCCACCAACACCACGGCAATGCCGAGTTTGCGGATGGCCGCCCCAATCTGGGTCACGGCCGCGTCGTGTTGTCCTTCCCGGCCGATGTCGTTATGGCCCGCACCGATGATGAGGACTTTTTGTAACGCTTGATTATTCACCAGATTGGCCCCCTTGCTTGTTGCATTGATTCGACGAACTCGTCAAAAACGTCTCGGGCTTCGGTCGGCCCCGGGGCGCCGTCCGGGAAAAACTGTACGGAAAACGCCGGGAAGTCCCGGAACCGTAAACCTTGAATCGTCCCGTCGATCAAGTCCACGAAAGTGGTGATCAGCTTATTCCGGTCAATCGTCGCCGGATCGACGGCGAACCCCTGACCCTGTGACGCGTAAATGATTTGGTTGGTAATGACTTCGCGGATCGGGTGGTTCGCCCCGTGGTGTTCCGGTGACAGTTTCATAATGGACGCCCCGTTCGCCATGGCAAAGAGTTCGTGACCCAGACCAATGGCAAACAACGGGACCCGGTTTTGAATGTTTTGAATCATCGTCAACACGCTGTCCGGCAGATCCTGGGGTTTCCCGGGACCGGTCGACAGCACGACGCCGTCCGGATCAAGGTTAATAATTTCTTCCGTCGTGGCGGTGTACGGTAACACCGTGACGTTGCAAGCGCGCTTACTGAGTTCGCGTAAGATCCCGTGCTTAAGCCCAAAGTCGACCACCACGACGTTTAGCCCGGTGCCCGGGTTAGGAAACGGTTTGGGCGTCGCCACCGCTGCCACCTGTTGGTTAGTCAGCACGGTCGCGCCGAGTTGGTCAAACGCGTGCGCATCGGCCACGTCAACGATGCTGGCCTTCATCGGGCCGCTCGCCCGCAACTGTTTGGCCAGGTGGCGGGTATCAATGTGGCTGATTCCCGGAATATTTTGTTGCTTTAAGTACTGGTCCAATGACCAGCGCCGCTGCCGGTTGGTTGAAATGCTGGCCACGTCGCGCACCACGACCCCCTTGACCGTTGGTAAAATCGATTCATAGCTGTCGTGATTGATGCCGTAACTCCCAATCGTTGGTTGGGTGAAAGCGATAATCTGATTATGATAAATTTGGTTCGTAATAATTTCTTGATAGCCCGTCATACTCGTATTAAACACGATTTCACCAGTTGAAACCGCTGGTGAGCCAAAGCCTTCACCGAGGTAGGCACTGCCGTCTTCAAGAATCAAATAGCGGTCTGCCATTGCGATCCCTTCTCATCTGTTTGTCTTCAAAAATTAGTTAATGATCTCGACACCGTCGTGCCCGTCCACTTCGGTCACCGATACCTTGATCCGTTCCTGGCGGGCAGTCGGAATGTTTTTCCCAATGAAGTCCGCTCGAATCGGCAACTCCCGGTGACCGCGGTCGACCAGCACGGCCAGCGCGATACTTTGCGGCCGGCCGCCGCCCATCAACGCGTCCAACGCGGCGCGGATCGTCCGCCCGGTAAACAGGACGTCGTCTACTAAGATCACCCGTTTATCCGCGACGCTAAACGTGAGCTGATAATCACTCGGCGCACTCGCCACGTCTTGCGGGTGGTCATCCCGAAAAGCGGTAATGTCTAATTCACCCACCGGAATGGCCGCGTCTTCCAACTGCTGCAACCGCGCAGCGATCCGTTGGGCTAAGTATACGCCCCGGGTCTTGATGCCGACCAAGACGACGTCGCGAATCCCCTTATTTTGCTCAATGATTTCATACGTAATCCGTGTGAGCGCACGTTTCATCGCCATGGAATCAACAACTTCTTTTTGCATAATTGCCTCCCAAATAGTTATTATCGACATTCGAGTCACCAACGTTACAAAGAAAGACGGCCGGGCACAATGTCCCGACCGTCGACGAAAAGTTATTGTTAACAGTTTGCCTTTCAGTCTCGCAGGGCCGGATTAAAGGACTCTCATTACTGTTAGATTAATGATTCAAGTCGGTTTTGTCAAGCCGCGCAAGGGTCGCCTGAAAAATCGGCGGCAGCGGTGCTTCAAAGGTCAGCTGTTCACCCGTGACCGGGTGTTTAAACCCGAGTAAACGCGCGTGGAGGAACTGACCGTGGCCCTTAATGGTCTTTTTAGGGCCGTACAGCGGGTCACCGACCAGCGGGTGCCCGATCGACTGTAAGTGGACCCGAATCTGGTGAGTCCGGCCGGTTTCCAACCGACAACTGATCAGCGTGTAGTGCTGGTAACGTTTTAACACTTTAAAGTGGGTCACCGCTGGCCGACCGTTCGCGACGATTGCCTGCTTTTTACGATCCTTGGGTGAGCGGCCCAGCGGTGCGTTTACGGTCCCGGTGTCCTCTTTAATAACGCCGTGAACTAACGCCACGTACTCCCGCAAGTTAGTCTTAGCCTTCAACTGCGCTGCCAGCGAGCGGTGGGCGTGATCATTTTTAGCCACCATCAGTAAGCCGGACGTGTCCTTATCAATGCGGTGCACGATGCCCGGCCGAAACTCGCCGTTAATGGTCGACAACGGACTGTGGTACAGCAGGGCGTTGACCAGGGTGTGGTCGGGATGCCCCGGTGCCGGGTGGACGACCATCCCCTGCGGCTTATTGACCACGAGCACGTCGTCGTCTTCGTACACCACGTCAAGCGGGATATTTTCCGGTTTAATTTCGGTGGACTGGACTTCCTGCGCCGCCACCACGATAACGTCACCATTTTTAACCTTATACTTGCTGGCCTGTAATTGGCCGTTGACCGTCACTTGGTCCGTTTTAATGAGTTTATCAATTTGCGACCGCGTCCACAGCGACTGTAATCCGGCCAGGACTTTATCTAACCGGCCCGTTTGGTCACTAATGGTAAACTGCTGTGCCGCGGTCGCTAAATCGGCGGCGCTTTTTGCCCTATTTGTCAAAACTATCATCCCGTAAAACACCAATCAAAATTAAGATCACCCCGACCGTCAAACACGTGTCGGCAAAGTTAAAGATTGGAAAATTAATAAAATCCAGTTGGAACATGTCCACAACGTACCCGATCCGGACCCGGTCAATAAAGTTGCCCAGGGTCCCGGCGATCATCAGGACGATTCCAAATTCATATAAGCGGTGTTGCCGCAGCCGCCATAATAAGTACACCATGACGCCCAGTGCGACGACCGAAATCAGGTAAAAGAAACTCATCTTACCTTGCAAAATGCTCCAAGCAGCACCGCTATTATGTAAGTTCGTCAACGATAACAAGCCCGGTACCACCGTCACACTCGCGCCTAACGCGATGTGCCCCACAATGGCGGACTTGATGACCTGGTCTACGATGACCAGTACAAACATTAATACCCAATAAATCCACATAAATTGACCCTCACATTCAGCTAAGCTTGTGTTTTATTATACCAAAAGAATGCCGCTATGCGCGCCTAACACCCACGAAAAGCCGGTTTTCTTAGTGGAATCCCCCGTTAAGGCGCATCGAACACGGCCACCAGCTTCGTTTTGCCAGTGGCGGCGTGGTCCTTCGTCCAATTGACGTTCATTCAATTAACCAAGTTGCCGCCGTCAATCCCCATTTGAGGGCAAACAAAATGAGCAAATCACCCGGTCACCCCGCGTCACTTGCTCACTTTAATATCGTTTGTTTTAAATTTTAAAAGAGTCCGGAGATCTTCCCGTCGTCTGAAATGTCCATATCCAGTGCAGCCGGATGCTTAGGCAAGCCGGGCATGGTTAAAACGTTTCCGGTTAACGCCACCACGAACCCCGCACCCAGCTTCGGCACGAACTCACGCACGTTGATCGTAAAGTCCTTGGGCGCTCCTAATAACTTCGGGTTATCACTCAAAGAGTACTGGGTCTTGGCCATGCAGACGGGCAGGCGGTCCCAGCCGCGCTTAGCAAAGGTCTTTAGCTGCCGTTTGGCCTTACCGGAATATTCGACGTTAGCCCCGCCATACGTCTTGGTGACGATGGCGTTGATCTTCGTTGCCAAGTCGTCGTCCGCGTTATAGATCGACTTAAAGTCACTCGGCTGATCACACAGCGAAACGACCGCGTTTGCGAGGTCGGTCGCGCCGGCACCGCCCTGACCCCAAACGTCCGCTAAGATCGCCTGGACACCCAGGTCGGCACAGTAATCCTTAACGGCTTGGATCTCGTTGGCCGTATCGGCGGTAAACTGGTTGATCGCCACGACGACCGGCACGCCGTAACGCTGCATGGCACGGACGTGGTGCCCTAAGTTAGCGGCCCCGGCTTTTAACGCCGCCACGTTTTCTGCACCGAGGTCCTTTAACGCCACCCCACCATGCATCTTAAGGGCCCGAATCGTCGCCACGATCACGACCGCGTTCGGAGCTTGACCCACGGCGGGGACGTTAATGTCCATGAACTTTTGACCACCGAGGTCGGCTCCGAAGCCGGCTTCCGTTACGGTGTAATCCGCCAAGTTTAACCCGGCCTGGGTTGCCAGGACACTGTTACAACCGTGGGCAATGTTGGCAAACGGGCCCCCGTGAACTAGTGCCGGCGTGTGGGCTAACGTTTGAACCAAGTTCGGGCGTAACGCGTCCTTTAACAGCAGCGCAATCGCGCCGCCAACTTGGAGGTCCGCCACGGTCACCGGTTGCCGGTCGTGCGTATACCCCACCACGATCCGGTTGATGCGCCGCTTTAAGTCGGCGATATTTTCGGATAAACACAAAATCGCCATTAATTCACTTGCCACCGTGATGTCAAAGCCGTCTTCACGGGGAACACCGGACGTTGGACCGCCCAAACCGATCACAATGCGCCGCAGGGCCCGGTCGTTAATGTCGAGCGCGCGTTTCCACTGAATTCGGCGCTGGTCAATGCCGAGCTGGTTACCCTGTTGAATATGGTTATCGATCAGGGCCGCCAAGGTGTTATTGGCCGCGGTCAAAGCGTGCATGTCACCGGTAAAGTGCAGGTTGATGTCCTCCATCGGGATCACCTGGGAGTAACCGCCACCGGTCGCGCCACCCTTCATGCCCATGACGGGTCCGAGTGACGGTTCCCGCAAGGCAATCATCGTTGACTTCCCAATTTTAGTTAAGGCGTCCCCTAAACCAATGGTAACGGTCGACTTGCCTTCACCGGCCGGCGTTGGGTTGATCGACGTCACTAAGATCAGCTTGCGCTTCGTGTCCTTAACGGGGAGTGGCAGCTTCAGCTTAGCCTTAGCGCTTCCGTATTGGTCGATCTGGTCAGCCGTTAAACCGGCCTTGGCCGCAATCGTAGTGATTGGTTCCGGTGTGACTTGTTGTGCGATTTCAATGTCTTTCATTAATTCCACCCCTTTTTAATCATTAACTTAGTCTCATTATACCGAATAATCGTAAAATAGGAACAATAAATATAAAAGTTGCTTAGTTAGTTCGGTTATCGAGTGCTTTGCGCCAACTCAATTAGGCTGGTCCGGGCCTTTTTACGCATTAAAAAATGGTACTCGTTACCATCGATTTGAACTTTAATCCCGCCACGAACGGGCGCAATCAGTTCCAGTTGGTCGCGGGGAATGACCAACCACGACCGGTTGAACACGCTGCTAAAAATTAACAGGTTGCGGTCAATCGAGACCCGGCGCAGGCTGACCTGAATCGCAACGGCGATGACAAAGATCAACCCAATAATCACGAAGGCCCACTTAAATTTCATGACTTCCAGCCAGTAGACTAAGCCCACCATCGCAATCAGGAGGGTCCAGGACCAAACAATTAGACTCGAAGCTAGATTTGGTTGATACTTAAAGGTATGCTTAACATTATTCACGTTGATAAATTCCTTTCAAAATGGAGCGATCATCATTGCAATTATACACGGACGCGGCCACGACGCCGCAAACTAACCGGAGTGCCGCGGGCATTCTTTTAATTGACCAAGGCCAGCAACACCAGTATAAACAGGTTTTGCCGGCCAGTGATAACCATACCGCGGAATTCTTAGCCGCGATTGCTGGATTCAAAATTTTATTAGATTCTTACGGTCCCGACCAGGTCGTCTTTTTTTACACGGACAGCCAGGTCGTCGCCGAGAGTGTCGACAAAGCGTACAGTAAACACTTCGCCGTCGAACTAGCCACCCTGTTACACTTGCAAGACCAGTGCCAAGTGGTCGTGACCCAGTGGATCGCGGAAAGCGCCAACCACGGGGCCCACCAGCTTGCGCAGCAGGGCCTGCACTTAAACTAATCGGCCGGTGTTAGGTAGTGGTCGACCGGTAATTGATACTGCGCCCAGTCGTGTTGACCGGTCAAGACGTAGTTGGCTAATAATTTACCGATCATCGGTCCGGTGGTTAACCCGGAGGACCCGAGGCCGCTCGCCACTAAGATGTGGGGGTTGTCGGGTAACGGGCCAAAGAACGGCGCAAAGTCACTGGTGTACGCGCGGGTCCCGACCTTGACCTGGGTGATCTGTTCTTTTTTGAGCCGGTCGTCCAACTTAACACCACTGGCAAACAGGTCGTCTTCCACTAACGATGACACTTGCAAATCGTACCCCTGGTCATTTTCATGGGTCGCCCCGACCACCAGTTTACTCCGGGTAAACGGAATAAAATCGCGTTCACCTTCGGGCATCAGTACCGGTACGTCGTCGCCCCAAGTTTCGGGGAGTTGCAATTCAATTAACTGGCCCTTTTGCGGCCGCACGTCGGCCACGATCTTCATTGGTAACAATAACGGTTTTAACCAGGCCCCGACCGCTAAAATCAGGGTATCGTAGGCCTGCTCCCCGTTAACGGTCAGTAACTGACCCTGATCACCCAAGCGAACCTTGCCCTTGTGACGAACTAAGTTGCGTTTTTCCGCGTACTTTAAAAGGTTATGGGCAAACTTGTCCCCGTCGACGCGGGCGCCCCCACTGACGAAAACGCCCGGTTGGGGCGCCGTTAACAGGGGAATCTTAGCCTGGACCTGTGCCGCCGTCAACTTTTCAACGGTTCCCATTTGCGGGGCCGTTTTTTTGCGTTCCACGGCCAGCTGGTACAGGGCCTCTAAAGCGGCCGGGTCTTCACGGGTGACGACCGTTCCGGACTGCTGGTAAACCGAATAGCCCATCTGGGTATCCGCCACAATTTTGGGGTACAGGGCCGCCCCGGCCTTGGCTAATTGGTACCACCGCTTATTGCGCCGCTTTGACAGCCACGGCGAGATGATACCGGCCGCGTTCTTAGTGGCCTGGCCAATGCCTTCATCATAAATGGTCACACTCAACGACGGATCAGCACTTAAGTAGTAAGCCGTTACGGCCCCTACAATTCCACTTCCAATGATCGTTACTTGTTTTTGCATATCGACGCCTCCAGAACCAATCTACCCTTATTTTAGCATACCCAACCCGCTGGTGGGCTGCCTAGCGGGGAACGTCGCCAATTTGTTGACCCGCACGACTGTTAAAAACGCTCGCTAGTACCCGCCACCAAAAAACGCCAGCCTCCCCAACGGGAAGCTGACGTTTAAACTAGAACTGCTTACTATTTCACTTTATTAACAACGCTCACTTTAGCGGTAACGTAGCCGCCGCCGTTGAGCTTGACCCGGTATAGGCGGCCCTTCTTGACCACCTTACCCTTGACCTTCTGGTTCTTGGTGAGCTTGCGGACTTTCCGTTTCAAACTGGCCGTGGTGTACACGTTTGCTTTGGAACGGACTTTAAAGGTGCCCTTGGTCCCCTTCTTCCAAAAGCCAACCATGTCCTGCGCGCGGACCCACTGTTTTAAGTGGCCGACGTAGACCAGTTTCCGGGAACGGCTGGTGACCTTCGACTTGACCTTCGTAATCTTGAAAGCCCTGCGTTTAGCATTAGCCGGGATGACCGCCCCGCCGTAGTACGTTTTGGCTTTCGCCGGAATGTAGGCGTACTCGCCCGCTTTATAACTACTAAAGACGTATTTAACGGCTTTAAAGCTGACGTAGCGAACCTTGGCGGACACGTAACCGCCCTTATCCAGTTTGATCCGGTAGTAATTACCGGAACGCACCACGTGACCGGTGACCGTTTTGCCCTTTAAGACTTTTTTACCGGTCTTTTGCGACTTCGACAACTTGGCGTTACGGTAAATATTTAAGTTAGTCTTGGCCTTAAACTTGCCCTTGCTGCCACTGCGCCAGAAACCGGTCACGTCCTGCGTCAAGACCCACTTGTTTAAGCCGGACAGGTACACGATCTGTTTGGAAGTTCCGGCCGTCACGGCCTTGACTGCTTTAATAGTGTACGGCTTCTGACGTTTATCAACCGGAATCGCTTCACCGCCGTAGTAGTTGGTCGCCCGCTTTTTGAGGTAAGCGCGTTGACCAACCTTATACTTGCTATAGGCGTATTTGACTTTAGCCGTGGTTTTGGCGGGAGCCTTCGTAGTCGTTTGCGTCGTTGTTTTAGCTGGCGTCTTAACGGCGGTCGTCGTTGTGGCCGGTTTGGCCGTAGCGGTCGTCTTAGTCGTCGTTGCTTTTTTAGTCGTCGTCGCCTTTTTGGTGGTGGTGGCCTTTTTCTTCGTTGACTTACCTAACCACCAGTTCAACGTATGGTACTTGGGTACCGTGGCCTTATCGTACAGGCTGTTATCCACGTGTTGGTTCAACGACGAGAGGTAGTAGTTACTCGAATACTGCCACAGTGAAAACGAGATCGTTGGCCGGTGCGAGTAGTTGGCGATCCACTGGGCGTCAAACGCCTGCCGTGCGGAGTTCGCGTAGGTCGTTGCAAATGATTGGTAAGAATAGAAAATTAAGTGTTTCTTAGTTAATTTCCGCATTTCTTGGTACCAGGCTTTAACGGCCGCGTTAGCCGCGGCACTGCCCATCGACGTCGTTTCAAAGTCTAATACGTAAAAACGGGTCTTTTTATTCGCCCGCTGGTAAAAACGCTTAGCTTCCGCTTTGGCACCGGCAACGCTCTTAAAAGTTGCGAAATCGTACGAGCCAAACGGGACCCCGTACTTCACGTACAAACTTTCGTTATTTTTATGATGAATATCTTCATAATTGTAACCGTATTGCACCCGGTTGATCACAAACTTAACCTGCGACTTCATGCTGTGGACCTGGGTACTCGTCAAGTTCCCCTGCCACTCAGAAATATCGGGTACGGCCGCCTTAGCCTGCGTCGTCGCGCCCATCGTTAAACAAAAGCCCACGGTTGTTAATGCTAATCCCCATCCTTTTTTTAGTCCCACATTCAATTCACCTTTCAAAGAAAAAATTTATAATTCCAAATTAAAATCCAACACGTTAGTTCCGTAAGCTTCAAAACTTTCCCCGCAAAACTAGCGGCTGACGCAGTGAAACTGCCAACCGTAACCGTTTAACTATGTAAATTTTTAAACACTCCCGTAATAACCAGTCAAAAACTAGCCCGTTGAACAATTCTTACTAATAACTTAACATAAATAAACTAATATTAGCAGTTACAAAAAGATTACAAAAAGTAACTTAATGCGGTGACTAGAAGCCTTCTTGGTTATAACAGCCGAGTTTAGGGGCCCATAACTCTCAATCATTTCCTAATAGGCGTGATTATTTTTAGGACGTGAACGGCTCACCAATTGTTTCGAATTAGGTGGCAAAATGATAAAATTTCAATTATCGTCACAATTTATGCATAATTTAGTTCTAAACTTGAATTTAAGCACGACTATATTTTTTTAAAGGACTTACCGTTTATGTTAATTACTATTTGCATTCTTTTAGCCCTGCTACTAGCTGTCGGTCTTTGGCTTATTTACCGTAACCTGAAGCAACCGTACTTACAGCCAACTAAGGCGCTGCCCGTGCAAGACCAGCTGAAGCTGCAGCACCGCGCTCGCAAACACCTGACCCAGCAGTCACCCCGGTTACGGGCCCTGTTTAGCGTCACGCAAGCCGCTTGGATCGTGGGACTGGTGCTTATTTTGATCAGTGTCTACGACCTTGAAGCCAAGTTATCATTGCTGATTTTTCCCACCGGGACGGCGATTACGAGCGTGATTTTGTTACTTTGTGGATTGGTCTTACTATTCGTCGTACCGTTAACGTGGCCCACCCAAAGTTACGATTACTGGGTCCGCGCTAAAGCCGACCAGCTGGGCTTTAAACCGGCTCCCGTGGCCACTTTTAAACGTTACCGGCGGCAAGCCGTCTGGAGCGTGCTCGCCTTTGACCTGTTTATCCTGGTCGCCTGGATCAGTCGGGCCTTAGCAACCAGCACCGCGCCCGTTTTAGTGGTTGAATATCTAATTATCTGTGCCATCATTGCCATCCCGGTCGTGGCCCTGCTAACGCTGCTGATCCAGTTACCGTACCTTTATCAGTCCCGTTATTTAGAATTAAAGTCCGGTCAAAGCGTTAAATTTGGAACCCTGCACTACCAAGCCAACCGGGCGTTACTCAAGCAACAGCCCGACCTCAAAAAACGGGTCGTGACGGTGGCCGTGGCCCGCTTGATTGCGTTCATATTTGCCATCATTGCTTTTTGGACCCTTTACGCTAACATCATTGCACCCAGTTTTGCGGTGGACACTTCCGCCGTCTTCCCGGCCGCCATTTACGCGCTGATCACCCTCGTGATTTTAGAGACCATCGGCGCGCTGTGGCCGACGAAGCTGTACGATTACTTACGCCTATTAAAAACTGACCAATTACCCTTTAAAGTCAGTGGTAGTGACCGTTTTGCCAAGTTTCATTACCACCTGTACTACTTCCACCTCTGTGCCGGCATCGTGTGGTTAACGATCTGGTTAGCCATCGTGGGGGCGTACTACTACTTCGGTTAACAAAAGCTATTAAAAAATAGACGGTTCCCCAGAAAATCATTCGGGAAATCGTCTATTTTTTGATATGTACTCACCAAGCCTAAGCCACTTCAACCGGGGTATTAGGACGCACGTTTTCATAGAACCACTTGGCATCCGCCACCGTTAACCGAATACATCCATGGGAGTTTGGAATCTGGCCCAACTGTTCGGCTTCGTTAACGACGTAGTGACCGTTAACGTCCATTGGAACCGAATGAAATAAAAATTCACCGTAATTTTTAAACGAAACCCAGTAGTTGGCTCCTTCCTTAGAAACCGGATTATAAAAATGTAACCCCCACTCCGGCAGAATGACGAACAGCCCGGTCGGTGTGTCCGCCCCGGAGCGGCCGGTTGAAGCTAACATCGTCTAAAGCGTTTGGTCACCATCCACCAAATAAACCCGCTGCCGGGCCAACGCAACCTTAACTTGGAGGTACGGGTGCCGGGGGATTTCGGGATAGGCGTGCCGCATTGATGGGTGTCGTCGCCCCCGCCGCTTAACCGCGGACTGTTGAACCGGCCGAGCCGGTTCACGTAACCTTGCCCGGAGTATGACGTTATACCATCCCACCAGTAGAACCCCAACGCAGCCAACCATGGTTAACCCTTAATTAGGACCACTTTCATCATTTATCTTCCCTCGGGTGGACTTAAATGCCCTTTGTTTTTGTAATTTGCTTTTTAAAGTAACACCCGGTCGAACTAGTCACAAGGGAATATTTACATATTAATTTATTCATATTGAACGGTTCCTGGCGAGTAAACATTTATTTTGCTTCAGCGGTGACGTGTTTAAGTGATTACCACGCGATTAATTCTAAGTCGTTGCAAAACTTAAAGCCCACCGTACTTCGGACTCACCACCGATCCGCCTTAAAAATCTTGAAACGTGATGGTCCGCTGTTCAGCGTCAATTTGAACGTGGCTTCCCAGCGGTGTGCTGATCATTGGCACCGTGTGACAACTATCATAGTCGTAAATAATTGGTAACGGTTGCCCGTTCAACACTTCTAATAAAATATCAACGGGCCGCCGGTGAGTCCCGGCATCGTCAAACAGCGCGTGTTTGCCCAAAATCACACCGGCAACTCGCTGAAAAACGCCCGCCAGTTGTAACATCACAAAGTTTTTCTCCAAGGTTGCGGCGTCCTTTTCGGCGTCCTCGATAAATAACAGGTCACCGGCTTGCAGCTCAGGGTAGTATTGCGATTTGAACAACCCGTACATCGTATTGAGATTCCCACCCATTAAACGACCACTCAAAACGGGTTGCTGGGTGTAGTGCCAAGCGTTGGGCCGTAATTTTTTAGGATGCTCAAACTGCTCCCAGTTGCACGCTTCATCCGTCCATTTTTCCGGTGCCGACACGGTCACGGTTGCGTGCGACGCCGCGCTGACAATCGTGAGAAAGTTTTCCCAGGTCGGTTCCACCAGCGGCGACCACTCCCCCAGTGAAGCCACTAAGGCCGGGCCGTAAATCACCCGGCAAGCCGGGGCCTGCGTTTGAACTGCCAACAATAACGCGGTCACATCCGAATAACCCACCACCGTTTTGGGGTGGCGGTTCAGGTACTCGTAATCTAAATACGGTAAAACGGCGTTCGTATTATTGCCACCAATGGTTGCCATTAAGACGTCCAGCCGGTCGTCATGGATCAGCGCGTTAATTTCGGCGGCCCGTGCTTGAATAGTCCCCGCGCGGTAACCATCCCGCCGTCCCGTTAAGGCCCCACAAACTAGTTGGACGTGATGAGCCGCTAGAAAGGCCCGCGCCCGGGCAAACCGGTGCGGCGACAACGCCGTAATTGGCGTCGAACTGGAAAAACAGCCAATAATCATAAATCCACCACTTTCTCATCGTTTTGTTATTTAGCATACCGCTAACCACTGCAAAAGACAAAGCTCAGTGGGACTAGTGCAGCATCCGCTAATTATAAAAAAATGGTTCCCATTAACTGGCAACCATTTCAAAAACTTATTTAGTTTTGACGTAATTCTTATTCGCCGTAAAGAAGTTCCCCTTATTCGTCATGTAGTAACGGGATCCGGTCGAACGCTTGTAGACGGCGACCGTTTTAATGGCCTTGCCCTTTTTATGCATCACAACCCGGTCGGCCTTTTTGAAGGAACCGTTTTTGTAAGTGTAAACGTTCTTCTTAGCCACGACTTTTTTACTGCTTGGTACCGATTCGTAGTAGGCGTGGTCGGTCTTAGAAACCTTCCCCGTCACGTAACCGCCGGCAAACTTGATCCGGTAGTAGTTGCCGTGTTTAACCAGCTTGCCTTTGTAAGTCCCGCCCTTAGGCAAAATGGTGCCGGTCGGGTTCTTTAAGTTGATGTCACTGTAAAGTTTAGCCTTACCGCGTAAAGTGTAACTACCGTGTTGACCGACCCAGTAGCCCGTCACATCCTGTGAACGTACCCACTGGTTTAACCCTTTGAGGTACACGAGCTGCTTGGATGAACCGGTTGTGACCGACTTAACGGCGCTAATCTTGTAATACTTTTGTTTCGCACTACTTGGAATGCTAGCACCCGAATAGTAAGTCGTCGCCGCCTTGTGTAGGTAAACGTGCTGATTCTTTTTATACTTGCTATAAGCATAACTAGTCGTTTGGTTCAGCCACCAACTGAGCGGGTGGTACGTGGTGACCGAGGCACTGTCAAACAAGTTATTATCCACGTACTGGTTTAGCGCGGACAAGTAGTAGTTGCTGGAGTACTGCCAGAGTGAAAACGAAATGGTCGGTTTTGACGAGTAGTTCGCGATCCACTGGGCGTCAAAACTTTGCCGCGCCGTGTTGGCGTAAGTCGTCGCAAACGACTGGTACGAATAAAAAATCAGGTGCTTACTCGTTAACTTCCGCATCTCCGTGTACCAAGCCTTGACCGCCGCGTTGGCCGCCGAACTACTCATCCCGGTGGTTTCAAAGTCTAAAACGTAAAACTTGGTATTTTTATTGGCCCGGTTATAGAAATCCTTGGCTTCCTGAACGGCACCACTCGTGGACGTAAAGGTTGCAAAATCGTACGAGCCAAACGGCACCCCGTACTTCACGTATAAGTTTTCGTTACTAACGTGGTGAATATCCTCGTATCCACTGCCGTATTGAACCCGGTTGATCACAAAATCCGTTTGACTCTTCAAACTTTGAACCTGGGTACTCGTTAACGCCCCCTGCCATTCCGAAATATCCGGTACCGCCGCCTGTGCGTGCGTCGCCGTCACTAATCCTACGAAACTTCCAACGACCATTAGGACTAACCGCCACTTTTTATGCAATTTCACCATCATTCGCCTTCCCATAAAACATTTTATATGTAAAATAATATCTACCATTAATATTAACGATAAAATGGCCGGAAAGGTTCTCAAACTGATGTCATTCGCTTTACAATTTCTTTACATTGGTCTGGTTAAAGCGTTAAAAAAACGCGGCCCTAGTAAGTCGGGCCGCGCATTTGGCGTTTGTTACAATCAATTAAAACGATTATGTAAATTATCAATCAGTAGTCATTAATGGGCCGCAGAATGCGTTGGCGTCCCGTTCAGTGACCGTACCCGGGCCACGTTTTGCTGGGGCGTTAAAACGTTCATCCCCGGCACAAACCGGTTAAGCCCGTACGTAAACGTCGTCTGAGCCGTCACGTTACCTTCAATGGCCGCTTCAATGCGTTGGTCATGCCAATCTTCCATCGTTATCCCTCCCCACTACGAAATTTTTCCAGCCGGTACAGGCCTTCCTCATCGGGAAACGGTCCACCGGCCTTCACGTGATACCCCATTCGCCGGTAAAAGTTGACCGCCGTAATTGACGCTGGGATCTCAATGCGGTGGGCCCGTTTAAAGTACGGGTCCGCCTCTAACGTGTTAATGATCAACCGGCCGCATCCCCGCCCCTGAAACTGGGGGTCCACAAAAATCGTGAACAGGCTGCTCTCATCTTGACGTCCCCAGTAAGGTCCGATGGCGCCGGTCGCAATAATCGTTGGACCCGCGCATATGACGTAAAAATGGGTCGCGGCCGCCCGTTCGCAAAACCAGGCGGGGGTCATTCGCTGAACAAGCTTATTTAAGTACGCTGCGGAGTAGTCGGCTGCGTTGCTGCTCCGCAACGTTTTAGCGACCAGGTGGGTTACTGCGTTAGCATCTTGGTCTTGAAATTTACGTACCGTTAACATTTAATTTCCACCTTTCTGGGTACTCGCAAACCACGGTTCGTCAATCGTTAGCCCACCGGCATTCAAATCAACGGTCGCACGGGCCCCATACGGTAAGGCTGTCCGGGAGAACGCGTACCCAAAGTTAACGTTATATAAAATGGGTAAGGCTAAGTCGGCCGTTTCTTCACCCAAAGTTCCCGCGGATAGTGAAACAACGGCCATCCGATCACCGGGTTGTAGTGCTGGCGGTTTCAACACGGCTTTCACTCCCTCCTTTAAATGAATTAATTCTCATTTTATCATTAAAAATTAATAATTCAATTACTCCTTTACTTTAACGCTCGTTATTACCCCGCTAATAATCGTCCTGATTCTGAAGGACTTCCCAGACGCTTTTCATAAACACCCGGTTTGTTTTTTAGCACCAAGTCTGTCACAGTAATCAGTAAATAATAAATTTAATAAAGTGAGTTTAACCAAATGTTAAGTGTAAAACAACAATTGATCCAGGACGTCCCGACGATCGAAGTCGTGGACGCAAGTTTAATCGACCGACCGCTCCCCCTCGTCATTTTTTACCACGGCTGGCGTTCCCAAAAGGACCTGGTCCTGACCCAGGCCCGTAAACTGGCCAATAAACGGCTGCGGGTCGTTTTACCCGACGCCATGAACCACGGCGACCGGCAAGAACCCGTCAGCAGTTTACCCTCGTTTACGTTTTGGAACAGCATCCAGGGAAACCTGGCCGAATTCGACCTGCTCGTTTCGACTTACCGCGACCGGGGGCTAATTTTAGACGGAAAAATTGGGGTCGGCGGTTATTCCATGGGCGGGATGACCACCGGCGCGCTTTTGACCCAGCATCCCGAGATCACGGCAGCCACCATCATCATGGGGACCCCCAATTTAAACGCCTACGCCCAATTAGTCCGCGACTACGCGGCCGAACACCACGTTTACCTGCCAACTAGCATGGCGGCTTTGACCAGTTGGATCGACCACTTCGACTTAAACCGGCACCCCGAAAAAATCGCGAACCGGCCCGTGTTGTTCTGGCACGGGACCGCGGACGAACGGATCCCGTACGAGCAGTCCCGGGACTTCTTTGACCGCGTGCACACCGCCCCCTATGCTAGTCAGGTCGCGTTTATCACCGGCTATCAGGCCAAGCATTTGGTCAAAATTCCGTTAATGAATAAAATTGCCAATTTTTTTGACTACTACCTTAATTAAGAAACCCGCGTGAAAGATGACTCAAAATTCAACAACAATTCAATCCGCCGATACCGGCGACTATTTGAAAGTGGCCGCTTGCACCGCGGTCATCATGCAATCGGTCCTCGCCGTCGCCTTAAAACAACCGTTACCCACTAAGTTTGAGTGGCTGATTGGGTTAACTTATAACTTCGTAAAATTCACGGCACCCGCGTTTATCTTTGGAATTTTATATACGACGACCCGCACCACTTTTCCTAGCACCCTCAAAGCTTACCCGGCGTACCTGCAACAACAGTGGTCGGCCCTATTCGTCCCCACGATTTTTTGGACACTGGTGTACCTGCTGGGATTGCCGGGGCAGCAACAGGGGCGACCGTTTAATAGTTGGTTAACGTTTGGTTGGCAGGCAATCAACGGTAACGCCGCGCCCCACCTGTGGTATAACACCATGATGTTGCAATTTATTTTACTGATGCCGCTTTTTTGGGGGCTGGCCCGCTGGTTAAAACGGCGTCCCAAACTGGTCCTGCTGATCCTCAGCTCGTTGTTTGCGGCGTGGGTCATTTTTTACGACCGCTTCGTTTGGCACGGACCGTTACAACGTTCATGGTACCTACTAGACCGGGTCTGGTTAAGCTTTGGGCTGTACGCCGGGTTCGGCACAGCCGCCGCCGTTTTTCCCACAACTTACCGGGATTTATTGCGCCGTTACCGGTGGGGACTGCTCCTCGCTTGGGGCGTGGCGTTTAGTTGGACCGCAATTCAATTATTTTCGGCGGGACTCCCCGTGCGTTTCAGTAACGCGCCCTACGTCCAGCCGTCCATGGTCCTCTACGCACTCGCGACCATTGGGCTGATCAGTTGGTTTGCGGCCCACCAAATCACCCGTCACGCCCGCAGTTTACACTGGATCCACTGGTTAGCCACCTACGCCTACCGGGCCTACCTGGGGAACGTCTGCTGGTTACAACTAGTTTGGCGTTTCAGCCGCCACTGGCTAACGGCCGCCCCAATCGCGGTCACTTTGCTCAGTTACGCGCTGACCTGGGTGCTCGCGTTTGCCGGGGCGGTCGGCTTACACCACCTTAAACGCCGGTTACTTCAATCAAAATAAGCGTCAAAAAGGGTGAACCCTCGCAAGCTAGCACAGCTTACAACGGTTCACCCTTTAATTACGGTGCAATGTTATTGTCAACGTTAATTTTGACGAGCGGGCCGGATGCGTTTGCCCCAATACTGGAAGTAATCAGTCCGTAACGCCCCGTTATAGAGCTTCCGGCGCTTCGTGGCCTTTTGACCAAAGTAGTCTTCAAATTCCAAGTCACTGGTCAAAATGTACTTACTCCAACTTGGTAACTTGGCGTAGACCTGCCCCATTTGCCGGTACAAGATCCGAACACTGTCCCGGTCGCTCAACCGTTCCCCGTATGGCGGGTTGGCGATGATGACCCCGTTGATCTTATCGGTCGTAAAATCTTTTACGGCTAATTGTTTGAAGTGAATGTCGTGCAATAATCCGGCTTCACGGGCGTTTAACTTAGCAATGTCGATCATGCTGCCGTCAATATCATAACCGCTGATGTCCAGTTCGGTATCGTAATCGGCCTGACTGTCCGCCTCGTCGCGCAGTTCCTGACTAAGCCCCTTCGGCACCCAGTCCCACTTTTCACAAGCAAAGCTCCGGTTAAAACCAGGAGCAATGTTGCGCGCAAGCAGGGCCGCTTCAATGGGGATGGTCCCCGACCCACAAACCGGGTCAACGAACGGGTTGTCCGGGTACCACTTCGCTAACATGACTAAGGCCGCCGCCATGTTTTCCTTTAACGGCGCGCCCCCCTTTTCGACCCGGTAGCCCCGTTTGAACAAACTGGAGCCGGTCGTATCCAGGGTCAGTAACACGTGGTCCTTGTTGATAGCCACTTCTAGCGGGAACAGCGCCCCGGTTTCGGGTAAGTGCCCGTTGCGGTGGTAAGTGTCGGCTAATTGGTTAACGATGGCCTTTTTTACGATCGACTGCACGTCGGGGACGCTGTGCAACTTGGAATTACGGGACTTCCCTTCAACCGGGAACTCCGCGTCCATTGGTAATAATTGGTCCCACGGTAACGCCAACGTTTTTTCAAACAATTCATCAAAGGTGTAGGCGTCAAATTCACCGACGATGATCTTAATCCGGTCGGCCGTCCGTAACCATAAGTTAGTCCGTAAAATATCCTTGATCGTCCCGTTAAACCGGACCCGACTGTTTTCAACCTGGGTGTGGTAGCCGAGGTCCCGTAATTCGCGACCCACCAGGGCTTCAATGCCGCTAGCCGCGGTCGCAATTAATCTAAATTCTTCCATTTGTATCCTCCTAAAAGGGTGTGCTTGGTTAAAGATTCGTTTAAAATTGATTTCACCGTCTAGTTTACCATATTTACTTGTTCGGTAACTTTCCGCATAAAAAAACTAGGACAAAAGCGAACTTTTGCCCTAGTTTCCTGTCTAAATGTAAATTCCTGTAGGCCATGTTTTGTACCATACCAAAGAACAGGCGTCTGTTGATACGGCGGTAATCATCTATCTCGAGATCACTAGAATCTCCCCCCACATTTAGTTCAGTTACCTATGTGAAGCGCCCCTACCGTAGTTTGGGTTGCCCGCTCGCGGGGTTTACCTCGTTCCACCTTGGTCATTTCCAACCAAGTATCGTCACTGTGGCACTTTTCAGGGATACTAGAGCATAGCTTGCGCCTTAGCTGGTTTTCCCGCCGTTACCGATAAAATCGGTACCCCGGCTTATTTTTTCACCGAGCACGAACACTACAAGCATCGCAGCTTGTGCGAGCATGGACCTTCCTCAGCCGACATAAGCCGACCGCGATTACCCAGAATTTACATTGAATCACGTTTAAAGACGGTGTGATTCATTTTGATTATTATCTAATTGTGCCCCGAAAACGTGGCGTTCCAAATTAGACAAACGTTTCAGAATATCCATATTCGTCACCGTACTTGCCGGTTGTGAAGATGGCGTGGAAACACCCACGGCGACCTGTTTGGTCAACTCGTCAACCTTGGCACGTAACCGTTCGTTTTCATCTGAAAGTTGTTGGTTATCTTTAGTAAATGACTCATAGTCCTTAATGACATTATCCAAGAAGCCGTCCACGTCAGCCGGGTCATAACCCCGCATCTTGGGCTTGAATTCTTTTTGAAGGATGTCTTTGGGAGTAAAATTACGTTTAGCCATATTTAAAAACACCTCATTGTTATTCGCGCAATGCCTAGTAAGCATCCGCATTACTTAAAACATTGTAGCAGACTTTATTCAAAATTAAAACCATTATTCTGTTTTTCTGCATATTCGTTGGCACTTTCCTGTAACCAATCGAAGTCGATCAAGGTCAGCGGGTACGGATGCCCCTCCGCGTAAGACCGAATCAAATCGTAGTCGTACGAAGGTTTACCAGGGTTATCAGGATCATACACCAAGGTGGCCGCGTCGGTGTGGGTCACCATGAAATCTTGGTAATTTTTTAATTGTTGCGGATTCTCATAAGCTTGCTTACTAACCGGCGCGTGAAAATCGACCCGAGCCAACAGTGTTTGTAACTTAGCCTGATTATTCTCGTTCCAGCGTCCGCCAAATTCTCCGTACGGTAACATCATTGCGACTTTTAATTCAGGATAAGTCTTTTTTAATTCCAAGCCAACTTCGGCCGCCCACTGTTCAATGCCGAGTTGACCGCCCGTGATCAGCCAATCCACCCCGTCTTCGATCTGGGTCGTCAGGTAATTCGTCAGTGCATATTTAATCACTTTAAGTTTATCATCCTGCTCCCCAAACACGTTCAATTCGTAACTGCGGTAACCACTCAGCCACAAGCGACTCACAAAAAAAGTCCCCTTTCTATCAAGAAGTACGGACAAAACATCACAGATATTTCACATTACTTCTAATAATGGTAAAATGTAACATTATTAGGAGGTTGATTAATGTGACGATTCGCTATCCAAACGGTAAAGTCTATCGCCAACCTAGCCACTCAAAGTCAAAACCTTCCAAGTTTGCCAACGTTAATTTTGGCGACCGGGGAATGAGTTTGGAAGAAGAGATCAATGATAGCAATACCTATTATCTCGAAAATGATATCGCAGTTATCCATAAAAAGCCAACGCCCATTCAAATTGTGAAGGTTGATTACCCTAGTCGTAGCGCCGCCGTCATTAAGGAAGCTTACTTTCAACACGCCTCGACGACCGACTACAACGGGGTTTACCGCGGCAAGTACTTAGACTTTGAAGCTAAGGAGACGAAAAGCAAAACGGCCTTTCCGCTCAAAAATTTTCATGATCACCAAATTAAACACATGCGCCAGTGTTTGCACCAGGGCGGGATTTGTTTTGTGATCATCCGGTTTGCTAGTTTGGGGCGTTTATTTTTATTAAAAGCTACCGACCTGTTTAGCTACTGGGATCACCAACAAGACGGTGGTCGCAAGTCAATTCCACTCACGGACATTGAACAGCGGGCCGCGGAGTTGCAGTACCATATCAATCCCCTCATTCCTTACTTGAATGCGATTGATAACATCATTGATGAGAAACCATCAAGTAATTAAAGGAGAACATCATGGCAGGTAACAATGAACAAAACTCACGGGTGGCTCGTAATAAGAACCAACCGCAGCCGCCGAAAAAGCACTGGTTTCGGCGAATTATTTTGACGTTATTAGCGCTGTTTGTGATTGGCGTCTTAGCGGGGACCGGGTTGTTTTTCTACTACGCCCAGACCTCACCGAAGATCTCGGAAGCCGCAATGAAGAGCGAAGCTTCCACTAAGATCTATGATTCAAATAATAAGTTAGTCGCCGACCTCGGGACCAACAGCCGTAAGTACGTCAAATCCAGTCAGATTCCCGACACGCTCAAAAACGCGGTCGTTTCCATTGAAGACCGGCGCTTTTATAAGCATAAGGGGGTCGATTACACCCGGATCCTCGGCGCGGCCCTCGGAAACTTAAAGGGCAGTTCACTGGGAATGCAAGGTGGGAGTACCCTGACGATGCAACTCGTCAAACTCTCGGTCTTCTCCACCAAAACTTCCGACCGGAACTTAAAAGTCAAGGCCCAGGAGGCTTGGTTAGCCCTCAACGTGGAAAAGCATTTCAGTAAATCCCAAATTTTGGAATTTTACATCAACAAAGTTTACATGGGTAACGGTGTTTACGGGATGGGCACCGCGGCGTGGTACTACTACAATAAGCCGCTTAAAGACTTAAGCCTCAGCCAGTTAGCGTTATTAGCCGGCATGCCACAGTCGCCGACCTACTACGACCCAACGTCCTACCCGGCTTACGCGAAGAACCGGCGCGACCTCGTTTTACAAGCCATGTACGATAATAAGGCGATTACGAAGCAGCAGGAAACCGCCGCCCAAAACGTCAGCATCAAGTCCGGCCTCTCTTCCGCGGGTCAAAAGAACCTCGCCTCGCAACAGTATAAGAGTAAGGTTGCCGATTCTTATATCACCGAGGTTCGTAAAGAGATCGTTAAGAAGGGCTACTCAACGACCGATAACTTGAAGGTGTACACCAACCTCAATATGAACGCCCAACAGCGCTTATATGATATTGCGAACACCTCCACTTACGTCAACTACCCGAATAACCGTTTCCAACTCGGGGTTTCCGTCGTCGATTCGTACACCGGGAAAGTTTCCGCAATGATTGGTGGGCGTAAACACACCAACGTCACCTACGGACTGAACCGGGCCGTTCAAACCGACCGTTCAAACGCTTCGACCATGAAACCAATTTTGGCATACGGGCCGGCCATCGAATACAACAGTTGGCCAACCTATAAGTCATTAGCCGATACTAAGTACAAGTACCCGGGCACCGACATTACCCTAAATGACTTTGACAACAAGCACTTAGGGAACATGACGATGCGGCAAGCCCTCGTCCAATCACGGAACATTCCGGCCGTGCGGACTCTGGAAGCCGTTGGCCGGGACAAGGCCAAGACCTTCGCCAATAACCTGGGGATGGGCCTGAAGACCGTGAACTACTCGAATGCCATCGGAGCCGAAGTTTCCTCCTTACAAGTTGCCGCTGCCTACGCCGCCTTTGCCAACGGCGGGACCTACCACAAGCCGTACTACATCAACAAAATCGTTACGCCGGATAACCAGTCGACGTCGTACAGCAGTAGTGGTAAGCGTGTCATGAAAGCGTCCACCGCCTACATGATCACCGACATGCTCAAAGGCGTCATCAACAGTGCCACCGGGACCGGGACGACCGCTAAGATCAGCGGTGTTTACCAAGCCGGTAAGACCGGGACCGATAACTACGCCGATAAGTACAAGGGCAAGGTGCCTTCCGACGCCGAACCGGATTCGTGGATGGCGGGTTACACCAAGAACTACTCGGTAACGGTTTGGACGGGTTACGACAAACCGGGCGACTTCTCGCAAGTCAACTACATTGATAACAGCACGTCAAAAATTTCACAGGATATTTACCGTGAAATGATGACTTACTTGCAAGAACACTCGCCAAACTCCGATTGGACCAAGCCAAGTTCCGTCGGCACGGTCAAGAAGAACGGGGTCGAAGAACTGTACGTGGTCGGCCACCTTTTCTCCAATTCCGAAGCCGCTTCGGGAACGTCCAGCAAGGACAACACGAGCTCGTCAATTACTTCCAGCACCGAATCAAAAGCTGAAAGCAGCAGTAGCAGTGAGTCTTCGTCCGAATCTTCGAAGGAGTCTTCTTCTTCGGAATCATCGAAGGAATCCTCCTCTGAAGAATCCAGCAGCAGCGAAGCTAGCAGCAGTAGTTCGGAAGCAAGCTCCAGTTCGGAAGCCAGTTCCAGTTCGGCTAGTTCGGAAGCCGCACCGGCTACTGACACAAATAAAGCCGAATAATTTCAAAACGTTTTAACCTAAAAAGGCTGTGACATAAGTCACAGTCTTTTTTGTATCTCCGCACAATTATTGTCGAAACGGGTTTCAAAAGTCAGCGGGCTCCGCTTAACGGCGGATGTCAAACAATCCAAGCCCAGGATTATCCGCCATCCGCCGTTAATGCTCACCAACTAACCGACTTTTGACACACGCTGTTTTTATAGGTTTAACCGCTGATTAAGCCAGTAGAGCTGCAGCCCGTTCTTTGCCAGGCTTTGGCGGACAAAGTGGGATAAGCGCCCCGCCTCCACGGTAACGTCCTTAGCGGTCAAATTAGCCCGTTTTAAACGCCGCTTGACTTGTAGGGCGCTCGGCACTTGGATTCGTAAATGGTGGGCGGTCACTTCCGACTGCGGGAAACTAGCCAGCAACCGTTCCTGACCGTCCGTCGTGAGCGCGCGCCGATCAATTCGCAATAACGTCGCGTGCTGAACGTCCCGTTTAATTGTGGTCATCGGCGCGTCGATCACGACCCGTTCGTTTTTGATTACGATTAGGCGGGTCAGCCACCCGCTTAAAAGGTCTAAATCCCGCGTCCGCAGTAGCCACCCTAACGAGCAGTACCGGGTGACTTGCGAAACGGCCCGCCAATAGTCTTGCCGTTCCCAGTAAGTTAACTTGACCGGTGGATCGTCCAATAACAAACAGTCGGTCGTATTTACGGCAGCGACCGCTAATTGAATCTTTTTTTCGGTCAGCCACGTCATGGCGGGGCGGTGATCAACGACGACGTCTAACGCGGCCAATAAGCGGGTTAGTTTCCGCGCGGCCGCCGTACTTTTAGTGACCCGTTGCTCCCACCCGGGACTTAAGGCCTTACCAATACTGACCGTCGCGTCAATCAATGCCACCCGGTCATCACGGGAGCAGTAGTCGGTAATGACTTCGTAACTGTACGCAACGTGACTTAAAATGCGGCGGTCAAAATCAACAAACTGGGGCGCACTGACGCCCGCGACCGCCACCACGTCGTGTCGATAGACCCGCAGCGCAACGTCCCCGTATGCCCGCGCAAGCTTATCAGGTTGAATTTCAAACACTGGCATTGCCATCTCCATCGCTCCCCTTTTTTTATCGTTACTTGCATTATAGGGAACAGCGGTTTTCATGAAAATTAATCACACCTATTTCAATTAGTTGCCATATTTAAATAACGATGTGGAAATCCGCGCCGTTATTTTGATCCCGGACACTCATAATGCGACTGTGCACCGCCCCGTGCGACTTAACCAAAATAATACTCAATTTTTACATAAAGTACATTCGATAACCAACTTTTACCTTTAGAATACAATGTATACATCAATAAAGGAGTTAGATTTTTGTGGTAGCCATTAAGTTAACCAACCTAACGAAACGTTATCGGGATACCGAGGTGATTGCCCCCCTCAACCTGACCCTGCCTGATCAACAGATCACCGCCCTGATTGGTCCTTCCGGCTCGGGTAAATCCACCCTGCTCAACATGCTGGCCGGACTGACCCAGCCCACCAGCGGTCAGATCAGTTTTGATCAGCAGGTCGTTTTTGACAGTCAGCAAAACGTTAACGTCTCGCCCGCCAACCGCGGCCTCGCCATGGTCTTTCAAGACTTCGCACTCTGGCCGCATATGACCGTCGCCCAAAACGTCGCCTTTGCGCTCGAAACCAAACTCAGTAGCGCTGAACTAACCGAACGGGTTGCATGGGCCTTAGACCAAGTCGGGCTCAACGACCTGCGGGACCGTTACCCCCGTGAACTTTCGGGTGGACAACAACAGCGGGTCGCGTTAGCGCGCGCCATTGCCGTTAAGCCCAAACTGATTTTATTCGACGAAGCACTCAGCGCGTTAGACCCGCAGTTGCGGGCCAGCTTACAGGGAGAGATCAGCAACTTAATCCACGATAATCACTTAACGGCGGTGTTCGTGACCCACGACCGGCAAGAAGCCCTGCGGATCGGGGACCACGTCGTTTTGATCCATGACGGGGCGGTCGCCCAAAGCGGCCGGGCAACCGAACTCTACCAGCACCCGCAAAGCGCGTTTGCGGCGAGTTTTATTGGCCCCGTGAACGAAATTGACGCCCACACAGCCGTCCGTCCCGAACACGTCCAGTTAGTGACAAACCTAACACCGGCCGACGCGCCGCGCTTTAGTGGTCAAATTTTAAGCTCAGCTTTCATCGGTGACCACTTTGACACCCTGATTCAGGTCGGCGACCACCAGTGGCACGTCAACACGCTGACACCGTGTCAACCCGCACCCACGCAGTTAGCCGTCGATTCAGAACAATTGATAACTTATTAGGAGGAACAACATGTCTAAAGCACCCATTCTCGCACTATCCGCCCTCGGCATCTTAATCATTGGGGGTGGCGCGTACGTCGCTAACCACCAAAGCAAGCCGGCCACCGCGGCCACGGCTAAAAACCAGGTCCTGACCGTTTACGCGGCCGGTCCCAAACCGCTGTCCGATAAAATCGTAAAGGGTTTTGAAAAGCAGTCCGGCATCAAAGTTAAAACGTTTGACGGCACCACCGGTAAAATCTTAAGCAAACTCAAAGCCGAGGACCGCAACCCACAGGCCGACGTGTTGATCTTAGCGTCGATGGCCGCCGGAGTCGATTTACAAAACCAGGGCAAGCTGGTCACATACGATGCCAAGCGGGTCACCAAGTTGAACCCCAAGTTCCAAGACACTAAGCACCAACTCTTTAACTACAGTGCTTCGGCCGTCGGCATCACTTACCATAAAACTAGCGGCCAAACAGCACCGACTGACTGGACGGACCTCACCAAGAGCACGTATAAAAACGCGGTGACCATCCCCGATCCTAAAACGTCCGGTTCCAGTTTAGACTTCATCAACGTTTACCAGCAAAAACACGGTGACAGCCTATTCAAAGCCTTAAACCAAAACGGGGCCGACATTGGCGGGGCCAATAAGGAAGTTCTGGACGCCGTCGTCACCGGCCAAAAGAAAGCCGTATTGGGTGGTGTTGACTACATGAGTATCAGCGCCATCAAAAAGGGTGAAAAAATCGGCTTCGCCTACCCGAAGAGCGGGACTCTCGTCAATCCGCGGCCCGCAATGATCTTGAAATCCAGTCAACACCAGGCGGCCGCTAAAAAGTTTGTCGACTACCTGCTTTCTGACAAGGTCCAAAAACAAGTCAAAGCAAAGTACTTAATTCCGGGGACGGCAACGGAGCTGGTCAACCCGTTAAACGGTGAAACCATCAAGAGTTACGACGTTAACTGGAAAGCCGCCAACGACAGTCTTCAAAAAAACATCCGCACGTTTAACCGGGTCTTAAAAAATGACTAACCACCGGACCCGCAACTGGCTAAGTGGGGTCCTGACGCTAGGGCTCGCCCTCCTGATCATTGGCCCCCTCGTCGCGCTAGTTAGCCAAACGTTATTCGGCAGTCGCCCGGGTGAGCTGTGGCGCCAATTGACCGCCCCGGTGACGCTGACCAGTCTGCGACACAGTTTATTACTAGGCGCTGGCACGATCATCGGGACCACCCTGATTGCGTCGCCAATCGCGTGGATCATGACCCGGACCAAACTAGCACGCGCAACCTGGTTACACTGGTTACTGCTCGTCCCGTTCATGACACCACCCTACATCAACGCCATGGGTTGGATCTATTTTTTTCAACCCCACGGGCTGCTCAACCAACTTGGCGCCCCCGCCGGTAACTTTCACTGGTTATTTTCACCGTTCGGCATGATGTTGATCATGAGCTTGCACTTATATCCGGTGGCCTACCTACTGCTCAAAACGGCCTTAAACCAGTTTAACCAGCGCTGGCTCGACGCCGCGACCGTGCACGGCGTTTCCGCGTGGCGCCAACTGACCCGGGTGACCCTACCAATCCTGCTGTTGCCGTACCTGGCCGTTTGGGTACTGGTTTTTACTAAAACTTTGGCTGAATTCGGTACGCCGGCCACGTTTGGGCGCAACATTCATTTTGAAGTGTTAACGACAACCATCCAAAAGGACCTCAGTCAGTGGCCGCTCGACTTTAAAAACGGGGTTTTAACGGGGAGTTTACTCCTGGTAATCGCCTTATTAGCCTGGTTAATCCAACAGCTCTTCTTAAACCGACCAGCTGTTAAACTGACAACGAATCAAGCCCCTAAACTGGACCAGCGTCCCGTGACAACGGTGCTAGCCGCCGCGTTCACCAGCTTACTAATACTCGCCGCGATGGGCGTGCCCTACGTTTCCATTATCACCCAGTCACTATTCAAACAGCGCAGTGCCGGGATTGCCGCGGGCAACTGGACGTTGGTGCACTATTTAGACCTCCTGCGTTTTGACAGTCCGGCCTTTCAGGCTTTGATTACAACGTTCGGGTTAGCTTTAGCAATTGGTATCTTGAACTTAGCACTAGGCCTGCTCATTAGCTTAGGAAGTGTCACGGCCACGTTACCGCGGTGGATTCGACAAACGTTAAAGGTGCTCGGGGCCCTACCGTTAGCCATCCCCAACGTGGTGTTAGCCCTCAGTTTGATGATCCTGTTTTCGCAGTGGTTCGCGTTTACCAAGCTGTACGGGACCGTTGCCATTTTGATGATTGCCGACATTACGCTATTTTTACCCACGACCGTCCAGTACCTGACCACGGCGTTACACGAATTTGACACGACCCTATTGGCTAGTGCTCGGGTATTTGAACCTAGTCAGCGCCGGATTCTGTTTAAAATCGTGTTGCCCGTATTACTCCCAGCGATGCTGAATAGTTTTGCGATGGCGTTCATCGCGACCAGTCGCGAGCTGGTAGTGGCGTTACTACTACTGCCATCCGGGATGACCACCATTTCCTCGTTTATCTTTCAGTCCTTTGAACAGGGCGACGCCTCCCAAGGCATGGCGTTAGCCGTTATCACCGTGTTAATCACGTTTATGATCATGCTCGGTACGAACCGACTGATGAATCCGACCACAAAAAACAAGTAGTTTAAGCAAAAACGGGCGCCCCCGTCCTTAGATGGATGGGGGCACCCGTTTTTATGCTACTGATTGAATGATTCCGCCGCGTGGACAGCGTTCCCAAAATACAGGACTAAATTAAAATTGATAACGACATGATTCCAAATAAAAGTTATTAGCCAGTCGTGTATACATTGTTGAGTAGTACTGACTTACAAGAATGGGCCACAATTTGAGGACTACTTGGTTTATCATATAACACCTCCATTGAAATATTATTAAGTTATACTGTTGCGTGATGTTTAGGAGTGTTTACATAC
>NZ_QWZQ01000140.1 GCF_003885105.1 Lactiplantibacillus garii
GTTATCAATAACATAATAGGATTCATCGTTATCAGATGTTTTATTGGGATGATCTTATCACACAATATAGGCCGGATTAGTGGATTATCATGAATTAGATATACGCCAAAACTAAGTTGTGCACTCGCATTAATAAAACGATTGGAAAAATTTTTCCGTGTCAAAAATAGAAGAAAAATTCCAATCGCAATTCCTAAGATGAAAGGCGAATTTCCATAGAAAAAATGTGTTGCATGGTTAAATATAATTGGTGAGTGCAACACAAATCCTAATAGATTTAGTAATACCATAGATGCAAGAGCAAGCATAAAACTTACTATAGTTAATTTCCTCCCGACTGTCTTTTTATGCACTGCTTGATTC
>NZ_QWZQ01000141.1 GCF_003885105.1 Lactiplantibacillus garii
GTGATCCAATTAAAAATGTTAGAAAAATTAAATCAAAAACTACCTCTGGATTAATGCTCAGTTCTGGGTACGGTGGTGGAACTGCAAATATGGAATATATGGCGGACACTAGTTTAGCAATGAATTTTTTGAACCAACCATGTCAACACCCTTTACTCAATTAGTACCGGGACAACAAAAAACGGATGCCGTAACGGATCTTTTTAAAAATAAGAATGCCATTCATACGTATAACGCTCAATTTTATAGTCGACCAATTGTTTATAAAAAAATGGGATTTAAAACTTTTAAAAGTACTGATTCTACTGGAAAACAAAGGTTAAAATATCAAAAAACAATACAAAAAAG
>NZ_QWZQ01000142.1 GCF_003885105.1 Lactiplantibacillus garii
CGGTTATAATTCTCTGGATTCAACTGTGCCCAGTAAGCAGCTTTGTTATCTTCATAATTTTTAATAGTGGAAAGTCGCTGTTGTCCATCTAACAGTCGGAGTTGAGACTGTTCTCCTTCAATCGGAGCAACTAACAACGCTCCAAAGGGAAAGTCGCGGTGTAAAGTAAGAATTAGGTCATTGCGTTTTTGTTTTGTCCAGACTAATCCACGTTGAAATTTGGGTAGTTTTACACGCTTGAGGTCACGTTGGTACGATAATTGAAGATATTCATAATTGCTCATCGCTGGTTACCTCCTAGATATAGTGGGATAAGAACATTTGATAATACCCTAAATATAC
>NZ_QWZQ01000143.1 GCF_003885105.1 Lactiplantibacillus garii
TCGTACACCGTACCCACAAATTTAATACGCGAATCCTGACTAAAATGCGTTTTACTTTCAAGATTTCTATAAAACTTGTTTTTTCCCACATTAGTAACAATTACCAACGGACGTTTTGTATTACTCTTCATAAACTCAGTAATCATTACTTCATAGTTGTTCTCAGGTACAAAGCGCCCCACGATTAAATAATAATTATTCAGTTTAATGTCAAATCGATCAAACCACTTTTGATTTTTATTCGTAATACTCGTCGGTGTCTCAGATACAGTTGCACCATACGGAATAAAACAAGTTTTTAGACCTGGACGATCATAATTATTCTTAATATAT
>NZ_QWZQ01000144.1 GCF_003885105.1 Lactiplantibacillus garii
ATCGGCATCTGAGTCAGTATCAGCATCCGAGTCGGTATCCGTATCGGTATCCGTGTCAGCATCGGTATCTGTATCTGAGTCAGTATCGGAGTCAGTATCCGCATCAGTGTCGGTATCGGAGTCAGTATCAGTATCCGTATCCGTGTCCGTGTCAGTATCGGTATCGGCATCTGAGTCGGTATCAGTGTCTGAGTCAGTATCCGTATCTGCGTCTGAGTCGGTATCCGTATCGGTATCAGTGTCAGTATCCGTGTCGGTATCGGCATCAGAGTCAGTATCCGTATCGGTATCCGTGTCAGTATCGGCATCGGCATCTGAGTCGGTATCTGTGTC
>NZ_QWZQ01000145.1 GCF_003885105.1 Lactiplantibacillus garii
GTATTTAAAATTGAGCTTTAGAAGAAGCCTTTGATTGCTGAGATCAAGTTCAATACGAATGAGTGGAATCCGCCGAATGGATCGTTGGAAACACTTGAAGTATATGATGAAGTGTGGGTACCTGGTAATACGTGAAAATCGTTAAAGAAACTCATGTTATTTGCCTCCTATGGCATTAATTGATTGGCTTTAGAAGAAGCCTTTGATTGCTGAGATTAAGTTCAATACGAATGAGTGGAATCCGCCGAATGGATCGTTGGAAACACTTGAAGTATATGATGAAGTGTGGGTACCTGGTAATACG
>NZ_QWZQ01000146.1 GCF_003885105.1 Lactiplantibacillus garii
GTATTGGTAGTGGCAACCCTTCTATTTGCCGGTTCCGTTTTCTTAAGTGGAAATCATAATTATAATAATATTGCATACACATCTACCAAGAAGCACACTCTCAAGAATGCATTTAATGTCAATTTTAAATTAGATAAGAATAATTATAATGTGCTTTTTATGACTCCTACAACGTTTTATGGGACGACCGATTATGCGCCGGTTGGTGCCTGGCCTGTAGATAACCGTAATTCTTTAATTACTCATGAAGTATTGGTTAAAGGAAAAAAAATTAAGAGTTCCTACACTAAGGATGTTACGAAAAT
>NZ_QWZQ01000147.1 GCF_003885105.1 Lactiplantibacillus garii
GGATAAGTGATCACGAAACAGTCATAGAATTCATATTTAAAAAAGTGCGCTTTAACGTGTCAGCAGCATAAATCTGAATATGCGGATTTAATTGACAATTGAATGATAACTTGATTTTAGTTAATTTGGTTTAATCACGATAGCTCACAAAATTATCAACTTTTGAACAAAACGGATTAAACACTTAAAACAAAAACTAAAATAGCGCGTTACAAATTTTAGCGTGAATGTCAGTAAAAACGAATCCGATAAAAGTGAATCAGTTTTAAAGTGGAAAAAAAGGTTCGGGGGGACTGATTTAGGT
>NZ_QWZQ01000148.1 GCF_003885105.1 Lactiplantibacillus garii
TATTAATAAGGATTAGGACCGTCGTCTTTAATTGCCCAGTGTTCACCATGTCTTGAATAGTAGTCATATTAATAAGGATTAGGACGAAGTTAAAAACTTGGAAATATGATGAATCGTCTTGAATAGTAGTCATATTAATAAGGATTAGGACCCTTCAACCGAACAGCGTTGGCGGATTTCAGTCTTGAATAGTAGTCATATTAATAAGGATTAGGACCCGTAATAGGCACTGATTAGGGACCAAAGTGTCTTGAATAGTAGTCATATTAATAAGGATTAGGACCAGTTTGATGGTAGCGATG
>NZ_QWZQ01000149.1 GCF_003885105.1 Lactiplantibacillus garii
CATTTTTAGCTTTCTTATCAATATGGATATAGATATCATTCCGTTCATCATCAATCATTTTTATCAATCTGCAAAGTAATGTAAATTGATGATGTGCAGTTATTAAATATGCATGTTTATGCAAAAAAATAAACTCCTTTCAATATCCTAGCTCTATATCTTACAACAACTCAGATACTACTCTTTGCGTTGCATTTCCCTTTTCGACACTACCTATTTCATTATTTAGGTCGATTGTTTTTTGTGTTATTTCGCTCATAGCATGATTTCCTATTATATTACACATTTCCTCTGAGCTTTT
>NZ_QWZQ01000014.1 GCF_003885105.1 Lactiplantibacillus garii
TCAGTTTATGGTTACGGACTCGAAGTCCAAGGGGCTATGTGTGATCTTTAGCTCCACATATTCCACTGTAATTCAAAAAGCTCTGTAAAACCGTTTTGGTTTTACAGAGCTAATCTTAGTATGTTTTGTGTCTCCGCACAATTATTGCCGAAACGTGCGCCAAAAGTCGCCCCTACGCTTCCATAGCCATCATCATGGCACCGTAGAGCGGCATTAACGTTGTAAACGTTTCTAAGATGTAGGCCTCTAAAGCGGCCGGCTGATCAAAAAGCGGATCCGCTTTGAATAAACTGCGCCCCACGACTAATTCCGTGTGTTTGTACTGGTTAAACTTTTGAACGGTCGCCGCCACGTTCTCTTGATTAAGGGGAGAAGTCGTTGGGGCTCCGTGATTAGCCGTTAGGACGTAATCAGCCGGAAGGGCTTCTAATAACGTGGCCAGTTCGACTGCCGTTAGTTTTCCCTGCACGCTGGGTTTACATTCATCTAGAATATCAAAATACATGAATAACCGGTCCGGCCAAAATCCCAATTCAAAATGCGGCCACGCTTTATAACTACGCTTATTTTGACTAAACGCGATCCAGGTATCCACCGGTGGATTTTTAAACCGCCGCTGGTGCTTCGCAACGTGACCGTAAAACGGTTGTCCGTTTTGGGGTTGCAAGGTCGCAATAATTTTGGGGGCTAACGCCTCAAACTTTGGATCAAGTACCGTCTTGATCAGGTGCATCCGCCCCGCCAGCGTGGGGTCGTCAAAAGTCGCAAAATCACTTCTTACAAACATCTGCTCATCCCTCGTTTCATAGTTAGCTTAACAGTACCCCACTTAGAGCCAAACTGCAAAGCCGTTTTGAACCACCCTTTTACGGTTCTCCATCGCTATTCACCGGGGAACATGCTACAATGAATGAATAATCAAAGAAAGGATGTTAGACAATGGCTGATAAAGAACAAGCACCGGTTGATCGCATTCAGACCGCCATGCACGGGACGCCAAAGTTGCATCCCGACGAACAACGCAAGTACCTGGGAACTTTCCGTGAACGCGTAGACGTGGCGGTTACGGTCTACCAATTAAAACGGGCCCACTACGTTGATGAAATGAGTCAGGCCTTTGCGGCGCACCCGGATTACCAGCTCTATATCAACGGTAACCTGGATCAGGATTTCATCGGGCCGTACATTAAGGCGGCTAGCCAGGCCAGCGTTCAGTTCACCATCAAAACGGACGACATTTACGGGACCGCCGATGACAACTACGCGCTGGTCTTTACCGCTAATACCGCCATTAACCAGGACGTGATCGACGTTCAAAAGCGGTACCAGCCGGAACCCTGTGACGCCAGGCCGGCCAAGTCCCACGGTCTGTTGGGCAAATTAAAACGACTATTCTAATACGCAGAAACTGCTAGCAATCCAAGCTAAGATTCTCAGACAAAGCTTCTGAGTAGTCTTAGCTTGTTTTTTTTACCGGTCCCAGAACGTGTTCGACTGATTAAAACTACTTCTCGGAGAAATCAAAATGTTTATTAACGTTGCTTCAAAAGCACAACCCCTATTTAAGGCGTATCCCCAAGTAGCTGATAGCGCCGTCGCTAAACAACTCACACAGGCCAACCCGTTATTTTCGTGGCACGCCAATTATTTAACGGTCAACCGTAAAAAGACCGTCATTATGACTCATGATGCCAGCACGCTGACCATCGTCTTAACGGACGTGAACGCGAAAAACCGGCACCAGCTCGCGGACCGTTTCTGGGTACAACTGCAACTCCTCTGGCAACAAAATGAACTACCAGCCGCCGCTTTCACCGCCTACCGTCAAGTGGCCGGTGACTGGCAAATCAATAAGACCATTAATCGTAGCTTGCTCGGCTATACCACGGAATACACTAGTGATTTAAAGTGGTGGTTAACCAACGGCTTCCCCCAGTTTAATCCGGATGCCTACGTGCAGCAATTATCCCAGATCCAGCGGAAAGACGCCGAAGGGCAGCCCGTTACGGCCCGTGACCTTCCCACCCAGTTGGCCGTGACCAACTTAAAATGGCACGCCACGGCCCCCACCAATACCACCGCTTTAAAAGCAATTTGGAAACAATTAGCAACGCTTGACCAGCAAACCACCGGCTTACTGGATGAAGGTGATACGCAAAAACTAGATGATCACGTTGAGCAAATCCAACGGACAAATCAGCAACCCATTAATTGGTTTATTAAAGCAATTCAAACCGATTACAGTGCCAAAACCATCACGAACTACCGCAAAGCATTAGAATTTTATTTAAACGAGTACCTTGCATACCACCTCACCACCCTCCGTAGTCCCGATGCCACGAACGTTGGCGAATTGTTCTTGCACGGTGTAAGCGAGACTGAACTGAAACGGACGCGCCGCAGCACCGCTCGCTTGTATCAGTTCTTACAACAAAACGGCCTCATTAGTGCCGCGGACCTCCGAACCGCTAAACAGGATTTAAAGGGCAGCGTCGACTCCGTCCTGGCCGGTTTTGACTTCTACGACCCTTTTTAAGTCTTGACCAGCCGCGCAAACTTTTGATGTGAATGAGCTAGGATCCATACATTCCACCTACTTAAAGAACCGTCACTATTCCAAAAACTAGGAATAGTGACGGTTCTTTAACGTTCTGGTTTATGACTGCGTTTTTAGCCGGTTTCTACGATTGACTGCTCTTAAACAGTTCGTCCAACAACCGGCCCGCTACTGGCTGACTGTCACCAAACATTGGAAAGACGTGCGGGTACAAAAACGGTGCGGCGTGAATCCCTAAGTACACCGCCATCTCGGGGTGTTCGGGCGTCAGCTCCGCGTACAAGTTCGGAATCATCACGTCCACGCCGGCCACGTTTAGTTGTAAGTCGGCGACTAACTGTTCAACCGCGTGCACGTAGGATGCGTGCATATCGTCCGTCGCGTCAAGAACGTCGGCACCGTTTCCGAAGGTGGCGTCTTCCCGTAACAAAAGCTGTGTTCCCCGTCCAACCACTGAATCTAAGTCCAAGTGATACGATTCCAAACGGTACCGTTCGACCGTACCCAGTTTAACTTCCGATTGTGGGAACGTGAACGCACTCCCCCGTAATGGCCGGGCGTTCTTATTGTCTAACAACGTTTGCACCGTTGAACGACCATCCCCGACCACGTTAGCTGGAATCCGTTCCACCACGGCTTGGACCTTGCCACCAATGACCAAAAAGCGGTAACTGGACGCGACGATCAACTCTTCGGCCATGACCGACTTAGTTTGTTCAAAGAGTTGGCGTACGACCTGTTCAAATAGTTGCCGCCGTGGCATGATTCTGAAAGCAACGACCTTACGCGACTGGTCAGTGGCTTTTAAAACGATCCCACCTTCCGCCACGAAGCGGTCATAATCATCGATCAACTGGTTGGCCGACCGGTACGTCTGGGACGCCGGTACTTGTACCCCGTGTTCCGCCATGACCTGTTTGGCGGCGACTTTGTGTTTCAAAACGGTCGTTAACGCCTGCGGATTTAGGTCAGTCCCGCTGCCATTGACCACCAGTTGGGCCTGATTTCGGTGCGTCAAGCGTAATATGTTGGCCCGGGCATCCACCACGTTAACTTGAATTCCCCGCGCTAGGGCCTGTTGGGCCAATAACTGGCTGGACAAATCTAGGTTAGTAAATCCAGGCAGCTCAAACGGCCGCTGGGTGGCCGCCACCTGAAACCGTTGTGCACGCTGGTTCGCCCACGCCAACGGCTCTTTTTGGCTGGCTACCTGGGCACTCGGGGTCTGCTTAGGATCACGGACCCGTTTCTTAAGGTAGTCCAGTAGCACGCCGTCACTGTTGGGCAATCCGTACTTAGTCACAAAGTGGTGTAACGCATCGAGAACCTGAATTGCAGGTACCGCCTGGGCACTCGCAGTCGTCGGATTCTCCCCGGTGACCTGGGCCGCTAATTGGTCGGCCTGCGCACTAACTTGGGCGACCATGGCAGTCGGTAACGCTGGCATCATCACAAAGTAACTGGCTAATAACCGTAAAAATTCAACCGCGTTTTGATCGACACCCACCGCGCTAGTTGGGTCAAGGTCCAACCCGCGAAATTCCAAGTAGTAGACTCCTTGACGGGCCAACGTCGTTAACTGGCCGGTACTCCGGAACCGCACCGGACCATCAAAGTCACTGATCGACAATAAGTCCTTTTTACGGACGTCCGCTTGCAATTTTGCCACGTAACGGTCAATCGACGTATAGTCGCCCTTGACCTGGCTGTAGCGCCCCGCAAAGTTGTGAACGCTACTGCGTTGTCGTTTGGCCTTGTCGTCGGTCACGTTCAAAGTCGGGGTGGCACCAAACAGGTACTGGATCAACCAGTTCATCCGAACAAATCCCTGGGCGACCTTTAAATAAACCGCGTTGCGAAAATCGACGTAGCTATCAAAGTGCTGGTGGAACGCTTCGGTGTACAACCGGGTAAACAACTGCTCATTAAAGCTCAAATTCACGTGCGTTCCGGTAGTCATCAACTTGTGAACATCATACTTGTTAGCGAGCGCTTGTTGCCGTTTAAAGCCCACCGCGTCCGTTTCAGCCAGCGGAATATCCGTTAACTTTTCTGGTAACACCGGGTTACTGGATAACGGCCACAAGTAGTCGCCCGCTGCCAGGGCCCGCCGCGCGGTCGTATTTAACCCGGTTAAGTACGCCATTAACGCGTTAACATCGGCGGTCGCCGGCGTCGTTAATTTTAATCGCGTTTGTGCAAAATCATTGTGAATTTGATGATTTTCAGACGGGGTCCCCAACGCTTGGGGGTACGGTTGCGTCGACAGGTGCCCGCTACCGTCGACCCGCTGCATGGTGACTTCCAAGCCTAAATTCGAATGGCTCACGAGCGGAACCAAGTGATACTCGGTAATTGCTTTACCAATGGCGTCTAATTCCATTTGGATCAATCCTATCATTTTTATTTTATGATTACTGTCACGGGCCTGAACCGATTGTTCGGTGTCCTCTTTCCTAAATGCTATAATAATTAGGACTAGTTTTGCAAGGGAGGATTTTTGGATGCAACAGCCATTAGCTTATCGGATGCGACCGAAAACCATCGAAGACGTCGTTGGTCAGCAGCAACTCGTCGGTCCCGGTAAGATCATTGCACGCATGGTCACGGCCAAACGCCTGTCCTCAATGATCTTATACGGTCCCCCGGGTACTGGTAAAACCAGCATTGCCAGCGCAATCGCTGGTTCGACCAAGTACGCCTTTCGGATGCTCAACGCCGCCACCGATAGTAAAAAACAATTACAAATCGTGGCCGAAGAGGCTAAAATGAGCGGTACGGTCATCTTATTACTGGATGAAATCCACCGTTTAGATAAAACCAAACAGGACTTTTTACTGCCCCACTTAGAGAGTGGGCGCATTATCTTGATCGGGGCAACGACCGAGAACCCCTACATTAGTATTAACCCGGCGATTCGCAGTCGGACGCAAATTTTTCAGGTGTTCCCGCTAACGGCTGATGATATTCAAAAAGCCGTTGAGCGGGCGTTAACGGATAAGACCAACGGACTCGGCAACTACCACGTGGACCTCGCCGATGCCGCCATGCACCACCTGTGTACTGCAACTAACGGGGACCTGCGTAGCGCGCTCAATGGTTTGGAATTAGCCGTGCTCTCCTCAACTCCGGATGCCGACGGGACAATCAAGATCACGCAACCCGTTATCGAAGAATGTTTGCAAAAAAAGGCCTTGTCCGCTGATAAGGACGGTGACGCCCACTACGACGTTATCTCCGCGTTTCAAAAGTCCATTCGGGGTTCCGACGTCAACGCCGCCCTCCATTACTTGGCCCGCTTAGTCGAAGCTGGGGACCTGAAGAGCATCATGCGGCGCTTAATGGTCATTGCTTACGAAGACGTCGGTATGGCCAATCCCCCCGCCTGTACCCACACGGTAATGGCCGTTCAAGCAGCTGATCAGTTAGGCTTCCCGGAAGCGCGCATTCCATTAGCCGACGCGGTCATTGAATTGGCCCTTTCGCCGAAGTCTAATTCAGGAATCAGTGCCATTGACGCGGCGTTAGCGACCGTTGAGAACGGTCATTACGGCGACATTCCGGCCGACTTGAAGGACGCCCACTACAAGGGTGCGGCAAAGCTCGGTCACGGAGTCGGCTACGACTTTCCGCACGACCACCCTGGTGACTGGGTGGCCCAACAGTATTTACCGGACGCCATTAAAGACGCGGAGTATTACCAACCCAAGGCCAACGGGCGCTACGAAGCGGCCCTTGGTGAACAGTACCGCAAATTACTCAAAGCTAACGCCCGAAACCGCTAACAAGTCGGCGCCTACGCGAATTATTGCAACTTTTATTTTTGTATGCTAGACTATAAGTCGAAATTACTAAGGTGTGCGCATTGCCCTAAACAAAGTGTTGCCGAACAAGTAATTTAACTTTGGGAAGAGTGTTAGCTAATTATCATAACATGCCTTATCCTTTGGTAGTTAGAGGATTAGTCAGCTCATCCCACCTGCGTTGAAGCGGGTCAATACTGAAGGGCGGTTAACGGCACTACTAGTTTTTCCGGAAGTTTACTTCCGTAGGTCAGGACTCCGGTTCTGGCCGTTTTTTTTAGCTTTTAGCGCGCCCTACTTTTCAGAAAATCAAGCCGTAATGGTTAGCGCAACGTTCCAATTGCCAACACGCTACGGCCCTTAAAACTTGGAGGTTTTTTATTTGATTACCCTATTACTAGTGGTCTACACCCTAATCGCTGCGTGGATCGGCTACTACCTATTCAGTCACCAATCCCGGCCATTTTTAACGTTTGATCCCACTAAAACTCCCACTGTTAAACACATTGCCCGCTATGGCGGCGGCCTCATGCTACTAGTCGCCGTTGGTAGTGCCGTTACCATTTTTATTCAGAGTACGGTTTGGATTGCCATCGTACTGGCCAGTGGTTGTTTGATCATGATGGCGATCGGTCTGCTTTTAGTTAGTTTTATGCAATTCCAGTAGAAAACGCTTTTTATTTGTTACGAAAACCTTTACAATATAGGTATAAAGTATTGAGGGGTGAGAATCATGTTACAACAATACCAACACATCTTAGTTCCCGTTGACGGTTCTTATGAAGCGGAATTAGCATTCAAAAAAGCGGTCGCCGTGGCCAAACGTAACGGGCCTAAAGCGTCCGTGCACATGGTGCATGTCGTGGATACCCGGGCATTCCAAAACATCTCGAGCTTTGACACCACGATGGTTGAACAAGTGACGGATACCGCCCAAAAGACTCTGGATAAATACGTTGCCGAAGCCAAGGCGGACGGCTTAGAAAACGTCGACTATTCAATTGAATACGGCGCACCTAAGACCATCATTGCCCGCGACGTTCCTAAGGATTTGGGCATTGATTTGATTATGATCGGGGCCACCGGTTTAAACGCCGTGGAACGGTTACTGATCGGGTCCGTGACTGAATACGTGACCCGAATGGCCGTATGCGACGTACTGGTTGTTCGGACCGACTTGGAAAACAAACCCGCACCTAAACCTAAGAAAAAATAATGATTGATGCAAATAAGCCACCCGTGATTTTAAAAAATCACGGGTGGCTTATTTTGGTTACGGCACACGGCATAAAAGATTTCAACTAAATTTATCCCACCTAATTCAAGCTACGGACAATACTTACCTTTTAGTGGGTATCGTACTTTAAAGTGGGTACTTGTTGATCAGTAACTTGCTAGTATAATCATCAATTGTCATACAATTACAAAACAACTCAAGGAGGGTTCATGATGACGAAAAAGATTAATCCCGGCTGGACGTTATTAGCGTTAGCCATTAGCGCCTTTGCAATTGGTTCCACCGAATTTATTAGTGTCGGCTTAATGCCACTACTCGTTAGCAGCTTCCATATTGATTTAGCCCAAGCTGGGCTGACAGTTTCAGTTTATGCACTGGGAATCATGTTCGGTGCACCCGTCATGACCCTTTTAACGGGACGCATGAACCGGCACCGGCTCATGCTAATTATTATGAGCTTATTTATCACGGGTAACCTGTTGGCCGCCTTCGCGCCAACATTTGGCATTTTACTAACGGGACGGATTATCGCCGCCCTCGCCCACGGAATTTTCATGACCATTGCTTCCGTCATTGCGGCGGACGTGGTTGCACCCGCAAAACGGGCGTCGGCCATTGCGGTCATGTTTACCGGTTTGACCGTCGCAACCGTTACCGGAGTTCCGCTGGGGACCATGATTGGCCAGCTTGGTGGCTGGCGCTGGTCCTTTATTTTCATTAGTTTAATCGGCGTCGTTAGCTTAATCACTGATTTCTGGTTGATCCCCCGGCAGTTACCACTACCATCTAAGGCAACCGTACGCGGAATGATTCGAATCTTGACCAATCCAAAGTTAGTTGTTGCCCTCTTAGTCACGGCCTTGGGTTACGGTGGCACGTTCGTTGTTTACACCTACTTATCCCCACTTTTGGAACAACAAATGGGCTGGTCCGCGAATGCCGTGGTTGTCATTCTCGTCATTTACGGTTTAATGGTTGCTTTTGGTAATACGATGGGTGGGCGTTTTGCCAACGCTCAGCCACTACCAGCACTTTTTAAAATGTTTATCGGCCTGTTCGTGACACTGCTGATTTTAACGCTAACGGGGGCCAGCCACTGGTTAGGCTTATTGACGGTACTCGTCATGGGGATCTTTGCCTTCATGAACGTCCCCGGACTACAACTCTACATCGTTCAGTTAGCAGAAAATGAGACGCCTAACGATATTACAATGGCTTCAGCCCTAAATATCTCCGCCTTTAACGTTGGGATCGCACTCGGGTCGGGCATTGGTGGTCAAGTTACCAGCCAGTTTGGCCTAGGTTGGACACCACTGTTCGGCGCTTTGATGGTTGCCATTAGTTTATTAGGGCTGCTCGGTTTACTGCGCTTGGCACGTCTAGTGAAGCCGGTTATCCGCCATAACCGTGAAAACTAAGCCCTACGGCTACAATCAAGTATAACGGTGCTTAGTTAGTAGCCGGTGAGCAATTTAAAGAGGCTGTGACAAAAGTCACAGCCTCTGTTTTATCTCCGAACGATTATTGTTGAAACGTGCGGGGCCACAACTTAGCGCCTTATTTAGTCAAAAGCGTTTGGTAGAGTGCCGCGCCTAACTGGTTCATCGCGGTGACTTGCGACGCTTCCTTACCATCTTGAGACAATACGACCGCGATGAAGGCCCCCCGCGAATTTTTGATAATGGCCGCATCGTTTTGGACCCCGTACGCGTTATATTCACCAGTTTTATTATAAACTACCGCGTCACTCGGCAGATTCTTCGGTAACTTAGCATGGTTCGCATTATTTTTCAACACGCTTAACATTTGAGTATCGGCCCGCTCGGAAACCAACCGGTGATTGTAAAGCCGCTGCAAAACTTTCGCCACGTCCTTGACCGACGTATAATTGTCCTTTCCGGATTTTAACGCGGCCGTGTCCATTAAATGGCGTTCTAGCTTGGTATCCGTCAACCTTAATGATTTAATTTCCGCGTTAACGTTTCCCATACCACCGACCGCGGCAATCATGATATTGGCGGCGGTATTATCACTTTCATCAATCATCCGTTTCGTTATTTCACGGTAAGTCAGCTTGCTTCCGTTGGGAAGGTTTTGGAGTGTCCCGGTCCCCCCAACCTTATCACTGCTTTGTAAACTATAACTATCATCGAGGCTCAATTCCTGATCCGTTGCCCGTTGATACACCGTGACCAAGATAAATAGCTTAATGAGGCTAGCCGCCCGCTGCGATTGATTGTTATTGACGACTTGCCCACTTCCCGTCACGGGTAAAACGGCCACCGACGTTGTGCCCCCCATCCCGGTCAAGGCTTTATCAACGTCACGTTGAACGGCCGTCGTTGGAAAGACCGTCTTCGTGTGTGTTGACGCCGTTTTGGTACTTGCCGAACTAGCTTGGTCCGCGTTCTGGTGATTTCGTTTAACTACCGACGAAGACGTCTTCGCGCTGTGTCCCTGTTCCGACTGACCATTTTGAAAATAAATAAAACCGCCAATTGCCAAAATCAAGATCAGGGCGCCAATGATAAACCACCACGGTCCCCGCTTGCGCTGTTTCCCGGTCCCAGTTGTATACCGCTGCCCGGATGGTTGGGACTGCGAACGACTAATTTGCGGTTGTTCACCCGCCTCAGCACGGGGCGGCGTTGTTTTCTGACCGGCTGCGTTGGCCCGGGTTCGGGTCATGGGTTGTCCACAGTTTTTACAAAAAGCCGCGTCCGGTGAATTTTTAGTGCCACAGAATTTACAATACAAGTCTCTTCCCCCTACATTTTTTCAACATCGCACATCACTAACTTTTAAAAGTATAGTCTTACGCGAATCCTTCACGCAAGTGTTAACCCGTTTTAAACACCAGTATCACGGTAAACAAAAAGCATAAATTACTCATTTTTTGAGTAATTTATGCCCGTTAAAGTTTGATTACATGCTCGTGGCTTTTAACCGCTAAGCTTCATTAGCCACTTTCAATGGTGCAATGTGGTATTCAGCCATTTCTTTGATAATCTTTTGGGTCAACGGTTCGTTGTGCGTGACTAAACTTAACGCGTAGGCCACGTAATAATGGTCGTGCGCGGACTGCACGTTATTCAACACAACTTCGTTAGCTGCCTTTTGGGCGTAAAGTCGGTCTAACAGGTACAGCGACTGACTATCTTGGGCCTTTTTCAGGGCTAAATCGATCAACTCCAAGGCTTCCTCAGGGAAGTTGATCTTAGCGTATAACTGGGCGGCCGACGCGTAAATTAAGATCTCATTTTGCAAATAATCGTCGTCACCGATTGGCATCGCCTGGGCGTCCATCGTGTGTAACGTTGCGACCGCTTGTTTAACAAAAATCTCCGCTTTATCGTAGGACTGCTTACGTTCGTACGCCAACCCGGTCCCCAAAGTTGCCAAAATGGCAAACATGTCGTGACTAGACTTCACAAATTGATTTAGTAGCATGCCAAAGTTAAAGATGGCTTCGTCGGCATTGTCGTTTAAGACGAGTTGTAAATAACCTTCGTAGTAGTAGTACTGTTTCTTATCACTATTACTCCGTAATTGCTTTGGCCGAATCTTCTTAAAGACTTCCTGCGCCTCTTCCAATTTAGTATGGCGAATCAATAAATCAATTTTTTTGAAAGTCCGATATAACTGGTCATCATTTTCAATAATCACTTCGGACAAACGAATTCCTAATCGATTACAAATTTTCATCATAATTTTCATGCTAGGAATTTTGCTCTTCTTCTCGATCAAACTAATCGTGGCTTGGGTACAAATGCCCTCGGCTAATTCCTTTTGGGACATACCCTTACGCTTTCTAAACTGACGAACCTTTTCTCCCAATATTCTCATTATAAACCCCTCTTTTATATTGCCTAAACACTAACTCTATTTCATCACCATCTTACCCGACCCCACTCGCAAGTAAGACGTGGCTATGCACCTAACCGATCCTTAAGGAACACGTCAAAATGGTTGGACACCATTCAATTGGGCCATACCAATTACACATATAATTATATTCAGATAATACATTATACGCAAGAAATAAGAGTAATTCTTATTTAATATTAAGTTATATCACGCTTTATAACCGGGGTCATTTATTAATTATCATGCCTAGCCGTTCGTTAACCAACCTAAATTAAAGCTAGTTAATTGACATTTAGATGCAAATAAAGTTGGAAAAGACGGGTTAAAATAGCCTTTATGCGCGTCAAGGGTTCCTCAGATAAAATTCAGATACGCCCCATTGAACACCTTAATAATTAAGCCAAGCTCTCACGTAATCCACATTTTTTTATAACCATCCCACTAACCAATTCAAAAACTGATAAAAATAGTAATGCTGCGGGCCGTTCTGTAATTTTCGCAGCTGTCCGGGGCGGTTCGTAATCAGGCCGTCGGCACCCATTGCACTCAGCCGTTGCATGGCTACATCGCGGTCAACGGTCCAAAAATAACTACGCTGACCATCCCGGTGCACCGCGTTGACCTGTTCCCGGGTCGCCGTTAAGGCTTGTAACGAGTAAAAATCAGCTACACTGTGGCTAAAGTTGGTTAAATAAAACGGGGTGATCCACCCGAGACGGACGTGCGCGTTACGTTGGCGTAACCTGACGATGACCTGATAATCTAACGAATGAACGGCGCCATGGTCGGCCAGCAACCGTTGGCCGTACGCGTCCGCAAACGGCCCCATCAGCTGACCAGCTCCTCTTTGCGCTTTGACTTCCACCAATAGCGGCTGGTGGAGTTGCTCGGCAATTTTCAGGTACTGCCGAAAAGAGCTTAACCGGCCGACTTGGCCGTGCTCGGATAACGTAATCCCGTCCAATTGTTTCAACCGGTACCGTTTGACGGGCCCCGGACGATCAGCAAGTTGTTTCAGGGTCGGATCGTGCATCACAACCCAGTGTTGGTCGGCAGTTGGTTGAATATCCATTTCAACTAAGTTCGGCTGAGTCCGTTTAACCGTCCTTTTGAGGGCGCTGGTGGTGTTTTGCACCCCGTCTTGACCATTGACCCCCCGGTGGGCAATAACCGCGGGTAGCGGTGCCGTCGTCGGTCGTAACCACCAACCACCGTATGCCAGACCCGCCACGGCTAAACTGGCCACCGCCCAGCGTGGCAAACGGTCCTTTGATAACCGCAAGTGGCGGTGCCATTCGTGCCATAATCCCCACCAAACCAACAGTTGTAGTGCCGTGCAACTAACGACGGCTACACCGTACGCAGCACGCAGCGCCGCCGTTTCCACGCCCCAGACGAGGCCCGCGCTTAAACCGCCTAAAATTATCCAACCTAGCAGCCACGGCAAATAGCTTAACAGTTCTTTAGTAACCGGCCACCAGGGTGTCCGCCACCCGGTTCGCCAGTAATTTCGCCAAGTTGTCGGCCGTTGAAATTGACGGCGCAAACTGGGTAACCACTTAAATGACCAGAGCCACAGGACACCCCATAACGGACCCACGACCGGTAACCAGTCGTAACGACTGTTAAAAATAACGTTTTGAAAACTGGCCGGCAGCCGTAGACTTACCTGGAGAGTCGCTAACAGCCCGCCCCACCCCAGCGGTAACCACAGTAAACTAGTCAGACCAACTAGAAGCCAAACCAGCCCGCGTTGCCGCCATGACCAGGAAACTGAACCACTAGCCTCAGCGAGAACGGGCACCCACCCGCTAAGCACGAGCAGTCCAATACCACTGACCCAGCCACCAATCGTTAATCCCAGTACCTTGACACCCAGGCAGCCGAGTAGTCCCACCAACCACCAAATCACTAGTTGATGGCGTGACCACCACCGTCCCTTTCTGAATTCAAACAAGCGACCCCCTCCTATCAAAAAATGGTGGCCGTGATGAATAAACTTCATCCCGGCCACCATAACTTATGAGCTAATTATTCAGCGTCTAACGCCACGAAATCGTAGTGGATTTCAGACTGACGTTTAAATTCGTCAAAACCTAATTGAATCAACTGGTCGATTAGGTCGGTATAGCTAATACCCGAAACTTCCCAGAGTTTAGGATAAAGACTGATGTTGGTGAAACCTGGTAACGTGTTGATTTCGCCCAAGTACGGTTCGCCATCTTCAGAAACTAAGAAGTCGACCCGGGCCATTCCCTTTAATCCGAGTGCTTTGAACGCGCCCAGTGACATTTCCTGAATCCGCTTCGTTAAGTCGACTGGCAAATCAACCGGCAGTTCAAAGGTCACACCACTGGCGTCCACGAACTTATTATTGTAGTCGTAGAACGTGTCGCTCTTCGGCACGTCGATTGCGCCTAGTTTTGATGCCTTGGGATTTTCATTACCCAGGATTGAACATTCCACTTCACGCGGGTTATCGATTGACTCCTCAACTAAGATCTTATAATCATACTTGAAGGCGTCGGCTAACCCGTCTAAATATTCCCGTTCGTTTTCAGCTTTATGAATTCCCACCGACGAACCCTGGTTAGCGGGCTTGATGAAGAGGTGCTGCCCCACTTTTTCGCTCAAATAGTCGTACGTCATTTGTTCCCGGTTTTCCGGTGTCACCACAACGTACTTGGTGTTTTGAATGTGGTGGTGCGTTAAAATCTGTTTCGTAATGTCCTTATCAAAACTGGCAGCAGACGCTAACACGCCACTCCCAACGTAGGGTTTTTTCAATAATTTAAAGAGTCCTTGCAGCGTCCCGTCTTCCCCTAAGTTTCCGTGAACCACTGGGTAAAAGATATCAATGTCTTTAGCTAATGCCAAATTCTTGATGGGCGCCAATGGATCACTCATATCCAATTTTGGCAGTTCGGTTGCCACAACGTCATCTTCGGCTTCACCGTTAAAGACCCGGCGAGTTGCCGCGTCACTCAAGACAATGCCGTCCTTGGTCAACAAGAAGAGGTCAATGTCGTACTTCGTTTTGTCCATGGCATCGTAAATGTTATGCGCTGAACGCTTTGAAACGTCGTGTTCCGAAGAGTTCCCGCCAAATAACAAGCCAACGTGGATCTTTTTTTGTGTCTCCATAATTTTGTTCATCCTATCAAGGTTTATTTCATACTACGGCTTAATCAATTCTACAATAAGTCACGCCAATTGAAAACATTTTTGCAATCAATAATTCGGAGTTGCTAGGCGTTAAATGGGGCCGTCAAAACGACCTTGCCCAGCATCTGCCCCGATTCCACTAGCTGGTGCGCTGTCTTGAGGTTCGTCGCGTTGATTCCTTCAATGACCCGTTTGGTTGTTGGCTTTATGAACCCCTGGTTAGCCAACGCCGCGACCCGGGCTAAAATCATCCCCTGCGTCGCCATGGCCGGCAGCTGATAATTGGCCTTCGTAAACATGAATTCCCAAGCAAAGTTTAAACTCTTCGCCTTTAACAAGTCCATCGGTAACGGTTGTTGGTTCGTCACCACCGCTACGATCGTTCCCAACGGTTTCACGAGCGGCGTGACCAGTGGTAAGTACAGATCAGTCGAGTGAAAAATAATGGCGTGATCAACTCCCGAGTATCCGGCCGCTTGTAACTGCTGGTCAAGGTCCGCGTGGTAGTCCAACACGACGTCCGCTCCTAGTTGCTTGACCCAGTCGATCGTAGCCGGTTTACCAGCGGTCGTAATAACCGTTAAACCCGCCCATTTAGCTAACTGAATCGCAATTGAACCGACCCCGCCAGCACCGTTAATGATCAACACGGTCTGACCCAAGTTGGCTTGCCGGTCGGCTTTTAGCGGCAACTTTTCAAACAGCGCTTCCCACGCGGTCAAGGCCGTTAGCGGAACTCCCGCCGACTGCGCGGCGGACCACTTCTGAGGTGCCAGCGCAACTAAGCGTTCGTCAACCAGCTGGTATTCGGCGTCACTACCAGGCCGGTTAACCGCCCCCGCGTAGTACACCACGTCGTCCACCATGACCGACGTCACCTGGTCGCCAACGGCCAATACCTTGCCCACCGCATCAAAGCCTAAAACTCGCGGTGTATCCGTTTCAGCCTGAACTTGCCGCTGCTTGGTATCAATCGGGTTAACGGACGTTGCCGCCACCGCCACCAAAACGTCACGTCCGGTTGGCTGTGCGACCGCGATGGTAACATCCTGTAAACTTGCTGGATCACTGATCGGCAACCCTTGATATAAACCGACTGCTTTTGCTTGCATCCCCGTTACTTCCTTCCAAAACTAACCTAAAAATTCTAACTCATCATCTAAATAATCCACCACAGCGGTTGGAAAATCATCGTGCAGCGCCATCGCCTCGAGTAGCCGGTTACGGTTAAAAACGCGTGTCCACGCCGCTTCGGTACTCGGTGCCGTTTGCATGACCATCGCCCGGTGCCAACCCTTTAAGGCCATCAACATATAATCACTGTAAAGTTCATCCTTGTTCGTGATCAAAGCGAGGTAGGTCGACAACCGTTCCGGTTCACCAAAAATCAGTGGCGTACTCAACCGTTGGTACCGGCTCAGCATGGCAGCCAACATTAATAACTTATCCGCCCGGGCTAACTGGGCTTCATCGGCCAGTTCGTCCAACAAGTTGCCAATGTGGGTGTAGGCGTGTGCCCAGCCGTGGTCGCCCACAAATCCGCGCGTGTCGGCTTCCAATAACAAATACACCGTGAACTGGCTGACCAGCTGTTGTAACCGGGCACTGGTCATAAACGTAATTCCGGCATGGTCGGCGTACAACAGGACCGAGAGTAATAAAATCGCGAACGAGCGCTGAAAAACCGCGTCGTTTGCTGGCTCATCAATGTGTGCAAATAACACGTCATCCTGAACGAGCCGATCAAAAATAGCCCCTAACTGATCAGCGGTCAACAATTGTTGCTGCAACGCTTCGTTCAGTAAGTAATAGCACCCCCGGTCCCGAATAGCCGGGTTAAGCGAACCAACGTGACTCAGTAACTGTTCCAACTGCTGGTCGGTGATCTCAGTTAACGTTCCCGCATCCAAACCATTACGCAACTCTTGAACTAAATCGAGAATATCGTCCTCGGGCGTATTGACCGTGGTTGCCGGGGTCGGTGTCACTTGGTCGATCACCGCCCCCATCCGTTGCGGCAAAGACTGGTAAAGCTTACCAGCCCGTAATTCCTGTCTAATTTTTAATACCGAAGCTTTCACTTGCGCTAATTTTTCTGCTTGCATAATGTCCTCATTATCTCCCATTTAACTATTATTTTATCATGCCACGGAACCCCTGCCCACGCAGGACGCCTTTTTATGTAAAAAAGACCGCAAGTCGTACGGCTTTACGGTCTAATATTTATCGTTAACTATTTACTAGGTGCCGGTTGCGGTAAGACATCAACCTTGGATTTAATGAATTGCGCCGAAGCGGCTAACTGTTCACGTTCATCCGCAGTCAAGTCTAAGTGAATCAACGCTTCGATCCCGTTTTTCCCGATGACTGCTGGCATTCCCACGTAAGTTCCAAACGCTGGGTCATACGCGGAGACCGGGCACGTAAGCTGCGCATCAGCACTAACCGCCTCAGCTAACCGTACACCACAAGTCGCAATCGCAAAGTTAGTATAGTGCTTTCCCGCCATCACGGCAAAGGCTCCTTGACGTGCATCCTCTTCGAGCGCCTTTAAATCTAAGTCCTTAAAGTCGTGAATGGATTGACCGTTCACGCTGACCGTGGACCACGCCACGAACTGGGAATTTCCGTGTTCACCGTACACGTATCCGGCCACGTTTTTCCCGTTAGTCCCCACCGCTTGACCAACGTACTTTTGCATCCGGGCCGTATCCAAGAACGTCCCGGTTCCAAAGACCCGGTTACGTGGGAAACCGGTCATCCGTTGGAGGTAGTCGGTCATCACGTCGCACGGATTCATGATGTCGATCAGGATCCCCTTGAAACCGGAGGCGACGATCTTAGGAGCAATGTCGCGCACAATGGCTTGATTCGAGTCGTACTCGCCAAAACGACCCTTAGAACTAGTCATATCGATTGCCTTAATGTTTCCGGAAGCTACGATTAAGACTTCCGCGTCGGCTAGGGCTGAATAATCGTTCAAAATAATCTTGGTCGTCGAACTTAAACGGGCCGAAGCATCGTCTAAGTCAAGCTTTTGAGCAGTCGCCAGAGCTTCATTTTTGTCGATTAACACCAATTCATCAACGGTTCCTTGTTGGACCAACGTGTACGCAACGGTCGCGCCCACTTGTCCTAACCCGATCACACCATATTTACGCATTGTGCAAACTCCATTCTATCGTTTATTTTACCCAATTAGCGTACCTTGTAAGGTGCTCAAAGTCAAGCGGGGCGCGGTCTCATGCGATTTTAATCAAAATGATATTATTAAATTAATTCCACGATTTATGCATGATTTTACGTAGTACGTGATCAACCGCTAGGTCAAACCCCCAACCCAAAATAACCGTGCTGCTAATCACTACCAGAAAATAAGTTAATGGATCGTTCACTAAAACCGTTCGTTGCCCCACAGCCATTGGAATTCGCTGCAACATGTAAATCGAAAAGAGTGCCGGGCCACCCAAGTAAGCCAGTAGCCGATTTTGAAAGCGCACTTTCATTGCTAACAACACAAACAGGACAACGAACGCCACGGCGGCAATTTGATAAAAAACGTAATGGATCGTCCCGGCACTTAAATAACAACCAAAGTACGTCGTCACAAACAGGATCAACATAGCTCCAAACACGCCCAAGTAGTGCTGCCAACTTTGATTGATAAAGGAATAAATCGTTGCCTGTTTTTCAGAATAGTAGAGTCCCGCAACGTAACATAAAATCGTTTCGTAATAAAAATCAGGTAACTTGCCACTTGCTAAAGCAATGTAAACTAGACACCCAACCAGCACCCCACCAATTGCAGCCACGTGCCGATTCTTAAACAGTTTAAACATGGTATAAGTGAGGATGTACATCAGTAGAATGGCAAAAACGTACCAGCCACTGTTCCCCACCGTTGCAAGCCCAAAATAAGCCAGTATGACCCGTTGAAGGGAATGGTGCCATCCCAGTAGTCGCCCTAAAAGTAAAAAGATGGTAACCGCGACAATGAACTTGATCCAAACAAATAAAATTCGCTTGACCGGAAAGGTGTTAATGTACCCTGGTCCACGTTTTTTTAGCTGTTCCATAATGCCAAATCCGGAAAAGAATAAAAAGGTGGTGACGATTAACTCCCCCTTACACGCCATCCACAGGTTCGTTAACGCTGCGTACTGCGTATCAAACGGCACGTAGGTCATAAAATGGCTAAATACAACTAATAAAATAAACAGACCGTTGATTGTTTTAGTGACAGAATGGTTTAAATAAACTGACTGTCCCCGGTTGACGTCCGGTTTTAGACTAATTAAAAAAATAATAATGATTACAAGTAGCGCAATATCCACAAAGTCGTCCCCCTGATGATTACCACTAAAAATTAATTAACATACCAAACAACGATTATACGCTTTTTCAGCACGCAATTTATCCTCAAACCGGGACTTAACGCCACTATGTACTCACCAATACAAAAAAACTCGCCCTGACAGGACGAGTTTTAAATCATCAGCTAATTGCTTGAAACGGGCATGATGGCACCCTTGTACTTATTCTTGATCCATTGTTGCGTGCTCTTAGACGTCAAAGCCTTCATTAACTTTTTAATTGCGGGCTTATTTTGGTCGCCCTTACGAACCGCTACGATGTTAGCGTACGGTGAATCGGACTTTTCAAGGTCAATGGAATCTTTGGTTGGGTTCAATCCAGCTTGAACGGCGTAGTTAGCGTTGATCACCACCGCGTCACCCTCGTTATTCTTGTAGAATTGAGGCATCAGCTTCGGTTCGTACGAGTGTTTGAAGACCAGGTGTTTCTTGTTAGTTTTGATATCGTTAAAGGTTGCGGACGTTATATCGGTCCCCTTCTTTAAGGTAATTAAACCAGCATCCTTAAAGAACGTCAAAACCCGACCGTAATCGGCAACGTTGGTGCTGACTAGGACGGTTGCCCCGTCCTTTAAATTCTTGATATTTTTAACCTTCTTGGAGTAAATCCCAATTGGTTCCAAGTGGACCGCACCGGCCGAAACGATGGTCCCGTTATTTTCCTTATTCCAGTTCTTTAAGAATGGCATGTGTTGGAAGTAGTTGGCATCTAATTCCTTTGAAGCTAACGCCTTGTTCGGTAATACGTAGTCTTGGAAAACTTTAATTTTTAAGTTAACGCCTTCCTTTTTCAACTGGGGTTGCACGTGTTTTAAAATTTCGGCGTGCGGTACGGCGGAAGCCCCCACCGTGATCGTCGTGGTCTTGCTGGAAGATGATGATGACTTACCACAACCCACTAGTAAAAAGGCGGTGGCTGCAACTGCTAATAACCCTAAAATTCCCTTTTTTTTCATCTCAAAATGCCTCCTAAAATTTTGTAACCAAATTGATCAACTAAGCCCGCTTGTCGATGTGCCGCACGGCTAAGTCCCCGATAAATTGGAAAATGAACACAATAATGACAATGATGACCGTCGCAACCAAGGTCACGGCGTTGTTATTGGATTGAAATCCGTCTTGATACGCCAAGTTACCCAAGCCCCCGGCACCAATGGCCCCGGCCATCGCCGTATAACCAATTAAACTGATGGTCGTTACCGTGATTCCGGAAACCAGCGCCGGCATGCTTTCGGGTAACAATACTTTCCGAACAATTTGCCAACGGGTGGCCCCCATTGACTCGGCCGCTTCAATTACCCCGTGATCAAGTTCGTGAAAGGCCAACTCAACCATGCGGGCGTAAAACGGTGCGGCGGAAATAATCAACGATGGTAACGCCGCGCGGGGACCAATAATCGTCCCAACTAAGTTTTTCGTAATCGGCAGTAATAGCACAATCAAAATAATAAACGGAATCGACCGGAAAACGTTCACGAACAACGAGACGATCCAATTGAGAACCTTCGCCAAAACGTTTTGACTATCGGTCGTTTCAAATAATAATAGTCCCAAGGCAATTCCTAAAATTGCCACGACCACCATCGAAACTAGGGTTAACCAAATGGTCTCCCAAGTTGACGTCGCCATGTTGCCCCAGTCGACGTTTGAAAATTGAAAATAAGAACCAATTCCTTGATCATTCACGGTTAAGCACCTCCGCTTCTACGCGCATTTTCTTTAAATAGCCGAGGGCCCCGCTAATCTGGTCCTGATCACCCGTTAACTGGATGTACAACGACCCGATGGCCCCTTCTTGGGTTTGGTGAATCCCACCCTCAATAATGTTTAGATCCAGTGGATACTGCTTTAACATTTCCGAAACAATCGGTAATTTAGCTTGATCCCCGTGGAACGTTAACTGAACAATGGTCCCGTTCGGATACTTCTCCAACAATTGGTCAACTACCACGGTCGTGTCATTTAGTGACGGCGTGACTTCTTCATTCACAAACCGCTTAGTCACCGCCTGCTTAGGCCGCTTAAAGACTTCGAGTACGGGACCCTGTTCAACGATTTTACCGGCTTCCATCACGGCCACGTGGTCGGCAATTTTCCGAATCACGTGCATTTCGTGCGTGATCAACACAATCGTTAAGTGGAGTTTTTCATTAATTGATAACAATAAGTCTAAAACCTCGTCGGTCGTCTGCGGATCCAGCGCACTAGTGGCTTCATCGGACAGCAGGATCTGGGGATCGTTAGCTAACGCCCGTGCAATACCGACCCGTTGTTTTTGCCCCCCGGATAGTTCCGACGGGTAGGCCGTTTCCCGGCCGGCTAACCCGACCAAGTCGGCTAGGTGTTCCGCTTTCTTCTTTGCATCCGCCTTGCTTTGGCCGGCAATCTCTAACGGAAACATGATGTTTTCCAAGACCGTTCGTGACCATAACAAGTTAAAATGTTGAAAAATCATGCCGATTTTATGCCGCTGTTCACGTAACGGCGCACCGCTTAACGCGGAAATTTCAACCCCGTCAATGTTGACCGAACCACTAGTGGGCGTTTCCAGGCCGTTGAGCATTCGAACCAGGGTACTCTTACCAGCCCCTGAATAACCGACGATACCGTAAATATGACCATCTTCAATCTTTAAGTTAACGTCTTGAACCGCGTGAACGGCTCCCTGTTTAGCATTAAAGGTTTTAGTCACATCTTTAAATTCAATCAATTCAATTCCTCCTTACACATCAAAAAAGCTTCCCGTCCTGCGGATAATTACTAACATAATCATCAACAGGACGAGAAGCTTCGGTCTCGCGGTACCACCCATTTTTACAACTAACTCACGTTAACTGCCTTAAGAGTTCTAACAAACTCCGCACGGTAATGGGTGCGATCCAAAGCTGGCTCACTAGTGCTCACCAACTTTCATTACTTCAAGACCATCTTCAGCTTTGCGACCAATTCCCTTCCACCAAACGGGAACTCTCTAAGTGGTCAACGCCACGTACTCATCTTTTCAAAATGATAATTTTTTTAATCAATCGTTAATGTTACTCAATGTACTGAGTATACCCGACCAACATTCTGCTTGTCAAGGGGTGGCGATTAGTCCACGTCGATCAACCAGGCAACCCCGTCTTCCAAGCTGTTTAAAGCGTCAAAGTTGTCCTTTAACGCGGGGTTCACGGCCACTACCGTCCCACTAATGGGTGCGTTAAACTCTGAGACGGCCTTGGTCGCTTCAACACTTAGGAAAGCCGATTTTTGACTAATTTTGTCACCCACGGCGGGTAACTCGGCGTACTTAATTTCACCTAACGCATCGTGAGCCGCTTTCGTTAAACCTAACCGGGTCTGCCCGTTAACGTCCTTAGTCCAAAAATAATTTGCATCTTCACTCATATCCAACACCATGCTTTCCTAGAAATATTTTAACCTATTCAAACCGGTCATTCCGGCTGAACATGTACGACTTGTAATGGTACCGCATCGACATCATTAAGCCGATTCCGGCCATGTTCGCAATCAACGCCGACCCCCCTTGACTAATAAACGGCAAGGGAATCCCGGTCATTGGTAACAGTCCAATACTCATCCCAATGTTTTCAAACACGTGGAACAAGATCATCATGATGACCCCGGTTGAAATGTACGCGTAAAACTCATTCTTAGTATCAAACGTAACCCGGATCATTTGGTAAATCAACAAGAAATACAACAAAATAACGATAGCGGAACCGACGAAGCCGAAGTTTTCACCAATTACGGAGAAAATCATATCGGATTCCCGTACCGGTACGGTCACGTGCGAGACGTTAAACCCCCGGCCGGTAATTTGCCCGGAGCCAATCGCCTTCATACTTTGCCAAACTTGGTACGCGTTGTTGGACGTATCCGTTGACGGATTTAACCAAGTATCAATTCGTGCGAATTGGTACTGCTTAAATCCAATGGCTTCCAAAATATGCCGACCACTATTAGAAATCACCAGGTATAACGCCGTCCCGGCGACCGCAAAGACAATCGCGAAGGTGGGCGCCAGTAACCGCCAAGAAATTCCTGAAACTAAGATCACGCCACCTAAGATGGCAAAGAACACCAGCATCGTCCCGAAGTCGTTTTGGAGCTTCAGTAGAACGGCCACCGGTACCATGTACGCCACTAACTTTCCGATTAACTGCCAATCACCGGCCCGGGTATGGGTCGGGTGCTCGGTATTGTGCATCGTCACGACCCGCCCCATCATTAAAATGAACGCCGGTTTCATGACTTCGGAAGGTTGGAAGGTCAGCGAACCGACCGCAAACCAACTCTTGGCACCAGTACTCTGATACATCGACTTACTATACAACACCAACACGGCTGCTAGCAGGAAAATCCCGAACCAGTAAGCAATCGGGGCGACCCGCCAGAGCTGTTCTGAATCAAACTGCATGATGATGACGGCCAACGCCGTCCCGATGACGAACCACATCACCTGTGAAATAACTTGTTTCGTCACGTTCACAGAACTTGAGTCATGCACGGCGGCAACGTAGATCGAGGCCAACCCGATCAGGCCCAGCATCATCACTGAAAATATGATACCCCAGTCAATTCTTGATTCTTCTTCTTGACCGCGGAGTCTTGATTGTTCTGCCACAAATAACGCTCCTTATTTTAAAAACCTAAGATAAGCTTAATTATACAACAACCTGGCCCCGAGTAAACGGAACCAGGTTGAAGGTTTACTAAAAATTAGCCTTTGTGTAAATGGTAGGCTGACAAAACTTCTTGTAAGCTTTCGTCAAACGATTTACTGTGGGCAAACGGTTGGCTATCGCTCGCCATTTCGGCCTCGTAACGGTCTCCATTTTGAATCACTTGACCAATGATTTGTTTGCCAATTAACACTTCCGTTACGGTTTGGTCGTTGACCTTGGTTTCGTTTAAACTGACGGAAATGGCTTTATCTTTTTTTGACACTTGTACGGTCCTCCCTAAATAGCGGGTTGCGGCGCAACGTAAATTTATCCGGTACCGGGTCCAGGCCCCCCTTAATAAAGGGGTGACAACGTAGGATCCGGGCCAGCCCCATTAGCGTCCCCTTAAACCAGCCAAACTTCTCCACCGCACCAATGGCGTAATTTGAACAAGTTGGTTGGTAGCGACAACGCGCCGGGGTAAACGCAGAAAAGGCCCGCTGATAAAAGCGGATTCCTTTAATTAATAGCCGTTTCATGGGCACTATTTCTTGTTTTTAGCCGTTTTCTGCATGTGTTCGAGTAAAATCCCGGCACCTTGAGCAACGTTGTTCAGCGGGTGTTCAGCAACCGTTACCGGTACCTTCAGGTTTTCACTGATCAACTGGTCTAAGCCGCTTAACAACGCGCCCCCACCAGTTAACGTGATTCCCCGGTCAATAATGTCCGCCGCAATTTCTGGTGGCAGAGTTTCCATGACGTGGTGCGCGGTGCTGACAATTTGCATCAACGTTTCGTGAATGGCTTCTTCAACCTGGTTCGAATCGATATCGATCGAACGCGGCATCCCGGTCACCGTATCCCGGCCCCGAACTTGCATAACCTTATCGTCTTCATCGTCTTGTTTAAAGACCTGAGCAATTTGAATTTTAACTTGTTCGGCACTCCGTTCACCAATCAACAGGTGGTGGTTATCCTTGACGTAGTTGACGATGTCTTGATTCATCCGGTCCCCAGCCATCCGTAGTGAGCTGCTGGCAACGATGTCCCCTAATGATAAGACCGCAATGTCACTAGTCCCACCACCGATATCGATCACCATGTTTCCACGGGGTTGGAAAATGTCCATGCCGGCACCAATCGCCGCGACTTTTGGTTCCACTTCCAAATAGACCTTACTACCACCAGATTTTTCAGCGGCTTGTAAAATCGCCTTACGTTCAATTTCAGTTGTATTCGTTGGGGTACAGATCATGATGCTAGGACGTGACATGATTCCCCGAACGTTTAATTTTTTAATAAAGTACGACAGCATTTCTTCGGTGACGTCAAAATCCGAGATCACCCCGTCTTTTAACGGTCGAATCGCCCGAATATTACTAGGGGTCTTCCCCACCATTTGATAGGCTTCGGACCCTACCGCTAAGACTTGATTCGTGTTGGTATCAATGGCAACCACGGACGGTTCGTTTAACACGATGCCCTTACCCGATACGTAAATCAAAACATTGGCAGTACCCAAGTCAATACCAATATCTAAAGCCATGTTTTTGCTCCTCTCAAACATCCAATATACAACTTGTCATTATACCATACTCAATAGTTGATGCGAAACACGGGCTAATCATCACGCCGTTTCGACCATTCATCGACCGTTAACGAGTAGACCGCTTCGTCACGGTACTTGCCGTTGACCAGAATGTGTTCTGGTAAAACTGCATCCTGGTGATACTGGCGCCGTTCAGCAACCGCACGACTCGCCTGATTAGCCACGTCGGCATTCAGTTGAACTTTGTGCAGGTCTAACTCCGTAAAGGCAATTTCTTCCAACCGTTCGAGGGATTTAGTCATCACACCGTGACCAGTGAAGGCACGCCCGAGCCAGTAGCCAATTTCACCGTGGTGACTGACCGCGTCGATATTATGAATATCGATCATCCCAGCTACCTCACCGTCCACAACAATCGTTGCAATAAAGACGTCACCGTGGGCCTGCTTCGTTAACATCCCCTCAATGAAGTGACGTTCGTCTTGAACCGTTGCGGTGGCGTCCACCCACGGCATCCACGGTTTCAAGTGTTTACGGTTTTGGTCCACCAAATCAAATAATGGTTCGGCGTCGGCAACCTCCGTTGGTTTTAAAGAAATGTGTTTATCAATGATGTTAATGAACATGTGGTTCCTCCTGAATAAATTAGCTAAGGGATTATATATGATTGGCAATGATAATCACCAAAAATGAATTGTTGGTATCGCGGTGGGTGGGTTGTGGGAAACGGATGGGGTGCTAGTTCACCCGGAACCTCACACGCTCCACCAAAAAACCTCCAAAATCGAGTTTATCGCATTTTGAAGGTTTTGTAAGCATTTATTATCTTTTTTATTCCGCCGCTTCGTTGGCAAAGTCTGGATTTAAGGCGTAAACCGTCTCATCCGGTACGTTGATTCGTTTGATCTCCGCTCCCAACTTCTCCAACTTGCCGTGGAAATTGAAGTAACCCCGGTCGAGGTACTTCAAATTCGTAACTTCCGTGTAACCGTGAGCAACCAGACCGGCAATCACTAAGGCCGCCGCTGCCCGTAAATCACTCGCGGCAACTTGGGCACCGTTGAAATTAGTTGGGCCGTACAAAATCACTGACCGGCCTTCAATCTTAAAGTCGGCATTCATTCGGCGTAATTCTTCCAAGTGCATAAAACGGTTCTCAAAGACCGTTTCCGTTAATAAGCTCGTCCCCTGTGCACATAATTGTAAAATGGTCATCTGGGGCTGCATATCAGTTGGAAAACCCGGGTGGGGCATCGTCTTAACCGAAGTAGGCTTCAAGTGTTCCGGTCCAATGACCCGAATTCCATCGGCTTCTTCGATGACCTGCACGCCCATTTCCCGCATTTTAGAGATCAACGGCTTGTTGTGTTCCGCAATAGCGTCCTTTACTAAAACGTTACCGTGCGTCACGGCCGCCGCGACCATGAACGTCCCGGCTTCGATGCGGTCTTGAACCACGCTATGGTCACAACCGTGCATCGTTTTGACTCCTTCGATGCGTAACGTTTCCGTTCCGGCACCGGAGATTTTAGCGCCCATTTGATTTAAAATGTTGGCCAAGTCCACAATTTCGGGCTCACGCGCAACGTTTTCCATGGTCGTCACCCCATCGGCCAACGTGGCCGCCATCATAATGTTTTGCGTTGCACCAACACTTGGAAAGTCCAGGTAAATTTGGGCACCGTGCAAGTGATCCGCCCGGGCTTCAACGTAGCCGTCGTGGCGTTCAATTTCGGCACCTAACGCACTTAAACCTTTCAAGTGGAGGTCAATTGGCCGTGACCCAATGGCACAACCACCGGGCATCGCAACCTTTGCGTGCCCTAACCGCGCCAATAAGGGCCCCATCACAACAATTGACGCACGCATTTTTGAAACGTACTGGAACGGGGCTTCCGCCGAAAGTTCCTGACTCGCATCAATATCGATGGTTTTATTAATTTCATCAAAATCAACTTTAGCATTTAAAAACCGTAAGACGTTATTCATTGTGAACACGTCTGATAAAACTGGTACATTTGATAAGTGCGTTTGCCCACTGCTGGCAAGTAACCCCGCAGCCAAGATGGGTAACACCGCGTTTTTAGCGCCTTCAATACGAACATTTCCCGTCAAACGTTGACCGCCATGAACAACAATTTCCTCCATGGATAACCCTCCATCATCAAGCGATTATAAACAAACAAGTTCCGTGAGATTTCGGATTGCGTAAAAAAATAGGTTAAAAGCCAACCTAATTGAATCGTTACTAAATCAAGTTACGATCATGGGACGGGCACCGTGCACCGGCACCTCGATGAGCAATCCAAATTTTAAAATCAACAACCGGGCTAAAACGTTAAGGTGACTGTTTTTTTAGTATTACCAGACGCTTTAGTTCCACCGGTTCCTAATCATCATAACATAGAACCCTTCTGAATAAATATTACATTTTACAATTTTGTTACAATTCCATCACAATTCCTAATTACTTATGATTGGTTAACTAATTAGATATCTAAGCACTTTTATTCATTCATTTTTTACTCATTTCGAGGGCAAATCTTTGCATACGATTCACAACTGTTGAGGCCTAAACAACCGGTCTAGACGGCACAAGTTACCTCTCATTACCCAGATTTAAACGCATCATTATTGGGGACCGTACTGCATATTATTCCAATGCCAAATGAAAATATTCGCTGGTGATTACATTAGCGGGCCATTATTATTACAAACAGATGGCGTCAGTGTAACAAGCGGGGCCACCCTTCCCAGCCAAATCCAAGGCCTGTTCAAACCCGACTAACGCCCGAAGTACCATGCAAAAATCACACTTTACCCATCTTAATTGCTGAAGCGTGCTCAGCTAAACTGGGTTTGGGGTTAGCGTCACGCCCAACCCGTTTGGGCGTCCCACTTTTAACCGCAAAAAAAGCACCCGCCATCTTGACGGGTGCTTTACAGGATTTACTTTTAACGATGCGCGACGTGTAATCGGTTCATCGCCCGCCGCAATGCGACTTGGGCCCGCGCTAACTCAGCATCATCGTGCTTTTGTTGCGCTTCTTGAATCCGACTTTCCGCCCGCTTCCGCGCATTTTCAGCCCGGGCAACGTCAATGTCATTTTGACGTTCAGCACTGTCGGCCACAATGGTGGCAACGTTATCGCTGAACTCAACGAAACCACCGTTAACGGCAATTTCATCGTCTTCCTGATCACTTTCGAGTTGCTTGATCCGAACTTCATCGATTGCTAGCGAAGCAATCACAGGAATGTGGTTTGGTAAAATCCCGAGTTCACCGTTAATCGTTCGAACGATCAACATTGGTGTTTTATTCTCATAGACCTGACCGTCTGGAGTTACGATGCTAACGGTTAATGATTTTGCATTGTCAGCCATTGAAACCCCTCCTAATCAGTTACCATCGATTTCGCTTTTTCGACGACGTCTTCGATCTTACCAACTTGACGGAATGCGTCTTCTGGTAGGTCATCGTATTTACCTTCAAGGATTTCTTTGAAGCCCTTAACGGTGTCTTTAATTGGAACGTACGAACCAGGTTGACCCGTAAAGTTTTCGGCAACGAAGAAGTTTTGTGATAAGAAGAATTGAATCCGCCGTGCACGTGCAACGGTCGTCTTTTCTTCGTCAGACAATTCGTCCATCCCTAAAATTGAGATAATATCTTGCAATTCACGGTACCGTTGCAAGACCCGTTGAACTTCGGTCGCAACTTCGTAATGTTCTTGACCCACGATTGATGGATCCAAGGCAATTGATGAAGAAGCTAACGGGTCAACGGCGGGATAAATCCCTTGTTCAGTCAATGAACGTTCCAAGTTGGTCGTTGCGTCCAAATGGGCGAAAGTCGTTGCTGGTGCCGGGTCGGTATAGTCATCGGCGGGCACGTAAACGGCTTGAATTGAAGTAACGGAACCCTTCTTAGTTGAAGTGATTCGTTCTTGTAATTGACCCATTTCAGTAGCTAACGTTGGTTGGTAACCAACGGCTGAAGGAATCCGACCAAGTAAGGCGGAAACTTCAGAACCAGCTTGGGTAAACCGGAAAATGTTATCAATAAATAACAGCACGTCTTGGCCTTCAACGTCCCGGAAGTATTCCGCAATCGTTAACCCGGTCAAGGCAACCCGCATCCGGGCACCCGGTGGTTCGTTCATTTGACCATAGACCATGGCGGTGTTCTTAAGAACTCCCGACCCCTTCATTTCGAAGTAAAGGTCGTTACCTTCACGGGTCCGTTCACCAACACCGGTGAAAACGGAAATCCCGTTATGTTCTTGGGCAATGTTATGAATTAATTCCTGAATTAAAACGGTTTTACCAACACCGGCACCACCGAATAACCCAATCTTACCACCACGAACATACGGTGCTAACAGGTCAATAACTTTAATCCCAGTTTCCAGAACTTCCGTACTGGTTGTTAATTCATCATACTTGGGCGCATCCCGGTGAATCGGGTTACGTTCAGCATCTGGACCGAATTCTGGACCACCATCAATGGTTTCCCCTAAAACGTTAAATACCCGGCCTAACGTCTCTTTACCAACGGGTACGGTGATTGAAGAGCCAGTGTCTTCAACGGCCATGCCCCGACGTAAACCGTCCGTACCATCCATTGCGACGGTCCGAACAACCCCGTCACCTAATTCCAACGAAACTTCAACCGTTAAGGTCTGATCGTCGTCTTTATGAATGATCAAGGCGTTGTTAATATCCGGTAACTTGTCGTTTAGAGAGAATTCAACGTCGACAACGGGTCCAATAACTTGTACAACTTTACCTGTACTCATTAGTCGTTAATTCCTCCCACTATTCTTGCGCAACCAAACCACCAGTGATTTCAGTAATTTCAGTGGTAATAGCAGCTTGACGCGCACGGTTATATTTCAGATTTAAACGATCGATTAAATCGCCAGCGTTATCTGATGCGGCCTTCATCGCCGTTGACGATGAAGCGTGTTCGGCAGTCTTGGCATCCAAGATTGCACCATAAACCAAACTTTCAGCGTATTGTGGCAGTACGGCCGACAAAATTGCTTCTTCGGATGGTTCCATTTCATATTCGGGACCAACGTCGACCCGACTGTCCTTGGCTTTACGGTTATCCTTTTCGCTTTGTGCAAAGGTTTCTTCGGAAATTGGCAACATTTTAACTGCCCGGAATCCAGAAGAAAGCCGGTTGATAAAGTGGTTATAGAACACGTAAAGTTCGTCAAAGACTTCGTTATGGTACATCGAGGTGACTGTCTTAACGATTTCACGAACTTCTTTAAAAGTTGGTACGTCGGAAACGCCGCGGTATTCATACGCCACGTTTAAACCATTCTTCTTATAAAAGTCCGCGCCAGTACCACCAACCGCCAAAACAACGGCGTTATCAGCGTTCAAGTCGTGGTCGCGCATAAAATCGTTCGTCTGTCGTAAGACGTTACTATTATAGCTGCCCACGAGCCCCCGGTCGGAGGTGATCACTAATAAACCAGTCTTTTTAACGGGACGTTGTGCCAATAATTCGCTCACCGAGATGGTGTTGGAATTACTATTAGGCACACCGGCACTGGATGACATCAGATGAGCTTTGGCTAGATGTGACACAATGCTCTCAACCTTGGAAGCATAGACCTGATACGTCGTCGTGTGTTTTTGAATCTGGTTCAACTTGGCCGTTGAAACCATTTGCATTGCGGACGTAATTTGGTGGGTCTTCTTAGTTGAGTCAATGCGGCGCTTAACATCCATTAATGATTCTGCCATGCACTACTCACCATCCTTTTCAGCCATTAATTACTTAGCAGTGGCAGCGGTTGGCTGGAACTGCGCTGCAAATTCATCTAAGGCCGCGTTCAACTTGTCAGTGTCTGGTAACTTGCCAGTTGAGGTAACGGCATCAAACAGGTCTTGATGATTAGAGTGAAGAAAATCAAATAATTCTGATTGGTAACGAGCAATGTCGGAGACTTCAATCTTATCAACATAGCCGTTCGTCAAAGCGTACAGAATCATGACTTGTTCTTCAACCTTTAATGGTGAATGAACGGGTTGTTTCAGCACTTCCACGATCCGTTGCCCACGGTTTAACTTAGCCTGCGTTGCTGCATCCAAGTCAGAACCAAATTGTGAGAAGGATTCAAGTTCGTGATATGAGGCCAAATCCAAACGTAAAGTCCCAGCAACGGACTTCATCGCTTTGATTTGAGCATCCCCACCAACCCGGGAAACCGAAGCCCCGGCATCAATCGCTGGCCGAACCCCGGAATAGAAGGAATCACTATCCAAGAAGATTTGACCATCGGTGATGGAAATAACGTTGGTTGGAATATAAGCTGAAATGTCCCCAGCTTGCGTTTCAATGATTGGCAAGGCCGTCATTGAACCACCACCCAATTCATCACTCAACTTAGCGGCACGTTCGAGTAACCGTGAGTGCAGGTAGAAAACATCCCCAGGATAAGCTTCACGACCCGGAGGACGACGAAGAATCAGTGAAAGTTCACGGTAAGCCGTTGCTTGTTTTGAAAGGTCATCGTAGACAATCAAAACGTGCTTGCCGTTAAACATGAACTCTTCACCAATCGCAGCGCCGGCATACGGTGCCAGGTAAAGTAACGGGGCTGGTTCGGAAGGACCGGCCGTTACAACGATGGTGTAATCCATCGCACCTAACTTTTTAAGCGTTTCAACTTGTGCCCGTACCGTTGAATCCTTTTGACCAATGGCGACGTAGACACAAATCATATCTTGGTCTTTTTGGTTTAAAATCGCGTCGATTGCGACGGAAGTCTTCCCAGTCTTACGGTCACCGATAATCAATTCACGTTGACCACGACCAATTGGAACTAAGGCATCAATGGCCTTGATCCCAGTTTGTAGTGGTTCGCTAACGGATTGCCGTTGCATAATCCCAGGTGCTTTATGTTCAATTGGCCGCGTGTTCGTGGTCTTAATTTCACCTAAACCGTCAACTGGTTGACCTAACGGGTTAACGACCCGACCAATCATGGCGTCCCCAACGGGAACTTCCATGATACGACCGGTCCGCTTAACAGTATCGCCTTCACGAATACCATCAAAATCCCCTAAAACAACGATACCAACATCGTTGCTTTCGAGGTTTTGGACCATCCCATAAACCCCGTTACTGAATTCGAGCAATTCGCCTTGTAAGGCGTTGTCGAGTCCGTGTGCCCGGGCGATCCCATCACCAACGTAGGTGACAGTACCGGTTTCAGCAACTGAGAGCTCAGTCTGGTAACTTTCTAATTGTTGTTTGATTAGAGCACTGATTTCTTCAGATTTAATGCTCATAAAAGTTTCACCTCTTCGTAAACTAATTGTTGATGAGTGCTCGTCTTAAATTCGTTAATTGCAACGCAACGCTACCATCAAACGTTTGATTATTTGATCGTACAATTACGCCACCAATGATTGCTTCGTCCACTTTACGGGTCAAAACAACCTTTTTTGCGCCAACGCGTTGGGCAAACGCCGCTGCAATGGCATCAGCTTGCTCATCGGACAACTTGACCGCAGACGTTACTTCGGCATGCACTATTTTCTGACTTTCATCAAAACGTGCTTCAAACGCGTCGACAATGTCGACTAAGTTCGACATGCGGCCGTAATCATACAACATTTGAATAAAGTTTTTAATGTATTCGGAAGCATGGTCAGTCAAAGTTGACAACGTGGCCTGTTTTTGATCAACCGGAAGCAATGATCCTGATAGGACCTCTGCCAATTGCGGATTGTCGACAAAGACTTGCCGTAATTGCTTTAACTCCGTCAGGAAAGCTTCCGTCTGATCCTTTTCAACTGCAAGCTCAAAGAGGGCCTTTGAGTATCGGTTTGCAATTGTAAGTTTATCAAGACTCATGCTTTCCCAACCCTTCAATATACGAATTAATTAATGCCTGTTGGCCTTCCGGATCTAACTGCTTCTTAATGATTTTTGAAGCAATTTCAACCGAAATGTCAGCAACGTCGGATTGGACGTTTTTCAAGGCATCTTGACGCTCCTGTTCAATATCCTTACGTGCGTTTTGTTTGTATTGCGTTGCTTCGTTTTGCGCGTCAGCAACGATGGTTGCCCGTTGCTTTTCACCACTCTGCTTTGCGTCAGCAACAATGTCACTGGCTTCGCTTCGTGAGTGTGATAAGGCTTCGCGCCGTTGATCAGCTAAGTCGCTGGCTTCTTGCCGGGACTTTTGCGCTGAATCAATGTCGTTGGCAATCTTATCAGCCCGTTCGCCCATCATCTTGCTGACGGGGTTCCAGGCAACTTTAGCAATCAACGCCATTAAAACGATAAAACTAATTGCAACAAACAACATATCGCCAAGGTATAAACCGGATGCACCGATAATTAAATGCGAGAGCATCTAATGACACCTCCTTCTTTCATTTTCATTAAAATGAACTCGTTGACCAATGATTACTTGTTCATAACCATCAAGGCAACAACGAAGGAAATGATAGGCATTGATTCAATTAACCCAACACCGATGAACATGTTAGTCCGTAATTGTCCAGATAATTCTGGTTGACGGGCCATACCTTCAAGCATCTTCGAAATAACCAAACCGTTACCAATACCAGCACCTAAAGCGGCACCAAACATAGCAATACCTGCAGCAATTGCTCCCATAATCTGTGTATCCTCCTTAAAATTAAAAAACAAGAAATTTTTTATTCCTCAGGCGAAACTTTTTGAGAAATATAAACTGAAGTCAAGGTGACAAACACGAATGCTTGAACACTCCCGATAAATACTGAGAACCCTTGCCAAAGAAATTCAATTGGGAAGGCGTAGACGTAACTAAACCAACTACCACTTCCGGTTGCCAAACCTGCAACCTTGGTCAACAACATTTCGCCGGCAAAGATATTCCCGAACAACCGGAGTCCTAACGTTAGGAAGTCGGTAAACTGTTCGAAAATGTTGATCGGCAAGAACACGAGGAACGGTGAAGTGTAATCTTTAAGATAACCCTTCATACCTTTCTTTTGTACCCCAGCAGCATGCGCTAACGCCACTGTCATAAACGATAACGTCAAGGTCACGATTGGATCTGCGGTCGGACTCTTGATATACGTATATTGACCAACCTGGACGTGAATAAACAACCCCAGTTGGTTAGCGACGAAGATGAAGAGGAACAACGTGAACGCGTATAACCCAAAGTGGCCCGCGTCATTACCCTTGATTGAACCCTTGACAATGCCATTCGTGAACTCGATGAGCCACTCCAGCACATTTTGTCCACCCTTGGGCTTAAGCGTAATGTGTCGCGACAATAAGAACACAACCAAGAACACGATCAAACACGTTAGCAAGATCGAAATGTCGTTCGCGATGTTAAACGTTAGTCCAAGAAATTGGAATGTAGGAACTGGATCACCCACTGAATATCACCTCTTTCCTTTAATTTCAGGTGCCACGATAACCTTAACCTGTAACCAACACAACGTCAATTTTATCGGAATCTGAAATGGTAGACTAGGGTCGCCCCTAATCAAAATACAATGGTAATAATACCACCACCGTCTAAAAATTTCAAAATAATTTCATGTTTTGATCATCACGTAAAAATCCCACGATATCAAGCTTTCAATCAACTTTCACACCGTGAGATTTTCATAAAGTCCCTCAAATTTTCAATTCTTACAACTAGTGGTTGCGCTTACTCTTCGTTGGCCGCGTTCTTCGGCAAGATCAGGTTCATTAGAATTCCTAACACGGTTGCGACCGCCAGACCACTAAACTGGAAAGTATTGATCTGCAAATAGGCATTCCCAATCCCAATAACCAGCACGGCCGACGCGATCATCAAATTCCGCTTCTTATTGAAATCAATCTGATTATCAATCAGGATCCGCATCCCGCTCGAGGCAATCACCCCGAACAGTAAGAAACTGACGCCCCCGATAACTGGTGACGGAATACTTTCAATTAGCGCGGACAACTTGCCCACAAAACTGAAAACAATTGCGAAAAACGCCGCCCCGGCCAACACGTAAATACTGTGGACTTTCGTAATCGCCATCACACCAATGTTTTCACCGTATGACGTCACGGGCGGGCCCCCAACGAAACCGGCAATGATTGAAGCGGTCCCGTCACCAGCCAAGGTGTGGTTTAAACCGGGATCCTTGAAAAAGTTGCGTTTAGTTAGTTTGTTTAACACCATGATGTGTCCCATGTGTTCCGACATGGTGACAAACGCAATCGGGGCCATACTAATTATTGCGCCCCAATACACACCGGGGTGGTACGTGACAAACGGGATCTGAAATTTTGGCAATGCAAACCACGGTGCGGCTAACACCGGCGCAAAGTCAACGATGCCCGCAACGACCGCTAGTAAGTAACCACAGACGATCCCAAGTAAGATGGGAACCAAACTCATGAACCCCTTTAAAAACATGTTAAAGGCAATCGTCAACAACATCGTCCCCATGGCAACTAAGAAGAAACGAATATCGTAAGTGTTGCCGTTCATCGTGGCATCCTTAGCGGCGGTGCCGGCTAACGACAAACCAATCACCATCACGATTGGTCCCACGACGATTGGCGGAAGGGCCTTGTCGATCCACTCCGAACCAATCGCGGTGACCAACAGACTCACTAACAAGTACACGCAACCAACGGCAACGGTCCCCTGTGCAATGGCCGGATACCCCTGAGTTTTCATTAGTGACTGCATGACTACTACGAACGAAAAGCTGGAGCCCATGTACGCTGGAATCTTGTGGCGGGTAATCAGAATATACATTAACGTTCCGACCCCGGAACTAAATAACGCAATCCCCGGATTTAACCCGACTAAAATTGGGACTAACACGGTGGACCCAAACATGGAGAACAGGTGTTGGATCGATAGACCTAACCAACTGCCGAACTTTGGCCGGTCATGAATGTCTAAGACCGCTTCGTCATTATGAAACGCCGTTTTCTTTGTCATAACGCACCCCTTCGTTTAAATAATTGCAAAGAAAAAACAGCCCACCACTCAAAGTGGCCGGGCTGTCAGAAAATTCATGCGGACCCAGTAAGGGTTGCACGTCCGTCATCCTTTTCAGCCTCTCTGAGCTAATTTAAAGGAACTGTTCAATTAAAATTAGTTTACTCGTGAACCTCCAGATTGTCAACTCACTGTTCAAACAAGTTGACATTACGATTTTTGACAATCCATTTCACATTGTACAAGCACGGTAATCAACTGCTCACCGTGTAGCGTCATTAACCGCGCGCAACCTAATCACTTCCATTATATATAGAAATAAAGACGTCAGCGTTTCGAACACAACAAAAAAGCGCCGGACAAAGATCGTCCGGGCGCATTTTCTAAAAGCTGATTTACTTCGTACCAAATAAGCGGTCACCGGCATCGCCCAAACCTGGGACAATGTAACCATCCTCATTTAGATGATCATCTAACGCGGCCGTGTAAATATCAATATCTGGGTGAGCTTCTTGGAGGGCTTTAACCCCTTCGGGAGCAGCAACTAAGCACATAAACTTAATATTGCTAGCGCCCCGCTTCTTCAACATATCCATGGCCATGATGGCTGAACCACCGGTGGCTAACATCGGATCAACAACGAAAAGCTGCCGTTGCGAAATATCACTTGGCAATTTAACAAAATATTCGACGGGCTTCAGTGTTTTTTCGTCGCGGTACATGCCGACGTGCCCAACTTTAGCAGCCGGGATCATGTTTAAGACCCCGTCAACCATCCCTAAGCCGGCCCGTAAAATTGGCACGATGGCCACTTTTTTACCAGCTAAGGTCTTTTGGGTGGTTTTGGTAATTGGCGTTTCAATTTCAATATCCTTCAGTGGCATGTCCCGTGAGACTTCGTAAGCCATTAAAGTTGAAATTTCATTGACCATTTCCCGGAAAACCTTTGTTCCGCACTGTTTTTCCCGAATAATCGTTAACTTATGTTGAATGAGCGGATGATTCAAAACCTCAAACTTACCCATGTTGCTACGCACACTCCTTAGTGATTTCTTTCTATTGTAGCTAATTTAGAGAGAAAAAACCAGACCCCAGTATAAATTCCTTAATCTACATCGATGGGGTGCTTAGCTGTCAGGGCCATTGCCTGTTCCTTGACCGCGTCCAAGTTAGCTTGGTCTTGCGGCGCTTTTAGGACTTGCAGAATCAATTCAGCCACTTTAGCGGCGTCCGTTTCGTCAAAGCCCCGGGTCGTAATAGCTGGCGTACCCAGTCGAATACCGGACGTCTTGAAGGCGCCAAGGGTTTCGTTAGGAATGGCTTCCTTGTTTACGGTAATGTAAACCGTATCTAAGAGGTCTTGGACCTGACGACCATTTAACCCGGACTTCGTGACGTCTAACGTCATCAAATGATTATCGGTACCACCGGAAATGACCCGTACTAAGTCGGAGTCGTTAAAGACCTTGGCCATCGCTTTGGCGTTATCGATAATGCGTTGTGCATACACTTTAAAATCGGGTTGTAAATCTTCGCCCAACGCAATCGCCTTTCCCGCAATCACGTGGTCTAACGGGCCACCCTGGTTACCAGGGAACACGGCGGAGTTGATCTTCTTAGCGTACTTTTCTTTAGCTAAGATCATCCCACCACGCGGGCCGCGTAACGTTTTGTGCGTGGTCGTCGTAACGACGTCGGCGTAAGGAATTGGGCTTGGATGTAACCCCGCCGCCACTAAGCCAGCGATGTGGGCCATATCAACCATTAACATGGCGCCGACCTCGTCCGCGATTTCACGGAACTTCGCAAAGTCGATGATGCGACTGTAGGCGGAAGCCCCAGCCACGATCAATTTAGGTTTAAATTCTTTGGCTTGTGCCAAGATATCATCGTAATTTAATTCTTCAGTTTCGGGATCCAAACCGTAGTCGTTAAAATCATAGAGTTTCCCCGAGAAGTTGACACTTGAACCGTGGGTCAAATGACCACCGGCATCGAGCGACATCCCCATTACCCGGTCACCCGGTTGAATCAACGCCATGTAAGCAGCGGCGTTAGCTTGGGAGCCCGAGTGGGGCTGAACGTTGGCGTATTCGGCACCAAATAATTTTTTGGCCCGTTCAATAGCTAACGTTTCAACTTGGTCAATAAACTGGTTACCACCATAAAACCGGTGGCCCGGATAACCTTCGGAGTACTTGTTGGTGAGAACACTACCCTGAGCAGCCCGAACGCCCTTTGAGACGATGTTTTCGGATGCGATCAACTCAATGTTGTGTTGCTGACGAGCTTGTTCCTTACTAATAGCAGTCCATACTTCTGGATCTTGTTCTTGGTAATTCATGAATAATTCTCCTCCATTTCGCAAGTGACAACTTTCGGGTTTTCCCGACTTGCAATCATTATACACTAAAATGGGTTTGGCCGGCAGATTTATTTAAGCGGTTCATATATGCAGCACCCAAACCATTGTTATCAAAGGCTTGGCAAAGAATATCCTTAATGTTAGTTTCCGTATCAAAGTGTCGCAGGCCCGCAAACAGCTCCTGAGTTGCCGATTGAATATCGGTCCCCAGCGAAAATTGTTCGCAATTAGTGGGTAATGGATTGTTTGTTAAAATAGCGTTCGTTGCCATGACCCCCATCGGAACCTTTTGCTGCGCGGCCCACTTTAACGCCGCCGGCCAATCTTCCGTACGATCAACAATGTAAACCTGGGCATCCGGCGCGTAGTGCTTATACTTCATCCCGGGTGCCTTGGGAACTTCCTTAGCCCCGACATGATGTTGTTCAGTTTCGACCGGCATTCCAATCACCCGTTCAATGGCTTCCGCCGTTATTGCACCGGGGCGCAAAATTGCCGGCGTGGTCGTTGACAAGTCTAGCACGGTAGATTCAACCCCCACCTTGGTCGCCCCGTCGTCTAAAATACCGGCAATCTTACCGTCTAAATCGTGCAAAACGTGTTGGGCCGTCGTCGGACTAGGTTTGCCCGACGTATTAGCGGACGGCCCCACGATCGGCGTGTGGGCCTCCCGAATAAGGTTAAGGGTAGCGGCGTTGTCCGGATTACGAAAAGCGGCGGTGTTTAACCCCCCCGTCACCTCCGGAGCTAAGGCACCGGGTTTCAATTTAAAAATCATGGTTAACGGTCCCGGCCAAAACGCTTTGACCAATTTCTTCGCCGCTTCCGGTAACGGCTGGGCAAAGCGCTCGACCGTGGCTAGATCCGCCACGTGGACGATCAACGGGTTGTCACTGGGACGCCCCTTTGCCAAATAGACCTGCTTCACGGCCGTTACGTTGGTCGCGTCCGCGCCCAACCCGTAAACGGTCTCGGTGGGAAACGCCACGAGCTGTCCGGCGGCAATTAGTTGGGCTGCCGCCCCCACTTCACTGGGTTTAAATACTTTTGTTTCCATAGTAGATGCCTTCCTTACTCATGATTGATGACCCGCAACATCCGGTCGTGGCCCGCCATGTCCTGGCGCACCGTCACTTCGGCGTGCGGCATCGCTTTTCGAAATAATTGTTGTAACGCTGAACCTTGGTGGTACCCGAATTCAAGGTAGAGCCGACCACTCGGGGTCAAATGACTGGCGACGGTCGCCGCCAGTTGTTCATACAGGGCCAGTCCGTCGTGAGCCGCAAACAGGGCTCCCCGCGGTTCGTAGTTTAACACGCTGGCGTCCATCACGCTCTCTTCAGCGTGCGCAATGTACGGGGGATTGCTCACGATGATGTCAAACGGCGTGGCCGGAACGGCTTTTAACAGGTCGCTTTCGTAAAAATCAACCGCCAACCCTAAATGCGCGGCGTTCGTTCGGGCCACCGTTAACGCCGCTGCTGAAACGTCGCTCGCACTGACTTGCCAGTGGCGCTGCTCATGCTTTAAAGCCAATGCAATGGCCCCCGACCCGGTTCCCACGTCCAGTACGGTGATTGTCTGAGCATCCTGATAATCGGTTAAAATCCAGTCGACCAGTTCTTCGGTCTCGACTCTGGGAATCAATACGGCCGGGTTGACCGTTAAGTCCAGGCCATAAAACGGTGCACGTCCCAGCACGTACTGCGCGGGTTCCCCAGCCACGACCCGTTTAACGGCCGCCCGGTAAGCTTGATATAAATCACTAGGCATGGGGTCTCTGTAATGAATTAACAATTGCGTTTGATTCAAACGTGTCAGCCCAAGCAATAAAAAGCGGGCGCTGTCGGTCGGCAATTGCGCCGTTTTTAGACAAAAAGAAGCCCACTGCTGGGCTTCAAAGTAAGTTGGGAACGAATTAGTCATTGGCTAATTGCTCCATCTTCTTGGTTTGATCCGCTAAGACCAACGCGTCGATGATCTCATCCAATTCACCGTTCATCACCCGGTCAAGCTTGTTCAACGTTAAACCGATTCGGTGATCCGTCACCCGGTTTTGCGGGAAGTTGTAAGTCCGAATCCGTTCGGAACGGTCCCCACTCCCAACGGCGGATTTCCGTTCGGCGTCGTACTGATTTTGTTCCCGGGACTGGTAATAATCGTAAACCCGCGCCCGTAAGATCTCCATCGCCTTGGCCCGGTTTTGTTGTTGAGACCGTTGATCTTGCATTGAAACGACGATTCCCGTTGGCAAGTGAGTCATCCGGACGGCGGACGACGTCTTGTTAATGTGTTGACCACCGGCACCGGAAGAGCGGAACACGTCGGTGCGGATATCCTTTTGGTCGAGTTTAATATCAACGTCCTTAGCTTCGGGCATCACCCCAACGGTCGCCGTAGACGTGTGGACCCGTCCCGCCGATTCGGTCACAGGGACCCGTTGAACCCGGTGGGCGCCACTCTCATACTTCAACTTAGAGTAAACTTTGTTACCGGAAATAATTAGGACGATTTCCTTGAAACCGCCAACCTCGGTTTCATTACGGTCCGCTACTTCAACGTTCCAACCCTGACGTTCAGCGTACTTGGAATACATGTTGAATAAATCAGCGGCGAACAAACTAGCTTCGTCCCCACCGGCGGCCCCGTGAATTTCCATGATGATGTTCTTATCATCGTTGGGGTCCTGCGGCAACATTAAGAGCGTAATTTCGTGCTCGAGTTGTTCCTTTTCGGCGTTTAAGTTCTTTAAATCGTCCTTGACCATCGAGCTCATATCGTCATCAAGTTTTTCCCGTAACAGTTCGTCGTTTTCTTCAATTTGGCTTTGAACCTCCTTGTAACGGTTATACTTTTCAACCGTTTCCCGGATGTTCCCCATTTCTTTTGACAACTTCATGAACCGTTGAGAATCCGCAATAACCTCGGGATCACTCAATAATTCACCCAGTTCTTCGTAACGGTCCGCGACCGCTTGTAGCTTATCAAAAAACTTATCCATAACTTCGTTAATTCCTCACTTTGTTAATTTCGGCGGGTAAAAGTAGTGCCGGCGACAAACCGGGTAGTACGCCTCGTTGCCCCCGATTTGAACTTGTTCACCCTCATAAACGGGTTGCCCATCGTGAAACCGTAAATTCATAATGGCTTTTTTGCGGCAGAACCAGCAAATGGTTTTCATTTCTTCAATCTTATCCGCATACAATAGTAGGTACTTACTACCTTCAAATAGTTCGTTGCGAAAATCGTTCTTTAAACCAAACGTCATTACCGGGATCTTTAAGTCGTCGACAATGTGCGCCAATTCCAAAACGTGGTGTTTTTTTAAGAACTGCGCCTCGTCGATCAAGACGCAGGCAGCGTCTAAATTGGTCTTTTTTACAACGTCTAAAACGTTGGTGTCGTCAAAAACCGGAATGGCTTCCCGCTTTAACCCGATGCGGCTGGCAACGTAACCAACCCCGTCACGGTTATCTAAGCCACTCGTCATAATAATGACCGACTTACTCTGTTCTTCATAGTTGTGGGCCACTTTTAAAATTTCAATGGTCTTCCCACTATTCATCGCGCCATATCGAAAAAATAACTGTGCCAAGCGACTCATTCCCCTTTTTTACACATTTCTAGTCAATTATAGCGGATTTGACGTTGAATTTCAGCCCTGAGCAGTGAAAAGCTATTAACGAATTCATAAGTTGGACTTAAACGGCGGGATAATCACTTTTCTTTTAAGGGCGTTCAGTATAAAATACTTGAGAGTAGGACCTTCGTCCGCAAGTTAACATTCACTACGCATGGTGGACAACCATCCGTAAATTAATTAATAGGGGTACGGATAACTTATGTCAATTAATAGTACATTAGCCACTTGGACTGGCAAATCCGCGTACTGGTTTTTACACACCTTTCGTGGCGGTGGGAGTTCCCTGCCCGGCAAGCTGGCTTTAAAGCTAGACCCAACCATTTTAAAACACCTTGCAAAAAACTACGACGTCATCGTCATCACTGGGACTAACGGTAAAACACTTACGACCGCACTGACGGTCAAAGTTTTACGTGAACAGTACCCTGACATTCTGACTAACCCCAGCGGTTCCAACATGAAACAGGGAATCGTGACCACCTTTTTAACGGCTCCCAAGGCGCACCACAAACCATTGGCCGTTTTAGAAGTCGATGAAGCTAACGTGATCATGGTTACGAAGTACATCACGCCTAAAGCGTTCGTCTTCACGAATATTTTCCGGGATCAAATGGACCGTTACGGTGAAATCTACACCACTTATCAAAAGATCTTGGACGGTGTGGCGCTGGCACCCGAAGCAACCATTATTGCCAACGGCGACTTACCACTCTTTCATTCTAAACAATTACCCAACCCAATCTTATATTACGGGTTTGACTACCAGGCCGATCACGATCAACAAGCGCCGGCCAACACCGACGGACTACTGTGCCCCAACTGCCAGCATATTCTGCGCTATCACAGTCGGACTTACAGCAACATGGGTAAGTACTACTGCCCGAACTGCGGCTTTGAGCGGCCCCAACTGACTTGGAAACTAAACGCGCTGACCGCTATGTCACCGACTAGTTCCGATTTTGAAGTCAACGGTCAAGCGATGCACCTAAACATTGGCGGCCAGTACAACATTTATAACGCGTTGGCCGCCTTTGCCGTGGGGCGGTTCATGGACGTGCCGGCAAAACAGATCGCCCACGCACTCAGTGAAAATGACGAACAGGTCTTTGGTCGTCAAGAAATTTTCCACGTGGGTGACAAGGACGTGACCTTGATTTTAGTTAAAAACCCGGTTGGTTTAAACCAGGTCATCCAAATGATTGGCACCGATGACCGGCCGTTCTCCTTCGCGGCGTTACTGAACGCTAACTACGCCGACGGGATCGATACCAGTTGGATTTGGGACGGTGACTTCGAAAAGCTGCCGCAAATGAACGTTCCGGCCTTCATTAGTGGCGGCGAACGTTACCGTGACATCACCTTCCGTTTGAAGGTGGCCGGGGTTCAACCCGACGACTTAACGATCATCCCCGACTTAACGGAAATGACCGCTGCTATTCAAAAATTACCAACTAAACAAGTATACGTGGTCGCCACCTACACGGCCATGTTGCAACTACGCAAACAACTCGCTAGCCAGGGCATTATTGATGGGGGGATGGCATAATATGACTTACACTTTACACGCCGCCCATTTATACGGCGACTTAATGAATACCTACGGTGACATCGGGAACATCTTAGCCATGGGTTACTATGCCAAGGCCGTCGACGCAAAAATTGACGTCGACCTAGTCAGCTTAGGCGATACCTTTGACCCGAACAAGTACGACTTCGTCCTCTTTGGTGGCGGTCAAGATTATGAACAAACCATTGTTTCTAAGGATATTCAGGCTAAAAAGGCCGCGTTAACCGACTACATTGAAGATGGCGGTCCGATGCTTGCCATCTGTGGGGGTTATCAAATGATTGGTCACTACTACATCGGTGCCCAGGGTGAAAAGATCCCCGGCATTGGTGCGCTCGACCACTACACCCTCAGTCAGGATAATAACCGTTTCATTGGTAACATTACCATTAAAAACGATGAAACCAATCAAACCTACTACGGCTTTGAAAACCATAACGGAACGACCTTCCTCGGTAAGGGTGAACGGCCACTCGGTAAGGTCTTACAGGGTCACGGCAACAATGGCAAGGACGGTACCGAGGGCGTCATCTACAAAAACACCTTTGGCTCATATTTCCACGGCCCAATCCTCGCGCGCAACGAAGCTTTGGCCAAGCGGATTCTCAAGCTGGCCCTAAAACGGAAGTACCCGGATGCCGACTTTAGCGCCCTCGATCAATTAAACGAAGATTTAACTAAGAACGTCGTTATCAAGCCATAATCATCAAAACAAGCGTACGCTAAACTTTCAAAAAGCATAAATTACTCCAACCAAACTGAGTAATTTATGCTTTTTATGTTTCGTGGCAAGGTTGCCGAAGCGGGTGCTAACAACTGATTTGTTCCGCGCTAGTTTTTCGGCCGCCGATGGAAGCCCTATCATTAGTTAACCCCTCAAAGTTATAATAATTATTTATAGACTTAAAGGAAGCGTTTTCTACTAACCTGATGTTATCAGTTGATTAGTCAAAAAAAGATCGATGTGCTAAACTGCGCCCATCAATCTTTTTTATCGTGTTAGGGGTTTAACTAATTAGGCTTTTTCACCAGGTTCAGAAGCAATAATTTGCAGATTGCCCTTCAAAGTCCACTGCTTAACGTCAAACGGTAAAATAAAGTGCACGCCCTTTTTTAGCGGGTAATCGTGACCGTCCACGCTGATACTCCCCTGACCGTTCAAAACGGATACCAGGGTATACGGCGCCGTTCCACGGTTAAAGGTGGCCTGACCATCCGTTAAACGCCATTGCCAAACGCCAAAGAATGGTGATTGCACGTACTTAGTAACGGTCGCATCGCCCACCTGGGTCGTCGTAATGTCCAGGTCGGGATCGTGGTGCGGCACGTTGGTGGTGTCAATTGACTGTTGAAGGTGTAGTTCACGTTTCTGACCAGTTGTTTTATCGACCCGGTCCCAATCGTAAAGGCGGTAAGTCGTGTCGGAACTTTGCTGCGTTTCTAGTACCATGATGCCCTTACCAACCGCGTGAATGGTCCCGGACGGAACGTACAGGAAGTCGCCGGGTTTAACCGGTACCCGGCGCAATAACTTATCCCACTCACCGTTATTGATCCATTCGGCCAACTGTTCACGAGTCTTAGCATGGTGTCCGTAAATCATGGTCGCACCCGGTTCCGCGGCAATCACGTACCAGCACTCAGTCTTTCCGAGTTCGTGCTCGTGTTCTGCGGCGTAAGCGTCATCGGGGTGCACTTGAACCGACAAGTCTTCACTTGCATCCAGAATCTTGGTTAACAATGGAAAGACATCGCCCTTGGCGTTACCAAAGACGTCGCGGTGCTGTTCCCAAACCTTGTCAAGGGTCATGCCGGCATACGGGCCGTTTTCAACGGTCGCCGGGCCGTGCGGATGGGCTGAGATGGCCCAGCATTCCCCGGTATGGTCACTGGGAATTTCATAACCAAAGTCGGTACGCAGCTTTGTCCCACCCCAAATTTTTTCGTGGAAAACGGGTTTTAAAAAATACGGTTCACTCATAAATTCAACACACTCCAATGTTTAATTTGTTAGTTTAATTTTAGCATACATGAAAGCGGTTGTGAAATGATGACTATACTTTTATATCGAATTGTCTATTCTTTATTTAAATTTTCGATATCCGCTAACCAGGCTGCGATCAACCGCCGCCGGGCCGGTAAAAAGTTACCGTTGCGGACCGTCGGGTGAACCCGGTTAGAAAGAAAAATCAGCCCAGTTTGATGTGCCCGGTCCAACATGAATAACGTCCCCGTGTAACCGGTATGAAAAATGATTGGTTGCTGGTGTTCCAACGGCCGCCAAAGGTTCCAACCAAAGCTCCGTCGCAACTGGTGGTTAGGCGTCCAGTCTTGATACAGTCGTTCAATAGTCGTTTGGGGTAATACCGTGGGAACGTCCAACTGACCGAGCATTAGCTTAGCAAAGCGAGTCAGGTCTTCAACACTTGCAAACAGGCCGGCCGAGCCACAGTGCCGGCCAAGTACTTGGCCCTTCGGATCGTGAACGACGCCACGCAATAGCCCCTGCGTGCTGGAATACACCGTTGGTACCGTCTGGTCCGCTAACGGCGTAAAAGTGGCGTCTGGCAACTTCAGGGGCCGTAATACCCGTGTTGTTATCGCGTCCTGAACGGCTTGTCCGGTCAGTTTTTCAATAATCATCCCGGTCAAAATTAAACCGAGGTCGGTGTAGACCACCCGGTGATTGAGGTTGGCATAACTAATTGGCAGCGCCTGGATTGCCGTCAATAATTGGGCGGCCGGCAGCGCGTTGCGATTCGGAATGTAGCCGCTCAACCCGCTAGTATGGGTCATTAAATTTAAAACGGTCACTTCCTGGGGACCAAACGCTGGCAAATAGTCGTGGACCGGCCGACTAACGTCCAATTTCCCACTTTGCATCAACTGTAATGCGACCGTAGTGGTTCCCACGACCTTAGTAACTGAGGCGAGGTCGTACAATGCGTGGGGCCATAATTCCAGTTTTTGCGGCTCAATGGCAGCTAACCCCACCTGTCTTTGTAAAACGTCAGAACCATTGATCAAACCGTAGCTCGCGCCCGGAATTACCCCCTGATCCACCATCCGCTGAATTTCTGCTTGCGTTTCTTCAAATACCATTTAACTTACCCGTTTCTTCTAAAGATTCATTACATTAAGTGTAGGCTAACTCGCTGACAACCACTAGTCACTTTACTAAAACTTACCGATTTTGTTCATTTAAGATTCGGGGTAAGACCACGCTCCAGTATGCCACAAAACCGATTACGACGAGCACCCCCGCCAGTCGGCGATTAAGTAGTTGTAATTGCCAGGCCACCATCGCCAGTACGATCACCACGGCACTGCCCCATTCAACGTACTTACCGTACCGATACAAGAATGCCATGGAAACACCTCCTTACCTGTCACCTCAATTTTAAAACAAAGCGACGGTCAATACCGGTAAACGGTACTAATCGTCGCTTAACTGTTTAAACTAGTCTAAATCAACTTTTTGAATCCAACCTTCAGGAGCTTCACGGTCACCAAATTGGATCCCGGTCAATTCGTCGTACAACTTCTTAGTAACCGGCCCAACTTCCGTTTCACTATAGAAGACGTGTAACTTCCCGTTATGTTCCAAACCACCAATTGGTGAAATAACGGCGGCGGTCCCACAGGCGCCGGCTTCGGCAAAACGGTCTAAGTCGTCGATGTAAACGTCACCCTGTTCGGTCTTCATGCCGAATTTATGTTCCGCTAAGTACAGTAGTGAGTACTTCGTCACGGAAGGCAAAATGGAAGGTGACTTTGGCGTGACAAAAGTACCGTCCTTGGTAATTCCGAAGAAGTTTGCAGACCCCACTTCTTCGATCTTTTTATGCTCGACGGGATCCAAGTAAACACAGTCGGAAAAGCCGTGGGCGTGTGCTTCTTGACCTGGGAAGAGGCTGGCGGCGTAGTTCCCACCAACTTTATAGGCCCCGGTCCCTTTATGGGCAGCCCGGTCATAGTTGGAAGTCGTAAAGTTCGTTGGTGTCATACCACCCTTGAAGTAGCTACCAACCGGCATTGCAAAGACGGTAAAGATGTATTCCTTTGCGGGATGGACACCAATGTTACCCCCGACCCCAATCATCAACGGCCGTAAGTACAACGTTGCGCCGGTGCCGTACGGTGGGACGTAATCTTGGTTCGCTTTGACCACTTGCTTAACCGCGTCAACGAACATGTCCGTTGGGACTTGGGGCATTAATAACCGTTCACAACTAGTTTGCATCCGGGCAGCGTTACGGTCTGGCCGGAATAACTGGACACTGCCGTCCTTAGTCCGGTACGCCTTTAAGCCTTCAAAGTCTTGTTGACCATAATGTAAAGCGGTCGAACCTTCGCTAATATGTAAAGTTGCATCACCAGTAAGTTCTTTCTTGTACCATTCACCATCTTTATAATACGCGCGGTAACGGTATGGAAGGTTACGGTATTCAAACCCTAAGTTGTTCCAATCCAATTGTACATCTGCCATGTGATTCAACTTCCTTTATATGTAATTTACTCAAATTGATTAATTTGAATTTAATTAAAAGATTAATGGTTTATTAGAGTTTTGTCAAGGGTACCGGAAAACAAATTCAATCAAATTGGCGCTGATTTGTTATAATGGAATTAAATTCAACAAAGGACTGGTTCGTCGTGGCAAGTAATTCAGATTCAATTTATAACGTCATGTTCTACATCGCTCACCACCCGGCAGAAATCACCTTTACGACCCCGGAGTACACCAACGTGGTCCGCATGGGCATTCCCGACCGGATCAAAGTCGCCAACCCCGAGATCTATTTTCCCGACAACAAACTACTCGTCAACCGTTTCCAAGACGATTTTGTGGCTAAAAACGGTAACTTACTGGACTTTTTCTTCGACTACACCGAAAAAAAAGTACCCAACTACCACGAAGTTTGGGTCTCAACGGCCCACTTGCCTGAAAAACAGGCCTACTTCTTAGAACTATCATTTGAATAAGCCCGTACCGGCCACCCACTGCGGGTAGCCGGTATTTTTTATTAGAGGCTGTGACAAAAGTCACAGCCTCTGTTTTATCACCGAAGAATTATTGTCGAAACGTGCGCCAAAAGCCAGTGGGCTCCGCTTAACCAACTTTTGGCACACTCTGATTTTTTATTAATCATTACGCAGGGCGCCTCCTAGTCAACATAAAAGGACGTCCACCGCAAAGTGAACGTCCCTAGTTAGGTTATTTATTCATAAAAATGTAGAGGTTAGTCGTCGAAACACCAATCGTGAACCGCACACCCTTCGAATGAATCGGGTCAATGGTGGTCGTACTACTATTATTACTCTTAGTTTCTTTTTGGAACTTCTTCATCACCGTTTTAGCGTTAGCCCCCGTAGTGGTGGTCAATAACGCAAACGCCGTTCCAAAGTTCTTTTGACGGGTCTTATTTTTAAACGCCTTAGTTGGCACGATCATCGCCGCACCTAGCACGTCACCCTTTTGCACGTTCAACCGGATTTTATAATCCTTAGTTGAAACGACGTTAGTCAGGCCGTCGCTCGGCGTCTTAGTCGGTAATAAATCGTCTTTAACCTTCGCCTTAGCCGTCTTCATGGCTGCAGCGACCTGCTTTTGACTAGTTTGCAGACTGGCCGCTTCGGTCTTTAACTTTGCGGCAGCGGTCTGTTGCGCCTGCAGCGTTTGGGCACCGGTTGCGGCAGCCGTCCCACCGGCTTTGATTTGTGCCTGGGCCTGTTTAACCTTCGCTTGAATCTGGGCCTGTTTCTTCTTCAACGCGGCCCCTTGCTGCTGTAACTCCTTTGCGTCCGCTTGGTCTGCCTTACTTAGCTTTGAGCCAATCAGAGCGTTATTATACGTCGTGGCCATCTTTTGATAACCAACTAACCGTTTGCTTCCCTGAACGTGAACCGTTTTCGACAAACTCCCGGACTTGATTTTGACCGTTTGGCGGGTCGTCTTCGTTGGGACTTGAATCACAAACGTGTGGTTCTTAACGGCCGCGTGCTTCGTCTTAGCCCCATCAACTTGGTAGCTGACCCGACTAGTCTTGGCACTACCCTTGACGGCGGCAACTAAGCCGTTTTGTTTATACGTCGTTTTGGTCGTGGATAAAGTCGTCTGTCCACAGCCTGCTAACACTAAGCCAAGCAGACCGGCACCGGCGACCACCATTGCTGTTTTCCGAAACAAATGACACCCCTCCTTTAGTCAATATCGATATTGCCAGTAAACTGACTGTTATATAGATCAGCGTAGAACCCGTTTTGAGCCATCAACTGGGCGTGGGTCCCGGTTTCAACGACGGAACCGTGATTCATGACGATAATGTTATCGGCACCCTGAATCGTTGATAAACGGTGTGCAACGACGAAGCTGGTCCGATTTTTCAATAACCGTTCCATCGCGTGTTGAATGTGCACTTCGGTCCGGGTATCAACTGAACTCGTGGCTTCATCTAAAATCAGAATTTCTGGATCAGCCACAAAGGCCCGGGCAATCGTTAAGAGTTGCCGTTGCCCCTGTGAAATGTTAGAAGCTTCTTCGTTTAAGATGGTATCGTATCCGTCCGGTAACTTACGAACAAAGCCGTCCACGTGGGCCGCCTTCGCCGCTGCTAAAATTTCTTCCTTAGTCGCGTCTTCACGACCGTATTTCAAGTTATCGTAAATCGTCCCGGTAAAGAGCCAGGTATCCTGCAACACCATCGCAAAGTGGGAGCGCAAATCTTCGCGCTTCAGGTCCCGAGTATCGGTACCGTTCAAGCGGATAGACCCACCCTTGATATCGTAAAAGCGTTCCAACAAGTTAATAATGGTCGTTTTACCGGCCCCGGTCGGCCCAACAATCGCGACCTGCTGACCACGCTTAACGTTCAAGTTGTAATCCTTCATCAACAGGGCGTCGTCGGTGTACCCGAATTGGACGTGTTCCAAGCTGATCAAATTATCACTATCCGTCTCAGCCGGTAAGTTCGACTTGGTCTGCTTCATTTCTTCTTCGTCCAAAACTTCGAAGACCCGTTCAGCAGAAGCAACCGTTGATTGAATAGTGTTCAGCAAGTTAGCCATTTGTGAAATTGGTTGGGAGAACTGTTGCGTATACTGTAAGAACGCCTGAATGTTCCCGAGAGAAACGTGGCCGTTCGCCACGTCGATTCCCCCAATAATAGCTACGAACACGTAACCAATGTTGTTTAAAAACATCATTAACGGCATGATAATCCCGGAAATAAACTGGGCTTTCCACGCGGATTGATAATAATTGTTATTTTGTTCTTCAAAATCGTCAATGGCATCCTGTTCCTTATTGAAACTCTTGATAACCACGTGACCAGCATAGTTTTCTTCAACCTGGTTATTCAATAACCCCAGGGACTTTTGCTGGGTTCCAAAGAACTTTTGCGACTTCGGTGCAATTACACCAACGACGACGACGCTAAGTGGGATCGTAACCAGGGCGATCAGCGTTAGTTTCCAACTGATCGTCAGCATCATCCAAATCGTTCCGACGAAAGTAACGATACTGGTCACGGCCTGCGTTAAGTTTTGCTGCAGCGTGTTAGCGATGTTATCCATATCGTTGACGGCCCGACTCATAATGTCCCCGTTAGAATGGGTATCGTAGTATGAGATCGGTACTTTTTGCATCTTACCCTTAAACGAACGCCGTAACTTGTAAACCGTCCGTTGTGAGATTCGGGTCATAATGAACTGTTGAATGAAGTTAAACAGCGCGGACGCCACGTACATTAACAGCACAATTAAAATAATTTGGCCAATTTTTTCAAAATTAATTGGGTAACCATTCTGACTAATCCCCGCTTTTTGTTGCGCCACACCCTTCATAATACCTTTATAAATTTCGGTGGTGGCTTTCCCTAAGATCTTCGGCGTTTGAATTTGAAAAATGACCGAAACAATCGCAAAAATCATGACGATGGCCAGACCAACCCAACGATCCGACATGTACCGCATTAAGCGGATGGCCGTTTTCCAAAAGCTTTTCGGCTTTTCGACGACGCCTTGTGAACCGGGTCCGTGCCGTGGGCCACTAGGACGGGGCGTATCAGCAGCATTTGATTTTTTCTCGCTCATTAAAGTTGATCCTCCTCTCGTAATTGTGATTTCATAATTTCTTGATAAACTTCGTTATTCGCTTTCAATTCAGCGTGGGTCCCCTTACCGACTAACTTGCCGTTATCCAAAACTAGGATCAAGTCGGCATCGGCCACCGTGGCAATCCGTTGGGCCACGATCACCACGACGCCTTGTTGGATCATTTTATCCTGACGAAGTTCCGCCCGGAGTTCGGCATCGGTCTTAAAGTCCAACGCGGAAAATGAATCGTCAAAAACGTAAGCGGACGCGTGCTTAACTAGGGCCCGGGCAATCGCTAACCGTTGCCGTTGACCACCGGAAAAGTTACCCCCACCTTGTTCAACGTGGGCGTCTAGGCCCCCCTCTTCCTTAACAAAATCGGTTGAGCGGGCAATTTCCAAAGCGTGCCAAATTTCATCATCGGTTGCCTTTTCGTTCCCAAACTGCATGTTTTCCCGAATCGTCCCGGTAAACAGCGTGGCCGTTTGTGGCACGAAGGACACGGCCCGGTGTAGGTCGGCTAACTTCAACTTGCGAACGTCAACACCGTCCAGCTTAACGGCACCCTTTTCGATGTCGTAAAACCGTGGAATCAGGTTGACCAAGGTCGTCTTACCAGAACCGGTCCCACCAATGATGGCGACCGTTTGACCAGAATGGGCCTGAAAGTCAATGTCGGTCAAAGCTAACTGCTCCGCGCTCTGGTACCGATAATCAACGTGATCAAACGTCAAGCTGTGTTCAGTCGTTACTGGCAACGTTTCCGAATTGTCCGGGTTCGTGATTTTGGTTTTAATATCCAAAACTTCTTGAATCCGGGAAGCGGAAGCCGCGGCCCGGGGAATGAACGCAAAAACCATTGCAAGCATCATGAAGCTCATCAATACTTGCATGGCGTACGTCATGAAGGCAATCATGTTCCCGACCTGCATCGTTTGACTGCTGATCAGCTGCCCACCAAACCAAACGATGGCCACGTTGGTCCCACTCATAATTAAAGTCATGACCGGGTAAGCTAACGCGACGATCGTGTTAACCTTGATCGCGTTATTCGTGTAGTCTTGGTTGGCGTCTTCAAAACGGTCCTGTTCAAACTTATCCTGCCGAAAAGCACGAATGACCCGTACCCCCGTCAATCCCTCACGAAAAACCAAGTTAATGCGGTCAGTCTTCGTTTGCATCGCCCGGAATAGCGGAATCGCAAATCCCATGATTAAGCCGATGAAAATTAACAAGACCGGAATCGAAACGACGAAAATCCAGGTTAACTCGTGACTCTTGGTGTACGCCAGAAAACTAGCCCCAATCAACATAATTGGTGCCATGATCATCATTCGCAGAGCCATCATGGCCACGTTTTGGATCTGCACCACGTCGTTGGTCGTCCGGGTAATCAATGAAGACGTTTCAACTTCATCAAATTCATCGTTTGAAAAGTTGAGGACCTTCTTATAAATATCCGAACGTAAATTTTTCCCTAACTGTTGTGACGACCGCGCCGCCAAAAACACGTTCCCAAAGGCGGCCACGACGGATAACAGGGAGAAGCCGATCATTTCAAAACCGACTTTCCAAATATAACTAATGTCACCCTTGGCGACCCCGTTATTCACAATATTCGACGTCAAACTGGGCAAATTCAAATTTGCAATTACTTGAACGATCATGAACAAAATCGCACCAATAACCGCGCCGTATGAAATTCGACCCTTTGCTATTTTAAGCATTTACACGCTCCCCTTCATTCATTATCAAAATAATAATGCAGTATCTTAATCTAACGAAAAATCGTTTCTTTGTCAACTATCTTTACAAGTCTCACGGAAACTATTGTAACTCACTCGTTCCACTTTGACACTCAAAAAGTTTTAAGATTTTATAACGTCCTTAATAGTTAGTTAACAATGTTACTGACTAAAATTCAAGCAAAGCCAAACGCGGTTGGGCCCAGGGCCACAACCGCGTTTGGCTTTAAGATTTAACTGTTGCTAAGGTCTTGACGAACGTGACTTGGAACGGTGTGACCCGCAACCGCCTCCCAAGTGTTGACGTTTTGACCCTTCGTTTTAATTTTGAGGTAATGGGCCAATTTTAACCGGTGGTCGGCCGTAAACGTTAAAGTCCGCCGCGCCCCCCGCATATCCACGGTGTTCATCTTATAGGTAAAAACGTCTTCGCCCATCTGGCCCTTCGTATGGCTAACGGCTTGATTAGTCATCCCGTAGACAGTCGTTTCCTTCACCAACGGATTGACGTTATCAATCGCCATGGCAAGTTCGTCTCCCCGATTCTTAGTGAAGTTTCCCGAGAATAACAACGCCGCCGCACCAATTAATACCACCACTAAAAGTCCCGTTAATCCTTTTTTCACGTTTAACGCCCCCTGTAAATTTTTATTACAAAATTTATCTTAGCTAAGCGTTAACCAACCGTCTAGACCACTCAACGGATTCTTAAACTCCTTGGTAAATCCCTAAACAATCCTACCTTTTCTTAAACTTTTGATGAGCACGCTAAATTAAAAAAATGCTATTTTTTATAAAAATTGCTGTTTATCGGCGCTAAATCCATTAGTATGGATACAAGTGCAAAATAAGGGGGATTATGATGCAACTTCGACAAACTAGCTTGCTAGGTACAATCATACTAGCAGGGATTTTATTAGGGGGCTGTGGCGCTCATTCTAAGGCCGCTCATCGTTCAAACAGTTCAACTATCCAAGCCGCAGCTAAAAGCACCCAGGCAAGCGCTAAGAGCCAACAGCGGACTAACCAGTACGCTAACTGGCGGCGGGTAAAAAAAGTAAAACTACCTATATTAATGTATCACAGCATTTCTACCGGTAATTCGTTGCGGGTCCCGGCCAAAGAATTTCGGGCACAAATGGCCTATTTAAAACAGCACCATTACGACACGTTAACCACTAATCAAGCGGTGTACGCGCTCAAACACAACCGGGTGCCCCAAAAGAAAATCGTTTGGATCACCCTAGACGACAGCTACAAGGACAACATGACACGGGCCTGGCCAATTTTAAAGAATAACGGTCAGCACGCGACCATTAACTTCATTACCGGTTTCGCAAATAAGCCAAATCACCTCAGTTTAACCGATGCTCAAAAAATGAAGGCCTCCGGTAACGTCGACTTTCAGAGCCACACGGTTCGCCACTTGGACTTAAACGACTTAACTTACCAAGTTCAATTAACGGAATTGACCAGTTCTAAGAAGTGGCTTGATAAAAACTTACACCAACGGACCCGGGTCATCTGTTACCCGGCCGGACGCGCGGATGGCGAAACCATCAAGGCCGATAAAGCGGCTGGTTACACCTGCGCCCTATCGACAGCGGCGGGCATCGCAACCAGTAGCCAAAATCCGTATAACTTAACTCGCCAGCGGGTCGTCCCCGGGATGACTACCAGCGCGTTCGCAGCACTACTTCAAACTAATTAATCACAAAAGTACCACGCATTAGTCCATCCGACTCGTTCGGGCTAACGCGTGGTACTTTATTATTATTGGTGATAATAACCTAGAATCCCAACAATCAAAACAATGCTCAGTACGAACAGGCCAATTCCGGCCGCCAACCGTTTATTAGCGGACGTGCCCCGTCGATTTTGACCAATCAAAGTTACGACCAAGTAAAGACTAATGATACTCATCATTACGACGTACAACCACCGCAAAGTATAGCTCAATACGGCTAAAACCAGGTAACCCAAAAGAAACCAATTACGTTTTAAAAATGTGATTACACGCAACCCGTTACCCCCTTCGTTCACTAAAAATAGCCACCCGTACGACTAACGACGGATGACTTTTTTAGAAAACATGCCTAGAACTTGTTAGTTGTTTTCAAAATTTCCGAACCCCGATTAACTAATAAGTAACCAGCGCCCTTTTTATCAAATTGTAAGCCTTCAAATTCACGTTTACCGGATAATTTAACCGCCTTAACGTCCTTAGCTTTCAATTTACCTAACTTGCTAACGGGGACTGAAGAAATACTGGAGTTAGATACAAAGTATAGGCGATTATTTTTAGCGTTATACGCAATTGATTGTGATTTCCATCCCGGATTATGCCGCAAGCCCTGCATGATCAAATGGAACTTCACCGATTTTTTATTAATTTTACCCTTATAAATTTTGAGGGTATTCTTAGGCGCCCAACCGCCGTTGGAATAGGTGTAGAAGTAGGCGTTCCCCTTTTTATCAAAGGTCAAGTTTTCCCCCATTGCCACGGTCGACTTCAACGTGAAATTGATCCGTTTGTTGGGCTTCAGCGTCTTTGTGCTGACCCGTTGTACGTTTGCGTGCACGGCCGCAGCTCCAACAAACCAGAGTTCCCCCGTCTTCGGGTTTTGCGCCAACGACTGCCCGTGACCCGCGTTAAAGGTTGGACCAACCTTAACGTACTTCAAAATTTGGCGGTCAGTGGCAGTTAACTGGTTCACACTCTTGTCGTAAGTCGCGCGCCGCAGGGCCGTCATGTTGGTCGTTGAAATGTTAAACTTGCTTCGCAGTTTACCCAGATTATACTTTACGATGCGGCCAGTTTGCGTCCCCTTGTTAAGCATGACTAGGGTGTAGAGCGTTTTACCACTTTTGGACAATACTTCACTTTGCGGATTGCCCCAGTCACCGGAAGTCGCGTACGTGACGGGAAGGTAGACGTTAGTCTTAAACTTCAGCGTCTTAACGGTCCCGGCCGTCCGTTTAATCGTTCCCGGCTTAGTCTGGTAGAGGCCTCCCCGGTTATAGTTCGGCGCTGCCTGGTATGCATACGCCTTTTGATAATAATTTTTATTCTTGACCGTCTTATACTTTTTAACGTTATAGTTTGCTAAGGCGTTGCCCTTTTGATTGTAAGTCGCCGCAGAAGCTGCGGTGACAACGCCCCCTAGTCCCAATACGGTCGTCAACGCGACGGCACTGAGTTGTCGTTGCCATTTTTTCATGATACAGTCCTCCAAATAGTATTAAATTATTCATCTATAAATATAGCACTATTTCTAATCAATAAGTGGTGTTAACCATGTAATGATTATTTATTAATGACCAGCGTTAAGAACCAACGTAACACTCAGCGCATTAATCACCGTCATCCTTTAAACCTTCAACTAAAATTTCAATAAAAAAAGAGCTAAAACGTTGATAAATCAACGTTTTAGCTCCGCATCGTTTCCCAGAAAAACTGGGGCTATCACCCGCATGGGGATCGAACCCATAATTCCGCCTTGAGAGGGCGACGTCTTAACCAATTTGACCAGCGGGCACAAATTCAATTACCATCTTACCGAAACCTAGGTAACTTGTCAATCTAATCTTGGTGCCGTAAACGTAAAATTGTCACAATGACTAACCCAATGAATAATAATAAGCAATAACCCACACTACACCAAAACACAAAGGTCAGCAACGTTGGTAGTAAGAAAGTCCGCATTACGGCCAGACCAACCGCGGTAACTGCCCAAACAATCAATTGTTGGCGCAGGTGATTAAACAGTCGGGTCAACTCGCTAACTGACACGCCGACCACCTCCTTAACCTTAGTTTGCCGAAACTTCCGGTAGAATTCAACCCACCAGAAAAAATTCACTTTTCATGCATAAAAAAACTACCAAGAAGTCTTGACAGTATTCCCTCAAAAAGTTACTATTAAATAGTTGTTATTGGGTATTCGCCAAATTGGTAAGGCAGCGGACTCTGAATCCGTAATTTACTGGTTCGAGCCCAGTATACCCAATGAGTATCATTCCGATGAACGTCAAGTTTGGTTTTTAACCAACTTGGCGTTTTTTGATGGCCACAACGTTTTTTCAATTAATTAATTATTCACTGACAATCCCACGTGGAACCAATCGTGCTAGTATTAATGACGATATAAATATTATTTGTATCGTCATTAATTAACTTATATTATGGCAGACTAGAACTGGGACCCATCCCAGTTCTTTTTTTGTACGTTCGCCTCCCGTTTCAATCTACGTGGTAAGTTCACATTTTAATTGAACAGGTCGAAATAAATGGCCTTTATTGGTGTTCATTGGAGGGGTTATTTACCACTAATTAACGGTCACAGCCTATAATACGATTGAGCTTCGGCGACGTATTCAACCTAAAAATTCACCGAATTTGTGCAAATCAGTTTACCACTTGCACGGAGGGTTTATAATGGAAGTGTAGCGGAACACTCCGTTAAGTCAATTGTTCAGTGTAAAATTAGCTTAGTATTGAACGTCGTTACGAAGGAGATAATGTTTTTTGGTATATAAAGATGTTTTTGGGATTGATCACGACGATTGCCACATCGTCCAAACGCGTCACGAATTCAACCGTATTTTCATCATTGAAAACGCCGTTGGTTCGCGCTTTACTTGCATCAAAAAGGACGCACCACTTGAAAAGAAAATGTCCGGTCATTGGAAGTACGCCAAGGCCAGTGATGCACCTAAGAATTACGCGGTACCGTATAAGGCCCAAAAGGACTAATTAACTGGCGAAAAGAGGATTCAGATGCGACTATACAAACCGTTAACCAAACCCGATGGACGGGTTCACAGCACCGGCGAGCGTCACACCAATCCCTACTACGGTAAACGTGGTGCCGACTGGGTCAAAGACACCAACGCGTCCCTGTATAACGCGCAGCACGAACACTCGCAAGCGCGTTTACACTTGGAGCACCGCGTCAGTCAAATCACCCGTAACGTTATTTTCACGGTGCTGGCCATCCTCGGTATGATCGTTGGTGGCTTCATCATTTATTCAATCGCACTCAGTCTCTAGGACCACAAAAAAATCCTCACACATCCCAAATGTGTGAGGATTTTTATTAACCCTTAATTTCTTTGGTATCAACGAGTACCTTGCTGACCATCCGTAATTCATCCGTTAATTCGGACGTCCGAATCCGGCCAAACTCGTCTAAGAACTTGCCAAGGCGTTCTTCGTTTACCTTTTCAATTAACCTTGCTACTGACTCACCCTTCGGAGTTAGGGTCAAGTACCGGTAACGTCGATCGTACGGATCGATATTCAACACAATCAAGTCATTGTTAATTAAGTAGGTCAGTTTTCTTGAAATGGCGGACGAAGAAACGTGCCGATCAGCGGCTAGCTCCTTCACCGTAATTCGATGTTCGTTACTATGATCCAAGTAATAGAGAATCAGGAATTGTTCAAACGAAATGTCGGCGTCGGCCACCATCGTTTGAATAATTTCCCTTAAGTGGCTTTCCAGCCACGACATTCCGACTAGAACCTTTTCAAACAGTTCCGCATCATCATACTTTGCCTTTTTTTCCATGGTATCAGTCTTCAATTCTTCCAACCCCATTTGAGCGTCGTGTTCAGGCGGAGATTATTCACGACTCCGCGACTAAGCACGGTCACTAACTGTTGGCATGATCGTAATTTCAAGGTCACGCGTCATCTTCTTCTCAATAGCATCTTGAACGTCATGGTCCGTCACAACTAAGCTTGACAACTTACTCTTCCCGTCAATGATGTCCTTAACGTGTTGGTTATCTAAATCGTTAGCCGACACGATTGGTAAAACGTGGAAGTGTTCGTTGGTTGCTTTTAAGCATTGGTCAAACAGCGGCGTGTTCACGCCCATTACCAAGACACTGTCTTGTTTTTGCAAAACGGATGATAACCACCAAGTTAATAATTGCGCTTCGGAATGGAAAACGTTCGTAATGGCTTCATCTTTATTGACTAACTGAATTGATAATTCGTGGTTGCTTCCGTACTGTTTGATCATTGCGATGGAACGGTCTGGCCGGTAGAAGTTCTCCAAGGTCACTTGTGAATTATTAGTCCGGTCAAGGTACTGGGTAACGGACAGAAAACCAGCCGCGTCGTACACGTCACGCCGCGTTGCAATCGAGCCGTTAAAGTACGTGATGTACCAAATAGCCCCACTCTTGCGGTACTTCAAATCCATAATCAGGTTACCGCCATCGTCGGCGATTGACGTGATCTGCTGATCAGAGTTGCGCTTATACTGCCATGCCGGGTTATCTGGTAATTCGGGCTTAGACTTCGCAACTTCACCGGGAACCTTCGCTTGAAGCGCATAGTACATATTAAATAGGCCGGTGTTCTTTTCAACTAAGCCGTGGTTCTGATAGCTCTTCCAGATATCCGGTAAACTATCGTTATAGTTGATCGTCACAACGTTAGCGTCACCCTTAACTTCGTTCTTCAAGAGACCCATGATCATGGACATTGAAGTCTTTTCATCTTCTGATAAGGATTGAATTAGATCGTTACTGAAGAGGAAGTATTTTGCTGATTGGTCAAACTCAACTGGTGAGACCAAGTGGGTCGTGCCGTAATCCGATTTTAACTTCGCGTCAATGCTTTCAATCTTTTGTTGTAAGCCCTTAACAGAAGCTTCATTTTGATCATAATCGTGTTGCAACCGGTTGATCTTCTGATTGATCAAGTTCAACTGACGTGACTGTTCATCCTGCGCATTCTTAGTCTTCCGGTCATAAGCAACCAGGGCATCTTGAGCGGTATGTAAAGACTTTTCCGCGGTTGTAATGGCGTGTTCCTTGCTTGAACGATCACGGGTTTCGGACTGCTCACGTTTTTGAAGTTTCACCAGTTCACTGTTGATTGCATCACTCTTTGAATACAGGTCTTGGGCTTGTTTTTCTTGGTCCTTCATCAAGACAAATAACTTCTTCAAGTCTTGCTCGCCTTGAATGGCCTTCCGCATATTAGCTTCGTTTTGCCGTAAATCGGCTAATGAACGTTCGGACTGACTGATCTTTTGTTGTAACGAATTTAAAGTCTGGTCACTCTTGGTCAATGAACGCTTGGCGTCATCGTACTGCTTCTGAGCAGCGTTGATCTTCGCGACCATGTCCTTACGCTCGTCACCGTTATCCATCACCACTTTATCTTGCTTTTGCAAGGTAACCTTAGCATCGGCTAACTGTTGACCTAAGTTCTTTTGTTCCCCAACCAACGTTTCGTAGCGTTGCTTTTCGTGCTTACGATCCTGAACCAGTTGAACTTTAAGTTCCCCTCGTAAAACTTGGTACTGTTTGTTCAAATCGGACATTTCCCGTTCGATCATTGAACTAGTCTTCGCGGACTTTTGTCCGGCACGCCGTTGGTTAACCCGGTTTTGCCCTTTGATTGGTGTGACATTGGAAGCAGCCGCACTACTCCCTGCTGGCGAAGCACCCGCGGCGTTGCGGTCGTTAGCCGCGTTGCCAGGTGTAGCTTTTGGTTTGGGCTTCTGAGCAGCGACAGTTGAGGTCGCCGTTGCGCGCTCAGAATGACTCGCAAAATCCTCATTCTTATCTTTGCGCTTTAAACTGAACATCTTCATAATGCAACTCCTCCATAAACTTGATTGTTTGCTCAAAGAGTAGAAAGGTCGCGTGAACGACCTTTCTATCCGTTCAGCAAATAATCAAGCTTCTATTAATTATTATGCTTCATGCTTACGACGTGAGACACCGAAGTACAATGCTGAACCCATTAACATGGTTCCAAGACCCAAGACAGCTAATGCCGTCCCGTTCTCGTCTTCGTCAGTTTGTGGCAAAGCCTTTGCATCGGAAGTTGTGGTCTTCGTCTTAGTCGTTTCAACCGGCTTCAAGGCAGCGGCAGCTGGGATTACCCCGGCAGTTCCGTTCGTCTGGTCACCATCGTAAACGGTAACGGTCTTGATTTCAGTAGCTGGGGCCGTCGTTGGTTGTGCAACGGTGGTTGTTTGACCCTCGTCGCCTTCAGCAGGCGCAGTAGTCGCTGCTGTTGTTGGTGCCGTTGTAGGAGCCGTTGTTGGTGCAGTCGTTGGCGCCGTTGTCGGTGCAACTGTAGGAGCCGTTGTTGGTGCGGTCGTTGGTGCTACGGTTGGCGCCGTTGTCGGTGCAGTTGTAGGAGCCGTCGTTGGTGCGGTCGTCGGTTGTGCAACCTTTGCGTAAGTCAACGTTACGGTTGAGTCGGCATTGCCAATAGTTCCCTTAGCATTGTCGGACTTGAGCGTGTAACCCTCAATATCCTTTGTCGCGTCATAAGCCGTCCCGGTTTCACCGGTAAACGTCTTGTCAGCCGCAATGGAATTGCCAGCTTCGTCAACGTACTTCGCCGTTACCGTGTATTGGGCCGCTGGGTTCTTTGCGTAAACGATCGTTACGGTTGAATCTGCGTCACCGATCTTACCAGTTACGTCGCCAGACTTGTAAGTGTAGCCATCAATGGCGTTCGTGGCATCGTAAGCCGTCCCGGTTTCACCGGTAAACGTCTTGTCAGCCGCAATGGAATTGCCAGCTTCGTCAACGTACTTCGCCGTTACCGTATATTGTGCGGCTGGGTTCTTTGCGTAAACGATCGTTACAATTGAATCTGCGTCGCCAATCTTGCCAGTTACGTCGCCGGACTTGTAAGTGTAGCCGTCAATGGCGTTTGTGGCATCGTAAGCCGTCCCGGTTTCACCGGTAAACGTCTTGTCAGCCGCAATGGTGTTGCCAGCTTCGTCAACGTACTTCGCCGTTACCGTGTATTGGGCCGCTGGGTTCTTTGCGTAAACGATCGTTACGGTTGAATCTGCGTCGCCAATCTTACCAGTTACGTCGCCAGACTTGTAAGTGTAGCCGTCAATGGCGTTCGTTGCGTCGTAAGCCGTCCCGGTTTCACCGGTAAACGTCTTGTCAGCCGCAATGGTGTTGCCAGCTTCGTCAACGTACTTCGCCGTTACCGTGTATTGTGCGGCTGGGTTCTTCGTGTAAGTTAACGTTACGGTCGAATCAGCATCACCGATTTGACCGGCAACCGCACCATCAGCTTTACTGAAGGTGTAACCATCAATGGCGTTCGTTGCGTCATAGGCCGTCCCGGTTTCGCCAGTAAACGTCTTGTCAGCCGCAATGGAATTGCCGTCTTCATCAACGTACTTCGCCGTTACCGTGTATTGAGCTGCTGGATTCTTCGTGTAGATGAAGTTAACCACGTTAATCCCATTAGCTAACGTAGCAGCGTTAACGTCACCCGTTTGCAATTCTGCTTTGGCGTCAGCATTACCAATCGTATAGCCAGCATAGGTATAGCCTTCAACTTCAGGATGGGCAACGGTGTAAGTCCCACCAGCTTGTGTGAAGGTACCGTCAGCCCCCTGCATGTAAGTGTTGTCTTCAGCAACAGTGTTACCATCAGTGTCTTGATACTTAACTGTTACCGCCGTATTTTCAACATAGAATAATTTAATTGAAGCACCATCAGCTGCAAGCTCACCGGACAGCTCAGCACTACTATTGTAGTAAGTATAGCCATCTAATACTGCCGGAGTAATTGTATAAGTACCACCGACGTCTCCGGCCTTTGTAACACCCGCACCACTAATTGCCTGAACATCAGGTGCTGTCTGGCCATCGAATTTTGAAACAATATAATAGGTGACATCTACGTTGGCTTGTTGAACTTCAGTTGACGTATTCTTTGTCTCGTAGTTCCAACCCGCTGTTTCTGTTGACGTATCACCGTTTGCATTTGGTACTTCGGCAAATTGTAAACTGCCAGAAGGCGCATCAGTGAGCGCGTCATATTCAAAGTTAAAGGTGATTGATTTGGCAGTAGCACCGATCTTGTCATAGTTGATACCACTAAAGGCCGTTTGGTCCGCTTCACTCAGAGTGTTCGCTTTTCCACCATCAATTTGGTAAGAAAGTAATTTCCACGTTCCACGCGCATCGTTTGAGTTAACTGGTTTAACGGTAAATTGACCGTTACCATTATTCCAATCTACTTTAGGGTTCTTAGTCAACGTAATGTCAACGTCATACGTCTTACCCGCTTCAGGGTTGCTAATCTGCGTGTTATTAACGGTTTGACCAGTTTGACCAGTTTGGTTAGTTTTATTAACCGTACCAGTATTCTTCACAGTGGTCGTACCGTCACTAGCAGCAACCGACGTTACGTCAACTTGTGCATCTTCAGAAACTGAAACGTTTGCTTGTGATTCCGGTGTCGTAACTATAGGAGTTGTTTGGCTCACCTTAGTAGTAGTTTCTGGTGCAATTGAAGCCGATTCAGCTACTGGAGCTGAGTAGGCTGCTGGAGTTGCAGCACTTACCCCTTCGTTACTAGTAGTATCTTGTAAACCAGCGGCACTTGAACCGTTAGAATTCTGAGAAACAGGAGCGCCTGAACCGTCAGAACCATTGGAGCTTTGTGAAGCGGCTTGTGAACCTTGACTAGTTGCAGAACCGGCACTAGCAGGTGTACTTGAAGTAGGAGCTCCACTTTGAACATTTTCGACACTATTGCCTTCACTACCATTATTAGTAGTATCAGCAGAAGCGTTTACATTCGCTAAAGAAAGTCCGGCAAGTACCGCTAAGGTCGTTGCTCCAGCAGCAACCCACTTTTTGCCGTCCTTATACATCTTTACCCGGTAAACTGAATCCCCGGTCATTTTTTGATTATCTTTTGACATTTGGTTTTTCCTCCCCAAACAGCAACAAAATTCCCTTGTGAATTAAAACGGTGGGTGACAAATCGCTTGCCAACCCACCATCTTAGTCACGCGTATTTGTGTTGTGTCTATTACACCATAATGATTTCTATCGGCGTTTTATTAAAAGTTGCAATTAACTTTTAAAAGCAGCAATCAAATCTAAAACAAAGCTGTGGAAACCACCAAAGATATCATTAGTTACACTTGATGTGTACGATGATGTGTGTGTCCCCGGTAAAATATGAAAATCATTGAAAAAACTCATGGTGTGTGCTCCCCTATTCAGTGGAATCATGAGATTGACCGTTTAACGAAGTAACCTGTTAACTATATACTCTCTCATAATTCGCATAATATTAAGATATAAATTAATTATTAGATTAATTTATTCGCAAAATTACATTATTTTCAGATTTAGACACTACGTTTAAGTAGATACTGCTTAAATCACCAAAAATGTTACGACTAACATTTCATTGTTCGGTGTCACGCACGCCTAAAAGCAGTAACGGTTCTTTGCCGTCATTTCCAATGACCAACTATTTTGCTTTAGAAGAAACCTTTGATTGCAGAGATCAAGTTCAATACAAATGAGTGGAATCCGCCGAATGGATCGTTGGAAACACTTGAAGTGTATGATGAAGTGTGCGTACCTGGTAAAATATGAAAATCGTTAAAGAAACTCATGTTGTTTGCCTCCTATGGCATTAATTGATTGGCTTTAGAAGAAGCCTTTGATTGCTGAGATTAAGTTCAATACGAATGAGTGGAATCCGCCGAAGATGTCGTTGGAAACACTTGAAGTGTATGATGAAGTGTGCGT
>NZ_QWZQ01000150.1 GCF_003885105.1 Lactiplantibacillus garii
TCGCTAAACTATACATTAATCGTAGCCTTGTTTTTCACTTCGTTGTTGATGGTCAATTCAAGTAATTTTGTAAATTGGTACTATGGAGATAGTTTTGCCAGTATGGCAAATAACATGTATTGGGTCAGTCTGATAGTCATTTTTATATCATATGGCGGTGTATTCTCCAACCAATATATGTTAGCGAAAGGACAGTATAAAAGATTTTCGCTTCCGTACTATTTAGGCGGTATTCTCAATATATTATTAAATGTGGTATTTGTCAGTACTTTTTCTGCAAATGGGGGAAC
>NZ_QWZQ01000151.1 GCF_003885105.1 Lactiplantibacillus garii
TAGCTAGCACCCTTATTAACTTTCGACTATAATAGAAAGGTTAAGATTAATTGTAATTCAAATAAACCTATGGAGGCCATACTACTCTATGATTCACTACGTCGCGCGTTGGAATCCTAAAAACGAAAAAAATACGTGGTCTGGTACAACTTATTTTCTGTACGAGGCATTAAAATCCAAAACAACTATTGATCGCATTGATGCACCCAGCGCTTCAATAGCGCGAAAAGTTATTGCTAAACTAACTAAGATCCCCTTAAATTATAATTATAATTATATGAATCACAT
>NZ_QWZQ01000152.1 GCF_003885105.1 Lactiplantibacillus garii
GAGTAGGTCTGTTAATGGATCAGTTGTTAAATTTATATTTTGATTTTGAGCATAAAGCGTCATGTTCTTTTCAAAATCCGACCAATTATCGGCTAACTCAATGGTCTGGATAGGATTCCAAGTAGGCGTATTAGCTATAATTTTGTTTTTTTGGTCTTCCGTTGGTTCAATTTCGCGTTCAATAGCATTAATGTCTTCAGTAGTTACAGTCTTATCCATTCCTTCAACCATGGCAGTTGCTTGTGCGAGTAATGAATCTAGGTCATCGCTATCTTCCTGATTAAGTG
>NZ_QWZQ01000153.1 GCF_003885105.1 Lactiplantibacillus garii
CTCAGATACTGACTCAGATACTGACACTGATACCGATTCAGACGCTGATACCGACACTGATACCGACACGGATACGGATACTGACTCAGATGCGGATACCGATACCGATTCGGATGCGGATACTGACTCCGATACTGATACCGACTCGGATGCCGATACTGACACGGATGCTGGTTCGGGCAGCGGTACTGACACGGATACTGGTTCAGGCAGAGGTACTGAGACGGATAATGGTTCAGGGAGGGGTACTGATACGGATAATGGTTCAGGTAGTGGTACTGGTACG
>NZ_QWZQ01000154.1 GCF_003885105.1 Lactiplantibacillus garii
TTTCGAATTAGCTTATGAGGAGAAAAGTGCAAACAGAGCTTCAGGGCCATGAAATTAATGGGGGAGCTGGCTTGCCTGCGATAGCGGTGTAACAGCCGACATCTTATTTGGATGTGACGGCCTCATCGCAGGTAAGCCAGCTCCCACTGGGGGCATCGGATGGCGTCAGTTACTGATCGCCAGGATGCTCGCCTGGTACGCCCCGACAAACACGTCGAAATCGCCCACTTCGTTCTGCTCCAGCTCCGCCTGTTGCGCCAGCGATGTACGCGCCAGCTCTTCAA
>NZ_QWZQ01000155.1 GCF_003885105.1 Lactiplantibacillus garii
CTATTTTATTGACAGGGGACCAAACATCTTTTCTGGTATATCGCTGATACAACGTAAATTGCCGATTGATTTGGTACCGACTGGCACGCATGATTCCAGCTCGAACTGCATCTTCCATCAATTTTCTAAATAAGGGTTGCTCTATTAGCTGATTCTGAATTTCTGAATTAAGTCGATAAGTGTTCTGAGAAAGCGTCACGATCGGAGTATTACCATATTTTTTCTGACTATTGGTCACAAAAAATTCCAGTGATAAAACGCGTTCAACAGAACGTATTATGT
>NZ_QWZQ01000156.1 GCF_003885105.1 Lactiplantibacillus garii
GTGATAAATACGATTATATGTTGGCAGTAGTATCTGGGACAATTGCGGGCTTTATTGATATATTCTTTGTTGGTGCGGGCAATGATGGAAAAAAGCGCGGACAAATTGACGAACGTGGACAAATTTCAAAAGCTGCTGACACAGGATTTAATCTGGTTGTCTTACGGTATGCTAAATTTGATTATCGAATGAGGCGCACAACTGGCAAGGGCACAAAAAACTTTCCTACTAATGAACCGCAAAATATTTACGAAGCTGTTCACTATTTAGAGATGCAATAC
>NZ_QWZQ01000157.1 GCF_003885105.1 Lactiplantibacillus garii
TAACAATATCGTTAATTATTTGTTCATCACTGTCTGTATTAAACTTTCGCGCAAATAAACACTCACTCGCTTTTAGCGAACTCAAATCATCAATTTTGAGATCACGTGGTGCACCATTTACCCAAACAATAAATCTTTCATTAGCCGTAATTGAATCTGAAAAAGTATTATCAAAAAGATTTTTTTCAAATGGTGAATTTACAAGTAGGGTTTGTAAAAAAAGTTCGTCACAGCACTTCGTATTTTTAAATGTATTCCTAATAAATTTCTGTTTAGTC
>NZ_QWZQ01000158.1 GCF_003885105.1 Lactiplantibacillus garii
ACTAATTGATATTTTTTTAATAAAAGAATAAAATTAATCTTTGTTATAAAATTCAATTCTATTGGAGATATTGTATGAGTAAGTATAAAAATATACGGAATAGCATGCTTTTTGCTATTATTGCCACTGTAGAGTCTGTGTTTTTAATTCTAATGATTCAGTTTTTAATGAGTTATTCAGTGACAAACGCGATTTCATGGGCATGGTTGCATAAAAAAATATTCATTTTAAGCATATTGATTTTAAACATTATGTTATTGGGACTAGTCAGCATTTGT
>NZ_QWZQ01000015.1 GCF_003885105.1 Lactiplantibacillus garii
CGTTAATTCGTTACGTTAATTCCTTAACGCAACTTAATTATCATAACAGTTTTAATCATTTGTGTCAACTTCTTTTTTAAAGAAGTAACTAATTAAGCTGATGATTGTTGCCGTTGCGGCAACAAAAACTATCATATCAATTTCTAAGGCTATTTGCAACAGCTTTTTGAAATTAATTAATTGAGTTTCCGTACCGCCGTAGCAGCAACGTTTACTAATATACCAATTCAAAATGAAAGTGTCAACGACTTTTTCATTCTTTTTTCAAAAGTAGCACGTTACCCCCCCTTTTATCTATAATATAGTCGAAAGGAGGGTCCCCAATGCTTGCTTGGGTACCATTTATGTTAAGCACCCTACTCTGCAGTTACTTTGGTTTTCAACAGTGGCGGCAACCAACCAATATCTGGCGACGTCTTAAACGATCCGGATTGCTGCTCTTCATTTGGATACTAACGGCATTTTGTTATACTCCCACCGCCTATAACTTTAGCGGTGATTTAATTTTGCACTACGTACAGTGGGGGCCAGTCAAATTAAACCTAGTTCCGTTTCAACAACTGGACATCGAGTTTTGGCTCAACGTTTTGCTTACGATGCCACTCGGGGCACTGCTTGGGTGGAACTTTCCCCACTGGTCCTGGCGTCAGATTATTTTAGCCGGCCTAGTCACGGGACTTTGTTTAGAAAGTGGTCAATTCATTCTCGACTGGTTAGTTCACATCAGTCGCTGGGTCGAAACAGACGACGTCATCACCAACTGGGCGGGGGTCATCCTCGGATACACTTGTTTCCGAATTTTTCGGCAAGTCCCCGGCTTTAAATGGCTCCGAAATTAGTTGTGCTTCTTATATAGTAAACAACAACTTGTTAGTTTACGAAAAACCAAAGCAAACCGTTAATCGGCGCTAAGACAGCCACTATCACTAAAAAAGCAAGCCATGATTCCAAAACTCGGATAACGGCTTGCTTTTTCGTTAATTTCTACTAAATTAAAGGCACTATTTTTCAAAGAACAGGTCTAAGACGTGACTACGGTCCTGGTTCCAGATCTGGTTATCGCTGGTCGGGTATACCCGGTTGGTTAAAACGACCATCCCAATCTGGCGATCCAGATCAAAGGCAATCGCCGGTCCGGTGTAACCCGTATGAAAATACTGGTGCTGGCCATTACGCCGTTCCCAGCCTAACGTCCGACCGTGCTCATCAAACTGGCCTAACCAGTCAAAGACGTTTTCATCCAAGACCCGCTTTCCCTGGTACTCGCCAAAGTTGAGCATCATTTCAATAAAGACGGATAAATCGGTCAAAGTTGAGAACAGCCCCGCATGCCCACTTTCACCGTTGAGTAAAAACGCCTTATAGTCGTGGACCTGGCCTTGAATCTGGCCCCGACGCGGGTCAAATTCCGTTGGTACAAACCGTACTTTAGGCCGATTCAAGTTGTAACCCGTATTGGTCATCGCCAACGGGTAGCAAACGTGGTCCTGAATGCTCCGTGCCAGTGAGCCGTCGACCGTCCGAATGATCCACCCTAATAACATGTAGCCTAGATCAGAGTATAGGTACCGCTCGCCAGGTTTGCTGAGCAGTTTGCTCTCATACACTGCCCGAATCAAATCTTCGCGGTTCATCTCAGACAAATGGTCAATATCTGCCGGCAAACCACTATTGTGTAACAACAAATTTTGGATGGTGATTTCAGGGTGTGCAAAGCCTGGTAAAAACCTTGCAACCGAATCCTCTAAACGAACCGTGTGATCTGAAAGCATTTGAAAAATCCGGGTCGTCGTTGCAACCACCTTTGTCACCGAGGCTAAGTCGTAAATCATCGACGCATCCAGCCCGACTGCAAACTGGTCGTGTCCCTGGTGACCGTGATAGTACTGATCAATACCGCGTGGCGTGATCAAACTAAACGACGCACCGTAGACGTCTCCCGCTTCAATACAACTATCAATATACTGTTCAATCTTTTCGAGCATATCAGTGCCCCTACCTTTCGTCACTGAACATCCCCACCGGGACGCTTACAGACTTTAATACCCCTTAATAATAACGGACTTCCGTGTAAAATCAATGACAAACCATTAAAGAATTCGTGTTTCAATAATTGTCATTGTCAAATTAAATAGTGCACAATAAATTCAATATACGATTGGAATATGCCAATTATTTTGGACACCATTTTTATTTAAGATACTTTACGTTCATAATTTCCCATTGCTGTAAGGTTACAAATGCCGGAGTTCCGGTATTTTCAAATTACTACGCGTTTGTTAATCAAAAACTTATAATTAATTCTCGTGAAAACGTTTACATATTCCGCGAATATTGTTATTATTTTAGACATACAAGGAATGTATATAAATTATGGAGGCGACTCAAATGATTACAGTTGATAAAACCGAAACTCCTAAAGCTTGGAAAGGTTTTAAGGGTGGCCATTGGCAAGAAGAAATTAATATCCGTGATTTTATTCAGAACAACTTCACACAGTACAACGGGGACGAAAGTTTCTTAGTTGGACCGACCGCAGCAACCAAGACTTTAAACGATAAAGTTTTAGCCTTGAAGAAAGCCGAACGTGAAGCTGGCGGTGTCCTTGACGCCGACACGAGTGTTGTTTCAACGATCACTTCTCACGCTCCTGGTTACATTGATAAAGACTTAGAAAAGATTGTTGGTTTACAAACCGACAAACCATTAAAACGTGCATTCATGCCATTTGGTGGTATCCGGATGGCCGACGATGCTTTGAAATCATACGGTTACGAATTAGATCCTGAACAAGACAAGATCTTTACTGAATACCGTAAGACCCACAACCAAGGGGTCTTCGATGTTTACACTCCTGACATGCGTAAAGCTCGTCACGAAAAGATCATTACCGGTCTTCCCGATGCATACGCACGTGGCCGGATCATTCCTGACTTACCACGGGTTGCCGTTTACGGGATTGACCGCTTGATGGAAGACAAAGCCAACGACTTTGCTCACATTGGCGATGGTGAATTAACTGATGACGTTATTCGTCTCCGTGAAGAAGTTCAAGACCAATACAAGGCCTTGAAGGACATGAAAGAAATGGCCGCAACTTACGGCTACGACATCAGCCGTCCTGCTGAAACTGCTCAGGAAGCCGTACAATGGATGTACTTCGGCTACTTAGCAGCTATCAAGACTCAAAACGGTGCCGCAATGTCCGTTGGCCGGATCGATACGACGATGGATATTTACATCCAACGTGACTTGGACGCTGGTATCATTACCGAAGACCAAGCCCAAGAAATCATTGACCAATTCGTTATGAAGTTACGGATGGTTCGCTTCATCCGGACTGAAGAATATAACTCCCTCTTCTCTGGTGACCCAATCTGGGCAACCTTATCAATGTGTGGTTTAGGCGTTGATGGTCAACACCACGTTACTAAGACCGCTTTCCGGATCTTAAAGACCTTGGACAACATGGGAGCCGCTCCAGAACCAAACATCACCATTCTTTGGTCAGACCGCTTGCCAGAAGACTTCAAACGTTACGCAACTGAAGTTTCAATCGATAGTTCAACGATCCAATACGAAAACGACGATTTAATGCGGGTACAATGGGGTACCGACTACTACGGCATTGCTTGCTGTGTTTCCGCACAACCAGTTGCCGACGGGATCCAATACTTCGGTGCCCGGGCTAACTTAGCAAAGGCTATCCTTTACGCTATCAACGGTGGCCGTGATGAAATCACCGGCGACCAAGTTGGCCCAGCCTACGAACCAATTACTTCAGAATACATCGATTACGACGAATTCATGGAGAAATTCAGCAAACAAATGGACTGGTTAGCTGACACTTACGTTAACTCACTGAACGCTATCCACTACATGCACGACAAGTACTACTACGAAGCAGCTGAAATGGCATTGAAGGATACTAACCTTGACCGGACCTTCGCCACTGGGATCTCCGGCTTATCACACGCTGCCGACTCAGTTTCAGCTATCAAGTACGGTCACGTTAAGATCATCCGTGACGAACGTGGCATTGCCGTTAACTTTGAAGTGGACAACGACTTCCCACGCTACGGGAACAACGATGACCGCGTAGATAACATTGCTAAGGGCTTAGTCAAGGAACTCTACAGTAAGATGAACACGCATCACCTATACCGTGGGGCTAAACTTTCAACCTCTGTTTTGACCATTACTTCAAACGTTGTTTATGGTAAGAACACTGGGACTACCCCTAACGGCCGTCAAAAAGGTGAACCATTCTCACCAGGTGCTAACCCAGCATACGGCGCTGAAAAGAGCGGCGCGTTAGCTTCACTCCTTTCAACTGCTAAGCTGCCATACCGTTACGCAACTGATGGGATCTCCAATACCTTTGGTGTCACACCAAACACGTTGGGTCACGACATGGAATCACGTAAGAATACTTTGGTTAACATGTTAGATGGTTACTTCGAAAATGACGGGATGCACTTGAACATCAACGTATTCAACAAGGATACTTTGATTGATGCCCAAAAGCACCCAGAAGAATATCCTACTTTAACGGTTCGGGTTTCTGGCTACTGTGTCTACTTCGCAGACTTAACCAAGGAACAACAAGACGACGTTATTTCACGTACATTCTTCGATAAGATGTAACTAATAATAAGTTAAGAGGCGAAGGCTCATGGTAAGTAGCAAAACCGCAACAACTGAACAACCGAAAAAGGAGCCTTTGATTGGCTACGTCCATTCCATTGAAACGTTCGGGTCGGTCGATGGTCCCGGCATCCGCTACGTGGCATTTTTGCAAGGCTGCCACATGCGCTGTCAGTACTGCCACAACCCCGACACTTGGAAACTCAACGTCGGTGATCAAATGACGACCGATGAAATTTTGGAAGACGCACAAAAGTACCGGGCGTTCTGGGGTAAAACTGGTGGTATTACCGTTAGTGGTGGTGAATCACTGGTCCAGATCGACTTCATCCTTGAACTGTTTGAAAAGGCCAAGGCTTTAGATATCAGTACTTGCTTGGATACCTCGGGACAACCGTTCACGCGGGAACAACCGTTTTTCGACAAGTTTGAACGTTTAATGGCCGTTACCGATATCTCACTCGTAGATATCAAACACATCAACTCCGCAGAACACAAGAAGTTGACCCAGTACGGCAACGAAAACATTTTGGATATGATCCAGTACATGGCGGCACACCACGACGATATGTGGATTCGCCACGTGCTCGTACCCGAACGGACCGATGACGACAAATATTTAGCAGAACTTGGCGACTACATCGCTAAGATTCCGAACGATGTTGTTCAAAAGGTCGAAGTATTGCCGTACCACACTTTGGGCGTCAAGAAGTACCACGAAATGAAGATCAAGTACCGTCTGGAGGGAATCGAATCCCCGACTCCCGACCGGGTTGCTAACGCTGAAAAGCTGTTACGGACCGCCGACTATACTGGCTACAAGAAGTGGATGCCACTCCCAAAGCTTTAACTCAAGTCCTTTCATGATTAAGAAGTCGCTGATGCTGGTCAGCGACTTCTTTTTAATTTTTGATTGTGCCAAAAGTCGGTTAGCTGGTGATCGGAGCCCGCCGACTTTTGGCGCACGTTTCGACAATAATTGTGCGGAAATATAAAAGCCGTCGTCGACTAACTCCTCAAAGTTGGTCAACGGCGACTTTTCCTGCCATTATCGTTTTAGTGAATCCCTAGTTGCAGCTTAGCTTCCCGGCTCATCATGGTCTCGTTCCAAGCCGGATCAAACGTAATTTCAATTTCAATCGACTTAACGCCGGGAAGGCTGATCAACGCGTCGTGAATTGAATCCGCCAACCAGTCGGTCAACGGACACCCTACGATCGTGAGGGTCATCGTCACGTTTGCCACTCCCGTGGGACTCAACGTGGCATCGTAGATCAATCCTAAACTCACTAGATCAATCCCTAATTCTGGATCAATCACCGAACTCAGTGCGTGGTACGCTTGCTCTTTAAACGTGTCGTTACTCATCCTTACCGCCCCTTTTAAAAACGCTTTCATTAATTACTTCAATTATACTGGTTACCCGGTTAAATTCAATCCGTTTCCGGTAAAATCCCACTCCCTCCGCGCGCTAAAATAAATTATAAAAAAGCAGTCTTTTAGGTTGCAAGCGTTTACAAAAGCTGGTAGTATACTAAGTGAGGAAAGGAAGTAATCCTCATTAGCAAAGCTTCTCAATGAGATTGGGTTGCCGTTGTAATGTTAGGCAACTAGTTCCACCGTTCGGGTCGTTATCGAAACCGTTTTGAGCGTTGAAGAACGTTATCGGTCCAATGAATGTCGCGAGACAGCGCACTGGATGACTGAACGTTAACCCTTGAATAAACGATGACCGCAACAGAATTAATTGGCATTAGCACGACGATCAGGTTTTAACTTTTTAGTTGGAAACAGGTGTCACCAATGACCAGTTGAAAGTTCCACTAGTACCAGTTCCATTGTAGACTCAGGTTTTAAAAGTTTAAACGGAGGTGCGTGTCTGTTACGAAGACATTACCAAGTTTTAACCGCGAGCTCGACTTTCGTTAAAACCCGTCTAACGAGTCGCAATCAAGTATAGACTACTTTTGATCGACTAAAGCAGATAGATACAACAAATACGGGTTAGTCCGCTAGAAGTTGGACACGCGTAAAATTGAATAGCATGAAGGTGTAACGTATTAAGAACACTGAACATTTATTTCTTGCTAATCAGGATTATTCCTCATAAGTAGGACTCGAGTTGAGAAGCCTTGGGTCCTATTTTTTTGCGCTCATGATGCAATCGTTTACACTGACGCTTTGAAACCGTATACTTAAGTCACTACGAGGGGGTTATAAATTGAAAACCATTAATTTAGGAGACAGTGGGTTACGGGCTTCCGCCGTTGCCCTAGGTATCATGCGCATGGACGCCCTAAACGTCGCGCAAGCAAGTAAAGTTATTGAAACCGCCGTTGACTTGGGCATTAACTACGTTGATTCCGCCGATATTTACGGTGCTGGTAAATCGTCAGAAATTTTCGGTGCGGCACTCAAACAATCTTCAGTACGTCGGGATCAACTCTACATCCAGTCTAAGGGGGGCATCGTCCCCGGTAAGCGGTACGACTTTTCCAAGCAGCACATCCTTGACGCCGTTAACGGCGAATTACAACGGTTAGGCGTGGATTACCTGGATAGCTTCCTACTTCACCGCCCCGACGCTTTAATGGAGCCAGAGGAGGTTGCAGCGGCCTTTGACGAGCTCCAAGCCAGCGGTAAGGTACGCCACTTTGGCGTTTCCAACTTTAATCCCGGTCAAGTTGACCTGTTACAAGCCGCCCTTAACCAGCGACTAATGATCAACCAACTTCAATTTGGTATTATGCACACCAACGCCATTGATTTCGGTCTGCACACTAACATGCAGGATGAACGTAGTATCGACCACGACGGCGGCATTATCGAATACGCCCGCCTCCACCACATGACTATTCAAGCCTGGTCGCCTTACCAGTACGGAAACTTCGCCGGCATCTTCTTGGATAACCCGAAGTTTCCAAAACTAAACGCGGCCATGCAAACCTTAGCGGATGAAAAGCACACCAGTAAGAGCGCTATCGCTACCGCCTGGATTCTTCGACACCCCGCTAAGTTCCAGGTTATCCTGGGTACGATGAATCCTACCCATTTAGCCGAAAACGCGGCCGGAGCGGCGATCGATCTAACCCGCCAGGAGTGGTATGACATTTATTTTGCCGCCGGTAACGATTTACCGTGACCAATAATTTAATGACATCGTAAAAAAAGAGTGGACCAAAAGTCGCTTAGTTTGTGAGCATTAACGTGAAACCGGTGATTATTCCTAGGTTTGGAATGGTCACCGGTTTTGGGTTAAGCGGAACAAACTGACTTTTAGTGCACGTTTCGACACCATTGTCACGGAAACGTCAGTCGCGTAAAGTTTGGTTCCAATCTCTTTAATGCTGTTTTTAACTCAAGTTCCACGCGAAAGTCGTCATGATCAAGCTGCCTACTAGCCCCAGTAGGTAAAAGGCCAACAGCCCCCACTGGTAACCAGCAAGGTGGTGCGGCGTGGGTTGAAAATACAACCAGCCGTAAAAAATAGTGCATCCTAAACTAATTGGGATCATAAAAGCCGTGCCGAGCACCATTTCAATCCAGCCCCCGGTCCCCAATAAGCCTAAGCCAATTAGGATTACGGGACCAATTACCAGTAGTAAATTAATGAGCCATTCAAATAGGTGGTACCGTTTTGAGAAACGCATCCCGTTCATCCCCTACTTAGCGCGACTATCGTATGCACGTTTAGACTTATAGCCGGCTTTAAACACGGTCTTCATGACCGTTACGTGCCGTTGTTGCGTCGCTTCGGCCTTCGCGCCAAAAATGAAGCGGGCCCATTCCCGTTGATAACCGGGGGTCAACTGTGCAAAAAAATCTGCTAATTGGGGCTCTGCCGCCAATAATTCACCGACCCGGGGAATGTCTTTTTCGTAAAAGCTCAGTGGTTGTGTTGCCATTGTTACGCCTCCCATTCGTTTGTTTAATTTTACCGTAAGAAAGCAAAAATCCCCACCAATTTAAGTTTTTATATTTCGAATTTTAGTAAAACTGCGCTATCATTAATGATGTGAGCGTTTAATAAACGTTCAACATCATTAATAACTAAAAACCAATTCCACACTGCTATCATCAAGGGGAGCCCTGCTATGTCAAAATTCGATATTTCCCTCATCACTGCCGACCGTGCTAAAGGTATGTTGACTGAGTACAAAGAACAACGTAAAAATTCCATCCCGCGGTTGGCACACCCCGGACGCTACATTTTACCGGACTATAAATTAACCCGGCGACGGGCCGCGTTTAAAATTGTTAAGCATACTTTTTTAACGCCCCACTATAAATCCTACGTTGCGATGGACTCCGATAACGGCCACACATTGTGGTTCCACAACTTTGGGTCGTTGACCGAAGCGTTGTTTTGGTTAGAAACCGGCTTAAAAATTAGTGATACCGATTCCCATTCTAACTATAAGGAATGGGTGGCTAAACACACGGCCGAAATTGACGCGTTCAAGGACCTCCTACGCGAACGGAAAAAAGCGCAACCTAAAAAGGCGCGCCCTAGCAAAAAAGCTTCCGCAACTAAAAAGAAAATTAAATAATGACCAAGCAAAAGGATCGACCAATTTGGTCGATCCTTTTTAAGACTAAGCCGTCCCTTAATCAGAGTGTGCCAAAAGTCGGTTAGCCTTTAAGCGGAGCCCGCTGACTTTTGAAACCCGTTTCGACAATAATTATTCGGAGATGAAAAAGAGGCTGTGACTTTTGTCATAGCCTCATCCCCCATAGTTCGTAACTCATTTGACCTTCTAGCTAATCAAAACGGAACAACCTAACGAGGGGCGACCGCGTGCCACTTAACTAACGTTCCCCACCGGTTAATAATCAAGCCTAGGCCTAATAGCGTGACTCCCGTACCCATCATTTTTAGCATGTTCACCCGTCCTGACTGCGCTAAATTTTTATTACAAATTCCAGTGTAAAATCTGAATGTAAAGGAAGACCCCCTCTTACTGTAAATTTTTGCCTTTAATTTAGTAAAGCGTGGCCTCACCATCGCTTAGTTCGTGAGCAGTACCGTGAGCCAGCCAACTTCTGGCCCACGTTGCCGCACCATTACCATTAAAGACCAAGCCCCTAAACTACTCGGTTGATTTTGAGTAATTTGGGGGCTTTAAAGTCTTGTTTCACTTTCGTTATTATTTAGGGGAGCGGCATTCAATGAAGCTAAGCAATCAGTTATCGTGATTTACGTTTAAGGCCAACGAGCTGTGAGGCGGCGGCTAGGACCAATAACACCAGCCCCAGGGCACCAAGCTTCGCCGGGTTCGTTTCGTCGGTTTGTGGCAGCGCCTTGGCTTGAACTGACGTACGGGGTGCCGGCGCTGTGGGCGTTGACGTCGCAGTCGGCGTTTCAACGGGAACGACGGTCGCCACGTCGGGATCCCCCGCTACAGCGTATTCCGGCATTGCGGGCCGAACGTAATCACTAAAGTTATCTTGGGTTGGGTGCGTTACGGTTGACGTTGTCCCGGTAGTTGGCAGTTTGGATTGCGCTTTTGCTAAGTCGTTCTCCCGGGCACTAATCCGCTGGTTAGCTAGCGCGGTGGCGGATACGGTTGAACTTGGAGCAGATGCACTCGGCGCCGGGGCCGTACTGGTTGTTTTGGATTGAGCATTATTCTGGGAATTCTCTTGGACACTACCATGCTGGTTAGCCAACACCGACTTAGCTGTGGTGGCGGTGGTTAACTGTTGATTATTACCAGCTTTAGTAGCGGTTGGCGCTACACCCGACTGACTCGCTGTGGTCGGAGCCGGTTTGACTGCGGGGTGGCTTGCACCCGGATTAATTGATGGACTAGGACTAGCCGGCGCTACGCGGGGCGCTGGTTGAGTCGGCGCAGACGCGGTCGGAGCCGCCGCATGTTGAACAGTCGTTGGTTTAGTAGCAGTCACATTCTGGTGGTCAGTGGTAGTGCCTGATTGCCCCGTGCTGGTCGTAGTAACACTGGTAACCTGAGCAGCGGTAGTTTTAGGGGTGTTCACCCCCCCATCCGCGTTCGCAATGGTACCTGAAAATGAAATAAGTCCCGCTGCCGCCACGACGCCGGTAGCAATTTTGGTCAATTTTTGCATAATGTCCATGCTCCTTTATCAATTCGATTTGGACTAACAATTTCAGCTAAGTCGGCGTAATCGGCACTACGGCCTAGCTGATTAGTGCCCCATTTAAACAAACTCTCAACCACGTTCCTGTTTTTTCTCAGACCACCTGCCTAGCCATCAAAATACACCCTTAGTATATGGTTAGCTTGTAAAGGTAATGTGTTTTAACGTAAATTATCGTTAACGATTATGTAAAATAAACGGTTAAGCTGAATAAGCCGTAAATAACCGCAAAAAAGAAGCTGTGACAAAAGTCACAGCTTCTTTTTTATCTCCGAACAATCATTGTCGAAACGTGCGTCAAAAGTCAGCTAGCTCCGCTTAACCACGTATGTCAAACAATCCAATCCCAGGATTATTCGCCATACGCCGTTAATGCTCACCCGCTAACCGGCTTTTGGCACACTCTGTCATTTTTAAAAATTTTAATTGCTTAATCCGTTTCCTGTGCCGATTTACGGGCCGCACGCCGTTCACGTGCGTAATCGGTATGGGTCGTGATCTCCACGTCCCGTGCCAACCGTTTCCGACGAGCCAATTCAGCAGCCTTGGCATTCGCCTTAGCAGCTTCCTTGACCGGATCAGTCGTTAAGTCGTGGTGAATTGAATACAGCAAGACTAACGCAACGATCGTCAACGGAAAACCAGACATCGCACAAATGGACTGAATTGACTCAAAACCACCGACCGTTACTAACCCCAGTGAAAAGACGAGGAAAATAACGACCCAGCTCATCCGGTTAAAACGACTTGGCTGTTGACCAGGTGCTAATTGCTTACTCGTAAACGATGACGTGATGAAGGCGAACGACGAAACCGTCGTAGCCAAGAACACGAAACACGATAAGCAGTACAGGGCTAGCATGATCATCTTCAACGGCAACGTTGATAAGACCGCCGCAATTACGGCCGCTTGTCCCTGCGTATTTAAGATGTGAACTAAGTTAACAACTCCCGTCCGTTGTAAGTAAAGGGCGTAACCACCCAGAACGGCGTAGAAGCTGACACAACCTAATGAACCCCATAACAACATGCCGCCTAGGACCTGCCGAATCGTCCGGCCCCGTGAAATGCGGGCAATGAATAATCCCATGACGGGCATGAATGATAACCACCAGCCCCAGTAAAAGATCGTTTGCCGTTGCATGGCCGTTGCATGACCGTTGGGCGCAGTGTTCGTACTTAAACTAACGAACTTGTTAATGAACAATCCAATACTGTTCGTTTCGGAGTTTAAAATGTACAGGGTCGGACCGACAACCAAGACTAATACTAAGAAACCAATGGCAAGCCAAATATGCGCGGAGCTCAGCCGACCGATTCCCTTTTTTAGTCCGTTGAAAACGGCCACGGCAAAAATCACGAATAGTAACGCAAATAAGGCCAACTTAAGTCCCATGCTATCCGCAATCCCGGTAGCAGCACTTAACACTTTAGAAATAACCGGAATTTCCATACCGACGGAAGTCCCGACGCCCCCCATGATCCCAATGATCACGAGGAGGTCGATGGTGTTACGGGCAACCCGCTTAGCGGTACCCGGTCCCTGTAAAACGGTGATAGCGGCACTTAACCGCTGAACTTTGACGTGCTTAACGTACATGGCGTAAGCGATGGCAATCGTCGCCGGCGCAAACATCATCCACGCCATCGGGCCCCAATTGAACTGACCGAGCATGTGCGCGTAATTGTAGGCCGACGTTGAAAACGGCTTAACGCCGAATGAGGGGCTTTGCAGGTAACGTAACGGGTCAACGATACTTAGCATTAAGATACTGGCATCGATCCCCGTGGCGTAGACCATGCTGCCCCAGTGAAACGTTGAAAATTCGGGTTTGTCCTTAGGATCACCCAACTTGGTCTTACCAAGTTTGCTAAATCCTAAGTAAATGAAGAAAACAAAAGTAATCACGTATACTGACATGTACAACCAACTCATGTTGTTCGTTAACCAGTTTAAAATGCCACTTAAACTAGTTTCCAACGAATGACCACCCCTTAATAAAATAATGGATGCCACCGCAAAGAGCCCAATCGTTGGTAAGTAAACCCACCAATCAATATTCTTACTTTTTAAAATAATAAACCTGCTACTGAGTATATACTCTCTATATATCAATAAAATTCGTGGTTCTCCCTACCAAACTCGTTGGTAGTCCCCACGCGTAAATTTCCGACTAGCAATCGGTACATTCCCCCGGGTCGCTCCCGGAGCACTCAGTACCCTGACTAAATCAGGTTTAATCGGCTTTGTTGTCCGAACTCTGTTTGTGCTAACTCAAAATCAGTAGCAGAATTTCCTTCTTTCCGTTGGTTGAGTTCCGACAACGCCATACTGAAAATTGTATGATTAATTGCATAATCGCGTTGGTGTTGATCTTTATTTTAGCGCTGATTAGTGTTTCAAATTGTGCTCGTCCCCATACTGAGTCGATCACGCCTACACACCACGTAACGATTAATGGTTACATTATCTTGCTAATGGATAACCCCCTTGATGCATCAGATAAGTAAGTCCAGTTTTGCCGGCACGCCCAGCAAGTTTAAAATGGCGTTCCGTGGTACAAAAAAACACGCGACAAGGGTAACGGGTTACCACCTGTACAGCGCGTCTGGTCTTATACAAATGCTGATTTCAGTATTTTTCTGATATCTGATGTTCATGTATAAGTATACTAGTATTAGATTAGAAGTAAAATGACCGGTTTAACGGGGGCTTAGCCTTAACATGATAGGGCTGAGCCCCCTTTTTTATGGCTCAAATCAGTCAATTTTTCAGAAAATAGTCAAAGTTTTTCGAAACTATTAGATTTTTATTTAGAATCATTCTTATCTGTTTAATTTAATTGAACTTCATGTTATGATTATAACAATCATAACGGAATCGGTTTCAATAAACAAGGGGAGGGGTTTTCGATGCGCCATTACTATAAACTAACGTTAACGGTCAGTGTCGGAATCATCGCGTTAATTTTACAATTTGGGTTTCACCAGCAGCTGGCCGCCCAACTGATCATCACTCTGTGGGGGTCGCTCATGGCACTATCCATGCTGGTTGAAATGATCAAGACGTTACGTTCGGGGAAATACGGCGTCGATTTATTAGCCATTACCGCCATCGTGGCCACCCTGGCCGTGAGTGAATACTGGGCTGGCTTAGTCGTGCTGATCATGCTGACCGGGGGCGATTCCTTGGAAGACTACGCGGCTAAGCGGGCCAACACGGAATTAAAGGCTTTGCTCGATAATTCACCACGTAACGCCCACCGGCTCGTTGGTGAAAAGCTCACCGACATTGCCGTGGAAGACGCCAGCGTCGGTGACCAATTAGTCGTTAAGCCGGGGGAACTAGTTCCAGTTGACGGCCACCTAATCCAGGGAACCGCCCTCTTTGACGAATCTTCCCTCACCGGTGAATCCAAACCAGTCGAAAAAAATGTGGGCGACGACGTCATGTCCGGGGCTGTCAATGGTGACAGTGCCGTCACAATGGTCGTAGATAAGTTGGCCGCCGACAGTCAGTATCAACAACTCGTTAAGTTAGTAAAGGAATCCGAGTCCCGGCCCGCTAAGTTTGTTCGCTTGGCTGACCGCTACGCCGTTCCCTTTACCTTAGTCGCGTACGTTATTGCTGGGATTGCTTGGGCCGTTAGCGGCGACCCGCACCGTTTTGCCGAAGTACTCGTCGTGGCTTCTCCCTGCCCACTGATCCTAGCCGCCCCAGTCGCCCTCGTTTCTGGTATGAGTCGGACGAGTCGTAACGGGATCGTGGTAAAAACCGGGGACATGCTTGAAAAAATGTCGACGGCTAAGTCGGCTGCGTTTGATAAGACCGGGACGATTACTAGCGGTCAGTTGACCGTTAACCAGATCGTTCCCCAAGCCGCTTTTACCGCGGAACAAATTATTCACTTAGCCGCCAGTGCCGAGCAAAACTCCAGTCATATTTTGGCCCGGTCACTCGTTAAATACGCAAGCGACACGGCGCTGAGTCCGGCCACTGACCTCGAAGAAGTTACTGGTAACGGGGTAACCGCGACGATTGACGATGACGTGGTCAAGGTTGGGAAGTTGAAGTTCGTGGCCCCCGATACGACCCATCAGCCACTGGCCCAAACCGCCATTTACGTCGCCATCAACGACCAGTACGCCGGTTACGTTACCTTTATCGATAACGTGCGTCCCGAAGCCGCGGACACCTTAAAAGCGTTACACGCGGAGGGCGTTAAAAACGTCATGATGCTGACGGGGGATCAAAAAGCAATCGCCGATAGCATCGCCGATAAAGTGGGAATCGATACGGTCGCCGCCGACCTCTTACCCGCCGACAAAATCAAGCACCTCAAGTCCGTTCCTAAGGACGAACGACCGGTGATCATGGTCGGTGACGGGGTCAACGACGCACCGTCCCTGGCCGTTGCCGACGTGGGCATCGCCATGGGGGCCCACGGATCAACGGCGGCCAGCGAATCCGCCGACGTTGTCATTTTAAAAGACGACCTCAGCCGGGTCGTGACCGCCATTCAAATCGCTAAGGATACCATGCAGGTCGCTAAACAGGCCGTTTGGATCGGGATTGCGATTTGTACGGTGCTGATGTTGATTGCCAGTACCGGGATCATCCCGGCGTTGTTCGGGGCGATGCTCCAAGAAGTGGTTGATACGGTTTCGATTCTCTGGGCACTGCGGGCATTACGTGACCGTCCAGCCGCCAGCACTCAACCGGTCAAATCAACGTCTGCACGTGAAAGTTAGTTAGTCAAGGATGTGAGTTTATGCCAGAATTACCCGAATGGGTGCTCCGCTGGTCACAGGGCGCGTTGACCTTTATCGTTGTCCTCACGCTAGTTGCCGTTTTTCTTCTACAAATTCCGCTAAAGGAAGTCATTCTCGTTGACCTCGCCTACACGGTGATTACGTTACCGTTTGCGTGGTACCGGGAACACCACAACGTTCACCAATAACTAAAATCAGGTTGACCTCAATCAATGAAGTCAACCTGATTTTTAGTTAATCCTGAATTTCAACCGGCATGAAGTCAAAGGAATCGTAGTCAAATAATCCCCGGGCCGTCAACTTTAGCGTTGGAATGACCGGCAACGTTAAGAACGACAACGTAATGAACGGATCAAACTTAATCGGTGGCTCACAAATTTGATTATAGGCCGCCTTGATCGTTGCGAGCTGTTCAGCCGCCCGCGTGTAAGTTTCCGCCGATAAAAGCCCGCCGACCGCTAACGGCATGTTGGCGATGATTTGTTGATCATCACTGACCGCGATACCGCCGTTAGTCCGGGTGATTTGTTCAACGGCCCGTAAAATTGCCAAATCCGACGTGCCAACCGCCACGATGTTGTGAGCGTCGTGGGCAATCGTACCGGCCACCGCACCGTGCTTTAATTGAAAGCCGTGAACCAGGCCGACCCCCACCTTACCCGTATTTTTATGGCGTTCGATCACGACCATCTTGAGAACGTCCTGGTCAACGTCGGCTTCAAAGTTCACTCCCGGCGTCACTGTTTTAACGAGGTGGTCGGTTTCAATGTGGTTGGGCTGGACCCCAATCACGTTCACCTTGCCATTAGTTAGCGGTAATTTTAAATCATCTAGGGTGGCGTGTTGCCGTACCCGGGTCGCCGTAAACGCTAGCGGCTTCGTAGGTTGATCCGCCGGTACCCACCGGCCGTTTTTCATCGTTTTAGCTACCGTTACTTGCCGGGGGTCGTCCAAAACGACCAGGTCGGCTAATTTGCCCGCCGTTAAACTACCACGGTCCGTCAAGCGGTGCGCATGGGCCGCGTTCAGGCTCGCCAGCGTGTACGCCAGGGCCGGTCGCATTCCGTTTTGAATGGCTAACCGTACGTTGTAGTCGATCGAGCCCTCGGTCATAAGATCACTGATCGTTTTATCGTCGGTACAAAACGCAAAGCGACTAGCATTGGCTTCGGTGACCGCCCCCATTGTCGCCAGAACGTCCCGTTCAACCGTGCCTTCCCGCAAGAAAACGGTCATGCCCGCCTTCACCCGGTCCAGGGCCTCCGTCACGGTCGTACACTCGTGGTCGGTATCCAACCCGGCGTTGACCATCACGTTTAGTTGGTGCGAATTCAGCCCGGCCGCGTGACCATCCGCGTGGTACCCGTGGGCGTAGGCGTCCCGAATTTTTGCCGTAATGTCCTCGTCACCGCGTTCCACCGCACCGTAATCCATGACCTCCGCTAAACCGTGAACTTCCGGTTGCGCATACAGGGGCCGTAAATCGGCCGCGTGGAGGGTCGCCCCGTTATCGTCAAACGGCACGCACGGTACCGAGGACGGTAGCATGAAAAAAACGTCTAGCGGGGTCTGGCGGGCATCGTCAATCAGATATTGAATTCCCGCTACCCCAGCCACGTTCGCCAGTTCGTGCGGGTCAGTCGCAATGGCCGTAACCCCGTGCTTTAATAGTACTTTGCCGAGTTCACTCGGCGCCACCATCGAACTCTCCATGTGCACGTGCGCGTCGATCATGCCGGGGACGATCCACTGATCACTTGCGTCCACCGTTTCCCGTGCTTGGTAGGGCTCATCCTTTAAATTACTAACAATGTGCCCGTCTTTGATCCACAAACTAGTTGCGTCAAATTCACGGGTAAAAACGTTTAAGACCTGAGCGCCGGTAATCACCATATCAACTGTTTTTAACACAATTTTTCTCCTTCTGCCTATCGGAGAAAGCAAACGGGCCCGTACGGCAAAAAGAGCTGTACGGACCCGTCGACTCAATTCGCTTATAGTCCAACATTTACGGTGTTGGGTAGAAACTCGCCATCCTTATCATGGCATTATATAGGCAATTTGTTTTGGTTTTAAGTTGTCGCTTACCTTAACAGAATTTTTTTAGAAAAGCAAGAACCGGCCAGATAATATTTCCGTCAATTTGGTTCTCAGCGCCCCTAGTTTGGGCTAAAATTGAACTATGGTATTAACGATAAATTTATTAATTAAACTTAGGAGTTGAGTCCAATGATGATGATGAATAATCCCACCATGTTGTCCTACATCCGACGGGAACAATCCGTTCTCGGTAACATCGTAGCCGCTTACTCGGACCAGTTTGCCAAAGCCTTAGCGGGCGCTCCCGAACGGCCGCAGCGGTGGTTAATTTTAGCCATGGCTTCCAGTCAAAACGCCGCCACCACGGCCCGCTTATACATGCAAAAAATTGCGGGGATCCAGGTGACCGTCCTCGCAACCGATCAATACCTAACGTATGAAACCGCGGATTCCGACGTTGACGTGATCATCCCCATTTCTTTAGACGGCGATGACCCAACGACCCTGGCCGCCTTAAAGAAAGCCCACGCAGCTAGCCAAGCTTATACCATTGCCATGACGGCTAAGAGTGACTCCGAACTGGCCGGTGAGTGCGACGCCACTTGTGACTTACTAACCGGCAAAGAAACGATCCCTTACATCACGTTAAGCTTTCAAGCTATCGTGCTTTCATTAATGTTACTAGCCCTCCGGAGTGCCGCCGACCGGAACCTGCTGACCGATTTAGAAGCTAACCAGGAACTGGATGATTTTAGTCTCCTAATTGAAAATATGAACTACACTGTTCAGCAGGCCAACGATTTTTACCGTAAGTTTACGATTGACTTCACCAACACGCCGGAATTTACCGCAATTGGTGCGAGTGTTTTGACCGGAACCCTCGCCGAAATGCAGACTAAGTTTACGGAGATCATGCGGGTCCCGTCGCGGGGTTACACGCTAGCCGAGTTCACCCACGGTGGTTACCTGGGTGCGCACGAACAGCACTGTCAATTCTACATTGAGTTAACGACCGACCCGGGCGTCATGGCCCAGTTACAGGCCGTTAAGGACTACGAGTCCCGCTTAACGCCCCACATCTACACCATTAGTTTAACCGGTGAAGAACCGGCCGTTAAGGACGCTCAGACGTTACAGTTAACGGCCGTAGAGGACCAGTACAAGGCACCGCTGCTCGCCATCATCCCGTTCCAAGTCTTAGCTTGGTACGTGGCTAAATCCAAGGGGATCAATTTAAATCACCCGATTTTTACGGACTTCCAAGAACAAGTTGCACCCAAATAATGATTATTTTAAAAACTGAACGTTAAGTAGAACAAACAAATCTTTAGCACCATTGCTAAAGTAAATCAAGGGCACCAATTACTCAAAATAAACTGAGTAATTGGTGCCCTTTAAAGTTTGGTTCCGCGTTCGCAACTTCAAAACAGGCTCGATTTAGTCCGCTAATCCACGATCAACCTTAGTCAGTAACTGAATAAGCGTCGCCGTTTCTTGGGTGGTTAAACTTGCCACGAGCCGCTCCTCAACGCTGGTAAACGCCGCTTTAAGTCCAACGACTAGTTCCAATCCCGCTGCCGTTAAAAATAATTTATTCGAACGATCCTGGGAACCCCGACTCGGTTTTTTTTCAAGATAGCCTGCGTCCGCTAATTTTTTGATCAGCGTAGAAGTGCTGGCTCCCCGTAAACCAAAATAATCAGCCACCGCTTTTTGGTTGGTCCCCGGGTGGGACTCGATGTAGATCAAGGCCCGGGCTTGTGAAGGACTCAAATCGTAATTGCTGGTTTTTTCATTGTACAAGCGTTGTTCCTTTACTTGGAGACTTCTTAATAAGTAATTTAACTCACTCGATTTGCTCATAATGGGCGCCCCCTTAACTTAGTCGCTATTATTAATATCTAACCATTTATGAAAAAAATATACAAATTAGATAACTAACTTGTTGACAGTTCGCTTTTTTTGCGTAGAATAGAATCCATGCAAAATAGACGTCTAACTTGCACAATCCCGCTCACCTCGTAAAAACGTCCTCACGACGTTTTAACTGCGAAGCAGCATCATAGTGTACTGGAGGAAATCCCATTTCATGAAAAAATTAACTTATCACCGCGGCTTGCTGGTAACGGTAGTTCTGATCAGCGCGTTTGTCTCCATGCTTAACCAAACCGTGCTCTCAGTTGCACAACCAGCAATTATGCAGGCCTTTAACGTAACCGTCTCAACCGCAACTTGGTTATCAACGGGGTATTCGCTGATTGGCGGAATTTTAATCCCAATTACGGCTTGGTTAGCCGACCGGTTTAATACTAAACGGCTAGTCGTCGTCTCACTGGGAATCTTTTTAGCAGGAACGATCGTTTCATTCTTATCAGGTGATTTTGCAACGTTATTAACGGGGCGACTCGTTCAAGCCGTTGGGGCCGGAGTTCTTTCTGGGCTTTCAATGACCATCCTATTTTCAGTTTACGACCGGTCCGAAGCCGGTAAGCCAACCATGTTGTTGGGAATTATCTTCGGGCTGGCACCAGCCATTGGCCCAACGCTGGCTGGCTACATTGTTGATACAATTGGTTGGCACTGGATCTTTGGTCTAACACTTCCAATCATCGCGCTCGCCCTGCTACTGGCCGTATTTTTCATGGCAGACGTCGTTCCGCACATTGGCACTAAACTGGACGCATTATCGGTACTATTATCCACGGTTGGATTTGGCTGCCTGCTTTACGGCGTCTCAGAAACGTCGGATTATGGTTGGATCAACGTTCATTCTTCACTACCGGCCCTCTTCGGTGGACTCGTTGTCGCTGCTTGGGTATGGCGCCAACTGGTGATTGATAACCCAATGCTCGAATTACGAATTTTTAAGGTCCAAAATTTCAGTGTCGCGTCGGTTATCAGCGCCATTGCACAAATTTCAATGGTGGCTGTTGAATTTATTTTACCGCTATATATGCAAAATGCTCGTGATATGACGGCCCTCCAATCCGGGTTGACTTTACTTCCGGGTGCCCTGGTGATGTTCTTACTAGCGCCCTTATCCGGTTCACTAGTTGAAAAAAACAAGGGCCGGCAAACCATCATTTTCGGGGTAATGGTCATGACGATCTCAACGTTGGCCCTGTCTTTCATGACGTTAACAACGCCAATCTGGAGTGTAATGGCCCTATACGCGTTACGAAACGTGGGATTGACTTTTGCCATGATGCCATCGGGAACCATGGCGATGAACGCGTTACCGAAAAAGTTCGTTTCCCACGGGTCCGCGGGAAACAACGTCACCCGTCAAGTCGGGGCCGCTTTTGGGACCGCCGCATTAATTTCAGTCATGCAAAGCGTTGCCACTAGTTATTCTCCAGCAACAAGTGCGTTAAAGCTCAACGCCGCTAAGTACGCCCGTGACATGCACCTTGCCCTGATCCACGGCGCCCAAGCCGCCCTTTGGCTAGCGACCCTCGTTGGGGTGCTTGGCATCGGGGCCGCGCTGCTGTTAAATAATTCTGACACCCCGACGGAAAAAGCCACCGACAACTTAGCGTAACGGAAACTTTAAACGTCTAAGCAACTCCCCCAAACGAAATTTGAGCGTGCCACGCGGCCCGTTCAAATTTCGTTTTTGCAGGTTGACCATTCAACTTATTTCCACGATTAAAACGGAGATACTTTTCCCAATAAAAAAGGATATTTTATCGGCTAATCTTCACCTACTTTGCCCGCTATAATTAAGACTATCAGTAACCAGGACGGTTCGTTTAACAGTCACCACGTAACCCGTCCGGTAAACCTTTTTAGGAGGAATTGACATGTTAAACTTAGTTGGTCTAGTCGGCAATAACGCTCCTCAGTCTTACAACCGGCAGTTATTATTGGATATGCAGCAACGGTTCCAAAATCAGGCACACATCGACTTGGCCGAAATCGACCAGTTACCGTTATTTAACGAAGCAGGTCTTAAAAACACCCCCGGGTGCGTCTACGCCCTCGCCGAACAGTTAGCCGCGGCGGACGGCATCATCATTGCAACCCCGGAATATGATCACGCGGTTCCTGCAGCCCTTAAAAGTGCCTTTGAATGGCTTTCAACGGCTGCCCACCCTTTCACAACCAAACCAATCATGATCGTTGGGGCTTCGTTAGGTGTTCAGGGTACTGCCCGGGCGCAAGACAACTTGCGGCAAATTTTAAACTCACCGGGCGTTAACGGCTTTGTCATGCCCGGCTACGAATTTCTATTAAATAACGCCCCGTCCCAGTTTGACGATCAGGGGCGCCTGACCAACGATAAAACCGTGGCCTTCTTAACTGAATGTTTTGACCACTACGTTAAGTTCGTTCAGGATAACGTCGCCGACTTAAAACTTGTCCGCGAAGGCTAACGGCCAAACCGTAAAAGCCACGCATCCACTTTCAATTTAAAATAAAACAGTTCCGTACGGATAACCGGTGACTTTCTTCACGGTTGGCGTACGGAACTATTTTGATTACTGAGATTTTTTTAAGGCATTAAGCCGTTTGGACACCCTTTTTAGCCTTAGCAGTTTGTTTTTGACCCAGGTGGGCGATGCCGATACCGGTGAAGCCGCTAATCACGGAGATCACGGGGCAAAGTAGGCTGAAGAAAACGAATGGTAAGTAGTCCACGGTTGGTACGCCTAAAGTAGTGGCTAAGAAAACGCCGCCGACCCCCCACGGAACTAAGTAGTTGATGACGGTACCGCCGTCTTCAAGAACCCGACCTAGGGCTTGGCCCGCTAAGCCCCCGTCGTTAAACGCTTGGCGAAAGGCCCGACCAGGTAGAATAATTGATAGGAACTGTTCACCAACGAAGACGTTGACCCCGATGCAAGTGAGGATACCGGCTAAGATCAACTTGCCATCACTGTTTAAATGCTTGGCAATCGGTGTCATGACTTGGTTGATCAGGCCAAACTTAACCAGCAGGCCCCCCAACGATAACGTGACAATAATAAGGGCAACCATGCTCATCATGCTGACAATTCCACCCCGGGAAAGCAGGGTGTCAACACTGGTATTTCCCGTTTTCGAAACGAAGCCGGTGTTAATAATTGCGGTTAACTTAGTCATCGTAATGCCGGGTTGTTCAAACAAAATCAGGCCGGCAGAAACAAAAATGTTGAGTAGCATGGTCGGGATGGCGGGCATTTTAAAACCGGCACAAACGAACACGAGGATAATGGGGAGCAGCGATAGGGCGGATACGTTAAAATGCCCGTTTAAGACGGCCACCGTTTGATTAATTTTCGCTAAACTGGTGCTGGCATTGTTATGGCCCAAAATGGCAAATAAAACAAGGGTGATCACACCGGCTGGCACGGTGCTCCACATAATGTGCTTAATGTGGGCAAATAGGTCGGTGTCAACCACGGCGGATGCTAGGTTGTTCGTTTCGGACAGTGGTGACAACTTATCCCCAAAGATGCCGCCGCTGATAATGGCCCCGGCGACTAGCGCCGGATTCAAATTCATCGTCACGCCCATACCGAAAAAGGCGATCCCAACGGTCGACGTTACCGTAAAGGCACTCCCCACCGCGGTTCCCACCAAGGTGCAAACGATAAAGACGGACGGTAAGAACCACTGAATGTTGATCAATTTAAAGCCAATCACCATCAACGTTGGAATGGTTCCGGCTGCGATCCACGTTGAAATCATCGCGCCGATTAAAATAAAAATGAAGATGGGCACGATGCCCTTATCAATACCTTCCTTAATGCCGGCGTTAACGGCTGGCCAGGGAAAGCCCCGGAACATGGCCCAGGCGGTAACGACGCCCATGGCTAATAAAACGGGAACTTGGGGGGATAGGTGGAACCCAATCACACCTAAACTCATAATGCCTAAAACCACTAATAAAACGATTGCCGCTTCTAACGTACTAACTTTGGGGGTATCCTGTGTTTTTTTCATGTTAAAACTCCTCTTTCAACTGCATCAGTGACAAGCAACTAATCACAGTTTGAATATCGAGCTAAGCCACCACACCGCTTCATTTCCATCCTAATCATCCTCTTTTCCTGTTCAGTCATATGTAAACAAAAAATCGTCCCCGTTGTTCATAATGAACAACAGGGACGATTAGACTAGTCGCGGTACCACCCAGGTTGGGGATTAAAGTTACGGTACTAATCCCCCACTCACTAGAAGATAACGGTTCTAGTTATTACCCGTCCAACTGAAACTCGGTTACCGTATTTCAACTACAGCTCCTGATCGGTTCGCAGCAACCACCGACTTCCTGACACCCAGAACTGCACCTACTTGATGTAACGTTTAACGTTCGTTTATTAACTTGTGACTAACAATACCATCATTGTTTTTAATCGTCAAGTCATTATTTTAATCTTTTTTTCATAAAGCAAAGCATACTAACAAAAAACGCCGGCATAACGGGCCAGCGTTGTGACTACCACAGGAAACTGATCATCGCCTGAGCAACCTTGGGATTCTTATTTAACGAACAGTGCGCCGCGTTCGCACCACTGTAAAATTCTTCGCGGTACTTCGCCAGCTTGTTACGCAGTAAATAACGCACCGACCGGGCGGACGCTACCCCCACGTAACCATCGTTATTATAGCCATCGTTGGTATCCCCAACGACGTTTAACAGTTGCACGTTTTGGGGGAAGTTTTTACGGTACTTTAACATTTCCGAAAAATGACGGGTAAAGCGGACCGGCTTAGCGGCCAATTGTTTGACCTGCGACTCGGTCTCAGCGTTTAAATAACCCGTCAGTCCGTCAAACGGACCGGCAATTGTAACGATTTTGTTGAGTGTCGGTAACTTTCGGTCCTTTCCGTACTTCAAAGCCTGATTAACAATGTCGTTCGACCCTAACGAGTGGCCGACCGCGTTATACTTTTGAACGCCGTACTTAGCCTTTAGCTGCACCAGGGCCTGATGTAACCAGTAGATCTGGGTCTTTTGCGTTGCGTGACTGTCCTGAAAAACAATCTGGACCATTGGGTTTTGGATTGACTTTTGCCAGTATCCCTTAAACGCCATTACACCGTTTTTATAGACGTGGACCACCAGAGCTTTTTGTGCCGCTCCGGCCTTTTCCGCCTGATTAATTAAATAGTTCGTTGAATACGCCCCACCGTTATAACCGTGCAAAAAAACGGTTGCGGTATTGGATTTTTGATACTGATTACTCAGCGTCTTGGCACTTCGCGGTGCCAGTTGACTCGTCACCTTCGTAATTTTGGTACTGCCACCACCGGCACCGATTAATACTACGGTGGCTCCAATTACGAACGCTAGGAGTAGGAATTGAATAACCATTCGAACGCGTTTTGCCAAAATTTATCGTACCCTTCATCAAGTTTAACAGTATTCATTTTACCCGTTTGCATGAAAATAACAATCAATCGCCTTAGCTTTTATCATTAATGGCGCCCCAAAACGCGCACAACCGACATCATTTTCATTTTGAAATCGAATTAATATTCTTTTCACAGAAAGCCAACTATAATTAAAATGATTGACAAAATAAAATCAACGGAGGGACACCATGGACGATCAAACGTTTAAATACCCGGATAAAGCGGCGTACGAATTTGTGAGCCACGCATTGGCTAACAAGGGCATTACTTATAAGGAAATTGCGGAAATTACGTATAATTTGCAAATCAAATACATTCCCCAGTTAACGGTAGCGGAGTGTGAAACTGAAACTAAGGAAGTCCTACACAAACGGGAACTGTTAAATAACGCCATGGTGGCCCTCGAACTAGACCGCCTGGCAACCGAAAAGCAGTTAAGGGAACCCCTGCAGTCCATCGTCGCTAACGACGCCGGCGTCTTTGGGGTGGACGAAGGACTCGCCCTCAACATGGCCAACATTTACGGTACCATTGGCGTAACTAATTACGGGTACGTTGATAAGGTCAAGGAAGGTATCATTAAAAAGCTTGACGAAGATAAGTCCGGCGTGGTAAACACCTTTATCGACGACCTAGTCGGCGCGATTGCAGCGGCGGTCGCTGCCAAGATTGCGCATAAATACGCATAGATTGACATTAAATTTCAAAAGGCGACTACCTGCGTGCATCAGTTTTTGATGACAGGTAGTCGCCTTGTTTTTAAATTTTTTGGTTCACCCCAAAACTACGGCAGCAACTCTAAAGCCAGAAGTTTTAAGCCATTTGATGTTTAGCCATCGCTTGCATCTTCAAAACACGTTGTTCGCGCGGGATAAACATCCGGATCTCGTCTTGATTAAACCCACATAATAACCGGTGGTCATCAAAGATGATGGGACGCCGCAAGAGCTGTGGCGTCTGGCTCAACACCTTGACCGCTTCGCTTAACGGCATGTCTTCAATCGGTGTCGTTTTACTAAGCTGGTGGTAAGCATTGGACTTGGTACTAATTAAATCGTCAATGCCATCGTACGTGTACTGTAGCAGATGCTTGATTTCGGCTTCCGTCAATGGTTGCGCGTTCATATTCCGTTCATGGAACGGGATTCGATGCTCTAACAACCACCGGTGGGCTTTGCGACAACTTGCGGTACTTGGTAACACACATAAGTTAATCATAATATTATCCCCAATCTTGCTTGCCTAACAATGCAACCCCCATTATTGTGCACTGTAATAGTTGACGTCATTAATTAACAACATAATCATAGCAAAATTCAAGATAAAATGCTACCGTTTTCAAGAAAATAAATAAATTAATTTGATGACCGCAGTTTATTGATAATGATATTCAATTTTTATCTATACCAATATAATATTTTTTATGTTTTATTTGGTAGGTAACTGGCCACTTGCTAATAAATAATCGCGTAAAACAACGGCTTGATTGTGCTGTTCATCCTTAGCGCCGTATAATAAGATTACGTTAGACCGTTTAAGTTGGTCAGCAACTTGCTTAATAAATCCCGGTGTAATCGGGTTTCCGTCCAATTCAGCCCGATACTTTTGAACAAATGCTGGGTACTTATCGACATCGTGATTAAACCATTTACGCAGTTCTGTCGATGGTCCAATCTCTTTGACCCATTCATCAAGGTGCGCGTTGACCTTAGAAATACCACGCGGCCATAGCCGGTCAACTAACAAACGGTAACCTTCCAAATCAGCCGGTTTAGTATAAATTCGTTCAAGTTTTAATAACATTTTGCCATCTTCAATCTTTTAGAATTCGAGGAATCTATTTTGACAACCACATCATTTGCGACCGCTAGTTTTTTTGACGGCCGCCCAACAACTGAAATTGCCCAAGCCCTCTTGGGTACGACCCTATTATATCGCAGTAACCACGGTTTGATTGGTGGTTTGATCGTAGAAACCGAAGCCTACCTCGGAACCCACGATACCGCCGCCCACGCTTACAAGGGTCGCCGGAGTAAATTTACTGAACCACTTTACCGCGCAGCCGGGACGTTATACATATACCAATTGCGAGCCAACCTCCTATTTGATATTGTCACGCAACCACTAAACGTTCCCGAAGGGGTGCTGATTCGCGCCATTGAACCCACCTACGCTTTAGATCAGATGCTCACTAACCGGGGAAAAAGCGGGGTTCAGGTCACTAACGGCCCCGGTAAACTTGCCCAAGCCCTCGGTATCCACGACCAAACTTACAACTTGGTTTCCATCGATGACAGTCCGTTTGAAATCAGCTTAAAGGACGTTCGCCACCCCCGTCAAATTAAGGCTGTTCCCCGCGTTGGCGTTAACCCGGACGCCGCTAGTGGCCAACTCCCACTGCGTTTCATTGTTGCGGGGAACCCTTACATTAGTGACAGTCGTAAGCGGGACTGGCAATCAGACCATGGTTGGCAAGCTTAACACGTGCCATCAAAAAAAGTTTCCGGCGCGATTTCCCATTGAACCTGGGAACCGCGCCGGAAACTTTTTGATTAACCTTCACCAACCACCACTTCAACCTGACCACGCTTCGGCACAAAATTGATGTTGTAAATCGGCTCACGCAAAACCTTTTCATATTCCTCTAAAACGTCTTCGGGTAACGGCGTATGTTCGCCCAGTTCCCGCATCAGATCATCAACGGAGTACACTTCATTCATATCGATGAAGATGCGCATGTTACCCACGACGTCGTTGAGTAGTTCCGTTAAAATCGCGTTGGGCTTACCATTTCCGTCCGTTACGACGATCTGATTGCTGTCAACTTCCTTATGATCAATTTTTGTTAACTTAACAATGTCAAATACGTTTAACATACATACGTCCTCCGTTAATTTCTTGAGTTTGCTATATTTTACCACAACCCCCAGTTAGGAGTGGGACTAGTCTTTCAGGGAAACACCCGCCCGGGCAAAAATTTTCTCCTGAACCTTGGGAATTGGTAACCGGGTCAGCTCCGACTCGGAAATCCGGCGGCCCGCAAAGTAGGCCAAATCACTAGTGACAAGCTGTCCCGTTAACAGTTGGATCGTCCACTTCTGGTGGGTAAACGTGTGCGTTACCGGCCGAACATCGAGTGGTTGAACCGTCAGCTTTAGGCGGTATTCTCGCTTAAAATAAGCCGTAACGGCCGCCAACTGATCCGCAGCCGTTGCATCGTCAGCCAGTTCCAAGTCGGCCACGGGAATCAGCGGCACCGTCCACAAATTAGCTAACATTCCGTTACTGGGCCGCTGAGTCATTAGCCAGTCCGTCCCCATCCGCGCTAACACCGCAACGTAAGCGACCGGTTTAGGCCGGGGCTTTTTGGTCTTGACCGGATACGCCAATTCGTCCCCGTCTAAGTACGCCTGATTAAAACGTTTGACTGGTGAATGGGCCGTATCCGGTTGGCGCGCCGTCATGTAGCTCGACCCGAGGTCCATAATGGCCTGGTTAAAATCACCGGGACGGTCCGTTGGCATGATACGGGCAATCGCCCGCTCAAAAATTTTCCGGGTCTGCGGCTTCGCGACGTCGGCGTCAATTTTTAGCAACCGGCTAAACACCCGGTAGGCGTTACCGTCCACGGCCGGAACCGGTTGATTAAAGGCAATGCTGGCAATGGCTCCCGCGGTGTACGGGCCAATGCCGGTCAATTCAGCTAACCCCGCGGCGGTTTCGGGCCACTGACCGTCATAATCGGCCAATAACTGGCGGGCACAACGTTGCATATTGCGGACCCGAGAATAGTACCCGAGTCCCTCCCACGCCTTTAATAACCGTTCTTCCGGGGCCGCGGCGAGGTCGGCCACGGTTGGAAACCAGTCCATAAAGCGCTCGTAATACGGAATCACCGTTTGAACCTGGGTCTGCTGTAACATAATTTCCGAGACCCAAACGTGGTACGGGTCGTGATCACGACGCCACGGTAAATCCCGGCCCTCTTGGTCGTACCAATTAAGCAGCGTCGTTTGAAAGTCCTTAATGGTCGCGGCGTTCCATTCAATCATTGCTTTCCTCCTAAAAACGCCACGCAACTCCAGTTGGAGTCCGTGGCGTCAATTATTTCAGCAACTTAATCTAAAGTCCCAGCAAGGTCAACCAACGTTTTTTCGTAGTGGTCGGTGACACTTTCATCTTGAAAATCGGCGTTAAAAACCGCCAACGTCAAATATTCCGGGTACTTTAGAATAACGGTTGCTAAACGGTCATTCGTTTCAGGGTACTTTTGATCTTCATTATTTAAAATATCTAAACTTGCTTGGTAACAAACGTTCGCTAAGAATAAATAGTCAACAAAGTAGTTAAAACCGGGTTCGTTTTTTAATTTAAAATGCGCCCCAACATCAACCGTTTCCGTAATATTATTTAAATACTTTGAAACAATTTCTTGGTACTGACGAAGTAACTCCACTTTAGCTTTTGCATGTACTTCTGCTGCCATGTAAAATCCCCACCTAACTTATATCTGTGAGAATTATAACATATGCCGCAGTCCCTGCTGAATATTCTGGGCTAATCCGGCCAACTGGTCGTATTGCCACTGACGTTCCGCCGTTACGGCCGCCGCGTCGTTAGGCTTAGTTAAGTTGACCAATTTAACCGCTTGATCCGATGCCCGTAACGCGTTTTCATCGGCATCCGCGGACGCAACCGCCCACCGAATACAGTCAATGGCCGCCGCACCAATTGAACTCGTGCTATTGGAGCTCAACGCTGCGACCCGACCTAACGCCTGCCGTACCTGATATACGCTAACTAAATTAACTTGCCAAAGTTCGTTGGCATCCATGGCTAGCCGCAATTGCCGATCATATTTTTGTTGATCATCGACATATTGTAAGGCCTTTTTAGCGATAATTAACGCCCATTTAGCCAATTGCTGTTGTGAGAGTTCACCCGTCAAGGCTTCGATTTGACTCCGTATTCCAGGGTCATCGTCAATCGATATTTTAGGGTGACTCGGTCTAAAACCTTCCGTCATCACGCATTCCTACTTTCTTAATAAATCCTCCGACACTTCTAAGCTCGTTTGAGCACAACCGGTAATCCACTACCGGTAACTACAGATTGTACCAGAAATTTCCCCGCTGTGCGTTACTAAAACTTGAAGATTTTTGAAAAGTTTAGGTTAACATTCGCTTTTCACGAAACCCGGTTGAGGGTATAAAAGACCGGTAGCCAGGTGCCCCGCACCCAGTTGCCGGCCCTTCCTTACTACTATTGAATTTCAATGTGGTGGGTATCCGCCGCGGCCTTCTTTGGCAACGTCAATTCTAGTACCCCGTTTTCGTAGTGGGCTTCGATCTTATCAACGTCCACGTCTGGTAAGGCGTACTGCCGGCCAAAGCGTCCCGACTGGCGTTCACTCGCAATAATATTTCCATCGTGATCACTATCATCGCTAATGCTATCCCGCTTAACGGCAATTGATAACGTCCCATCGCGGTACTTGAGCGCGATGTCCTTTTTATCGATCCCGGGTACGTCCACCTTCATGACGTACTGTTCATCATTTTCCTTGATATCGGTCTTAAGCATTGAACCGTTGCCGGTCACGTTCGACAACGAACGCCCTAAGCCGTTAACCAAATCATCCATTTTTGTTAAGTCGTTAAAACGATCAAAAAAATCGTTACGCCAATTCATCATATCGTTAGCCATGTGCACTCACCCTTTCAACTTGTTTACACTTTCATGATAGTCGCTTAGTTAACAAATGCAACGATTTAGCACTCAAGAATCAAGAGTGCTAATTTTTTCATTCCACGTGATACCTTTGCATGTCGACCGGAATAATTCGCACAACTTTGTGTGGTGTGATCGTCAGGTTGCGGGTCGTCGTCTTGGTTGGCCAGTGCGAATGGGCCCGGTCCGCTAATTCCAAACCGACTAACATCCGCACCCGGTCCAATATATCCTGAACACCAAACGCGTTGTCCCCCTGATCAAACGAGGTTTGTAACGTATTGATCTCGACGTGTAGCCGTTGGTCGTGAAAACTAAAGGTTACCGGCACATAGACTAGCTCGTGCGTCGTCGCCGGTTCTGCCGCTAGCGTTTGGTCGAGTTGCGCGATAAAAGTTGTGAATCGATCCATCAACACCACCCCCATCGATTTATCATCATTATACTGCAAGCGCTGTCAAAAACAAACGCTGCCTAGATAGAAACAGAGTGTGCCAAAAGTCGGTTAGCCGGTAAGCGGCGCCCGCTGACTTTCAGCGCACGTTTCGACAATGATTATGCGGAGACAAAAAAGGCTAACCGTCGTCACCGACAGTTAGCCGCGCTTTAAAGCCGTACTAGAAATTAGTTATTAGATAATTTCTTAGCATCTTCGTCGATCGTTTCAAAACCGGAAACGCCGCTCTTCTTCTTGGGATGCTTTGCACGTTCTTCTTCAGCTTTTTGAATCATAGCCTTTTTTTGTTCCTTGCTAAGCTTTTGTGCCATGATTATCGCCTCTTTTATCTGGATGCAACAAAGACTTTCTTCGTTACAACCCCATTATAGGTCTAAATTCAAAAAGTGACACAAATTTGCATTATTTTTTTGAAACCCCTTGCTTGCATTCTGTAATTATTAGATTTACAGTTAGGGTGTTCAGGAGGGATAAATATGACAAAAGTATTGATTTTAGGGGCTGCGGGACAGATTGCCCGGCAAGCCGAAAAGCAGTTTTTAGCGGATGACGATTTTGAACTCACACTTTACTTACGTAACGCCCAACGGGTAAACGACTTGAAATCCGACCGGGTCAGCATCATTGACGGTGACGTCACCGACGAAGCGAAGTTAACCCAAGCAATGGCCGGACAAGACGTAGTTTACGCTAATTTAGCCGGTCAAAATATCAAGACTCAAGCCGAAACGGTCGTTAAAGCAATGCACACGGCCGGACTTAAGCGGATCATCTGGATCTCAACTTTAGGCATTTACAACGAAGTTCCCGGGAAGTTTGGCGAATGGAACAACGCAACCCTGGGGAGCTACCTGACCCGCTACTTTGACGCTGCCCAAGTCTTAGAAAAGTCCGATTTGGACTACACGATCATTCGTCCCGCCTGGTTAACTAACCACGACGAAATTGACTACGAAACAACGCAAAAGGGTGAAGCCTTTAAGGGGACCGAAGTTTCCCGTAAAAGTATTGCCGCTTTAGTTGTTAAGTTAGCCAAGCACCCAGCGGAAAGTGTGCGGACCTCACTTGGTGTTAACAAACCTAATACGGACGGCGACAAACCAGCTTGGTATTAATCATCTAGTCAAATAAAGTATTTTTATCCCGTGATGGCCACTAATCCACACGGGATTTTTAATGCTTTTTTCATTTTTCAGCCCGCCAATTTAGGCTTTCAAATTCATAGAACTTTCCGGTTGACGTGCAAAAAACACGGTGTTAAATTGTAGACTCATTTGAAAATAACCGGGAAGCTAAGTCCCCGTTTTCAAGGAGGGCATAATTTTGAACTTGAAATGGTACGTAAAGAAATTTAACGGTTTAACAACCACCCAGTTACACGACATTTACCAGCTACGCGCTAAAACCTTCGTTAAGGAACAGGCCCGTTCCTATCAAGATCCCGATGATACCGACCTCGATGCTCGGCACGTTTTTGCCTACGATCAGGGGCATTTAGTGGCCTACGCCCGAATTTACGAACACGCCGGCGTCGTTTCCTTTGGCCGGATTACCACTGACAGTAGTTACCGGGGCACCGGGCTCGGCAAAAAGTTAATGAACCACGTCATGGCAATTCTTAAAGTTCACTACGGTGACGCGACCATTGAAATTGACGCACAGACGCACGTTCAGAAATTTTACGAAAAATTCGGTTTAACAACCACGGGGACACCCTACACGGACTTAGGCGCCGAAGTCATCAAAATGCACGCCCCGGCACGGGAATTAGTCCTAGTTTGAGGAAAGACCCGGACACTGATGATATTAAATCAAAGGACTATCGCAACTGATCACGGATCAGCAACGTTAGTCCTTTTTAGTCTAGTTTAAACGGGATTCCTGCAAATAGTCAGCTAAAACTTCGAGATCCCGGTTCACCACCGGTAAAAACTTTTTAAAACGTTTTGAGTACGACGGGTGGTACAGCGGAAAAATGGGGTAAGTCGTGGCCGTTGTTTCAAAACGCCCCTGGCCCGCATTCCAGCATCGCACCGGCAATTTCAATAATTGCCCATGCACGGCACTGATTTTAAACTTACTTCCCAGCAACCGTTGCAACCCAGTATTGCCCAACGGTACCAACAACCGACCCTTTAGTTCGGCCAATTCCGCATCCAGTAACGGAGCACTGGCTTCAACTTCCACCCGGCTTGGCCGGCGATCCCGCTTTTGCCCACTCTTACCCACGCGGTAAGGCCGGGAACGCACGGCACCGGTCAAATAAACTTGCGCACGGGTGAGGTCAAGTTGCGTTAACCAGCGGTCTAACTCGATTCCAGCCGGTCCCTGAAAGGGGTGCCCAACCCGGGCCTCCGTACGACCGGGCGCTTCTGAGACCATAACTAGGACCGGGTTACGGCTACCCTCACCGGGAACGAAACCCTCCAACTGATCAAACTTTGTTAACAGTGACCGTCCATACGCCTGCTGTTCGGCCGTTAATAACGTTGCCACGCAAACCACCTCCGTTTTAATTATCCACTTCATTCTACCAAAAAAGGCCACCAACTTCCGTTGAGCAGCCGTTAAACATTATTTAAGCACTCTCCGGATCACTCCGAAAACGTTGCAAAATGTAAATTGCAATAATCACCAGTACTGAGCCCAAGATTTCAACCCAACTAACCTTTAAGCCTAAGAAAATAATACTTAGGATAAACGTCACGACCGGTTGAACGGCGTCTACGATGCTCACCACCGCGGACGGCGCGTACTGCAAGCTGTGCAACAGGGACCCAAACGCGAAGATGGTCCCAATCAATACGATTGCCCCGATGGAAATCACTAAGGTTGGCGTAATCTTAGGGGCACCTACCCAGATTGGGTGGTATAAATTGAATAACACTCCCGCAATTAGGGTCCCCCATCCCAGGATGACGACCGGCGAGTTTTGCGCCACAATGTTACGCGGCAGAACCACGTACAACGCGGCGGTCACCCCGGCAAGGATCCCCCACACGAGGGCGTCCATGGGAATGGCCAATTCGTGAATATTTCCCTTAGTTATGGCGAGAAAAACCCCTAGTAGTGAGATACTAAACGCAATCAAGTCGGTTCGTAACGGCAATTCTCGCTTAAACACTAGGGTTCCCAGAACGATAAATAACGGACTCAAATATTGTAAAATAGTGGCCGCCGCCGCGGTCCCCTTCTCAATACTCACGTAAAAGGTGTACATATTCGCCATTAATCCGAGGGTCGCGTAAGCTACTAACTGGCCCACCGCCGCCCACGATTTAAAAACGTTAAAGATCTTAGTTCCCTGCTGAATAAACCCAATGGTTAACAAGATAATCCCGGCAGATAACGTCCGCACGGATAAAAACCAGTCGGCCGGAATCGCTTGGTTCTGTGACACAAACTGCATCACCGTACCTGAAATTCCCCATAACGTCGAGGCCAGCATGGCCCACATGATGCCCTTCATGTAACGGCTAGTTGTAATATTTTTCAAATCTTCATTACCCCAATTTAATTGATGGCAATATTATACCGGGGCACAATTAAAACTCAGTGATAATTTCATGCTAATTTTACATATAATAAAAATGACAGCGGCAACTACCGTTTGTCATTTTTATTGATTCGTTAATATTCATCTATTAGAATAATTTCCCGACGTAGAAGTGAATAAACATCGTAATGATTCCGACAATCACGTTCCGAATCACGGCGGTCTTAACGTTACCCTTGCCGAGGACGGCTGATAAGTAACCGGTCAAAGCCACCGCAACCGAGACCGCAATGATGGTTGCCGGCCACTGCAACCCCTTGGGCGCAAAGGTCATCGCAACTAGTGGGAAGACCCCGCCGGCCGACGCTGAAAACAATGATGCGAAAGCGGCGTCCCACGGATTCATGTAATGTCCCAATTCCATATCATACTTCACGCTAACGACCGTCTCCAACGGCTTCTTAGACAGCAGGTCCTTCGCAATTTCCAGTGACGTGGCTTCGGTGACCCCCAAAGTCATGTAATGCCGCTGGACCGCTGCTAGCTCCCCGGCAAAATCAGTTTTTAATAGTTGCCGTTCCTTTTCAACGACCGCTTTTTCAGTATCCTTCTGCGTACTGACCGACGCGTACTCCCCCGACGCCATCGAAAAAGCGCACGCTAATAAGTCGGATAGACCGGCAATAAAAATGGTGAACTGGTTAGTCGTGGCGGCCGCAACACTAAACAGCACCCCAACAACGGTTAAAATGCCGTCATTGGAACCGAGTACCCCGGCCCGCAGTGAGTTTAATTTTTCGTCCATCGTTTGTTTGGACTTTTTTGGCTTTGCCTTTAAAATTTGCATAATTTCGCTCCCCTTGACCTAATTAATCAGGCGAATAGGTGCCCAATAAAGTACGTGACCACCATCGTTAGTAACCCGGAGACCACGTTACGGAAGACTCCGTGAACCCGGTTAGCGTTCCCCAGAATTGCGGCCACGTACCCCGTAATGGCCAGCGCAACGGCCACCGCGATCACCGTCGCCACCACTTTAACTTGCGGTGGGAAGAACGTAATGGAAACCAACGGTAAAATTGACCCGGTCGGAAACGAGATCATCGACGCAATGCCGGCAGCGTACGGACTAATGAACTGACTCGGATTAAACCCATAGCGTTCACGGACCGTGGTGACCAACGCGTCCTCGTTCATCATTTCCCGCGTCGCTTTTCGCGCCAACGGTTCACTGATGCCCCGTTGCACATACTTTTGGGCAACCCAGTCGGCTTCACCGCCATAGTTATCTTTTAACGCCTGTTTTTGATGGGTAATCGCCATTTTTTGTGAATCTTTTTGCGTGTTGACGGAAACGTACTCCCCCATAGCCATTGAAATCGTGCCGGCCAGCATGCCCGCTAACCCGGAAATCAAAATTGAGAAACTATCGGTAGTCGCACCGGCAACCCCCACAACAATTCCGGCAACCGATAAGATCCCGTCGTTGGCTCCCATGACACTCGCACGTAAAATGTTGACCCGTTGCGCCAAAGTCATTTTCTTTTTCATTTAGTGCCGCCTCCGTAACTACTTTATAATCATTCTCACCTAGTAGATATTATATCTTTTTGAATTTAATTGCAAGCGTCATTTTAAATTAGCATGCAATTAAAGTTATGTTTCCCTAAACTCCAAACTAGTGTAACATCAAATCCGGTTTAATGTTAGTCCAACTAAATTGAATCATCAGTGAATTTATCAACCGTCACGCGTTGGTGGGCGGTCCGCTACCACCGCAAAAAAAGAACTGACATCTCAACATAAATTGAGTCATCAGTTCTTTCCAAAGCCAAATTTCGGCACGTTAGTTATTTTGATTTAATTAACGGCGTTAAACCGTTGGGTCGCGTTTAGCGCAAATTCCGTTGGTTGCGCCGCGTTCATCAGATCAGCCGTTAACGCTACCCGCGTAATGGTCTGATCTTCGTAGGGTTGCATGTAAAACGCGGGTTCGTGCATACTCATGTACGACCGGTACTGGGTATAATCCGCAGCACCATCCGCCTTAATTTTAACCCCCTTAGGGATCTCAACCGAGTTTAACATGTGTGACAACGCGTTGACCGCTTCGGCGTCAGTGGCCACCGCATCGGTATGTTGACGCATAAAGACGGTCCGCACAAACCGCGAGACCGACGTATAGTCACCCGGCATCCCTAGCGCACCGGAACCAGGACCAATGGCACTAACCTTTAAATCACCGTACTGCCGGTCTGGGTGGGGCGTCGGTTGTAGGGCCACGTAATTACTGAGATTTTTTAAATGCCAGTTAAAGTCGGGCGTATTCGTCATAACCCCCACCGGGTTCTTCATATAATGCATCCCGTCCGCTTCCCGTTCCAGAACGTAGGTGGCACCGCTTTGGTCGCTAACGATCCAGTGTAGCGGGACCACAATGTTTAATAGTGGTGCGGCGGCTTCCATAATGTTTAGGTCCGTCAACCGCTCACCCAGTTCTTGGGTACTAGAAACGTTGCCTAAGATCCACATCAAAACTTCGTGGGGAGCTAAATTAACTTTCCCGGCAGCGGCTTGATCAGCGTAGTGTGCCTGTCCCGCAAAGTACAGGGCGGCCGCACTGACCCCGTGTTCGTTGACCCCGTCGATCAAAGTGTAGCCGTTTAGATCCCGGCCAGCACCAACGAAGCTGTAGGGCGCGTCAAATCCCGCCTCATCCACCACGCTGGTAAAGTGGTGGTGCCGCGGAATCACAACGGGCCGGCCGCCAAGTTCAAAGCCAAAGTCCATAGTCCGGGCTAAAAATTGATCACCCGTCGTTGTTGCATAAGTTAAACTAGTACACATCGCTCTCACATCCTCAGATAAATTACTCCTATTTTAGCACCTAAAGTTGGTAAAAAACCGCTTTCGTTGAAATAATTTACTTGCATCAGTTTATTCTTAGAATCACAGTTTACTTGGAAACCAACTAAAAAACCGCCGTTAGCCTTCCAGCACGCGGCCGTTCACTAACGACGGTTCGGTTTTAATTAATTTTTGAGGCGTAACGTCATGGCGTTAATCGCTACGATGACGGTACTTAGTGACATAACGACCGCCCCGACCATCGGATTCAATAGAAACCCGATTGGTGCGAGTACGCCCGCGGCCAGCGGAATGGTGATGACGTTGTAACCAGCACCCCACCAGAGATTCTGAGTCATTTTACGGGTCGTTTGCCGGGCCAGAGCTAAAAAGTCCACAACGTCGTCAGGATTACTCTTAACCAGTACCACGTCGGCCGAATCAATGGCGACGTCGGTCCCGGAACCAATCGCCACACCGATATCAGCCTGTGCTAAACTCGGTGCGTCGTTGACCCCGTCACCGATCATCATCACGTGACCGCCATCGTCTTGGTACCGTTTAACTAGCTTGGCCTTATCCTCTGGCAACAAACTAGCGTGCACCGCAGTAATTCCGAGCTGGTCAGCAACGACTTGGGCACTCTGTGGGTTATCCCCAGTCAGCATTACCGGCGTAATGTTTTGGGCCTTGAGTTGCGCAATCAGGTGCTTAGATTCTGGCTTAATTTGGTCACCCTGGGCAACGTACCCCAGCACTTGGCCATCCGCCACTAAGTAACTGACTGAGTTGCCAGCCCCCGCTAACCGCTCAAAAACGGCCCGGTCGTAGGTCAATTTTTCACGGTCCAGGTAAGCGGCCGAAACAATTTGGTAAGTCGTCCCGTCAATTTGTCCACTCAGGCCAACCCCGGTAATTTGATGACTATCCGTGACGGGAATTAATGTCAGCCGGTGCGCCTTAGCCGCGGTCAAAATTCCCACGGCTAACGGGTGACTCGACCCCGTTTCCAAACTAGCCATTAAGCGTAAAATGTCGTTAGCTTGAAATTGGTCACGGCTGCTCTGATAATCAGCGACCTTAAAGTTACCGGCCGTTAACGTCCCGGTTTTATCCATTAGAGCGTAATTTAATTGATTGACCCGTTCCATCGCGTCCCGGTTGCGAATGAGTAAGCCGTGACCGGCCGCGATCGCCGTACTCCGCGCAACCACCAGCGGAATGGCCAGTCCTAAGGCGTGGGGACAAGCGATGACTAGCACCGTGACCGCAATTGATAAGGCTAACGCAAGGTTACCAACTAATAACCAGGTGACAAACGCCACGATAGCAACGGTCAACGCCGCGTAAAACAGGTAACCGGCAACCCGGTCAGCCATGTTTTCCTGCGATGATTTGGCCGCCTGGGCGTCACTGACCAACTGCATCACTTGGGCTAGATAGCCGTTTTCCCCCGTTCCGGTAACGGTCATTTCAAAAGTCCCCTCACCGTTGACGGAACCACCGACAACTTGGTCCTTCACCTGTTTTTCAACTAAGCGGGCTTCACCGGTGACCATTGCTTCATTAACGCTGGTTGCCCCGCTAACGATTTGGCCGTCCGCCGGAATCTTTTCGCCGGCCCGAACCTGGACGTGATCCCCGTTAATGAGTTGGGCAATCGCAACGTCTTGAACGTCGCCATTGATGAGTTTGTGTGCGGTACTTGGCAATAGTTTAGCCAAATTATCGACCGCGGAACCCGCACTCATGACGGTGTTCATTTCGATCCAGTGCCCTAGCAACATAATGTCGATCAAGGTAGCGAGTTCCCAGAAAAAGTCGGTCACCATTGGGGTAACGTGCAGGACGTCGTTTGCAATCACCGCGTAAATGCTATAAACGTACGCAACGCTGATCCCCATCGCAATCAAAGTCATCATCGCCGGTTTGCGGTTGGCCAGTTCACCCTTAGCACCACTGAAGAATGGCTGCCCACCATAAATGAAGAGCACCGTCCCTAAAATCGCAACTAGGTAATCGGACCACGGCTGAAACGTGATTTGAAAAGGTAACCGCATCCCCATCATGGGACTCATGATAATAATTGGCAGGGTCAAAACCAACGAGACCCAAAACTTCAGCTTCAAGTTCCCCATGTGCATCATCTGACCGTTACCCATGTCCATATCGTTCATATCCATCTTATGATTTGCTACCATGCCATCCATCGACATGTGATCCATCTTATCCATTTTCATCAGGATGACCTCCTTTGCCGTTTTGTTTACATTTGTAATTTATGGTTATAGTTTACAATCGTAAACGTTAGAAGTCAAGCGTTTAAATTGTTTTTTACCGGGATCCCGTAAAAATAGGCATCAAAAAAGCCGGTGCCCCGCGGAGGTTTCACGCTCCGTGGGCATCAGCTGACGTTAGTGGCCACTCAATTATCAAATTAATGGTTATTTTTTAACTGACCGAACGGGCTGTTTTTAACAATTTTCACCGGGCACACAGTCACAGTCGACCATGGCCGGTGCCGTCTTAGCCTTTTCGGTCAGAACTCGTTGCATCTCAGCAATGTCTTGCTGGCTGAGCGTTAAGTTCTTAACCACGTCCGTCAACGTTTGACCAACCCGCATTTGGCACAGGTGACTGAACAACGTGTTCACCGCTTCGTCCATTGATGGTTGTTCCTGCACCGTTGGGTAGTAGGTAAAGGCCCGGCCGTTTTTTTCTGCTCGCAAGGCGCCCTTCTTAATCAAGCGTCCCAGCAAAGTCTTAACGGTGGCCGTCTTCCAACCCATCTTTTCAGCCATAATTGATGACATTTGACTACTCGTAACGTTTCCTAAGGTCCAAGCGACCCGCATGACTTCCCATTCCGCATCGCTAATGTCAATTTTGGTTTGAGTTTCCATTGGTTGCGCCACCCTTCTTAAATTATTTTAAATATAGTTTACAATCGTAAACATAAAAAAGCAACTAATTTCTTTGTACCGCATTGAAGTATTAAAAAAATAATATAAACAGCTATAAAGTCGTTAACTTATTAGGATAATTATCAAACCAAGTTATTCAACTGATTACATTGTTTCGCGTAATCAGCAATTAAGTGATGAAAATTAAGCGACCGAGTGTACGAACTGGCTCAGTAACGTCGTTAGCTTGCTAACCGTTGCCGGGTAAGTAGCGGGGTGTTGTAAAACGTAACTCGCAACTTTGCTTTGATAAAGGACGGTCGTAGCGGACTGACCATTAGTTTGCAGCAGGGTTCGGCGAAATTCATTAAGAAGTTGTTGAAGGCCCGCTTGGACGGGGTCGGCTTGATCAAGTGTTAAGGCCGCCCGACTAATGGCGTCTAAAACTTGGGTTTGTGTGATTTTTGATTGTGCTGACATCTTGGTTCCCCCACTTGTTAGAATAGTTATTAGTATACACCGTTATCGGTCCTGCACCGTGCTTTTTTCCCCGGAAATTGTTCCGTTGGTCAAAGTATGTTAGGATAGTTCATTACATTAACAAGGAAGCGGTGAGTCAACGATGAAACCTAATTCTAAAATGGTACGCCGGTTACAAACCTTTATGCGTGGCCGTTACGGGCAAAACGACACCCTCAACCGGTTTTTAACCAACCTAGCCCTACTACTCGTGATTATTAGTTTCTTTATTCGTTCCGGTTGGTTAGTCTTAATCGCCGTGTTGCTCATTGTACTGAGCTACTGGCGGCTGTTTTCCAAGAAAATCTACCAACAAGTCGCGATCAACCGGAGCTTTCAACGGTTATGGCGGCCCCTTACCCGCCCGTTTTCCCGGTTAAAGTACCAGCTAACACAACACTGGCACTACCGCTTTTTTTCCTGTGAACAGTGCCAGCAACGCATCCGGATCCCGAAACATCACGGCCGCGTTCGCATCACCTGTCCAAAGTGTGGGCACCAGTTCGAAGCCCGGACTTAGTCTCAAATTTCAGAAACCCCTAAAAGTTTTTTCAGAAATCACTTACGAAGCGCGCTTTTTTCTGTTACAGTGACCTATTGTGCTGACTGTACAAACAAAGGAGCGTTTTTTTATTATGGATTCAAAGCAACCACGTAACCCCAATCTTATTATGATTGGGTTACTATTAGGGGGCTTCGTAGGAATGTTTAGCGAAACCGCTTTAAACATTGCCCTCCCCCAATTGGAACAACAATTACACGTTAATACTGGAACCATCCAGTGGCTCGTGACCGGTTACCTCCTAATGGTCGGAATCGTCCTCCCACTTTCCAGTATGCTAACGAAACACTTTACGACCCGGCAACTGATTATCTTTGCCTTAGCTGACTTTATGGTTGGGGCCGTAATCTCCGCGTTAGCTAGCAGTTTTGGCCAACTCTTAGTCGGACGAATGATCCAAGGAATTGCGACCGGCTTACTGTTACCTTTAATTTTCATCGTTTTACTCGCGGTATACCCGCCCGAAAAACGGGGTTCCGCAATGGGTCTCGTTGGTTTAGTAATTATGTTTGCACCGGCCGTGGGACCGACCATCGCCGGCATCATCCTCGGTGCCCTTTCGTGGCAATGGATCTTCTGGTTATTCGTCCCGTTATTGGCAATTGCCCTAATTATTACCATTTTCTTTATGCAAAACGTCTCGAAACTAACCAAACCAAAAGTTGACATCCTGTCGATCATCCTTTCGTCCCTCGGTTTTGGCGGGCTAGTCGTGGGTGCCAGCTTAGCTGGGGACCGCGGTTGGACCAACCCATTAGTAGTAGTCGCCCTCGTTGTTGGGATCGTATGCCTCTTCTTCTACGGTCACCGGCAACTTCACTTGGACACCCCGATTTTAAACTTACGGGCGTTCAGTTTTAAGAAGTTTAGTGTGGGGACCGCCCTGGTCATGATCGACTTCGGAATCATTATGTCCTCCATGTACCTCTTACCGATGTACTGGCAAAAAGGGTTGGCCGTTCCGGTCGCGTTGACCGGCGTGTTAATGTTACCCGGTGGTGTCATTAACGCGGTGGTTTCCGCCACGTCTGGTCGCCTATTTGATAACTACGGGGCCAAGTACCTGACCCGGGCTGGTTTTGGACTGACCTTTATCGGCGCGTTGATGTTGATCCTAACGTCTACGCACACTGCCTACTGGTACGTCGTTTTGGCCCACATCATTTTAATGGTCGGCGCCCCACTCGCCATGTCACCAGCCCAAACGTACGGTTTAAACGCCTTACGGGGACCAGTGGCTGCCGATGGGAGTACCATCTTAAACACGTTGCAACAAATTCTCGGGGCACTGGCCACCGCAATTGCAACGAGTTTACTCGGTATTGGCCAAAGCGCCAGTCACGTCGGTGGGTCGACCGCCTTCGTCCACGGCGTTCATTACGGGTTCTGGTTCACCTTAGCACTTTCCGTGGTCGGCTTCTGCTTATCCTTATTAGTAACCAACCAGAAAGAACCCGCCGAAGATCCGCTGGCTGAAGAAAAACATCCCGGGACCCAACCCGTTGAAAACAACTAACGTTTAAACTTCGAAGTCACAGCGCTAAAAGTAGTTTATTTCGGTCAAGTAAAAACGCGTAGATTACTCCAAAAATAATTGGGTAATTTGCGCGTTTTTACTTGACCCGTTCACGGGATTTTAGTTGCTTTTTGACCATTTTTCCGCCACACTCAGTAGTGAGAACCTACGGAGGACGATAACTATTTCATGGAACTTACAATTGATTTTATCATCGTTACTAGCCTTATCCTAATGCTTTTATGTTGGGTACTGGCCGGATATTACTATCACCAAGTCAAGAAGCTCGCCGGCAGCGGCTGGCTAATCGGCGGACTCTTAATGGCCGCCCTAGCCGGATTTTTCATTTGGGCCGCCATTCCACTCTGGACGAGTTTATAGGAGGAAGCACCATGAATCCCGAAGACCTGTTTCAACGTTACTTAGATAAGTACCACGTCACTTTACAGCACCCCGAGCACGGCATGGTCCTGCTAACGTCCCCGGTCTGGCCACAACATCCCGACTTACAACGGGCCGTTCAAACGACCGTTCAGGGTTTAACGGGAGTGACCTGCGTCACTGCCAGCAGTCCGGAACAGTTGATCATGCGCTACGATTCCGAGCAATTGCGGAAGCTCAACCCCCTCACCCTCTTTGGTATCGAACGCCGCTTAAGTAAACAGTACCACCAAGCGGGGTATTAAGTTCCGGAATTGCCAAATAAGACCCAAAAAGCATCAATTACTCAAAAAACAAACTGAGTAATTGATGCTTTTTTACATCCATAGCAATGATGCAACGTCCGCTAAAAGTCAGTACCGTTAGTATTTAACGGCCGCCATGATTTTACCTTCGTCACCACTAAAGTCGATGATTTGACGTTTTAAGTTAGCGGTCCAAGCTTGGCACCCCGCCGCGGCGAGCTGCTTAACGGCGTCCGCTAAACTTAGTTTACCGGCAACGTAACTGGTTGCCACCTTTTCCACCGTCGCCGCGTCTTCTTCCCGCGCGACCCGGGTAGCTAAGCCGTTCGTCCGCCGTTCGACGATGTAACCATTCTCACCAAAGTAAGTGGTGGAACCGGTTGGTACGTCGTATTGAAAGTGTTGAACACCGAGGTCGCTTTCTTTTTTGGCAATCGTAGCAAAGTCCGCGTGGTCGCCTAAGTTGCCGAGAACTTCGTCAATTTCAGTTAATTTAAACATCGTGACACCCCTTCAAATTTTGTTTACAAGTCCATTGTAATCCAAAAGCGGGTCATTGGGCTGAAAGTGGGTAGAAAATCCGCATTAAGCCCGCGTAGATCAACCCAATGAGCGCCATATCAATAAAGGTCGCACCCGTTACGTTCGCGACAAACGCAATTCGCTTGATTCCGATAAAAATAACGACGCCCACAACCCAACAAAGTAACGCAATCCAGTTAACCCCGTGAACGTACCAATACTGGCCCTTCGAGCTCGCCAATTCGTTAACGTCGTAGCGTTGATGATGCCGCCAGTAGTAGTCGACGAGCATGATACTGATCATCGGCCCTAAGACCATGCCAATATAGTCTAAAAACGCGGTAAAGGCCGCTAAAAAGCTGCCCATCACTAACGGGACTAGGGTGACCAAAGTTGCAATAATGGTTACCGCCCAAAGTGCCGGGCGTAACCGAATCTTAGGAAAAATATTGGATAACGCCGACCCCGCCGCCAATAGATTGACCGCGTTGGCCGTCATACTCGTTAACACGATGACTAGTAGTGCCAAGACTCCCAATCCTAACCGACTGGCAATCGTACTTGGATCGGAGTTATTTGGATCGTACGTGCCCGCCGTAATGGCAATACTAATGGTAGCCGCCAAACCAATGAAGGCAAACCAGAATACTCCGGTAAACGCGCCTAAAAACGGCATCCGGGTCGCCCCCGACCGTTTACGCGTGAAGCGGGTAAAGTCGGCGCCAGCAGTCACCCAGGCTAGATTAAAGGCGGCCAGCGTGTCCATCCCAGCTCCCGCCGTCATGTGAAAGCGCGCCGGCACGTGCCAGGTCAACATTTCGTGAATCGAAACGGTTTTAAAAACGACCACCGTTTCCCACAACACAAACAGGATCACCAGGATGATTCCAATTCGTTCAATCATTTGTACGGAGCGTTGCCCGACCGAAACACTCAGTAGGTGCAACACACTCATAACAATGATGCCTAAGATCAAGCCCTTGGCGCCACCGGGTTTGCCATAAATTGGCCACCCAACCAGATCGTGCAGTAAATAGCTGACCGACGTGGCCGCAATGAACGTATTGACCGCCGTCCAACCGATATACTGGGTCAGGTTAACGAAGGACGGGACGTAACTCCCCCGTACCCCGAACGAGCCCCGAATCAGACTCATCGTCGCTGCCCCGGTTTTATAACCCATAAAGCCAACTAGTGATAAGCATAAGTAGGATAACGTAGATGAAACCACGATGACCTTCAACGCGGTCAGTAGACCACAAGCCGCTAAGACCCCGCCAACGTACCACGTTCCGTTATTCGCGTTGGCACCGATCCACGTTGCAAACATGTCCCAATTCGACATGTGGCGGTGCTTTGACGCGACCACCTCAATTTGATACTTTGATTCCTGCTGCACACCAGTCACCCTTTCTACACAATGTTTACCATTGTATTTTCATTCGGGAAAATGGTCAAGCGACTTTTTGACAAGTTTGTTCATTGCGTAAACTTTCGCTTCGCCGTAAGATAACCTTATACTAAACTGATAAAGGAAGTGGCAAATTTGAAAGGGGCACTAGAAGGTTGGCGGCGGAACCTCGCCGTCCTCTGGTTAGGAACGTTTATTGCGGGGATGGGTTTTTCCGAAGTCATGCCGTTTTTATCACTGTACGTTGGGCAAATGGGCAACTTTACGAAGGGCCAGCTGACCATGTACAGCGGGTTAACGTACGCGGTCACCTTCTTCGTGATCGCCATCGTTTCACCACTCTGGGGGAAATTAGCCGACCGGCGGGGCCGCAAGCTGATGCTGCTGCGATCTTCACTCGGCATGGCGATCGTTATCGGCCTGATGGGCTTTGTCCATAACGTCTGGATCTTGATCCTGTTGCGCTTTTTACAGGGTTTGTGTGCCGGCTACATTCCTAACGCCAGCGCCCTAATTGCCACCGAAACGCCCAAGGAAAATAGCGGGACCGCCATTGGAATTTTAACGACCGGTTACGTGTCCGGGAACCTAATTGGTCCCATTCTGGGCGGGGTTCTCGCCCAGGTCTTTTCCATTCGGTTAACGTTTATCATCACTGGGATCTTACTTTTGATCGTGTTCGTGCTGAGCCTGACCCTCGTTCACGAAAACTACCATCCCAGCGCTGCGCCGGTTGATCAGCAGTCTGGGAACCTCTTAAGTCAATTTAAAAACCCCACGCTGATCATTACCCTGCTGGTCTCCACGATGATCATCCAAATGGGTAACAACTCCATCACCCCGATCATCAGCCTCTACGTTAAGGAACTGATGCACAACGTCGGCCCCATTACGGTGGTCGCCGGCATCATCGCCGCGCTGCCCGGTATTTCCACCCTACTGTCCGCGCCGCGGTTAGGCCAGTTGGGCGACACCCGCGGTACCGACCGAATTCTGGTCTTTGGCTTCGTCTTCGCCATCCTGATGTATTTTCCCCAGGGGTTCGTTTCCAGCATCTGGACGCTGGGGCTCCTGCGGTTCATGATTGGGATCTCCGACGGGGCCCTCTTCCCGACGGTCCAGACCCTGTTATCAAAAAATACGCCCCAGCACCTGACCGGGACCATCTTCAGCTGGAACCAATCGTTTCAAGCGCTGGGCAGCATGTTAGGGTCGCTCCTTGGTGGCGTGGTTTCCAACTGGTTTGACTACAACGGGGTCTTCATTTTTACCGCGCTGTCGTTACTGCTTAACTTTATCGTGGTCCTGATCTTCATTCCAAGTATGCGCCACCCGTTTGCTAAGAAAGCTTAATTAGACCTAAACAGAGTGTGCCAAAAGTCGGTTAGCTGGTGAGCATACGGGGCTAAGCGGAGCCCGCTGACTTTTGAAACCCGTTTCGACAATAATTGTGCGGAGATATAACAGGAGTTTGAGACAAAACTGTTAAAGTTCAGCTTTATTTTTCTTGTCTGTAGTGCCGAAACGTGCGCCAAATGCCAGTTTGTTCCGCTTAACAAAAATTAACCGATTATTCCAAAACCAGGAATAATCGGTTAATTTACGTTATGCTCGCAAACTGAGCGGCTTTTGTCCCACTCTCCTTTAAGTCATTGTAAATATTGCGCCATGAACGCCGCCACTTTCTGCTCGTACAATTTAGGGTGCAAGGTAAACGACTCGGCGTGGGCCGCGCCCGGCACAACCCAGAGTTGTTTATCCTTAACGCTAGTTGCACGGTAGTTTTCGTAAACCATCTTAGTTGGGACAAAGGTGTCACTTCCACCGTGAATAAAGAAAATTGGTAATTTATTCTTCTTCAACTGCTCAACCGAACTGGCGTGTAGGAAATTAAAGTGGGCCTTAGCGTCCGCCACCCAGCTTGCCGTGTATAACAGCGGAAACTTCGGTAGGTGGTACAGTTGCTTTAACTCGTACCCTAACTCATCACTGACACTGGTGTAACCACAATCTTCCACGATGGCCTTGACCTGGGTGGGTAGACGCTCCCCACTCATCATCATCACGGTCGCGCCACCCATTGACACCCCAAACAACCCAATTTGGCTGCTGGTCCCGTTACGCCGAATGATTTGCTTAGTCCACTTAACGTAGTCCAAGCGGTCCGGCCAACCAAAACCGTAATAGTTCCCCTGGCTTTGACCATTACCACGATCGTCCGGTGCTAACACGTTGTAACCCTGGCGGTGCCACAAACGGATGTAACTTGCCATTTGTTCTTTATTTCCCATGTAACCGTGCGCTACCACGATCGTTTTAGTCGTTTTATGGGCGGCCGGCACGTAATCCGCCACCAGCTTTAAATTGTCGGTCGCGGAAGTTTCGTGCCACGTCTGCTTACTGACCCGTTTTAACCAAGCCTGGTTCGTCTTTAACGTACTGTGGTTCTTCTTGGAACTATGGTTCAATACTTTGGGCGTCGGCTCAAACGCAAAGTGGTATAAATAAAAACTGCCACCGGCGACACCAATAACGATGACCGTTAACAGCGTAATCAGCGCAATGCCCCATTTTTTGCGGGTCGTCATTTTTTCAATTCCTCTCTCTGCCTAACTTAACCTAACGTCTGAACTGTTAATAAATGGTACGCTACCGTGCAAGCGGCGTACTGAATCGCGCGCTCCATCGCGTCACTTGGCGCCGCTAGCGGCACCTCGCGCAACGTTCCCTCGAACGCTTGACTAAACTGTGCGTAGCGAACCGCCACCTGCCGGGAATCGCGAATGTTTAAAATCGCCCGGCTAATGACCGGTAACGCAAAGTCTGCTTTTAAAATTGAGACTACCAGCACCGCCACCACGTGATTACGCGTGTAGCGCCGCCCAGTCGGCCGACTAAAAAAGTGTTGTTTCACGTAACTATTAACCATCGTTTTAGTCACCGCTGGTAGCCCCAGCGGCGTTAGCATCTGGTTTACGAGTTGCAATAATTGCTCCATGTAGATCGGCATAGTGGGTAAGTCGTCCCACCGAACCAGTTCAAACGTCGTTAACGGCTTATCAATCATTTTAAATTCCTCCAAAGTCATGTTTTAATTTACCCTAGTCTCAAATTTAATTCAAGAAAAACTAGTGTAAAGATTATATTATATAGAATTATAATCTATTTAATTTCTAAGTAAAGCGTGAGAACACTTGAAAGCCCGCCCGCTTTTCGGCTAGAATATCCTTATCACATCAATTACTGCAGTCCAGAAAGGAAACTTTACATGAATAACGTCTATTTAGCTGCTCCTTTTTTTGACGACGCGCAAAAACAACGCATTGAACAAGTTAAGGCCGCACTGCAAGCAAACCCGACCATTAATTCCGACGGCATCTTCATTCCCGAAGAACACCAATTTGAAGAGGAACCGTTTGGGAGTCGGGCCTGGCAACAGTACGTCTACGCTTCCGACATGCGCCAAGTTCACCGGGCCGACGTATTAGTCGCCATTCTCGACTACGACATGACTAGCGCGACCAACGAACCGGACTCCGGAACGATGTTTGAAGTCGGCGCGGCGGTTGCCGAAAAGACCCCCGTATTAATCGTTCAGTTCGATGCCGATAAGGACCTCAACCTGATGATCTCACAAGGGTTAACGGCCTACTTCGACGCTAGTAAGGACGGCTTAGCGGAACTCGCCACGTATAACTGCGACGACCTCCGCTCCAAACCCGCTAACCGTCCCGTTTTTTAACCACAACACCAAAATTGGCCCGAGACTAGGCCAAAACTTTAAAGATCGTAAACTACTCAAAACCAAACTGAGTAATTTACGATCTTTATTTTCCGTATAAGGGTGCCGAAACGTGGCCCATTTTTTACTAGTCCGCAATTTCCAGCTCGGTCACGGGTCGTTGCCGGCGTTGCCAACGTTTATTAATTTCCAGCACAATTGTTGGGATGACCACCCCAACTAGCACCACGCCCCATCCAAGGGCCGGCAGCGCCGTTAAGCTGAAGAAGTTCCGTAATGGCGGCAACGTCGCAATTGCCAGAACGACCAAGATTCCCGCCACTAACCCGCGATTTAACAACGGGTTACGTTTAAAGGTGGCCCAACTCATTGACCGGCGATCCTTAATGGCGTAAATGTCGATCATCGAACCCAGTGCTAACACTAAGAAGACCATCGTCATACCAACCGGTGCCTGGTTATTTGTTAACCCGAAGCGTCCGAATGCGTAGATTCCCAACGTCAACACGGTAAACGTGGCCGCCCGGACCAACAAGCGCTGACCCAAGCCCCGGGCTAAAATACTTTCGTCGTTTGCGACCGGCGACTGTTGCATGGCCGCGGGCTCCCCCGGTTCCTGGCTAATGAAGAAGCCCGGAATCCCATCAGCCAAGACGTTAATAATCAAAAGTTGTTCCGCTAGTAACGGTGCGCCCCAACTAAACAAGACGGCCCCCACCATCAAGAAGATCTGCGCAAAGTTGACCCCTACTAAAAACTCGACGGCTTTAATGATATTTTGATACACCGTCCGGCCCTCCTTGACCGCCGCAATGATCGTTGCGAAGTTGTCGTCGGTCAACACCATGTCGGCCGCGCCCTTCGAAACTTCCGTTCCCGTAATCCCCATGGCAATACCAACGTCGGCCGCCTTGAGTGCCGGCGCGTCGTTCACACCGTCCCCCGTCATGGCCACGGTTTTACCGCGACCCTGCCACGCTTGGACGATTCGAATCTTATCACTCGGTGAGACCCGGGCGTACACCGCAATTTGCTCGATTTGAGCCGCCAGTTCCGTGTCGGAAAGGGCCCGTAACTGTTCACCGCTAACGGCGCGATAATCCCCGGTCAAAATTCCGATTTCACGCGCAATTGCGCTGGCCGTAACTAAGTGGTCCCCCGTAATCATGACCGGCATGATGCCGGCCCGTTTGGCGTCCTTAATAGCGGTAAAGACTTCCGGGCGGGGCGGATCGATCAGCCCCACCAAGCCGGCTAAGTTCAAGTCCGCGTTGAGCGTTGCCCAATCACTGCTATCGGCGTCTTGCGGCACAATTTTATAACCAACGGCGAGCACCCGTAACGCGGCTTCACCGAACGCGTCGTGCGCCGCTTGGCCTGCCACTAAACTGTCCTCATCAGTTTTAAACGGCAACCGGTCCCACGCGCCCTTCACCACGACGAGTTGACGTCCGTCTGGCAACCGGTGCACCGTGGTCATCATTTTTTTCGTAGAATCAAACGGGTCTTCACTAATTCGGGGTGCGTCCACTTCCAGGGCCGCCCGCGTCAGTTGGTGGGCTGCTAGCCACCGCACGGCCGCTAATTCCGTTGCGTCACCAATTGACTGTTCTTCACCATTAACGTGGTTAATTTCAGCGTTAGTCGCTAACCCCAAGTAACGCATCAGTTGTTTCCCCCCGAACGACAAGGGCGCATCCGCCTTTTCCGCACCGTTTTCAGGTGTCCAATACTTAGTAATGGTCATCCGGTTTTGGGTCAGGGTCCCAGTCTTATCGGAAGCAATCACGTCAACGCTCCCGATGGTCTCCACGGCACTGACCCGCCGCATGATCGCGTTGCGGTCAGCCATCCGTCGAACTCCGTGCGATAGGCTAATGGTGACAATGATTGGTAAAGTTTCCGGCACGGCGGCGACCGCCAGTGAGACCCCAATCATCAAACTATCCCCGATTCCCTGGTTTTGAGCCCAGACACTGAGGGCAAAAATAGTGATCCCACCCAACACGGCAAAACTAGTTAACCAACTAGATAGCCGGTTTAACCGGCCCTGTAACGGCGTCGCCCGTTGCTTGGTCTTATTCAATAACCCGGCAATTTGGCCGAGCTCCGTGGCCATCCCCGTCGTTAAGACTTGAATCAGCCCGGTTCCTGCCGTTACGGCCGTGCCCGCGTACACTAACTCGCTTTCCGGAGTGGTGTTCTGAGTATACGCCGTCTTTTCAACCGGTTCGCTTTCACCCGTCAAAACGGCTTCATCAATCGCCAAGTTACTGCCTTCTAACACGACCGCGTCGGCAGGGACTTGGTCGCCGGCTTTGAGTAATACTAAGTCGCCGGGAACGATTGCCGTTGCCGCAATGGTCTGAGCGTCCCCGTTACGTCGCACGTTTGCGGTGGGTAGGCTCATCGATTTGAGCGCGGCCAGCGCTTTTTCTGCCGAAGCTTCTTGGTACAACCCAATGACGACGTTAATAATTAGGATCGTCCCAATCACGATGGTTTTGGTCCAGCCCCCGTTTTGAGCAAGTGCTAAGTAGGTCGCTAAACCAACTGCAAAGAGTAACACTAGTGACGACACGTCACTCATATGTTGCCAAATTTTACGCCATAGGGGAACCGGGCGTGCGGCGACCAATTCGTTAGTGCCAAATTGGGTCGTCCGTGCCGCGATTTCCGGGGTCGTTAAACCGGACTCGGGGGTTCGTTTAAACGTTGCTTTGTCAAATTTCATGGCATGCTCCTCCGTAATTCGATTATCGTTACAATTGCCTTTATCTAATGATACCGAATACATTTACCCGTTTTAAGACTAAACTTTGAAAAATGTTTGAAGACCGTTTATCCCGTTAACTATCTTGACCACCGATTGACAGCGCATTCATAAAAAACTTCTGGGGTTTACGCGTAGAAATAAGTTAAACGTAATGAATATTGTTATAATAGAACACAAACACTACTTGGAGGCCTAGGTGCAATGCAAATTAAACTAATTTCAACGAGTGACGTGCACGGTTACTTAGCGCCAACGGATTATAGTCGCCGTGACCACGTCGCGCCCTTTAGCCTTAGTCGCGCCGCCACCGTCATTCAACAACTCACTAAGCAGGATGACGCGGACGTGTGGCCAATCGTCATTGATAATGGCGACTACGTTCAGGGCTCACCGTTAACCTACTTCATCGCTAAACGGCACCGGACCGCGGCCCCCCTGTATTCCCGCCTGGCCCGCTGTAACCACGTCGTTGCGGGCGTTTTTGGTAACCACGAATTTAATTACGGGCTCGACTACCTCGACCTGTGTGAATCCGCGCGGGACTACCCCATGCTAGCGGCCAACATCCATGATGACCAGCACCGGACCCTCTTTTCGAAACCATACTTACTACTAGAACGGGCCGGCGTGAAGGTCGCCATCCTCGGGTTAACGACCCAGTTCGTTAGCCACTGGGAACAGCCTAAAAACATTGCGGGGCTGCACTTTGAGGACGTGGTGGCCTGTGCAAAGCGCTGGGTTCCGCAACTTCACAAACTGGCAGATGTGGTGGTCGTGGCTTACCACGGCGGCTTAGAACGGGACCCCCAAACCGACGCGCCCACCGAACGTCTAAACGGGGAAAACCGCGGTTCGGCCTTACTAGCGGAAGTACCCGGCATCGACGCCATGATCACCGGGCATCAGCACCGTAAACTAGCCGTTAAAATTCACGGGGTCCCGGTGACCCAACCCGGAATGAAAGGCGCAAACGTTGGCGTGATCACCTTAGAAGTGAACCCCCAGCGGCAAATTACCCACCGGGAACCGGCTGTTATTAGTGTAAAGTATGCTCAGCCAAACGCACAGCTAATGGCCCTCGTTTCACCGATCAACGAACAAATGGAAGATTGGCTGGACACCCCGTTAGGTCAAATCAACGGGGACATGTTAGTGCATAACCACCTTGAAGCCCGGTTACACAACCACCCGTACATCGACTTTATTAATCAAGTTGAAATGGCCGCTACCGGGACCGATATTGCAGCTACGGCGCTCTTCAACGACGACGTTCCGGGACTTAAGCAACACGTCACCATGCGCGAAGTCATGAACTCCTACGTTTATCCGAACAAACTTGCGGTGGAAACAATCACCGGCGCGGACTTAAAACGGGCGTTAGAACGGTGTGCAAGTTACTTCTTGCTTAAAAACGGCCGGGTCATCGTTAATCCCGAGTTCTTAAGACCCAAATTACGGCACTACGTCTATGACGTTTACAGTGGTATCGACTACACGTTTGATCTGACCCGCCCAATCGGCCAGCGCCTCGTACAACTCGATTACCACGGACAACCGGTCCAGGACGACCAGTCACTGACCGTTACCCTCAACCATTACCGGGCCGGTGGCGGCGGCAATTACCCGATGTACCAAACGGCCAAGATCGACCGGCAATTACCGACCGACATGACGGTCTTAATTGCCGACTACTTTGCGGATCACCCGGTCGTCACCGCGGTTCAACCCACTAATTTTAAAGTTAATTACTAAATCAAAAAATGGACTAACTTCTGGTCTGACACGCTGTCAGACTCAAAGTTAATCCATTTTTGCTTTAAAGCACTATTTTAATCAGTCTGCGATTGAGCTTAAAATTTAGAAGTTAACCGTATCCGGATCGTTGGCTAGGCCGGCCACTCCGTGCATCCCGTCGATGGTTTGCATGTCGGCAGCCGTCAGTTCAAAGTCAAACAGTTCGGTATTTTGCTTAATCCGGTCAGCGTGCACCGACTTAGGCAGTGGTAAGAACCCGTGTTGTAGGGACCACCGCAAGACAACTTGGGCCACACTCTTGTGGTACTTATCCGCAATCGTCTTTAATTCCGGGATACCAAAGATTTTCCCGGTACCCAGGGGACTATAAGCTTCGGATAGAATGCCGTGGGCCTGGTTGTAGGCCACCACTTCGTCTTCAGTATCGCTCGGGTTTAAGAAGATTTGGTTAACGGCCGGCACCACCTTAGCCGTCTTCAAGAGGGCGTCAAGGTGTTTGGGCCGGAAGTTGGAGACCCCGATGGCCCGGGCCTTACGACTAGCGTAGGCTTCTTCCATTGCCCGCCAAGTATCCGCGTTGAGCTGTTCCCAGTTATCACGCATCGCGGCTGGGTTCGGCCAGTGAATCAAGTACAGGTCCACGTAATCCAATCCCAACTTCTGCAGCGAAGTTGCCAACGCCGCCTTAGCCGCTTCGTAACCGTGATCGGCGTTCCATAATTTCGTCGTGACAAATAGATCTTCTCGGGCAACACCACTGTCCGCAATCGCCTTACCAACACTTTCTTCGTTACCGTAAGCCGCCGCCGTGTCAATGTGGCGATACCCCGCCTTTAACGCGGCTAAAACGGAATCATACGCCACCTGACCATCGGGGGTTTGCCACGTCCCAAAGCCAACGATGGGGATCTTGGTCCCGTTATTTAAACTATACGTATCGGTGAGTTTCGTTAGAGCAGTCATTAAAATGCCTCCTAAGCATGGCACACCAAACGGTTAGCCGTCCATGTACCTGAATACGTTAATTTTACCCATAGGGTGGGGGCCACCGTCAAACATTCTGTTCTAATATTAGTGACGCTCACCAGTTTTCGTGAGAAAATAAACGTATTCTAATTGGGAGGTCTTCCGGGTGTCAAAAACTACCGTTATGTTGCAAACAACACTATTAGCCGGGGCGATTTTATTAGAAAACGGCGCCGAAATCGAACGGGTAGAAGACACGATGCACCGGATCGCAAGTAACGCCGGCTACCCGGACGCCCAAATTTTTGTGCTCTTGACCGGGATCACGGTTTCTTTACCCGAAACTGCCACCAGCCAGGTGCGGGCAATTCACCGCCGGGGGATGGACCTTGAAAAGGTGGACCAGGTCAACACCCTTTCTAGGCGCTTTGCACATCACGAAATCAGCTTGGACCAGTTCGCCGACCACCTCGCACAAGTTAACCGGGCCGTCCCGACCTTTCCGTTTAGCTGGTTAGCCATCGCCGCGGCGGTCGTCAGCGTCACCCTCATGATTGCCTTTACCGGCCACGCGACGATGGCCGACTTACTAACTTGTACGTTGGCCGGCACCCTCGGCTTTGCCACCTACTACTGGATCAGCAAACTAGGTTCAATCCGCTTTCTAAGTGAGTTTGGTGGGGCGCTGGTCATCGGCCTGATCACCCTGATCAGTTACGAGCTCACCCGGGGAAACTGCCACCCCGACGCCATTATTATCGGTGCCGTGATGCCCTTAGTTCCCGGCGTAGCCATTACCAACGCCGTGCGCGACACCATGACGGGCAACCTACTCAGTGGGCCCGCCCGCGCCGTGGAAGCCGTCCTCTCCGCGTGCGCCATCGGGGTCGGCATCGCCTTGACGTCATTTTTCTACTAGGAGGGTTCCCTGTCATGCTGCATTGGTTACTAACAAACGGCCTTTTACAATTGGCGCTAGCCTACCTAGCCACCGCCGGCTTCGGGGTCTTACTAAACATCCCCCGCCGCGCCCTTAATCTGAGCGGCTGGGTCGGGGCTGCCGGATGGTTCACCTACGAATTGCTCTACTACCTACTCCCCGCCAGTATTGACGTTAAACTGGCCGTCGGTAACCTAATTGCCGCGGTCGTGATCGGCGTTGCGAGTGGCATGGCCGCCCACTATAAACAGATGCCAATGATCATTTTTAACATTCCCAGCCTGGTTCCGTTAGTCCCCGGTGGCCAGTCCTACCGGGTCGTTCGTAACCTGGTCACCGGTCATCCCAACGTGGCTTACCAATACTTAGGGCAAGTCGTGATCATCGCCGGCGTCATTGCCATCGGGTTTTTAATTGCTGAATTTTTCAACCGGTTGGCCTGGCAACTTATTCGTTAAGTGAATGGCCCCAAGCCGCTTAATTCATGGTAAGCGGAACAAACCAATTTTCAACGCCCTGACTACTAAAAATAAGGCTCCTAAATTACTCAACAGAAACTGAGTAATTTAGGAGCCTTAAAATTTTAGCACGTTCGTTTTTAATTATTAATGACTAGTGAATCAACGCGAAATAGGCAATCACGATGGCCCCAAGTACGATTCGGTACCAACCGAAGGCCTTGAAGTCGTTTTTCTTAATGTAATCCAGTAAGAACCGAATGGACAGGTACGCGACCACGAAGGAAACGATGACCCCAACGGCTAACACTGCACCCTGCAGTCCGCCTAAGGAACCGCCGTGCGCGAAGTACTTAACCAACTTTAGGAGTGACGCCCCGAACATGGTCGGAATCGCCATGAAGAAAGAAAATTCAGTTGCGACGTAGCGGGAAGTCCCAATCAGAATCGCCCCTAAGATGGTCGCCCCAGAACGGGAAGTCCCGGGAACCAGTGATAGGAGTTGGAAACACCCGATAAAGAGCGCCGTCGTGTACGGCAGCGTCTTTAAGTCCGCAAACTTAGGCGTTAACGCCTTGTTATGATTTTCAATGACGATGAAGAGGATCCCGTAAACGATCAACGCGGCGGAAACGACGCCCCAGTTCATCAAATGCGCGTCCATCCAGTCATTTAGGGGTAACCCCACGATGACCGACGGAATAACGGCCAGGATCACCTTACTCCATAACACCCACGTATCACGTTTCTCAGTCGTGTTCTTACGGGGTGACAACGGGTTTAATTTGTGGAAGTACAGTACCACCACCGCCATGATGGCCCCCAACTGAATCACAACGTTGAACATATCCGTGAACTGCGTGGACTGTTGCATCTTAATAAATTCGTCGACCAACACCAAATGACCAGTCGAACTAATTGGTAAGAATTCAGTAATCCCTTCAACGATCCCCAAGATTACCGCTTTAAAAATATCTAACACAAGCGAATTCCTTTCTTTTTTAAAAGCCCGGTTAACTAAACAACCGGCGCAGATTAAGTTACCGACCTTCCCTAACGACCGACAACTAAGTCATATTATAGCAAGCGATTATGCCAGATAGTAGCGTTCAAACGTATTTTTTGGTAAAGATTAGGCCGTTAGCGCTGCCAACGCTTTGTTAAAGGCACTTAAAGTTTCGGCATCAAAACAAACAATCTGAATCACCGTCACCCTGCTCGCGGTGGTGGCGGCCGTTTGTTGTAACGTCTTCAAGGCTAACGGAGCCGCAATCGCCAACGGAAAATGGTAAATTCCGGTACTGATCGACGGAAACGCGACCGTTTGGCACCCGTGGGCCGCAGCGACGTTTAAACTGTTACGATAACTGTTCGCCAGTAGTTCCACCTCGTGGTGCTGACCACCCCGCCAAATCGGTCCGGGGGTGTGTACGACGTACTTGGCTGGCAACCGGTAACCCTTAGTAATTTTAGCCTCACCAGTCTCGCAACCGTGTAACGTTTTGCATTCGGCTAATAACTCGGGGCCGGCCGCCCGGTGAATAGCGCCGTCCACGCCACCCCCACCTAACAAGCTAGTGTTAGCGGCGTTCACAATGGCGTCCACCGCCACTTTGGTAATGTCACCGTGAATGACTTTAATTGCAACCATCCTTACACCTCCCCTAGAATCAACCGGACACTCATTTGGGCCTGCTGCTTTAACTGGGTCGCGCTCGTAGCCTGTTTCGCCAACAGTTGCAACCCGCTGCGGACCTGCATGAGACTGGCCGCTATTTCGGCAACGGTCGCCGGTAACTGCTGAGCCCGTGGTGCCAACAAGCCCACTAACCGCGACTGAATATCAGCGTAGCAGGTTTGTAGTTGCGTTAATAACACCGTATCGCGCGCACCGAGTTCCGCCATTAGGTTGACCATCAAACACCCCGCCGGCCAGCGCTCACTTTGAAACGGCAACAATAAGCAGTCGGCTAACAACGCGTACAGGGGCGTTTGCCGGGAACGGTCCCGTTCAATCAGGCGGGTCAACTGTTCTCCCACCGTTACCTGGTAAAGTTGTAAGCACTGGCGTAATGCCACCGCCTTGCCATGGTACTGGCGGTAAAACTGCGCGCGGGACAACTGACTAGCCGTCATCAAGTCATCAACCGTTGTCTGTGCGTAACCCGTTTGCCAAAACTGAATCATCATCGCCGTTTTCGCGGCGGTCGGTGTTAACGTTTGTCCCATTTAAAAAGCCTCCCATCAACTACTCCGCAATCAAATACTGAATACCGCGTACGATCGACCACAGGTAGCTCACGACCGCGACAATGGCTAGTACGGCAATTAAGATAACGGCTAGCCAGCCGCTGTTAACAAAATTATCCATGTACATCCCGCTAACGCCTAACACGATGACGAAAATAATTCCCATCACCGCGGGTAATAAGTGTAACCAGAATGCTTTACCAGCGGCCCGGTGTGCGTCCGGGTTGCTCCCCGTTAACAGCCACACGATCAGTGGAAATAGTACGGGTAAAAAAATAATGCTTAAGTAACTTAAACTATTGATAACGCGATTTTTAGTCATGCTAAGCGCCTCCCAATCCCTTTTAACATGAGTATAGCGAACCCCCCGTTCCCCCGCAAATGATAAAGATAGCTTAAGATGGTTAGGACTCTCTCAAATTTGGCCCACTCCCGCCAACGGACTAGCCTGAATCTGCTATAATTAAAGCGCATTAGTTAAGATGCGGAGGAAATCAACATGGCGAAACGAATTAGTTTCAACTTTAAATGGGTGGCCCTCGTTGCCACCGTATTATTCGGCTTTTTCAGCTGGCAAGCCATCGCCCATGCCGATGACACCAGCGACGAACCCATCGTAACGTTGGGGAGTAGCTTAACCAGCAGTCAAAAAGCGGGGACGATCAAAACGTTAACGGCCGCGCTAAGCGATACTAGCAATTATCAAACCTTAACCGTTAACGGCGATACCCTCGTTAAATATCTGAATCCCGCCGGTGAAAGTTTTACCAGCAGTTCGGGCGTGTGGTCTAGTGCAATGATTGAAAAGACCAGTTCCGGTTCGGGAATCAACGTTAAAATTTTAGATTATAACGGTAGTAATAACATTACGACCATCACGGCCAACCAGTATAAAAACGCCGCGTTAACCGCCGGGATCACGGACGCTAACATTTACATTACGTCCGCCACCCCAATTGATGGTTCGGGTGCCCTCGCCGGTATTTACGCCGCCTACGCGAAAACCGGGAACAGTTTAAATTCGAAGCAGGTCAGTGCCGCTCAAAACGAATTAAGTACGTTGAGTGGGATTACCAAGGCCAACAAGAATAAGGACGGTTACACCGACGCCCAGTTAAACAACGCGGTTGCCGGGGCTAAGCAACAAATGGCCAAAAAGGGCAGCAACGTGACTAAAAGCGAAATCACCACGATCGTTAACCAACAAATTACAAATAATAACTTAACTAATGTCATTACCAATAATCAAAAAACACAAATTATCAACTTATTAGTCACGATTCGGGATTCCGGGGCGTTAAACTCCTCTAGTTTTAAGACGCAGGCCAGTTCATTGATGAAAAACATCCAATCCAACGCTAAGGGTGTCTTTAATAAACTTAATACCAAAGAAAACCAAAACTTGTTACAACAAATTTGGACGTCGATCGTCAACTTCTTCAGTTCCATTTTTAAATCAATCTTTGGTTAGAAAACTTGTAATTTAAAATTCGAGCTGAAAAAACTTGGTCCACCAGTCGCTCATAAATTGACTAACGGCACACGTTTTGGCACCATTGCCACAAAATATAGGCACCCCAATTACTCAAAGAAAACTGAGTAATTGGGGTGCCTTATATTTTGGGCCTGCGCTCTTTGTCCTTTGACAATAACGGGACTGAAATGGGCCTTCCAGTCGGCAATGACGCACCGGATTTCACTTAATCCGCATCGTAATCAATATCGTCAAACTGGGTCGTAGTTTGTTGTTTAGCCATGGCCTTAGTGCGGTAATAGGTCGCGTCGCACCAAGCACCGGCCCCACCCGCGGAAATAAGGACCGTGACCGGTTTACCGTCAACTTTTTCCTGCTTGATCCCGTAGTAAGCCCCGGCGCCCGCGGACTGATTCCAGCCACGCACGTTGACTAACGTGGTCCCGTCCTTTTTAATGGGGGTCTTTTCAATTCGGTCCCAGTGATTATGGACGTTAGCTCGATCGTCGGGATCACTCCCGTCATTGAGGTACCACGTGGACTGATAAGGTTTTTCGCCGTCGTACGAGCTCACCATACCGTGTTCCGTAAACGTGAGCTGACTCAGCTTCCCCTGATCGTCAACGGCGTACCAGTCACCCTGCCACGCCGCACTAACGTTGTACGGTTGCGGCGTGGTGCTTTTCGCACGGTCACTAACGACACTCGTCCCCTGACCCGCAACAATTTTACTAAAGCCGTCCCGCAGGTCGCTGTTAGCCGTCGTTTTAAAGTATACTTTGTTTTCTTCGTTACCCTGGTTTTGTTGGGTGATCAAAACGACTGGTGAGCCGTCATGGATGGTAAACAGGTAAAGGTGCGCGGACATGTTGTCCGTGTTTTCACTATCCGAATAAATGCCCACCACTTCGTAATCGGCCGAACCGGTTCCACTCGGCGACCAAGCAAAGGTCGCGTCATGGTCATCCGCCACTAAGTTATTCTTTTTTAATTCGGCCGGGTATTTTAACCCGTAAAAGTTAGTGTTATTGCCCGGGCCATAGCTGTCATAACTCTGCTTCATGGTTTTGCCCCAGGTCACCATGAACGTTGCTAACTGGTCACTCTTCTTTTGATCCCAAGTAGCGGTAGCCGTCCGACTACCGCTACTAGCCGTTGTTTTAGTCCCCGTTGTTTGCTTGGCTGATGACTGTTTAGTCACCTTCATCGCCGAATGCCGCGCTTCCGACTTAGACGAACGACTACTAGACTGACCGTTAGCCCCCTGGTTGCCACAAGCCGCTAATAAGCCTGCTAGCACGCTGACCGCGACGATAATCCCCTTACGCATGTGTCAGAACCCCTTTAGATAATTAATATATTGATATTTTTATTAAAGCATTAATAAATCAGTAATTCAATTGACTTTAAACTATGGGCGTTGGCGCAGTAAAACAGAGTGTGCCAAAAGTTGGTTAGCTGGTGACTTTTGAAACCCGTTTCGACAATAATTGTGCGGAGATACAAAAAAGGCTGTGATTTTGTCACAGCCTCTTTAGCCGTCAACGTCACAGCAGCCGTTTATTGACCGCGCTGGACTGCACCGCCGGATGATTCTTTTGTAGTGGCACCCCGGCCACCTTCCGTTTAGCGGTCCACTTAGGCTTATTGACGGTCCCTAACCGGACGGCCTCCACTTTTCGTTCCGCTGAACCTAACTTATTCGTTGCTTGGTTCGACTTAACCTGACTAGCCGTAAAACCTAAAACGGCTAGTAGTGCGACAACTTCCACTAAGGCTTTTTTCATGATTATCCGCTCCTTCATGTTCGTCGTTACTGGTGATCCCTTGCCACTAACGTTGTAACGTGCCCCAAGAAACGTCCCCCGAAACCATTCGCCTCACCACCTTTAACTAATTGCAATAAAAAAAGTGATTCAGCTTAAGTGCTAAATCACTTTTAATCATATTACGCTTCAGCCCGCTTCAAATCAGCAAAACTGGCTTTTTTGGATTGCTTGCCGGCGTTTTCGTTAACAAACTTGTCCATAAATTCTTCAACTAAGTCTAAGGTTTGATACTGCTTAGCTAAGTTGAACGATTGCCGCCATTCGCGGTTCCGTTGCAACAATTCAGTAAAGACTTCGTGTTCGATCCGTGCGCCTTCGGGTGTTAATTTCAAAACCTTGTTCCGGCGATCATGATCTTCGGCTTCTTGGTATAAGTAGTCTTTCCGTAGTAAGCGACCAATTAACCGTGAAATTGCGGAACGGGTCACACCGTGGCTTTCGGCAATATCCATCAACCGAATCTTACCCTTCGCTTCCGCGATATCGTATAGGATATAAAATTCGTCTAAAGTAATCCCGTGTTCCGTAGCTGGTTCCGCAAACATATCTGACAAGTTTTTAAAGCCGTGTAAATACATGTGGCTAAACCGGTTAAAAAATTCCATATCATCATTCATATTCAAGTCTCCCTTTCAATCTAAAAGTCGAATTATGTCCAAATACAATCTTCATAATCCGCCCCATAGTTTCTCTAAATTAGTAAGCGTCGTTTATCATTTCCCCGCTTTAAAGTGTACTAGTATATTTTACGGAATACAAGTTTTTTAGGTTACTTTTAATATTAAATTTGTATTTCAGTCCGTAAATTAATCGTAGAATGCTCATGCAAGTAGGTGATAAATTCCTGATAGTAACGGTCGGTACAATACTTGGCCGTACTTAGGTAAATCTGATTAATTTTCTGGGTATCCTCGCCTAATAACAAGTAGAAGGCTTGATCGATATTCTCTGCAATCCCCTCAACACTAGCTCTTAGAAGCTTACGCTTAAAAAACACCGCCATCCCACCAGATACGGCAAAATTAGTGGCGTACCGAATCGTTGAAGTTTCCCCGTCGACCCCGATGGCTTCCAGCCAATCCAGAATAACGAGGACAATTTCCGTCGTTAGTTCCGGACTTTCAAACACATCTTTAATAAAGTGCTCGATGGTTGGATTTTCATCCAGCATTCGTAACAAAAACCCCATCTGGATCATGGTCCGCTGTTCCGCGGAGAGGCTCGTCAACTGCTCGTTACCATAAACAAAGGTGCTGAGCATCAATTCGTTTAACATCGTGCTTAAAAGAACAATTTTTTTAGGAAAGTAGTGTTGTAGTAGGGATTTACTAATATCACAAGTATCCGCAATGTCCTTCATCTGGACGTTATCGTATCCCTGTTCGGCAAACAAGCGAAACGCCGCGTTAACAATTTCCATTCGGCGTTGCGTGTTCCGTTTTCGTGGCATTTGTGACCCATCTCCAATCATGATTGATCCAACCACACCACCAGCTATCTGCCCGTAATGTCACTACACCAACCAATTTCATAAAATCCCTGCAAGCCCGTAACGTGCTAAATATACGTCCATTAAATAAACT
>NZ_QWZQ01000016.1 GCF_003885105.1 Lactiplantibacillus garii
ATCTTAGTTTTCATTGATTTTCATTTAAATTCGCAAACTCACCTGAAATCCTATTGAAAAGCGCATCTGTATTTACATCGTGTATAATGTTTTTGATAATCAGTTCTTGAAAAATATTACAGCAATTTCTAAAATGGTTAACCATCCGCAATTATTTGTAACAAAAAAGTTGGCTTAAATTGCAAAAATAAAAATAATCGTCAAGGCTTTTCAGCTCGTTTACGATTCTTTCATTCAATCTATTAGTCTAAAAGACTTACACGGTTTAAAATTAATGCTAAAATAAATATAATAATTAGCCATATCAAACGGGGGTAACCATTATGTTACAACAATATCAAAATATCTTGGTACCAGTTGATGGCTCCAAAGCCACCGAAGAAGTACTTAAGCGCGGCATTGAAGTTGCCAAGCGCAATAAGACCCACCTCGACATTCTCAACGTCTTGGAAGTGAATCAATTCAGTGATACTTACGGTGGCGCCGTAAGCGGTGACGTTATTTATAAGCTTTCAGAAGACGTTCAAAAACGGCTCGAAGAACTCAAACAACAAGCCCTGGATGCCGGTGTTACCGATGTCGACATGCACGTTCGGTTTGGTAATCCCAAAACCGTCATTGCTCGCGAATTTCCCGCTGATCATCACAACCAACTAATTTTGATTGGTTCAACCGGCCTCTCCGCTGTTGAACGTTTGGTCGTTGGTTCAGTTACGACTTACGTTAGTCGTAACGCGGTTTGTGACGTTTTGATCGTCAAGCCTACCCAAGAATAGCGACCACTTTACGAGCGGCAACGTGAAACAAGGGTGTGGGACAAAACTTTAAGGCGCGTAAATTACTCAACGTAAACCGAGTAATTTACGCGTCTTGCGTTTCCGTAGCACCGGTACCGAAACGTGCACCAAAAGCGGCCTATTCTGTTTAACCCAAAACTGGGGTGGCTCAATTTACAAATTTATTACCATGAATCTAATACCGTATTTGCTTATCTTTTCTGAAAGGTGGTTCTTCCCGTGTCCTGGTCATACGATTTAACGATCCCCTCCGAGCTAGCTGGACAAACCGTGCGGACCTGTCTGCAAACCTGGCTCGTCCCCAAAAGAATTCAGGGACAACTCCGTCAGGGGCGCCGAATCCGTATCAATCAGTTTCCCGCTTCGGTCGCGTCTCCGCTTCAAGCCGGCGATCACCTGCAGCTGACCTTTATTGCGAATGATTTTCGAACTCCCGTGTCTAACTATTTACCAGATAGCGCGGCCACGGTTTCCGTCCTTTACCGCAATGCCAACTTACTCGTAGTTAATAAGCCCGCCGGAACGAAATCACACCCTAATCAGCCGGGTGAACGCGGGTCGATTTTAAACCATTTGGCAGCTTACCTGGCCCCTAGCCAACAAGCCCCATACATGGTTCACCGCCTCGATCAAATGACCTCCGGTGCCATGGTGGTAGCCCTAAACCCCGTTGTTGTACCCATTTTGGACCGTTTAATTAGTACTAAAGTAATTCGCCGAACGTACTATGCCTGGGTTCGCGGACATTTCGCTCAGACTTTTGGCCAGTTTGACGCGCCAATTGGTCACGACCCCGCCGATAAACGCAAACGGTGGGTCAATACGTTCGACGCACAGCCGGCCTTAACTACCTACCAAGTCGTTACAACGACTCCGCGACAGACGTTGGTCAAATTATCCCTGACTACCGGTCGAACCCACCAGTTACGGGTCCACTTAGCCGCTAGCGGTCACCCGATTTTAGGTGACCCGTTGTACGACGACCATGCAGATCAGGCACCCCGCCTAATGTTGCACGCCCAGGCACTCGCCTTACAGTTGCCATTTAGTACCACCTCCGTGTTTGTTCCGGCACCCTTACCCCCTCTCTTTCACCAACTGGGACTCATTGAGCATTATTAAAACCCGTACCGACTACCTGGGAGTGGTCGGTACGGGTTTTCCATTCTTTATAACCTAAAAACAACCACTACAACGGGGGCACACGCCCGTTATAGTGGTTGTTTAGTTATTTCTTAATTAAACGTTACGCTTTATTTCAAGCCGTGCCATTGCCAGTCATTAACTTCTGGTAAATCGGTCCCGGCATCCCGAATGTAAGCGTTGTGTTTTGCCAACATGTTATCCATGTCTTGAACAAAGGCCGCGCCCTTATCAACCATGTCTGGTTGTACGGCAATTGCGGACTTAGCTAAGTCGAAGCGGTCCATCTGGTTCATCACCCGAACGTCAAATGGCGTGGTGATGTCCCCGTTTTCACGGTAACCGTGAACGTGTAAGTTATGGTTGTGACGGTCAAAGAAGATATCACGAACTAAGTCTTCGTAACCGTGGAACGCAAAGACAACCGGCTTGTTCTTAGTAAAGTAGTGATCGAATTCTTCGTCAGATAAGCCCCGTGGATCCTTCTTAGGACTACGTAACTTCAAGATATCAATAACGTTGATGAACCGAATCTTCATGTCTGGGAAGTTGTCGTGCAATAATTGAATTGCAGCTAACGTTTCCAAAGTTGGTTCCGTCCCAGCAGCGGCGAAAACAATGTCCGGTTCGCTGCCTTGATCGGTACTTGCCCAGTCAATGATTCCTAGGCCGTTATCAACTAACTGCTTGGCTTCGTCAATACTGAACCACTGTTGACGTGGGTGCTTTGATGTAACCACGTAGTTGATCTTTTCCTGACTCCGTAACATCACATCACCAACGGCTAACAAACTGTTAGCATCGGCTGGCAAGTATTCGCGGATGTATTCCGGCTTCTTTTCAGCCAAGTGGGTCAAGGCACCTGGATCTTGGTGGGTGTAACCATTATGGTCTTGCTGGAATACGGTTGAAGCCGCAATAATGTTAAGTGACGGGTACTTCTTACGCCAATCAAGTTCGTTGGCTTTCCGTAACCACTTGAAATGCTGGGTCAACATGGAGTCGACGACCCGCAAGAACGCTTCGTAACTTGCGAATAAACCGTGGCGACCAGTTAAGACGTAGCCTTCTAACCAGCCTTCAGCTTGGTGTTCAGATAACTGTGCATCCAAAATTCGGCCAGCGGGTGCTTCGTATTGATCACTATCCGGATGAATGTCTTCCAACCATTGACGGTTAGTGGCTTCAAAGATGCCGTATAACCGGTTGGACATCGTTTCATCTGGTCCGAACAAACGGAAGTTATCCGGGTTCTTCTTGATCACGTCCCGCAGGTAGTCTGACCAAACGATCATATCCTGCTTAACGTTGGCGCCACGTTTGGTCGTGTCAACGGCGTAATCACGGAAGTCTGGTAAGTTTAAGGCCTTAGGATCAACCCCACCATTCGTAATTGGGTTAGCGGCCATCCGACTCTGGCCTTCAGGGATGATGGCTTTGATATCATCCTTCAAAGTACCGTCTTCGTTAAAGAGTTCTTCCGGCTTGTACGACTTCAACCAGTCAACTAACGCGTCGGCATGTTCCATATCGTTTTGATCAACAGGAATTGGAATTTGGTGCGCACGGAACGAACCTTCGATCTTATCGCCGTCCCATGACTTAGGACCAGTCCAACCCTTTGGTGCGCGGAAGACGATCATTGGCCAAGTTGGTAAGCTTGGATCGTTATTTTCGCGAGCGTTCTTTTGAATGGCCTTGATCTTTTCAACGGCTTCATCCATGGCCTTAGCCATAACCGGGTGAACCTTTTCAGGATCATCGCCTTCAACAAAGATTGGTTCCCAATTCATACTTTCGAAGTACTGTTTCAGCTTTTCATCGGAAGTCCGACCAAAAATGGTTGGGTTAGAAATCTTGAACCCGTTTAAGTTTAAGATTGGTAAAACCGCACCGTCATTAATTGGGTTGATGAACTTCGTCGATTGCCATGAAGTTGCTAACGGACCCGTTTCGGATTCCCCGTCACCAACGACAACCGCGGCAATTTCATCCGGGTTATCCAAGATTGCACCAGTACCGTGTGAAATTGAGTAACCAAGTTCGCCACCTTCGTGGATTGAACCCGGAGTTTCGGGTGCCGCGTGGGAAGCAACCCCGCCTGGGAATGAGAACTGTTTAAAGAGTTTTTGCATCCCTTCAGCGTCCTGCGTAATTTCAGGGTAAATATCGGTGTAAGTGCCGTCCAAGTATGAGTTGGAAACCATCACTTGACCACCGTGACCGGGACCTTCAACGTAGAACATCTTTAAGTTGTACTTGTTAATGGCCCGGTTTAAATGGGCGTAGATAAAGTTTTGACCGGCAATCGTACCCCAGTGGCCGATTGGGTGAACCTTAACGTCGCTTGCCTTTAAAGGTTGTTGTAATAGTGGATTATTTTTTAAGTAAAGTTGACCGACTGAGAGGTAGTTTGCCGCCCGCCAATATTTGTCAACTTCTTGCAAATATGCTGGTGATGAGTAATCTGTTGCCATTTCAAAACACTCCTTAATTTGCGGTTTAATTGATTTCAATTAAGTAACTGACATCGTTTACAAGTTCTATTCTAACAAGATATTTTGAAAAATCAACCTTTTTGTTAATTGGAACGGTCCAATTAATTTATTTGCGTAAACAAAACGGGCCTAATCCCTTACGGTGGCCCGTTTTAAGCACTTAAAACTTTTTTTAAAAATTTGGGGATCTTCTTAACTTTCCATCATTTTAGACTAGTTACCCGTTCGTCGACACAAAGGTGGTGTACTTCATGTACTGGTAATGCAAACGCATGTTAGAAACTTCAAACGGCGTCCCGTCATCCAGGAAAAAGATCCCACTCATTACTCCGACCGGTTCCACCGGTTTAAGGTGCAGTAACCGTTGGTCGGTTGCGTTGGAACTATCCGCTGAGATCGACAAAAACGACTTCGTGACCGCGGCGTGCAACGTTTTCTGAACGTAACTAAAGATTGAGCCGCTTACAATTTGCCGGTTAAGTTCGGGAACTAGCTTGATCGGGATGTAGCCCGTTTCAATCATAAACGGCTGGTCATCTAATAACCGCAACCGTTTTATTTCGTAAACAAACTCATCCGCCGTTAAAAATAAGTCTTGTTGCAACTCCGCACTTGCAGGAATAACCTGAAAGTCTAATAATTGAATACTGGGTTTGGCGCCTTCCGTATTTAAACTGTCCGTAATTCCTAAATTTGTCCCTTCATACTTAAATGAAGACTGGTTTTTAAGATATAATGGATTAATAAACGTTCCGGAACCCCGTTTCTTAAAAATTAACCCCTGATTAGCTAACACGTTCAGGGCGCGCTTAATGGAACTGCGACTCACTTGGTACTGCTCGCTCAGACTACGTTCGTCCGGTAACTTTTTATCGACAAATTCATTAGCCATAATGCGTTTGTTGAGGTCGGTGATAACTTGTTGGTAGACTAGATCTGCCATCGTAATCCCCCCTTTTAGTAAATTGGTTGCCTCCAGTATAGCAGAAATTTTACCGTTTGGGAGAATTGCACCGGTCCATTTTAATAATTGGGACGTATTTTATAATTAAGAGGGATAAAAATGTCGAAAAAGAACAAGAAAAAAGATCAATTAGGTAAAACACTCGTTGAAAAGATTCTCGATAAAGCCAACATCAGCTACCAACAGTATGAATTTCCTACCGAAACCGAGGGAGACGTTCAACAGCTCCAAGTTGACCACTTGGGAGTCGATGAACACCACATTTATAAAACTTTAGCGCTGATTGGCAACAAAACTGGTCCGTTAGTGGGGGTCCTTCCGCTTGACGAACACCTCAGTTATAAAAAATTAGCCAAGCTATCCGGCAATAAAAAAGTCGGCATGATTCCGCTTAAAGATCTTGAGCACACAACTGGTTACCAGCACGGCGCCAATACGCCGGTCGGAATTTGGGAAACTAAGAAATTTCCAATTTTTATCAACGAAAGTGCCAAGCAACAGGGTCAAATTTTAGTGTCGTCCGGTAAGATTGGGCGTTCCATTGAGATCGACGCGAACGATTTACGCAAACTCGTCCACGGAACCTTTGGTGAAATAACGGAGTGATCGTGTGAAAGAACTTATTATGAATAACTTACTCGTTCTGCTGATCACCCTCGGGATTCCAGGGAGCTTTGCGGGCCTGTTGACCATCATTAACCGGCGCAGTAAGGCCAACCTAGTGAACCACTTCGGCATTAATAGCCAAGTCTACTGCGGTTTTCTAGGAATTATTTTACACGAAATCAGCCACCTAATTCTCGCCATTATTTTTCGGCACGGTATTCAATCCGTTCAACTGCTCAAACGTCCCCACCTGCATCCGGATACCGATGCGGGGGACGATTTGGCCATGGGGTACGTTAACCATACTTGGAACCGACACGATCCCTACCAAGTCATCGGGAACCTCTTCATTGGCGTGGCACCCATTTTTGGTTGTACCGCCGCCCTACTGGGATTAGATTGGTGGCTGGCACCAGGATTAGGACAAGCCATTTTGAAGCTGGCCGAAACACCGGCCCACCCCGATTGGTCCGGTAGTTGGGCGGCCCTTGTCAGCACCCCCATCGGTTGGTGGCAGGCCCCACTCCTCCTGTTTTTAACGATTACCATCGTTTTAGGCGGTTTCGACCTCAGTCCGGCCGATTATCAAAACAGTACGGTCGGACTCTACAGTACCTTTGCAGTTATTGTGACCATCACGACGATTTTAACGTTACTCGGCATCACGGGCTGGATCACCACCCTAGTTTCCTGGGGATTCACGGTCGCCATTATTTTATGCTATTCACTAATTGTTTCACTGATTGTCATGTTAATTACCCAGGTACTAACCAACCGGGTTTCCTAATCTTGTTAGTAAATAAGCCAGAGTGTGCCAAAAGTCGGTTAGCTGGTGAGCGGAGCCCGCTGACTTTTGAAATCCGTTTCGACAATAATTATTTGGAGATAAAAACGAGGCTGTGACTTTTGTCACAGCCTCGTTTTTATGCGTGTTATCAGTTTTAATTAATCGGCCAACGCATCGTCGGCACGCCATTCCGCCTTAAACTGGTCCACGAAAGCGTGCATCACGGCCGTCCGCTGTTCAGCCAAACGCCGCGCACTGGCGGTATTCATGAGATCAGCCAATTTAAATAACTTTTCATAAAAGTGATTAATGGCCGTTCCTGGTTGGTTACGGTACTGTTCCTTCGTTAGATGTTGGCGCGGCGCCACGGCGGGATCATAAATTTTTTCACCCACGTGACCCGAATAATAGAGTGCCCGGGCAATTCCAATCGCGCCGATTGCGTCTAGACGGTCGGCATCCTGTACGATTTGACCTTCTAAGCTCAACTTCTGGGGACCGTTAAACGACTGACTAAATGACATGTGGTCAATAATGGCAAAAATTGCGGCTTGGTCGCGCGCCAACACGGCTAACTGTGTCAGGTGTTGCGATAACGCGGCGTGGGCCGCTGCGGGATCGGCCATCAGCTTATCATCAATAACGTCGTGTAACCACGCCGCAGCTAACGTTAAATTCAAGTTAGCACCTTCCGCCGTTGCTAACCGGTGGGCGAGCCGATTGACCCGTTCAAGGTGGTCCCGACCATGCCCACTACGATCCCGTGCCAAACTCGCTAGCGCGTATGTTTTGATTGCTGCCAATTGTCCATCCGAAATCATTTGATCATCCTATTCCTGAGTTTGATAATACGTTCGTAATTTTTTGATGGTTCCCCGGCTGAAAGATAAGTGGTCCCCGTTCATCATGTTAACGTTTCCCTTATTAAAATCAACCGTGACAACCTTCTCTAGGTTTAGCGCGTAACTTTGAAAGTCATTAAAAAACCGGCCGTTCGTCAACTGCGCCTTAACCGTGTTTAAATTCTTATGCACCACGTAGGCCTGATCCCCCGTAACGATCCGCGTCGTTCTTAGGCCGTGCACCTTTTCGCAATACACAATGTCATCCAGTTTCAACGTTAATAGCAACGCACCACTCCGAATCATCAGCGTTGGCTCCGGGCTCGTTTGTAGCTTAACGAGTCGTTTTTTGATAACTTGTAGCACTTGATGGACCTGGGGAATGAAATGTTCCCGGTCAAACATGTTTGCTTTTGAAATAAATCCCGTGGGCGTCGTCATCGCACTGAGTGTCTCGGGCATCATATCGTCACGAACCGTCACGTATACGATAAAACCATCCGGATCGTAATCCCGAATCCGGGAAGCTAACTGAATACCGTTGATCTCACGTTGAAGCACAATGTCTAAAAAATAAATATTCGGTCCGCTACTCTTTTTTACGGCCGCTAAAACATCGGCGGGTTGCCAAACCGACGCCAATTCGTAGTTAAACTGGAGTTCATCTAACTGAGCCGTAATGATGTCGTTTAGCCAGAGACGTTGCGGTTCTTGATCGTCGCTGATAAACACCTTCATCTTAATCACTCTTCCTAATCGTTAAGTTATTTCCCGTACAAATGTCCGTGATTCATTCGTTCATTTAGATTGCTTACAATCATTTTTACTCCTTAATCATACTAAAGCCATCTGACTACGGCAACTAAAAACGGAACGGTTAACTAAATTGTTCCTTCAGTCAACCGTTCCCGAACTATTTTTCAATTTGTTGGGGCTTTACCTGAGCTTGATTAAGCCGTAATAATTCGTCCGTCCGTAATTTATCAACAATTAATTGGGCCGCCGCAACCGTTAAACCGGCACTGGGATCTTGGTCGGAGATTGTGACGGGCGCATCCATGTGGTGGAGCTGATTAGTCAGCGCAGTAATAAAGCCATCATAAGCCCGCTTAGGGTAGCCCGTCGCCGTCACTTGATCGATTCCCTGTCGAATCTGATCTAGCGGGTAACTGGGTTTTAACAAACTGATGACAATGATATCCGCTAACTGCATAATTTGGTACTTTTTCTTAACGGGTGCCAAAATCACCTTATGCTTAACGTAATTATTAATCATCGCTGCGGTCACTTGGTCAACGCCCAACGGTTGCAACGTTTCGTTGATCAATAATAGAACCTGATCCATATACAGATCAAAATTGGGCAACTCCGTCCACTTAGGTAAAATTACCTTTTCCATCCGCGCTTGCCACGCAACGTAAGTTTCACTCGCCATCTAAACCCCTCCCAACATATTAACATCATTATATACAGATTAACTAGTCTTGTAAACTAGGTAAGCTTTTAAACTAGTTTTCGAACGGAATATGTTATCATTTATGAGTTACGATAAATTCAATAGAAAAGTAGGTCCGATGAAATATGTACGAAATGACGAAGAAACTCCGCGTTGGTGACGACGTCAAGGAACTCATCCCCCAGGCCGTAATTGCCGGATTATGGGAGCGTCTCAAAGCGATGCGTTCGGAAAAATTACTCATTGACAGCACTATGGCAGTCATGTTCAGTGACGATTATGAAGATGATAAAATCTTTTTCATGACGTTACAAAAGGAAGGCGCGTTTGCCAACGAATACGAAATGGCCTACGACGGTCCAAAGAACTTTCTTGGTAAGGGAACCATTGTTATTTTTAAAGACCGGCCCCGTACGATTCAAATGAGCATCTCGGATGCGAATAAACAAGCCGACGCTTCGGCTAAAGATGCTGAAAAATAACCCCAACAACGGCAAAACGGACATTCCGAATTTAATCGGGACGCCCGTTTTTTTAGGGTTTACTGAATCTCAATTTTCCCCGCACTATCACGAACTTTTTTTGGTAAGTTGACGGTCAATACGCCCGCCTGATAGTGGGCTTGAATCTGATCCTTGACGACACCTTGAACGTGAAACCGCCGGGTCAAAGCCCGTCCCGTCCGTTCACGGTGAATAATCCGTTCATCATCGCTACCGGCCCCGTCAGTCTGGGAGCGGTACGCACGGATGGTTAACCAATTGTCTTGGTACGTAACCGTAATGGCTTCCTTATCAAAACCGGGTAATTCCGCCGTCACGACGTAGTCATCATCGTGTTCCACGACGTCCGTTCGCATCACGAGCCGGGCGTTTAAAACGTCCTCAACCTGATGCCGTACCCGCCGTAAATTTTTTACTGGTAAGTGGTCCCACAACTGACGACCTAAACCGTACTGACGCATGTTAACTCCTCCGTCTCAACATTTAGTAAGCCTTTTGGTGAATGGCTTCCGCAAGTAATTGTAAGGCATGGTCACGGGTCCCAACTTGATCCATATCAAAGATAATCGAATCAATGTCGCCACCCTTAAAATCAAATTGTTCAAAGTAGATGTACGGATCTTCGCCGTCAACTTTTAAGAAAGCGTCAGAAATTTTCTTTTCAAAGCCTTCCGCCCAGTCTTCGTCATCCATCTGATTGAAATCGTCGCGGGTCACGTAACCATGGTCACGAATTAAATCCATCGCTTTTTTGACATCACTATCCTGATAAACCAATTTCTTCGAATCCTCATGAATCTTAGTTTTCGTTTCTACTGGCATCACAAAAGATCTCCCTTTACTTGGTATACCCTTAGTTTAGCACCATTAACGGTAAACGTTAAACATCTTTGATCGATTGCAAAATATGTGAACTATCCTTATAATATTAGCTACTTCGCGTTATACTAAAAGTAACTATTAAATGAAATGAGGAATGTTTCTTTGGACTCAATGGACAATGGCCAGATAGTTTTAAATTTAGTCATTATTGTCATCACGTTTTGCGTTGCCGCCTTCTTCGTTGCTTGCGAATTTGCGCTGGTTCAAACGCGACCAAGCGCCTTGGAAGAAGAACAAAAGAAGCGTGATAAGCCTTCTAAGCGGATTGCGACCTCCCTCCACATGGTCCACAACTTAAACGAATACCTTTCTACGACCCAAGTGGGGGTTTCCTTAGCTGGGATCATCTTAGGGTGGATTGGTGAACAAACCACGGAACACTTCGTTTTGCAGTTACTCGCCCTCTTTAATCTCTCGATTGCTACCTCCGTTTTACGCGGGATCAGCATCGTCATCGGGGTCTTTTTACTGACTTACTTAGAAGTTGTTTTAACGGAAATCGTTCCAAAAAACATTGCGATTGACATGCCTTTAAAGGTAATGGCCGTCATTACCACGCCATTACGGTGGTTCCACGTTATTTTCTACCCGTTCGTCTGGTTATTAAACGTTTCGTCCGCTGGGGTTGTCAAAATGTTGGGGATTCCCGTTGCGAACGAAGATAATGACGTTTATTCTCAGGCCGAAATTTTAAACCTTTCGCGTAATGCCGTTTCTGGCGGTCAGTTGGAACGTGACGACTACCTCTACATGGAACGAGCGTTTGAATTTAACGATAAAATTGCTAAGGATATTATGATTGACCGCACCCAGTTAGTCGTAATTGATATCAACGATACGGTTAAGCAAGCCATCCGGGTTTACTTACAGAAGCGTTTTAGCCGGCTACCCGTCGTAGCAAATAATGACAAGGATAAGATTCTGGGTTACGTTTACAACTACGATTTAATTCGTCAGGGTGAAGTTGACGACGATATTCGGGTCAACAAGGTCCTGCGTAACATCATTACCATTCCCGAAACGACCCCTATTCAAGCCATTCTACAGAAAATGATCGACAAGCAGACCCCCATCGTGGTCGTTGTTGATGAATACGGTGGGACGAGTGGGATCGTCACGGATAAGGACATTTACGAAGAACTCTTCGGAACGGTCAACGACGAAATCGACAACGTTTCCAATGAATATATCGACAAACAGGCTAACGGGACGTACCGAATCAGCGGTAAAATGACCATTTACGACTTCGAACGGTATTTCAAGACCGACTTACAAGAATTTGAAGACTCCGACGTGGTCACTTTGACCGGTTACATTTTGGATAACTTCCCCAAAATTCAGGCTGGCGATACGATTCAAATCGGTAACTTCAATTTTAAGGCCCTCGACTTCGAGAACGCCTACATCAATTGGTTTGAAGTTAGTGAACAGACCGTAACGCCAAGTACCACCGATGAAGCGGACGATTCTGATAAAAAATAATTCGTTTAAGCTTTCTTAAGCCTAATTAAAAACTGCAATCTGCGCATCTTAAAAGTTGCCAGATTGCAGTTTTTATTTTGATGTCTGGCTAATTCACCGCTAACTTTTTGACCTGACCATCCCCCTCACTATTTAGAAACGTTTACATCAACTAACAGAAGTTGTTTGCAAATCAATAGGTCACAGCGTAAACTGAACATAAACGTAAACAGAAATGAGGAACTGGCTGTGAGTGAATCAACAATTAATATTATCTACATTTCAATCGAAGGTAATACCCGTTCATTTGTAACAGGTATGCAGGATTATGCCAAAACCCAGCACGCTGCGGATGAAAGTAACCCCTTGATCACCCTCAAAGAAATTAGTGAACAAACGGACTTTGCAATTGAAACCAAGCCCTACTTTGCGTTCGTTCCCACCTATTTAGACGGTGGAAACGGGATTGACAACGGCGTTAAAGAGTTAATGACCAACGTCTTAGGTGAATACTTAAACTATGACCAAAATCCCCGTTTCTGCTTAGGCGTAGTAGGTAGTGGTAACCGTAACTTTAACGAACAGTACTGCTTAACTGCCCGCCGTTACGCGGAACAGTTGGATACGGACCTGATTGCCGACTACGAACTACGGGGAACCTCCGTAGATACCGAACGGATTTACAACGTGATGAAGGAACGCTTAGCCGCGTACACTAAATAATCGATATAAAAAGGATTCAAGACGCTGACCGTCTTGAATCCTTTTTTGCAGTATCAGCTACCACGTTTAATTTCCATCAACCATTCAATAAATTTTCCCGTTTAGCCCTTAATAAAACCAGCGCCAAGCTTCCAAGCATCAAAATCGTTACGGTAATAAAAAGAACTGAGTAAGTAAACTGAGCCACCATCATCCCGCCAAATAAGGGGCCCACGGCTCGTCCTAGTGATAACGCCATGTTGTAGCGTCCCTGATACTTGCCACGCTGATTATCGGCCGCCATATCATCGACCCAGGCTGGCGCGATTGGTAAGCCAATCACTTCCCCAACCGTTAAAACAACCATGATAATGATAAAGTCCACGTATTGCCGGGCAAAAACGAGGCCCAAAAATGACAGGGCAAATAACGTGATACCTACTCCCACCTGAGTTCCAATTTTAAAGTGCTCGTTAAACCGGGACACAATCGGCTGGCTGCCAATAATTAATAACCCGTTAATGGTCCAAACTTCGCTATAGCGCCGGAACGGAATGCCTAAGTTTGTCATGTGAACGGATAAAATACTTTCCCACAAGGCGTAACTTAAATAAATCGTAAAAATCATAAAGGCAATCATCCAGATCAACTGGCGGTGACTACGCGGGGTAGTGTCCTGACCACGTGGTTGGGCCGCCGTTTCCCGGCTAGTTGCCGGAGCCACGTTGAAGGTACTGAACACGATTCCCATTAGGCCCACGTAGCAAGCGGTGGTCACCACAAAAACCACGCTAATTCCTAATTCCAATAAATAACCAACGAGCAACGTTCCAATCACGACACCAACGTTGAGCGCCATGTATAACATGTTAAACACGTAGCGATTCGACCGCGTCGTGACGGTGGCAGCGTACGAGTTCACCACCGTCATACTAATGCCGTCGCCAAACCCGACGATGACTAGTCCAACGGCGTACGGCCACAGACTATGCCAAAGGATCAGGGTCGCTAAGGTCAACGTTGAGATTCCCCCGCCTAAAATGGCCGTCCAGTACGGGCGCCACTGATCAAACAACCGACCGCCAACGTAGTTTCCAGCAATCATGGCCATAGACATCACGAACAAAACAATTCCCGAAAACGTTAAGCTCTGTTTTAAATAATTATGCATGTAAATCGTTGTTAACGGCCACATGAATGCGGCCCCCGCGTTATTAAGTAAGTTGGCCAGAAATAGCCAACGTAACCGTACTTCTCTTTGCATTCATTTCACCAATTTCCTATTATTGCCGGTCGAGGTTGGTCATCTTGAGCGGATCGACCCATAAATCAAAGTCCGCTGCCGACACGTAACCACTCTTTAGAGCCGCTTCCCGTAAAGTTAGTCCCGCGCGTTCCGCAGTTTGCGCAATTTCCGCCGCCCGATGGTACCCGATGTGGGGGGACAACGCCGTAACCGTCATTAACGACTGGTCAACTAATGCCCGCATCCGCTTCTCGTTAACGGTCATGCCCCGCACTAACTTATTGGTCAGTCCATCGATGGTCCCGGTCAACAATTCGGCCGATTCCAAAAAGGCGGCAATGATCACCGGCTTGTAAACGTTCATTTCAAAGTTTCCCTGGCTCGCAGCAAAATCAATCGTGACGTCGTTACCCATGACCCGGGCCGCAGCCATCGTTAACGCTTCGATTTGGGTTGGGTTAACCTTCCCCGGCATAATCGAAGAACCCGGTTCATTGGCTGGAATCGTCAATTCGCCGTAACCGGCCCGCGGGCCACTGGCCAAAAAGCGGATGTCATTACCGATTTTTACCAGGTCAGCCGCAAGCGTCTTTAACGCCCCGTGGACGACGTTTAATCCCGAATGAGCCGCTAACCCCGCAAAATCGTTATCCGCCACCTCGAAAGCTTGGTGGTAAGTCGTCGCAAGTTCCGTCACCATCTGTCGATCAAAGCCCGGTTGCGTATTTAAACCGGTTCCGACCGCGGTCCCCCCAATTGGCAAAGCTAACAGGGTTGGTTGTAACTGTTGCAAATAATCCCGGTCACGCTTTAACGTGCTGACCCAGCCACTAACTTCCTGCCCAAAGGTTAGGGGCGTCGCGTCCTGTAAGTGGGTCCGCCCAATCTTGACCGTTCGCCAGTACTGGTGTTGCTTTTCGGTTAACGCCGTAATCAACGTCGCCACCGTCGTTAATAATGGTGCTAACACTTGGAGTGCCGCAATGTTCATAGCGGTGGGAAACGTATCGTTTGAACTCTGAGACTGGTTAATATCATCATTCGGCCGCACCGGCGTCGTTGGATCTAATTGAGCCGCGACGTGGGCAAGCACCTCGTTTACGTTCATATTAGTTTGGGTCCCCGACCCGGTTTGATAAACGTGTAGTGGAAAATCGACCATTAAATGGGCGTCATCTAACGCTAACAACTGGTCAGCAGCCCGAGTAATCACTGCGGCCTTGGCCGCACTTAAGTGACCCGAGTCTCCATTTACCCGGGCCGCGGCCCGCTTAATTTGTAATAATGCCCGGATAACTTGGACGGGCATTACCACGCCATGGGGAAAATTATGGCGACTACGTTCCGTTTGGGGTCCCCATAAGGCCGTACTTGGAATTCTGACCGTCCCTAACGTATCCGCTTCTTCACGATATGTTGTCATTTAAAACCCTCCTCATTTGATCCCACGGTAATTTGTCTTAATAACTAATACATACAATTAGCTGTAATCACCACGGTTACCCTTCAGTATACGCTCCCGGACCGTTTTCGCCTATCTTAGCGTTCAACCGAATGAATTTTAAACTTCAGTTTGCTTAACCGGTGAGCAGCGCTAAAAATTAACTTTGAAACGTCCGTTTTTAAAACCGAATATCGACTATCCGTCCCGATGATTGCTATAATACATGTAAGTGCTTTGTGAATTTAAAAGAACGAGGTGACAGTATGTCGACAAACAGCTTTGGCTTAGCGGCCGGCTTTTTAGTCATTTTAATCATCTGGATCTATCAGCGGGTCCGGATGCCCAAGATGCATTCGCTAGCAGGATACATGTCTCGGCGCGCCATTAAGACTGAAGAAACGTGGCAATTTGCACAACGCTTCTACTCTACTTTTGGCATCGAAATCTTCACGATTTTATTTTTAGGTGCGGTTGCCGGTGGCCTGTTTAACATTGCTTGGCTGCAAAGTGTCAACGTTCAAGCGGTGGCACTGGGGATTGCCCTAATACTTCAAAACATTGCCACCGAACGGGAACTGCGTCACGCCTTTCCTAACGACCACGTCAATCAAGGTTAGCTGAGATTAACCTTGCTGATACTTTATAATTGACCAATAATACTAATTGCTTAATATTAGTAATGGTAGCTTTTACATTTTTAATTTAATTCCAACTAAGCGTCATTTTATAAATAAAATTTTAGTAAAGAAGGTTAATTGATGAGTAAAGAAAAAATTGCCTTATTCACCATCTTTGGCGGTACCGGCGACTTAGCTCAACGTAAACTGTACCCTTCCCTATTCAAGCTTTATCAGAAGGGCTATTTAAAGGAACACTTTGCCGTAATCGGAACTGCCCGGCGGCCCTGGACGAATGAACACTATCACGGTGTCATTACGGACTCTTTGGCAAGTTTAAACGCCGACCCGGCCACGGTTGCTAAGTTTGCGGGCCACTTCTATTACCAATCTCACGACGTGACGGATGCCCAACACTACGTCACTTTAAAGCAATTATCCGAAAAGTTAGACGCTCAGTACGGTTTACAGGGAAATCGGATTTTCTACTTAGCCATGGCGCCGAACTTCTTTGGCACGATCGCCCAACACTTGCGGTCTGAAAACATCTTAACGCCCAACGGTTTTAACCGGGTCATTATTGAAAAGCCGTTTGGTCACGACTTTGAAAGTGCCAAGGAACTGAACGATCAGTTAACCGCCACGTTTAACGAAAATCAAATTTATCGGATTGACCACTACTTAGGCAAAGAAATGATTCAAAACATTTCGGCCATTCGTTTCGGCAACAATATTTGGGAATCACTGTGGAACAACCGTTACATTTCAAACGTTCAGGTTACTTTGAGTGAAAAACTGGGCGTCGAAGAACGGGCCGTTTACTACGATAACAGTGGTGCCCTCCGTGACATGGTTCAAAACCACATTTTACAAATTTTAAGCCTGTTGACAATGGATCAACCGGTCGAGTTTACGGAAAAAGATATTGACGTCGAAAAAGTTAAGGCTTTGCGCAGCTTACGACCACTTAAGCCAGAAGAAGTTGCCACCAACTTTGTTCGCGGACAATACGCCGCGGATGGTGACGTTAAAGCGTACCGCAACGAAGATAAGATTTCGCCGGATTCCAACACGGACACCTTCGTTGCCGGCAAAGTCATGATTGACAATTTCCGCTGGTCGGGGGTTCCGTTCTACGTCCGGACCGGGAAACGCTTAGCTGACAAATTTACTCGCATCGACGTAGTCTTTAAACGACCGATCGTTAACATTTTTAACCACGACGACGTTCGGGAAAACGATGACGCGGCCACGAGTTTAGCCCCCAACGTTCTAACGATCAACGTAGAACCAACCGAAGGGGTTGAATTACGAATGAACGCCAAGGCCCTCGGACAAGGTTTTGCAACCACGCCGGTCAAATTAAACTTTGCCCACGACGCTGCAGCAACCGCTAATAGTCCCGAAGCTTACGAACGCTTACTGCACGATGCTTTGAACGGGGACGCCACTAACTTTACTCACTGGAAAGAAGTCGCTTACTCCTGGAAGTTTGTTGACGTTATTCAGAAGTATTGGGACGAACACACGCCCGACTTTCCTAACTACCGTCCAGGTTCGATGGGACCGGACGCGTCTGACGAACTCCTTCGTCAAGACGGTCACGAATGGATTTATAAAGAATAACCTTATTACAATAATCAGGACCCGGAAAATTTTCCGGGTCCTTTTTTACGTGCCATTAATTTTGACGGGTTAATCCGCGTTGGCTTCACAAACTCGAATTAACCGTTGCAACCCCGTCTTTAGCGTCCCTAGGTCAAGCGCGGCGAATCCGAGCAAGTAATAGTCGTGACTCGGCATCCCCGCCCAGTTTGAATCTAACGGATAAATACGCACGGAATTTTTGACGAGCTGGGTTAATAGCCGCTCCCGTTGGACGTTAGGAATGCGTACCACCACGTGAATTCCCGCGCCAGTAGTAATGGGGTGAATACAATTCGTGCCGGCAAATTGCTCACAGACGAGCCGGTACTTTTGCCGATTAACCGCCCGGCTACGGCTGAGGTGCCGGTAATACGCGCCACTTGTAAAGTAGTTCAACATGGCCTGTTGTAATAATCCCGCTACCATGCCGGAACGGTACTGGTAGAGACGGTGGTAGCTAGCAACCAACCGTTTGGGCAATACCAAGTAACCCATCCGCAACGTCGGGTCGATACCCCGCGAAAAAGTGCCCAAGTACGCCACCTGATCCGCCGTTGCTAGCGATTGTAAGGACGGTAACGGGTGCGCATTATACCGGTACTCACTATCATAATCGTCTTCAATGATCAACCGCTGATAATCCGCGGCCCACTTTAACAACGCAAGCCGTTTAGCAATCGGCAGGACGTAACCCAGGGGAAACTGGTGCGACGGGGTCGTGTATACCACCGCCGGGTCGCACCGGGTGACTGCGGAAAGGTCAATTCCACTCGTCGTAATGGGAATGGCGGTCGTCGTGTGCCCGTAACTGGCAGCTAAGCTAGTAAGGCCCCGGTAGCCCGGATTTTCCACTCCCACGATCCCCCGTGGCAAAATACTCAGTAGTAAACTCAGCCCCGCCTTGGACCCGTTGGTAATGACAATTTGATCCGCGGTGCAGTGTACGCCGCGACTCGTTTTTAAAAAGGTCACCAACTCTTCACGCAGTGCCCATACCCCCTGCGCATCCGGGTACACCGTCGTTGGACCCGTTTCGGCTTGGCGTAACGCTTCGCGGACCGCCTTTTTCCACGCGTTCCAACTTGGTTTGAGCAATTCGGTCACACCGTAGCGAAAATCATACTGGCACGCGACCGGTAGCTTGGGCTGGGACGCCGATACCGCGGCGGGTGTGGGTTGCGGCCAATGTTTGATATCATTATAAAAATAACCACTCCCCGGAACGGTATGAACGTAGCCTTCCGCCAATAACTGTTCGTAGGCTTGTTCCACCGTAGTTTTAGAAACCCCGAGATTTTGCGCCATTTTACGAATGGGCCATAACCGCTGATTTGCCGAACGCTGCGGGTCGTAATCATCCCGTAACTGGCGGTACAACTGCAAATATAGGGGGACTGGTGATTGACGATTTAATGGCATGAGTGAATTGTCCTTTCATTTTTATCAAAATTGTCTATTTTAAACATGACAATTACCTTTTATTATAAACGGTAAATATCAAGAGAGGAAGTTGCACTTATGGACACCAATCAGATCATTCAAAAAATTCAAGTTTCGGGAATTCGCCGGTTTGACGAAGCCATTACGGGGATTGCTGACATCATTAAATTAACGGTGGGTGAACCGGACCTCCCCACCCCCGAACACGTCAAAAAAGCGGGAATCCAGGCCATTCGGGATAATTGGACCCACTATTCGCCACTAATGGGGTTTGGTGAACTTCAAACCGCAGCGAGTCAGTACTTCCACCAAAAGTATGGTCTGACCTACGCGCCGGGTGAAGTAATCGCAACGGTCGGTGCTACCGAAGCCGTCGCGACGAGTTTATTAACACTCCTAAACCCGGGGGACGGGGTGCTCCTACCGACGCCCGCCTATACGAGTTACCAGCCGTTAGTTGAGCTCGCCCACGCAAACTTGATTCCCATCGATACGACTAACGAAGGGTACAAGCTGACCCCCGCCGCCTTACAGCGGGTAATTGCTGAGCACGCCAACGATCACCTGAAAGTTTTAATTCTCAACTACCCAACGAATCCGACTGGCGTTACCTACACCCAAGCCGAATTAACTGCCCTGCTGACCGTCATCAAGCAAGCCAACCTGTACGTGATCAGTGATGAAATTTATAGTGAATTAACTTATGAACAGCCCCACACCGCGTTCGCAACGTTATACCCGGAAAAGACGATCACCATCAACGGATTGTCCAAATCACACGCAATGACTGGTTGGCGCCTCGGTTTTATCATGGCACCGCAAGCCCTAATCAACGAAATGAAAAAGACCCACCAGTACTTAGTCACTTCGACGAGCTCCATCACCCAGGCGGCCGGGATCGAGGCTTTGACCCACGGTTTAGATGATGGTCAAAAAATGCGGGCCGTTTACCAAGCACGCCGGGATTACCTCGTAAAACGACTCAGTGAGATTGGCCTTAACTACGTTTACCCAACCGGTGCTTTCTACATCTTTGTTCAGGTTCCCAACGATTTTAATGGCACCAGTTGGCAATTTGCGACCCGTTTGGCTCAAGAAGCCCGGGTAGCCGTCATTCCCGGATCCTCATTTGGTGCTGCCGGTGAAGGTTGGTTCCGGATTAGCTACGCGGCCAGTCAGGACGCCCTCCGCGATAGCATGAATCGCTTAGCCACCTGGCGCGCTCAAACTGCCAAATTATAATCAATCTTTAAGGAGGACTCAACATGGATTTTGCTCACGCACACCTCATAACTGCCATGGTTACCCCGTTTAACGCGCAGGCTGCCGTCGATTACGACCGCTTAGAAAAACTGATCAATCACTTATTAGCCCACCACACACAGGGCATTTTAGTGGGTGGGACGACCGGTGAAGGCCCAACCCTAAGTACGGCGGAAAAGCTCACTCTTTACACCAAAACGGCCGCCATCGTTGCCGGCCGGGTACCAATCATTGCTAACGTCGGTTCAAACGATACCCGGGCCACCGTTAAATTCACCCAACAAGTGAGTCAAATTGCTGGTATCGACGCCGCACTTGTCGTCGTTCCGCCGTACAACAAACCCGATCAGGCCGGTATGCGCGCCCACTTTACGACAATTGCTGATCAGGGCGGGTTACCGATCATGATCTATAACATCCCCGGACGGGTCGTTGTCAAAATGGAGGTTCCAACCGTCCTCGCACTCTCGCAAAATCCCAATATCATTGGTATTAAGCAGTGTGGGGACGACGGCGAGTTAGCGGCCATCATCAGCGGTGTCCCGGCGGATTTCCTGGTCTACACCGGGGAAGACGCACAAACCCTAACGACCCGGATTCTCGGTGGTCAGGGCGTCATTTCCGTTGCCAGTCATATTTTTGGTGACCAAATGGCTGCCATGGAAACGGCTCTTCAAGCTGGCGACTGGGCTAAAGCCGGCCAACGGCAACGACAACTGATGCCTAAAATGGCCGCCCTATTCAGCGCCCCTTCGCCCGCTCCGGTCAAAGCCGCGCTTAACGCATCCGGAGTTTTGGTTGGGTCGCCCCGCTTACCAATTCTCCCGTTAACGTCAGCACAGCGGTTCGCCCTGCTTGCTAAATTAAACTAACGCATAACGATTTGCGCCGAGTCATCAATGTCGTATAATGAACACGATTCTACTAAAGAAAGTGGTGACTGCGATGTGTGGGTGGTACTTTACCGGCATGCCCTTCATGTGGATGGGCGGATCGTTTGGTATTTTTGGTTTAATTATTTTATTAGCCGTTGGCGCCTACTATTTAGGCACCCGCTCCAAGCACAAGGAGTAAACTAACCCAAAAAGATCACGTTTGGCTTGCCAAGCGTGATCTTTTTCTAATTATAGCCGTAGCACGTGGTATGATAAATAAGCATCCACTTACTTTTTAAAATAAACCGCCTAGTCACCTGGAACCAGCTTGCCCCAATCAACTGGCAATCATCCCAGGGTGACTGCACTGTAACGGGCGCCAACCACGGTTAGTTTTGAAACTATCCGTACGGTCTTAGTTTCGCCAGTTAATTAACGGTTGCGGGGAGCTTTCCCTTACCGGCCGTGGTCGTCCATTACCTTATTATCAATATTTTTATTAATCAAAGGAGTTTTAACCCGTGTTCTGGTTACCCATCACGCTATCGTTAATATTAATTGCTGGTCAGTTCGTTTTTCGCCGCGCGTTCGCCATTTCATTCGATATTTTTATTCTTTTTAATACCTTAGAAGATGAACTGTGGCACACGGCCCCAACGGATATTCGCCGGGTAATCGCCACCTGCAGCCGGGACCTGCACCGTTTAGGCCAGTTAGCGTTGACGAGTTGTATTGCGTTAATGGTCATCATTTTTACCATCATTGCTAGTTACCACGCCGATCCGTATCAATCCTCAATTATCATCATCATTTGTGCAATTGATACGTACGGCTACTTTTTTCTGTTTCGGCGATTATTCGTTAAATTTTACGCCCAACGTCAGTATCCCCGACTAAAAGCCGCAATCAATTATTTGATCACGTTCACGCACCAACCTTAATCAAAAGATGAGGCTGTGACAAAAGTCACAGTCTCATCTTTTATCTCCGAACAATCATTGTCGAAACGTGCACCAAAAGTCAGTGGGCGCCGCTTAACCCCGTATGTCAAGCAATCCAAACCCAAGATTATTCATCATACGACGTTAGTGCTCACCAGCTAACCGACTTTTGGCACGCTCTGGTCTTTTGAACGGTATACTTAAATTTTTATTATTGCACTCTACGCCTGTTTAACGGCTTGATCAATCGGCGTTGTTCCGTTAATTAACGCAATCGTTTTCCCAATGGTGGCCGGGGTCTTTAACGTCTGCACCGTAAAGGTCGCCACGTCGTCACGGGTAATTTCACCACCCGCTTGCGGGTTCACAGTGACCTGACCAGTCCCGGCATCGTTTACTAGCGTTCCGGGTTGTAGAATCGTGTAATCCAAGCGGGTCCGCGTCTTTAACCATTCGTCCGCATAATACTTGGCAACGTAGTACGGCTGTAAAGCCCGTGGCCAGCGGGAACGCTCCGGTGTAAATTCTGCACTGATGATCACGTACCGTTTAACGTGCGCAATTTCAGCGGCCTGCATTGACTTGACCGCACCGTCCAAATCAATCATCAACGTCATGTCATAACCCGTCTGGCCACCAGAACCGGCCGCAAAGACGACGGCATCCATCCCTGCAAACGCCAATGCTAAGTCTTCTGGTTGGGCCATCAGGTTAAATTGAACCGGCTCCGCGCCCGCATCTTCAAACGCCTCCGCCTGGTCTGGTTGGCGGATACCCGCAAAGACCTGGTCGCCCTGCGCAACTAATTTGGAAACAATTTTTTTACCAATTTGTCCGTGTGCACCGATGACAAAGATTTTCATAACGCGTCACTCCCGTGTTTTTAATAATTCCTATTATAAAGCGAATCGGGGTGAAACCCCACGATTCTGCTCTAAGTTGTCCTAATAATCAACTTGGCCTATAATGTTAACCATTAATTTAAGAGGGTAAGTGATTTTTATGACAATGTACGTTCGATTAGCAACCAACGCCGACCTAACGACAATGATGCAAGTAATTGATGAAGGCAAACGGGCCTTAGCAGCCGACCAAATTCCCCAGTGGCAAGATGGTTATCCCCAGGCCAGTGATTTGCAACAAGATATCAACGCTCACAACGCCTGGCTCCTAATCGTAGACGGTCAGGTTGCGGGAACCGCGACGTTGTTGACCCATCCCGACCCCAATTACGCTCATATCTATGACGGAACGTGGGACCCCACAGCGGGCGAACACTACACGTCAATTCACCGAATTGCCATCGCGAGCGGTTATCACGGTCAGCACCTGGCCGACTTTTATTTTAGTAACTTAATGACATTGAGTTATCAACTGGGATTCCACCAGATTCGTATCGATACCCACGCTAAAAACACCCGCATGCAACACGTTATCACCAAGGCTGGCTTTACGTATCGCGGTGTGGTTTACATGGACGGGGATTCAACCGACCAACGCAACGCTTATCAAATCACCCTATAATTAATAACAGAGGCTGTGACTTTTGTCACAGTCTCTGTTATATCTCCGCACAATTACTGTCGAAACGGGTTTCAAAAGTCAGCGGGCTCCGCTTAACCCCGTATGTCAAACAATCCAAGTCCAGGATCGTTCGCCATACGCCGTTAATGCTCACCAGCTAACCGTCTTTTGGCACACTCTGCTTTTTTAGCTTGAGCTTTTAATTTGTAGTTTTCCTTTGTGGCACATCGACAAACGTACGTTGTGGTAAGGAATACAGGTACTGTTGCACAACCGGACGCTGGTACATGGAGCGTAACGCGGCAGCGTAGAGTTCGACTTGACCAGCATAACGCGTCAATAAGTCCGCCGGTTGTTTAACGTGATCGGTTTTATAATCAAACAAGATCAAGCCGTTCGGTGTTTCAAAATAACCGTCAATGATTCCGTGAATCAGTACCCGGGCGTGCTCGTGAACGTCTAACTCGGTAAAAAGCTGGCGCGCAGGCAATAGTAATGAAAACGGAACTTCCCGGTGAACGTTAGCGGGAGCAGCTAGAATTTGTTGCCCCAGCTCACTCGCGTAGAAGCCCACCACGGCGTCAACGTTAATTAATTTTGCGAGTGGTTCCGTTAACACGCGTTTGGCCACCAAATCGTCAATGGTCGTTTGTACCGTTATCGAATTGACTGGTTGGGTCAGATCCAACTGTTCCAAAACTAAGTGGGTAGCACTCCCCACTTCAGCACTGGTTGGTTCCCGCGTCGTTTGCAAGAATTGGGGCATCTCAAGTTCTCCCGTTACGAAACGACTGGTTGGTCGGGCCCGTTTAGCACTGACCGTTGGATTAGCATTCATGCGCGCCGTATCGGGATCTTCAAATATGCGCTTAACTTCCGAGACCGACTGGTAAGCCGTGGTCACCGTTGAAACTTGGTGACCGTATTGAAAGTTTAACAAGTTCGTGAGGTTATCACGGGTCATTTGATCAACGTCAATGGTGACGGCTTGTTCTACCTGACTAACGGCACTTTCGTCCGCCACCGTACTGGTTGTTTGCCGTTGACCAATTGACTGTGCATCACCGAGTTCCAGCGTAAACTTAGTTGGATCCGTGTCTAACGTAAAGGTTGGCCACTCGTCACCCCAGTAATCCTTCATCAGGGGGTGCCGCATGAGGGCCATTCCGACCCAGTCTAATTGGTTATTGGTGCTCGTCCGAACTTGGGCACTTAACACCCGCCCCGAACTGCCAAACCCCTTTCGCCACTTTGCGGTTGCCGCATCAATGGATTCAATCGTTCCCACTAAAAACAGTTGTTGCTGTGCCCGGGTGATGGCGACGTACAATTTACGCATTTCTTCGGCCCGCAACTTTTGACTCACAACTTGCTGAATAACCAGTCGTGGTAACGTCGGGTATTTGACCCGCTGTTCCGGATCCAAATAGTTAATCCCGATACCAGCTTCACGATCCATTAGGGCGTTGGCCCGGGTATCGGTCTGATTAAATCGCTTATCCATGTCCATCAGAAAAATAACCGGGTATTCTAACCCCTTACTCCCGTGAATCGTCATTACACTAACCGCTTCGGTATCGGTCTCAGCGACCGCAGCGGCTAAGTCCTGATCCTTTTCCTGCATCCGTTTAATAAACCGGACAAATTGAAACAGTCCCTTAAAACTTCCCTGTTCATAAGTGTACGCCCGTTCGTACAACGCGTGTAGGTTGGCCTGGCGTTGCGGCCCGGCCGGCATACCACCCACGTAATCCAGAAAACCTGTCTGTTCGTAAATGCGCCAAATTAGCGTCACGATTTGGTTGCGCCGTGCTAGGTCCCGAAACTCCGTTAACTGTCGCATAAACGTTTCAACTTTAGCATATAGTTTGTCACCGTAATCACTGTGATCCGCCGCTGTTGGGTACCGTTGATAAAAATCACGGACGGCCTGGAAATAATCACTCGTTTTATTTTGAATACGTAAATAAACGAGCTGGTTTTCATCCAAGCCCACGATGGGTGAGCGTAACACCGCAACCAGTGGAATATCCTGATAGGGATTGTCAATTACACTGAGCAACGCCATCATAATTCGGATTTCGGTCGTTTGAAAATAATTCTGTGCATCGTTGACTACGATGGGAATGTGGTACTGCTTAAAAATATCAATGATTGTTAAATTATGATTTCGTGTGGGTACGAGTAGCGCCGCATCACTAAAACGAAACGGCCGGTAACGCCCCGTTGAGCGGTCAAAAATTGGGTGTGCCATTTTTTTCAACGCCAAAATCTTTTGAGCAACCATGGTAATACTGCCAATGGACGGGTCGTCAATTGAAAACGCTACTTCCGCTCCCTCCTCATCAGACGAGTGCACCGCCTGATGTTGCGTGGATTCATCCGGAGTGTCCGTGCCCGTTTGGTACAATAACAGACTCGTTGTTTGGGGCATATCTTCCGGGTAGTCTTTGGGACCATACTTCAAATACGCCGCCTGGTCGTACTCAATCTGCCCAACCGGTGCGTCCATTAACTGACTAAAAATTAAATTGGTGAAGTTATCCACGTTTTCCACCGAGCGGAAGTTCTCGGCCAATACGATCCGGTCCCCATGACTGGGATTAGCCCCAAAATCGTGGTATTTATGCAAAAAGAGCAGCGGGTCGGCTAATCGGAATTGATAGATTGACTGCTTTACGTCCCCCACCATAAACATATTACCGGGATCTTTACGGGACAATAATTGCAAAATCGTTTCCTGTAAACTATTAATATCCTGATATTCATCCACCATGACTTCTTCAAACTGAGCCTTAAGTTGGGCCAGCGCTCCCCGTCCACTTTCACTGTCATTCGTCAAGATAGCCAGCGTGAGGTGTTCCAGATCCGAAAAATCAAGGACGTGCCGGCGCCGCTTTTCTAGCGCAAAAGCGGCTTTAAAGCGCTGCGTAGCTCGCACTAATTCACGAACAATCGCCTCCGCGCCCGTCATGACGTCTAAAACCTGCTCTTCATCGGCCGCAAAGTAGCTTTCCGCCAGATTACCCATCTGCTTTTTAACGTCGTCAACTAGGTTCCCCATCGCCTGAGCGCGGGCCGTTTTTTCTGGATCCGTCTTGTAGGTTTTGGTCATGCGCCCAACTTTAAATCCGGTGACCGCGGTCCGCACCGTGTTCCAGCTAGCAGTCGGTAACTCAGTCGCCAACGTCGTTAAATCGGCTTGTGCCGTCTGCACTGCCAAAATCGTTTTGGGCGCTAACGCGGCCGTTTCCGCAATCTGCACCGCTTGTTTCATCTGACCCACTAACGTTTCTAACGTTTGCCGAAGCAGGGGTAACAACCGTTGTTGATAAAAATCAGTCGCCGTTAGTTCGGACCCCTCAAGATGGTAATTTTTCGGTAAAGCCGTTAACCACGCTTCGGGATCCGGCGTTGACTGTGCAAAGTCAAATAACCGAAAAACGAGTTGCCCCAGTCCGTCATCACTGCGATCGTTTGAAAAGTTAGCGGTCAAGAGGTCAAACAGCTGGCCGTCCTCCGCGTACAGCTTCTCACGGACCGCATCCCAAACTTGATCTCGGATCAGCAAGCCCTCGGTGTTATCCGTTAACAATCGGAAGACCGGGTCTAAATCAATTACGTAGTAGTACCGCTGAATCACGCGTAAACAAAAGGCATCCAGCGTACTGATGTTGGCAACTCCTAATAAATTTAATTGTTGTCGTAAGCGCTGCACTGCAGGATCCGCCGTAGTTTTTGACGCATCCGCCGTCATCAGCTGTGAGATCCGTTTATTAATCTGCGACTCCAATTTCTGCTTCATGTGTTTGGCAGCCAAATTGGTAAACGTCACGACGAGCAACTGGTCCACGTTGGTCCCCGCCAAAATTTTACGCATAATACGTTCAATTAAAACGGTCGTTTTTCCGGAACCGGCGGAAGCGGAAACTAACAGGTTGTTTCCCTGCTGACTAATTACTGCTTGTTGACTCTCGGTGTACTGTGTTTTTGCACTCATTAGTTATTTTCCTCCAGTTCCGCCTTTAGCCGGGCTAACACTTCCGCCGGTTTCAAAGGCTCTAAATCACGATAATTATTCTCCGGGAGCATCGCGTCAAACTGCATAATGGCTAGGTACGGCGAATATTGCAACGCGGTCGTCTTATCATTTAAACGGATTGGATTTAAATCAATACTCCCGGCAAATATGGCTTCGGCAGCTTTAACAATCAACTGACTATTATGTTGCAATAGCCGTTCCAACTGCGCGTTGGTTACCAGTGACTGTCCAATCCCACCACTGTACGAACCGTCCTTTTTACGGCGGAACGGATAAACTTTGGAGGTACCGGTCGTATCTTGCAGCTCGCTATCCAAATGGTCCAACAGTTGGGGGTCATCAACCAGGATGCCCCGATATTTATTTTCCTTAAGCAGGGCGTCTTCAAATCCCGACTTCAGGTCCTTTGGCTTTAAAATGGGATTTTGAATATGCATATACAGCGCCCCTGCCAGTTGAATGGCCGTACTACGGTCACCAACGATGGTCTGCTCGTTATGCAACACTGCGTCCAAATAGGTCAACATCTGCATCGCTAACCCGTAGTAAGCTTCTCCAAAGTTAAATTTATGTTGGGATGATTTATAATCAACGATTCCTAAGTAGCGTTGATCAGCAACCTGAATTTCGTCTAACCGGTCAATCTTGCCCCGTACGTGTACGCTATGCGTTGCGTCCACTTGAAAATCAAGGGCCTTTAAGCCGTGTTCCTTACCCACGTTTCCAAACAGTAATTCCGTTTGAATCGGCTGCGCTGCGGACCGCTTGCCCTGATTCCGGATGGCAAATGCAATCTGTCGGACGGTACTGATCAGTTGCCGTTGAATATAGGCCATGCGGTTGGAACTCGTCAAAATGGTGAACTGGGGTTGATCCAAGACCCGTTTAGTGACGGTCTCCAAGTACTGACTCAACTCACGGTCCGCAACACTTGCCAACGGCACCTGGTCCGCCCGGATGGCTTTAATTAACCCATCCAAAACGGCGTGGAAAAATTCTCCGGTACTAGCCGCGGACAACTCAAACACGTCCCGTTCACGTAACTTTAAGCCGTACTTCAGGAAGTAAGCGTAACGGTTCCGGTAAAACTCTTCCAATTTTGAAATTGATGTATAAATTTGATTACCATATAAGGCCGATACACTTGCCTTGCTCAAATCACTGGGCTGATTACGATAACTCAAACCAGCCAGTAATTGCTGTGATAACGCACCAAATTGGGGATCCTGAGTCAGTTGCCGTCGTAACCACACCCACACGGGCGCCGGTTGAATTGGCGTCAGGCCGCTGTGTTGACGATCGGCATTGGTAGTCAACACGTCCCGGTAAACTTGAATGACGTGACTGATTGTTCGCCGCTTAGTTGCCACAAAGGGCCGCACACTGGCACTCTCCGGGTCGGGAATCGTCAAATAAGTATGATTTTTCAGTCGAAAATGTTTTTGAATTCGTACCACGTAGTTAGACCAATTCAAGTCAGTTTCCTGATCATCCTTCAACGGCGCACTCAGAAATAACTGTTCCCGTGCGCTTAAAAAAGCGGTGTAGTTTAAGAAGCTTTCATCCCCCAGTTGAACGACGGCCGAGTCACTCAAAAAGCGGTCGTCACCAAGTTGCTTGATAGCCGGCTGCAAAGTCGCTTTATCCACGTCGCTGAGTAAGTTATTCGTCACGATGCGATCGGGCATCACTAGGTCAGTCGCCCCAATCATAAAGACTACCCGGCGATCCTGGCTTTGAACCATCCCGCTTTCAGAAACTAGTACTTGGTCTAACGTTGACGGAATCTGTGAATAGCTGGCCCCTTCAAAACCGGCCTGTAGTAGTGCCAGGAAATCGGTACTATCAAACGGCTCATCGCCTAAAATGGCGACGTATTCATCAAGCATCTGACAAAAAGTCTGCCAAGTCTGTTCCGGCTCAGCCGCGGCCGCCACGTCCTGTTGGTCTAACGCTTGATCTCGCCAGACCAGCAGTTGCGTCGTCACGCCACACTGATCCAAGAAATTAACTAACACGGTCGCCGCGCTCCGCCCATCTACTGCCGCCTTCAGCGCCTTAAAGAATGGCGGAAAAGTAGTCGCAACGAAGTGGTGAATTAAATTGATTTGTTTTGAAATAGCGGCATTTTTATCCGTTTCCACCCCAGCGTCACCCTCGGTCAACGCAAAGTATTGCCAGTCCGCTTCCTGCGTCCACCGGTTACCGCTATAGCCGCTTTTCAGAATAAAGTTTTCAGTAAGGTCCACCGCTTGCCGGTATGCCTGGTGGTCCATCGGCTGCCCGTCAACCGTTGGTATAATCAATTCCGTTTTTAAAATCCGCATCACGTCACGGTACTGATAGTTTGACGCGTCCAATTCAAACAGGGCGGTAATCAGTTCGACGAGGGGGTGATCCGCCATTGACCGTTGGAGATCAACAAAATACGGAATCTCCAACTGATGCAGCGTTGGTGCCAGCATGGTTTGGTAGCTATTCAAGTGACGCGTCATGATCAAAAAATCCCGGTAATGGTAATCATCTTCCGGATTTTCATGTTTTTGAGCTACCATGGCCCGAATCATGCGACCAACTTGGGCTAACTCATTTTGGCGACTATCAGCACGGAAAACGTGCACGTGTTGATTGGCTGGCTCAGAACCACTGCCCGCCCGTGGCCGTCCCCGCCAATAATCGTCTAAGGCCGCTAAACCGACGCTGACCCGCGGAGTGGTCGCGTGAAGGTCGTTTAATACGGGAATCTTGCGTGCCCGAGCGTATTGGTATAAGCGGTAGTATAGCCGTTGTGACTGGTAAAATAAGGTCCCGTTTTCCGGGACGTGGTCGGTCACCTTCTTATCCAAAATCAAGCTAATCGTCACGTCGGCTCCGCGCTCTAACAAAGTCGTCACGATTCCCTGTTCCTGTGAAGACAGCTGAGTAAACTGTTCTAAGTAAACGTGGGTACCATGGAGGTCCTGGTGCCGCAGATAGCCGTTTAATTGTGCTAAAACGTCGGCGGGTTTTAAGTACTTTCCCGCCGTCGCAGTCGTAAAATCAGCGTAAACAATCGCCAGATCGTGCAGCTTGGCCTGCAAATCACCCGTAGTGGCGTTTTCTGCGAGTTGGCGTACGTCTTCAGGTTGAAGGTTGGCAACTTGTAATTCGTTAATTTCCTTGGCCAATTGGGTCACAAAACCTGGTTGTGAAATTTCGCCACCAAATAACCGTAAGTCGTCGGCGTGCTGCCGTAAAATACGGTACAACAACATGTCGATTCCAGCGGCTGATAACCGGGGAACCTGGTAAGCCGCTTCATTTTTCATTAAGTACCAGGCTAAGCGGGTAAACGAAAAAATTTGCACCCGGCTTTGGGCGTACAGGTCAGGTTGATCAAAGGCCCGTGATAACCGGGTCAAAACGTCAACTTCGGTATCAAACTTAACGTGATTAGGCACCAAGTAAAACAGTTGATCTTGGGGATACGCCGCTAACGTTTTAACCAGTTGGCGCACCATCAACTCCCGGTGGTCGGTCTTGGCCGAACCTAGTACAAATTGTAAACTCACCGCAAATTCCTCCTCAAAATCTGAACAGACGTTCTCATTAGTTTAGTCTCATTATCGCATAGTTTGCGAGACAAAAAAACACTTCCGACGGATCTTGCTAGTTTCTTTTACAGCCCATAACCTGGGCCTAAACCTATCAAACCAGCCCACGTCATCAAATTCCATTTTCTAACTAGCTACACACCGCTGCCAATAAACCAAACACAACTTTAAAGGGAACCAACGCCCCAAACAATTGAGTCATTGATTCCCTTAATTTTTTAAAAATCAGCGTCTCACAACGAACGTTCAACTGATTCTATTGTTTTGGATCCCAGTGTTGCGGATCCTTACGCCACGTGTGCAGTGACGCTAACTCAGCGTCGTTAATGTCCCCCTTCTCACGGGCAACTTTAATCAGGGTCGTGTAGTTTGACAAACTGAATAGCGGTAACTTAGCCGCCTCAAAGTTAGTCGTCGCCGCGCCCAAACCGTAGCTGAAAATCGACCCAACTGCCAGGATATCGCCGCCTTCAGCCTGAACCGCTTTAGCCGCCTGCAAAACGCTTCCACCAGTTGAAATTAAGTCATCTAACATCACAACTTTTTCGCCAGCTTTTAACACCCCTTCGATTTGCCGACCAGCACCGTGATCCTTAGGCTTTGAACGCACGTAAATCAATGGTAAGTCGAGTAATTGAGCTACCCAAGCTGCGTGCGGAATGCCCGCCGTAGCGACCCCGGCAATCACCTGAGTATCGGGATAGTCCCGTTTAATGATGGCCGCAATGCCAGCCGCAATGTGCTGGCGGACCTGCGGGTAAGAGATCGTCAACCGGTTATCCGTGTAAATTGGGCTATGAATTCCACTGGCCCACGTAAACGGGGCGTTAGGACGTAAGGTAACGGCCTGAATTGATAACAGGTCACGCGCAATGGTTGCTGCAATTTCAGTCATTATTGGCCACTCCATTCTTGAACTATTTGTTGATAAGCGTTAACCGGGGCGCTGGCCCGGGTGATTGGTCGTCCAACCACTAAACCGTTACTGCCCGCTTTAGCGGCCGCGACGGGGGTCATCACCCGTTGTTGATCATCCGCTTGGGCACTCGCCGGTCGAATACCGGGCGTGATTCCCAGAAAATCGGAACCCACGGCGCTGTGAATGGCCGCAACTTCTTGAGCAGAACAAATCACCCCGTCACAGCCGCTGCGTTTGGCAAGGTCGGCGTAGTGGACGACACTTTGTTGTACCGTACCAGCAATCTGCTGATCTTCGTTTAAAATTGTTTGGTTCGTCGACGTCAGCTGAGTGATTGCTAGTAGCTTGGGAGCCGGTAAGCCTTGACTCGCCGCACCCGCTACTAAACCACGCTTCGCCGCGGCCAACATCACGTGACCACCCGCCGCGTGTACCGTCGTGTAGGTGACCCCTAATTGCCCGATCACCCGCATGCCCGCTTCCACGGTATTCGGGATATCGTGGAGCTTTAAATCGAGAAAAACCGCGTGGCCCCGGTCCTGAACGGCCTTAACGATGGCCGGTCCCGCCGCGTAAAATAACTCCATGCCAATTTTCACGGTGACGTGCAGGGCCGCCGGAAACTGGTCCAAAAAGGTTAACGCTTGCTCAGCCGTGGGAAAGTCTAACGCAATGATTACTGGTCGCTTCATCCCTGCACCTCCGTAATCAAGTCTTGTAAACTACTGATTCCGTACTTATCCATCGCTGCCGGTAAGCCGGCGATGATATCGGTACAAGCGGTCGGGTGCCCGTACGTCGCGGCCCCAACTTGTACCGCGTTGGCACCGGCTAAATAAAATTCCAGGACGTCCGCGGGACTGAAGACTCCCCCGACCCCAATGATCGGTAACTTTGTTTGCTGACGAACTTGGTGAATCATCCGCACCGCTAACGGGTGAATGGCTTTGCCGGACAAGCCCCCGGTGCCGTGTGCCAAAATTGGCTTACGGGTCGCCAGGTCAATGCCCATCCCGGTCAGCGTATTGATCATTGTCAACCCACTGGCACCACCGGCTTCGGCCGCTTGCGCAATTGGCACAATGTCGGTCACGTTCGGCGTCAATTTCATAAAGACCGGTTTATCAACCGCGTCCACGATTTTTCGGGTCAATTGTTCCACCGTTACCGGGTCGGTTCCAAACGCCAAACCGCCGTGATCCACGTTTGGACACGAAATGTTAATTTCTAACAGTTTCACGTTTGGTGCGGTTGCCATCTGTTGCGCCACCGTCACGTACTCGTCAAAACTAGCGCCGGCCACGCTGCCGATAATTGGCAGTTCCGGGTAGTTGGTTGCCAACCACGGTAACTTCTCAGCTAAAACGGCCTTGATTCCCGGATTTTTTAAACCGATTGCGTTCAACCAACCGGCCGTAGTTGGTGCGGTGGTTGGCCGGGGATTACCCACCTTGGGTTCGGCGGTCGTCGATTTGATCACCAGGCCGCCGAGGGCCCCTAGATCCAACTGCTTTGCCATGCTCTGCCCGTACGCCGCCGTACCACTTGCCGGCATGACCGGATTTTTTAGTGTGACCCCCGCTAAATCTACTGTTAACCGTCCCATGTGTAATTCCTCCTATAACGCCTGTGTGACGAATGATTGTGATTCCCGAACTTGTAAAATGGCCGCGACCGTATCCAGCGCGGTAAACAACGGAATACCGTGGGCAATCGACGTGTTCCGGATCAGCGCTCCGTCATCGGCCGCTTGTTCTTCGTCGGAAACGGTATTGATTACGACCTGAATTTGTCCCGCTTCCATCTGGTGCAGGAGGTCGTCTTCACCGTTGGTAATTTTCTTAACGACAGTAACCGGTAAGTCGTGATCAGTCAAGTAACTGGCCGTCCCCCGCGTTGCTAAGAGCTGGTACCCCAGCGCGTGGAACCGTTGCGCTAGTTTGAAGGCTTCCGGTTTGTCATCGTCCTTGACCGTAATGAGCACGTTTCCGTGACTCGGCACGTGTAACTTAGCCGCTTCAAACGCTTTATACAACGCCTTAGCCATCGTTTTATCGGAGCCCATGACTTCACCCGTTGACTTCATTTCGGGTCCCAGCAAACTATCAACCTGGTTCAGCTTCGAGAAGGAAAATACCGGTGCCTTCACGTGAACGAGGGCGCCTGGTTTTACTAAGCCGGTTTCAAAGCCCTGCGCTTGTAAAGACTGCCCCAAGATCACCCGGGTCGCCACTTGGGCCATCGAGATGTCGGTCACCTTACTTAAGAACGGCACCGTTCGACTAGCCCGCGGGTTAACTTCAATCACGTAGACTTGTTCATCGTGAATGACGAACTGAATGTTCATCATCCCCACGCAGTTCAGCGCGATTGCAAGTTGCTCCGTGTACTTAACAATTTGAGCTTGAACCGCAGCCGATAACGACTGTGGCGGGTAAACTGCCATCGAATCCCCGGAGTGGACCCCGGCCCGTTCAATGTGTTCCATGATCCCCGGAATCAGGACGGTCTCACCATCACAGATGGCGTCCACTTCACACTCCTTACCAACCAAGTAACGGTCGATCAGGACCGGGTGATCGTGGGAAACTTTAACGGCGTTATGCATGTAGTAGTCTAAGTCGGCCCGTTTCTTAACGATTTCCATCGCCCGGCCGCCTAAAACGTAACTCGGCCGAACCAGTACCGGATAGCCCAGTTTGTCAGCAATCGTTAACGCGGTTTCCTCGTCACTAGCCGTATCACCGGCCGGTTGTGGAATTTGTAGGGCTTTGATGACCTTATCAAATTCGTCCCGGTCCTCGGCACGGTTCACGTCGGTAACGCTAGTTCCTAAAATTTTAACGCCGTGGTCGGCCAGCGGTTTAGCTAAGTTAATCGCCGTTTGCCCACCAAACTGAACGATGACCCCGAGTGGTTTTTCAAGTTCGATCACGTTTAGCACGTCTTCAATCGTCAGCGGTTCAAAGTATAATTTATCGGAAACCGAGAAGTCGGTCGAAACCGTTTCGGGGTTACTGTTCATGATAATGGCTTCGTAACCAGCCTTTTGAATCGCCTTGACGGAGTGCACGGTCGCGTAGTCAAATTCAACCCCTTGCCCGATACGAATCGGCCCCGAACCTAAAACGAGCACGGACGGTTTCTGATCAACGTGACTTTCATTTTCAAACTCGTAAGTCCCGTAATAATACGGCGTCGTCGATTCAAATTCACCGGCACAGGTATCCACCATTTTATAAACCAGCTTCAACTGGTGACTCTCTCGGAACTGCCGAACGTCGTCAATTTGTTCGTGCCAAAGATCGGCGACGGTCTGATCCGCAAAGCCGTTACGTTTAGCGGTCGTTAGCACGTCGAGGTCATCAACGTGCTGCTTCAACGCCCGCTCAATTTCAATAATGTGCAGCAATTTGTCCAGGAAGAACACGTTAATCTTAGTGAGTTCCGCGAGATCTTCAATCGTGTAGCCACGGCGAATGGCTTCCGCCAAGTAAAACAGGCGGTCATCCTGGGCGTGGATCAACTTATCACTTAAAACGTCGTCATCGACGCCTTTAAGCGCTGGCTCTTCGATGTGGTGCACCCCAATTTCCAACGACCGGACCGCTTTAAGCGTGGCTTCTTCAATGTTACGACCAATCGCCATCACTTCACCGGTCGCCTTCATTTGAGTACCGAGCCGGCGGTCCGCCTTGGTAAACTTGTCAAACGGCCAACGGGGAATCTTGCAAACCACGTAATCCAACGCCGGTTCAAACTCCGCGTAAGTCGTCCCGGTCACCGGGTTCTTAATTTCATCTAAGTGCAAGCCCACCGCAATTTTGGCGGCCATCTTAGCAATCGGATAACCGGTCGCCTTGGAAGCCAAGGCGGAAGAACGGCTGACCCGCGGGTTAACTTCAATAATGTAGTATTTGAAGCTATTCGGGTCGAGGGCCAACTGCACGTTGCAGCCCCCTTCGATTTTCAACGCCCGGATAATTTTTAAGGAGGCGTCCCGTAACATTTGCACTTCCCGGTCCGCTAAGGTCTGAACCGGCGCGTACACGATCGAGTCCCCGGTATGGATACCGACCGGGTCAAAGTTTTCCATGTTGCAGACGACCATCGCGTTATCGGCGGCGTCGCGCATCACTTCAAATTCAATTTCCTTGTAACCGGCAATACTTTGTTCAATCAAAACTTGGGTGACCGGTGACAGTGCCAACCCGTTTTCGGCGATATCGTGAAGTTCTTTGGCATTTTCGGCAATCCCACCACCAGTGCCCCCCATCGTGAAAGCGGGACGAACGATGACTGGGTAGCCAGATTTATCAGCAAACGCTAAGGCTTCTTCAACCGTGTGCGCAATGCCGGAAGCCGGCACCGGTTCACCTAGTTTTTCCATTAATTCCTTGAACTGTTCGCGATCTTCGGCTTGGTCGATTGCACTTAACTTGGTTCCCAGTAGTTCAATGTGCAGTTCCTTCAAGATCCCGGACTTGGAAAGTTCCATCGCCATGTTTAACCCTTGCTGGCCCCCTAGCGTTGGTAAAATGGCGTCGGGGCGTTCCTTCCGTAGAATCTGAGAAACAAATTCTAAGGTGATGGGTTCCAGGTAAACTTGGTCGGCAATCTCTTTATCCGTCATGATGGTGGCCGGGTTAGAATTGACCAACACCACTTCATAATCGAGCTCCTTTAAGGCTAAGCAAGCTTGCGTTCCTGAGTAATCAAATTCAGCGGCCTGGCCAATAATAATCGGACCAGAACCAATGACCATAATCTTATGAATATCTGTGCGTTTAGGCATTGAACTTGCTTCCTTTCCGGGCCACTTGATGGGCCGCCATTAAATCAATAAATTCATCAAAAATGTGATCCGCATCGTGGGGACCCGGCGCAGCGTCCGGGTGGTACTGCACGGAAAAGGCCGCGTAATCCCGGTGACGCAGGCCTTCCACGGTGTCATCGTTGATTTCTTCGTGGGTGATCATCAGGTCGGTATTCGCTAGTGATTCACGGGAAACCGCGTAACCGTGGTTCTGTGACGTAAAGTCGATCCGCCCAGTCGCAATTTCACGGACCGGGTGGTTAAAGCCGCGGTGACCAAACTTCATCTTGAAAGTATCGGCACCGTTGGCTAACGCGAATAACTGGTGACCTAAGCAAATGCCGAATAACGGAATGTGCTTTTCAACTTCGCGAATCATCGGCAACGCACTGGGAACGTCCTTCGGGTCACCAGGCCCGTTCGTTAACATGACGCCGTCGGGGTTAAGCGCCATGATTTCGGACGCCGTGGTATTGTACGGTAATACCGTTAAGTTACAGTGGCGTTTGGCCAGTTCGCGCAGAATGGAATGTTTCAAGCCAAAGTCCACGACCACCACGTTCGGACCAGTCGCCGGGTTCGGGTAGGCGTTATGGGTTGAACTTTCCGCCACGACCGCCTTACCAAGCTCGGTCACTTTTAAGCGTTCGACCGTGTCCGGTAACACTTCGTCCACGATAGTCGCCTTCATCGCACCCTTTTCACGGATATGTTTCGTGACCGCCCGGGTATCAATATCGGTAATTCCCGGAATATCGTTTTGTTTTAAATAATCATCTAGTGACATTTCACTGCGCCAATTGCTGGCACGCCGAGCAACTTCGTGAACCACGACCCCCTTACAAGTCGGGGTGATTGATTCGTGGTCGTCGCGATTAATACCATAATTACCAATCAACGGGTACGTAAACATCAAAATTTCACCGTTATACGATTGGTCGGTGATGGATTCCTGATAGCCACTCATCCCGGTATTAAAAACCAGTTCGCCGACCGTGGCCGTTGGTGCCCCAAAACCAGTTCCTGGGTAAATCTTCCCGTCGGCTAATACTAAGTATCGTTTCATTTTTGCTGGTCCTTTCCGTAAACCACTTGGCCGTCCACTAAGGTCATTAACACGTCCCCATAAACGTGCCAGCCAATAAATGGTGAATTGTGTCCCTTGGATAACATTTGCTCCGCTTTAATTTCGTATTCATGATCTAAGTCAATGATCGTCAGGTCCGCCGGTGCGCCCACCTTTAACTGACCGGCCGCCTTAAGCCCAAAGAGTTGTGCGGGGCGGGTGCTCATTAGCTCAATCAACCGGTCCAAGCTCATTAAGCGGGTCTTTACAAAGGTCGTGTACATCGTGGCAAACGCCGTTTCAATCCCGGTAATCCCAAACGCGGCCGTTCGCATACTCCCTTGTTTTTCCGCGTCAGTGTGGGGGGCGTGGTCGGTCGCAATGATGTCGATCGTCCCGTCCAACAACCCGGCAACCAGCGCCGCGCGGTCCTTAGGGGAGCGCAGCGGTGGGTTCATCTTGAGCATCGGGTTGTCCATCGTAATGTCTTCGTCGGTCAATAACAGGTGGTGCGGTGACGCTTCACAGGTCACGTTGATTCCGGCCCGCTTGGCGTCGCGGATCACCCGGATACTTTCAGCCGTTGAAACGTGGCAAACGTGGTAGTGGACACCACTTGCTTCCGCGAGCATCACGTCACGAGCAACCTGAGCCGCTTCCGAAACGTTGTTGATTCCCGGCAAGCCTAAGCGTTCCGCAACCGGGCCAGCGTTCATCACACCACCCTGGTACAAGGAATCGTCCTCAACGTGGGCCGCTAACGGTAATCCCGCCTTCGCCGCGCCGCACATCGCCTGATACATGGTTCCGGCCGTTTGAACTCCGGAACCATCGTTACTAACCGCAAAGGCGCCGGCCCGCTTAACACCTTCAAAATCAACTAATTCTTCACTCGTTCGCCCCTTGGTGATGCTAGCGTACTGGGCCACGTGGACGTGGGCTTCTTCCCGATTCTTGGCAACCATCGCCGCCACCTTTTGCGGTGTATCCGGTACCGGGTCCACGTTAGGCATGGCACCCACGGTCGTAAATCCGCCGTGAGCCGCCGCTAACGTTCCGGTTGCAATGGTTTCTTTGGCCGTCTGTCCGGGGTCGCGTAAATGCACGTGCACGTCGACTAAACCGGGGCTAACAAAGTGGTGGTCGGCACAAATAACGTGTTCCGCCGCGCCGTATTGTTCATTGAGCCGGTGCCCAATGGCCTGAATGTGACCGTCGTTGATCAAAATATCGTTGGTAACGAGTTGGTGATCCATTAACACCTGCGCGTTTTTAATTAAAGTTGCCATGGGTTAAACCTCCAATTGGGCGGCCGTTAGCAGCCCTTTGTATTCAAGTAAACGGGCGATCATCGCCATCCGGACGTACACGCCGTTAGTCATTTGTTGAAAGATTCGGGACTGGGGTGCTTCTACCAGTTCACTGGCCAGTTCGACACCGCGGTTGACCGGTGCCGGGTGCATGATGATGGCGGTCGACTTCATTTTGGCGTACCGGGCAACGGTCAACCCGTATTGCCGGTGGTAAGCTCCAGCGTCAAACGCTTCGTTATTGGCCTGGGTTAACCGTTCGTGCTGCACCCGCAACAACATCATCACGTCCATTTCACCAACTAATTCGTCAATGGGCCGGTACTCGCCGTACTTGGCAAAGTCGGCGTTATACCATTCCGCGGGACCGCTGAAGTAGACCGTTGCGCCTAACTGGGTCAACAGTTCCATGTTAGACCGGGCCACCCGGGAATGCGCTAGATCACCAATAATGGCGATCTTAAGGCCGTCAAAGTGGCCGAACTCTTCATAAATGGTCAACATATCTAATAACGACTGTGAGGGGTGTTGCCCACTACCATCCCCGGCGTTGATCAGGCTCAGCGCTAAGTTCGCGTCAGTTAAGGGCTGGTAGTAACGGTCGCGCGGGTGCCGAATCACGGCTAGGTCAATACCGATAGCTTGCACCGTTTTAAGCGTATCAAGCAAACTTTCACCCTTGGTCACCGAACTGGTTTTAGGATCAAACGGAATCACCTGCATCCCCAGTCGGCGTTCCGCCATTTCAAAACTAGTGTGGGTCCGGGTGCTGTTTTCAAAAAAGAGGTTCATGGCAAAGCTTGGCCGTTTTAGCCGCACCGTTTTGCCCGCCTTGAATGCTTGTGCTAACTTGATAAAATCCATGACGTCTTCATTGTTAAACTGGTCAACACTGACCAAGTAATTACTCGTTTGCATGTTTGTTTGCGTCTCCCGTCTTAATTTAAAGAAAAAAGTCTAGCTCCCGCAAAATTGTTTGCAAAGAGGCTAGACTCCGATCAAGCGGCCACGCGTGGCCAAACCGTTTCGTTCCTCTCTGGAAACAATTAAATGGTTAGTTATTCAATTTATCCTTCTAATTTTTCAATAGTGATCCCGTCGTGCCCATCGTGTTCTTCAAGGGCGACGTTAACTTGTTCATCCAACGCGGTTGGAATGTTTTTGCCGATAAAGTCTGGGCGAATCGGTAATTCACGGTGGCCCCGGTCAACTAAGACGGCCAAAGAAATCTTGGCGGGACGGCCATGGTCCATCAGGGCATCCAACGCGGCCCGCACCGTCCGCCCCGTAAAGAGCACGTCATCAACTAAGATAATGTGTTTGCCGTTGATGTCGACCGGAATATCCGCGCCGTTTAACTTAGCCTGACCCGCTACGTCAATGGCGTGGTGGTCATCCCGGTATAACGTGATGTCTAATGAGCCCACCGGTACGTCAACGTCTTCCAACTGCTTTAAGCGTTGTGCTAACCGTTCGGCTAAGTAAATGCCCCGTGTCTTGATTCCGATAAATACCAAGTTACCGACACCCTTGTTCTGTTCGATAATTTCATAAGTGATCCGCGTTAGTGCGCGGCGCATGGTCATTGCATCAACGACTTCTCGTGCCATTTCTTAGTCAGCTCCATTCTTTATATTTCACCCTCAGGAGTCAAAAAAAGGGCTCCCGTTTTCCTGCGAAAACCGTCGGAGACCCACTAATACCCGTTCCCCTTGTTAGCCTCACAGGACTAAGTTAAAGGTGCTTGTTTAATTGCAATAAGTGTAACCAACTCTGCTAGTGGTGTCAAGTTTGTTTCATAACCGCTTTGGCCCCCTCTTCTTAATAAACCAAATAACGTTGAAACCACGGTGAATCCCACTTATCATTCGAACTACTCGTTAAATTGGTAACCAAACCAACACCGAAATTAATTTATTTTTAATCTATTTTTCATTTAATTATAGTCAAACTGACAAATTATCGGTATACTACTTGTGAAAGATAACTAATTTTAGGGGGAATCACCATGCGTTTACAAACACTACTACGAACACCGTCCATGCACCACATGCGCGTAATTGCGGGTAAACGCGGCTTAAAACGGGAAATCAACAACATTGGCATGATCGAATCCCCCGACATTGCGGACTTTTTAAAGGCGGATCAATTTCTGATCACCAACGGTTACCCCTTCATCAATACCACGACCGATCCGACCACGTTAATCAAGGCGATGCACGCCGCAAACTGTGCCGGACTCGGCTTTAAGGACCACCGTTACGTTGACCACCTTCCCAAAGCGGTCCTCGACCTAGCTGACGAACTGGCCTTTCCCATCATTATTACTCCGGGTGATGAACTGATCTCCGAAACGATGCGCAAAATGCTCAGCGTTATTCTTAAATCCCAGACGGACGAACTCAGTCGGATCGTTAACGCTAACCAAAGTCTCGCCGACCTCCTATTAAAAGATCCGAGTCACGCAACGGTCTTGAACAAGTGTAGTGAAATTTTAGACCACGCCCTGTTTTTAATGGACAGCCACTTCCGGGTCGTTAGTGGGTCGCAAAGCTTACCGGTTACCCGAGCGACGTTAACCGATTTTTTACGTAACCAAACCAACATCGACTATTTTAACTTACATACCCGGACGACCGTGACTTATCAACACCTTGAGTTAACGATTACGCCCCTCTTTTCCGCCTACAAAGAAAACAAGGCTTTCGTGGGGATCGTGAATTTAGATCCGGGCAACTCAACCGACCAAATGTTGACCCAGGTGGTTTTAAACACCCTCAGTTTTGTGAATAGTCGGGTCGACATGCTCAACGAGTCGGCGTTCCGTAATCAAAGTGGTTTTTACCTTAACGTCATGGACGGAGGTATTTCTAACGACTTAGTCAACAAAACCCTTAAAGCCCAAGCCATTGAGCCAAGCACAAAATTCCACTGTGCCACCATTTTAGTCACCACTAGTCACCAGACGTTACTCAGTAACCACCTGCTTGAACAGGTGCAGCAACTTACGCTGTGGTTTATTAAAGAATACCAAGCACCCGTGATTGCCTTCTCACTTAAGCAACAATTGGTCCTGCTGATCAACGCCGAACAAAACGCCCAGCATTTTTTGACCGCCCTGGTAGACTTTATCCAACCGAAGTTGGACAAGGCCGCCCGGTTGATCGTGGGATACAGTTACTCGACCCTCCCGTTGACGGAATTAGCCACCACTTATAACGAAGCGGCCGAAGCGTTAGCGCTCAGTAAAAATAGCCCGCACGCCATCACCATCTACCGGCCGAAGTACGTCAAGGAGTTGATTTCATTAATTCCAGCCAACGAAGCCAAGTCGTTCGTGGAACGGGTGCTGGGGGGGCTCGTGAGCGGTATCAGCGCGCACGAACAGCTTAACCTGCTCAACACGCTCTACGGTTACTTTTATTACCACCAAAACATCGCTGAAGTGGCCGGTCACTTAGAAATTCACCGGAACACCGTCATTTACCGCCTTAAAAAAGTTGAAAAAATGCTGACGCTCAACCTAGACGACCCTGAACAGACCCAAACGTTAGAAATGGCCGTTTTACTCTGGCACAACCAAGCGTCACAAAAGTGAACGTTTACATTTTTAAATTTTATCATTAACCGAATTTTACGAACATTAAATTATCCGCATAAGTTTGTATTCGGTTTTTTTGTATGTTAGAATAATCTTCATTCAAATACGAGTTTATTGCCTATATAATGTCATGATATGGTTGACGAGTTTCTACCCAATCCCGTAAAGATTGGACTATAAGCAAACGAGGCCGCTCCCCGTTTGTGGGAGTGGCCTTTTTAGGCACATAAAAACTTGGCAAGTCCAAACACGTTTGGGCGTAAACGAACTTGAGGAGGAAGATTGGTTTGAAGGAAGTTTCTACATCCCCTAAAATTTCCAACGTAAAAGCGGCCATTTTAGGGTTTCAGCACTTATTAGCAATGTATTCCGGTGACGTGTTAGTCCCCCTCTTAATTGGGGCGGCGCTGCACTTTACCACCGAACAGTTAACGTACTTGGTCTCAATCGATATTTTCATGTGTGGGATTGCCACGTTCTTACAATTAAAACGTACCCCGGTCACCGGGATCGGGTTACCAGTCGTTTTAGGGTGTGCCGTTCAGGCGGTCAACCCGTTGATTGAAATCGGGAAAACGTACGGTTTAGGGACCATGTACGGTTCCATTATTGGCGCCGGAATTTTTATTTTTCTAATTGCCGGACTCTTTTCTAAAATCAAACACCTTTTTCCACCGGTTGTGACCGGTTCACTGATTACCATTATCGGTTTCACGTTAATTCCCGTCGCGTTTCAAAACTTAGGTGGCGGTGACGCGACCGCTAAAGATTTTGGTAACCTGCCGGCGCTCGGCATTGGATTTTTAACGATTGCCATCATCTTACTCATTAGCGTCTTTGCCAAGGGCTTCATGAAGTCGGTTTCCATCCTGATTGGCATCTTAGCCGGAACCTTAGTTGCCGGCGCGTTCGGGATGGTCTCCTTAAAACCGGTCGCCGAAGCTAGCTGGTTCCATCTGCCAACCCTGTTCTACTTTGGGACACCACACTTTGAATGGTCCTCAATTTTGACCATGATCCTCGTTTCCCTGACGACAATGGTCGAATCGACCGGGGTCTTCTTCGCCCTGGGGGATATCACTGGCCGAAAAATCGAGGGTGACGACTTAAAACGGGGTTACCGAGCGGAAGGCATCGCCGTTATCTTAGGGGGGCTGTTCAACACCTTCCCGTACTCAACTTTCTCAGAAAACGTTGGGGTAGTTCAATTATCCGGAGTTAAAACGCGCAAACCCATCTATTTCTCCGCGGCCTTTCTGGTCGTTCTCGGATTATTGCCTAAAATTGGGGCCCTGGCCACCGTCATTCCGGATCCGGTTCTGGGCGGCGCCATGGTCGTGATGTTCGGAATCGTGGGGATTCAAGGTATCCGCATGCTGGCCCAAGTTGATTTCCGTAATAACAATAACTTGTTAGTTTCCGCGGTTTCCATTGGGCTCGGCTTAGGCGTAACCGTCCAAACCCACATCTTCCAATTTTTACCGAATGCTTTACAGATCATGTTGAGTAACGGGGTGGTCGTTGGGAGTCTAGCAGCGGTGCTCCTCAACCTGCTCTTTAACCGTCACGCGGCGGAAAATACGGTCGATGACGAAGCGGTTGGGCTTAACGAGTCCAATCAAGACTAAGTTCCACCAGCATCAAGCCAAACAAACTAAGTTTTCTCCGCCCCGTGCGAGAAGCTTAGTTTGTTTTTTTGTCGCTCCGATTAGACGTTACGGTCATTAACCTTAATTAGGCATTCGTAAGAACCACCTTCCCACGCATGCGGCCACTTTCCACGAGTCGGTGGGCTTCCCGTAAATTGGCCGCATTAATTGGGCGTAACGTTTTGGTTAGGGTCGTCTTTAACCGTCCCGCGTCCAATAACTGACTAATTTGCTCTAAAATTTGGTGCTGCGTCACCATATCAGCCGTTTGGTAATGAGACTTTGAATACATCCATTCCCAGGCAAAGCGCACCCGTTTTGCTTTGATCAGATTTAAGTTGAGGTGGGCGTTACTCTGCGTAGTAGAAACGACGGTGCCCGCCGGCTTGATCAGCGTTGCGATGGCCGGCCAGTACGTTGTCAAATTATGCAACTCTAAAACGGCGTCCACACTAGTAATTTGTCGTTGTTGCAACTGCTGAGTAAGCTCCTGATGATGGTTGATCACCACGTCGGCCCCGTTTGCTTGAACCCAAGCCGCCGACTGTGCCCGTGAAGCCGTCCCGATGACCCTCAAGCCCGCTAAATGGGCTAACTGGGTTGCAACCGATCCGACCCCACCGGCCGCGTTAATGATCAGGAGTCGCTTCGCGTGGTTCGCTGCAGGATTTTGCCAGTCAAAGGGCATTAATTCGAAGAGGCTCTCCCACGCCGTCAAACTAGTGAGCGGCATCGCTGCCGCCTGGGCGTCCGTTAACGTGGCGGGGGCGTGGCCCACGAGTCGTTCGTCAACTAATTGGTATTCCGCATCGCAACCCGACCGGTCAAAGGAACCGGCGTAAAAGACCCGTTCTCCAGGTTGAAACAGCGTACAAGCATTTCCGACCGCAGTAACGATCCCCACGGCATCCCAGCCAATAATCGTCGGTGTTTCCTTCGCAGCTCCGCGTCCCCGCCATACAAAGACGTCGACCGGGTTAACGGCCACCGCGGTTACATGGACCAATAAATCGTGGCCGTGCGCTACTGGCCGCGCCGTTTCAAAATCCACCAGTGCTCGTTCGTTACTGATTGGTAAATGTTTGGTAAATCCAATTGCTTTCATTCATCATCAACTCCCTTTCATTTTCCATGATAGGCCGTTTCAACGGACACACAATCCTGCAATTAATGTCAGTAAGTGTCACAAAAGACACCATCAACCTGCAAACGTCCGTGACCTGCTATACTCGTTTTAAGGAGGAAATTGAACATGCAACGTTATCGCTATGATTGTGAACCCGGCTGCCCGGTTGTCAGCACCTTACAAATTATTGCTGGTAAGTGGAAAGCCGTTTTAATTTACCATTTGATGCACCACACCGTCTTACGCTTTCATGATTTTCACCGGCTGCTGCCCGCGCTACAGCCACGAATGTTGGCGCGCCAACTCCACGAACTCGAAGCGGACGGAATCATTCAAAAAACCATCTACCCGGTCATGCCACCCAAAACTGAATACCGTTTAACGGATCTGGGAAGGAGTCTTGAGCCCATCATTTCTGAAATGGCTAAATGGGGACAACGTTATAACGAAATTAATCCCGATTTAGCCACTAATTAGGCCGTTACACCCACTTCCCTTTTTCACGCAAAACCAGTATGTTATACTGGTTAATTGTGTGATTGTTAACTTTTTATTCATTTAGGAGTGAGTGTTATTTTAGAGCAACTATTTCATTTACGGGAAAACCGAACGTCAATCCGGCGGGAGTTCGTTGGTGGGCTAACCACTTTTCTGGCGATGTCCTACATTTTAGCCGTTAACCCCGAACTACTTGGGAGTACCGGGATGAGCAAAACGGCGGTCTTCACCGCGACCGTAATGGCCGCCATCGTCGGTTGTTTATTAATGGGGCTCGTTGCGAACTTTCCGGTCGCCCTCGCGCCGGGGATGGGGCTAAACGCCTTCTTCACCTACACGGTGGTCCAAGAATGGCACATTCCGTGGCAAACTGCCCTGGCCGGCGTGTTCGTTGCCGGGATTCTGTTCATTTTATTGACCCTGTCTAAGTTACGCGATAAGCTGATCAATCTGATCCCCAGCGCCCTCAAGTACGCGGTTTCTGCCGGGATTGGACTGTTTATTGCCTTTTCCGGTTTACAAACTTCTGGGATCATCGTTGCCAGCAAGTCAAACGCGGTCGCCCTGGGTAACCTGCATAGTCCAACCGTTTTATTAGCTATTTTTGGGATTATTATCGGTATTATGCTCGTAACTGCTAACGTGACCGGCGGAATTTTCTGGGGCATGTTTATCACGGCCGTTGTTGGCATGATCTTTGGAATCATTCCGTTACCGACCGGGATCGTTAGCGGTGTCCCGAGCGCTCAGCCCATTTTTGGTCAGGCGTTGACCCACCTGACGGACATCAACTCGTTTCAAATGATCATCGTCATTTTGACTTTCTTCATTATCGGTTTATTTGATACGTCGGGTACCCTCGTCGGGGTCGCCACCGAAGCTGGCATGGTCAATCACGACACCGGGGAAGTCAAGGGCGTCGGAAAGGCGCTCTTTAGTGGCGCATTAGCAACGACTCTGGGAGCGCTCTTCGGGACGTCACCCACCACCGCCTACGTGGAATCTACCTCGGGGGTAGCGGTCGGTGCCCGCACCGGCTTATCTTCCGTTTTCGTGGCCGTTTTGTTTGCAATTGCTGCCTTCTTCTCACCGGTCTTAACGGTGATCACGTCGGCCGTAACCGCGTCCGCACTAATTATCGTGGGTATCTTGATGTTGTCCAACGTGCAATACATTGACTGGACCAAGTTTGAAATTGCGGTACCGGCCTTTTTCACCATGATCATGATGCTCCTGACTTACAGCATTTCTGAAGGATTAGCCGTTGGGTTTATCTTTTACCCAATCACGATGACCGTGAAGGGGCGCTGGCGGGAAGTTAACGCGTTAATGTGGACCATGATGGTCGTCTTCATTTTGTACTTCGCCTTCGTGGCCTAAAAAAACGATCAGAGTGTGCCAAAAGTCGGTCAGCTGGTGAGCATTAACGGCGTATGGCGAATAATCCTGGGTTTGGATTGTTTGACATACGGGGTTAAGCGGAGCCAGCTGACTTTTGACGCACGTTTCGACAATAATTGTACGGAGATACAACAGAGGCTGTGACTTTTGTCACAGCCTCATCGTTTTTTATATTGACAACTGCTCACGCATTAAACGAGTTCTGCGAAATATTTAATCGTCCGCACCATCTGACTAGTGTATGAATTCTCGTTATCGTACCACGCTACGGTTTTAACTAATGTCTGGTGATTTGGCAAGCTGGTTACCTTAGTCTGGGTGGCATCAAATAACGAGCCATAACGAATCCCGATCACGTCGCTAGAAACCAATTCTTCCTCAGTATAGCCAAACGACTGATTGGTTGCCCGTCGCATGGCACCGTTCACGTCGTCCACACTAACGTCGCCATCCACAACGGATACCAATTCAGTCAGCGAACCGTCCGCAACCGGCACCCGTTGAGAAACACCGTCTAGTTTTCCCAATAATGATGGAATGACCAAACCAATCGCTTTAGCCGCGCCAGATGACGTGGGGACGATATTAATGGCCGCCGCGCGGGCTCGGCGTAAGTCTCCCTTCCGGTGCGGCCCATCCAGGGTCATTTGATCACCGGTATAAGCGTGAATCGTAGTCATATACCCTTTTACAATCGGGGCAAGTACGTTCAAAGCCGCCGTCATCGGTGCTAAACAGTTCGTCGTGCAGGACGCAGCGGAAATGATCCGGTCCTTAGCCGTTAACGTTTGCTCGTTGGTACCAAAGACAATCGTTGGTAAGTCGTTACCAGCCGGCGCGGAAATTACCACTCGCTGTGCGCCAGCATCCAAGTGCGCCTGTGCTTTCGCCTTAGACGTATAGAACCCCGTGCATTCAAGTACCACGTCCACGTGTAACGTTCCCCATGGTAAATGACTGGCATCCGCTTCTGAATAGATGGTAATCCTTTGACCATCGACTTCGATCCAGTCGGGCCCCGACTTGACCGTTTTCGCCAATTCGTACTGGCCGTGCATTGAATCGTGTTTTAATAAGTGTGCCAACATCTGGGGATCAGTTAAATCGTTAATTGCCACAACTTGGTAGCCCGGTGCGGCAAACATTTGACGAAATGCTAACCGACCAATCCGTCCAAAACCGTTAATCGCAACTTTTACCGTCATAGTAATAACCTCCTAAATAAATTAACTTGATGACAGTCTTTATTCTACGTTGATTAGATTTTTAAACAATGTATAATAAGTAACGATTAACTATACTTTTTGTAAGAAGTGAGCATTTTATGCAGCATGATCGGTATAAAGAACGTGATGTTCAAATCGACTTCAAACCACACGTTGACTTTCAAAATATGACAACTAATTGTCTTCAATTAATTTTTATCACGAACGGCAGTTTAACAGCCAATTTAAACCAGCGCCCCGTTAGTTTAAAAGCACCGGTAATCCTATTTTTAACTCCCCACGACACCTGGGAATTAACGGATAGTCGGCAGCCGGCCGCACAGGCATTTCAATTTCAAAGCGATTTTTTGAAAACCGTTCCCTATTCAAAGTACCAAGAATACCATATCAAAACGCCCGAATTAATGAACGGATTGAGTCGTTTTACGGCTAAAGAGTCCCGCCTTAAGATTTTCCACCTTCAGCGGGCCCTTTTTGAAAAACTCCACCAATTCTTTTTTATTCTTGGAACCGAGGTCTTTGCCCAAAGTGACCACCTCTGGGTCTGCCGCATCAAAAAATATTTAATTCAGATTCTTAAAGTATTAGAAGACCTCAACCGTGAACACGTTACTTCTAGTGTCGACAACGTGTTGGATTACATTTACACCAATTACGATACCAAAATTACGCTCGCCGACTTAGTCAACGTTGCCCACCTCAACCGGGTCTCACTTAACCGGCAGTTTAATGAGCGGGTTAATATGACCGCCATGACCTATTTAGCACACTACCGACTAGCTGTGGCTGATCAACTGCTAATTCACACCGGGATGAGCCTAGCCGACATTGCCGCGGCCGTGGGGTACGATTATGAAACCTACTTCATTAAGCAGTTCCAAAAACAACGGGGCGTTTCACCAACCGCATTCCGGCTAAATTCCCGTGAATTAGCAACCATTATCTAACCCTTAAGCGTTCGAAACTCGACTAAGCGTAGTCAGAGTGTGCCAAAAGTCGGTTAGCGGTTAAGCGGAGCCCGCTGACTTTTGAAACCCGTTTCGACAATAATTGTTCGAAGATAAAACAGCGGTTGTGACAAAAGTCACAGCCGCTGTTTTATCTTCAACTAGTCCCCTAGTCCCCAAACTTCTTCCGCAATTGACTTCACCAGTGCCACCTTTGCCCACTGTTGCGCGGGTGTTAAGATGTTACCCTCTTCGGTGGACGCAAAGCCACACTGGGTACTGAGGCATAGCCGGTCTAACGGAACGTACTTAGCCGCTTCGTGGATCCGGTCAATGATCGTTTGGCGGTCTTCTAATTCACCAGATTTGGACGTGATCAAGCCTAAAACCACCAGCTTGTTATCACTAACGAGTTTCAACGGTTCAAAACCCCCGGCCCGGTCACTATCGTATTCTAAGTAGTAGGCGTGGACATTTTCGTGGTTAAACAACGGGTCGGCCACCGTTTCGTACCCACCCGCAGATGCCCAGGTAGAATGATAATTCCCACGGCAAATGTGGGTATTGATCGTTAAATCGCTGGGTAAGTCCTGAACGGCTTCGTTATTAACTTGTAAGTAGAGTTGCTTATTTTGGTTTAAAACCGCGTCGTTACGTGCGGATACGTCGCCGGTTTCGGCACCCTTAGCATGGTTCCCGGCTAACATCCCCCACGTACAGTCGTCCAATTGAACCGTGCGTGCACCGGCAGCGTATAAGTCCAACAACACTTGGTGATAAGCGGCAGCGAGATCGTGGACCGCCGCTTCATCGGTTGCGTAGACTTGCCGTAACGCCGCAACGTTTTCCGGTCGTTGTAGTTCCGCTAAACACTGGGCCGGGGCGGGAATGGTTTGTTTGACCTGAATTCCATCACTTACGTGGGCATAAACGAACTTGAACGCGTCCACAAACGGGTGGTTATGGCCGTCAATTTTACCACTAACGTAGGCGGATTCAGCCCGGGTCTCTTCATCGTGAAAAACGTACCCTTGATCCAACGTCTTCTTAGTAATGCCTTGTAGCCCCCAGAAAAAGTCTAGGTGCCACCAGCTCCGCCGAAATTCCCCGTCGGTAACCGCTTTGAGTCCCGCGGCTTCCTGTTGTTGGATCAACTTGATAATCTCAGCGTCTTCCACTGCCTTTAACCCGGCAGCGTCTAATTGTCCCGTCGCGTACTGTTGACGTGCCGTCTTTAAAGCCTGTGGACGTAAAAAGCTGCCGACCACGTCATAACGAAATGGTGAAGTTGTCCGGTTCGTAAAAGTTTCAGTTGTTGTCATAAGTGTGACCCCCGTTAATTGATTACTAAATTTTTAACCATAAAAAACGTCCCTTCCAATCACCACTGTGATTAGAAGGGACGTTTATTTCGCGCGTTACCACCCTAGTTTCGTTAATCATTTGCATAATTAACCTTAACGGTACCAATTGATACCCGGCAAGCTAACGGTTGCAACCGGTCAGGGAGCGTTAACCCCCAGACGTGCTCAGAGCTCATCTTCACCACCGTTAAACACACCCGTTTCCACCATCCGGGTTCGCTGTTGTGCTGGTAGGTCGCTACTCTTCTCTTCAACGCAAAAATTAGATTACGATTAAATGATGATTAAATCATAGTGGTAATAACGGACTTTGTCAAGGCACTTGTTAATTATTTTTGACGAAGGCCCTTCGCACCAATGTCGTGCCGGTAAACCAACGGCCCCAAATCCAGCCGTGCTAATTGTTCATAAACGGCAGCTTGCGCAGTAGCCAACTGGTCAGCCTTGCCGGTTAGCATCATCAGCCGACCACCGGCGCTGGTTAACCGATTAGGCTGCCCCGCCACACTGGCATAGTAAGCCCCTGGAACGGTTGGCACGGGAACCCCCTGCTGAGTGGGGCCAGGGTACCCCGGTGCGGCCAAAACAACTCCCAAATACGTTGAGCCGCTCTGCCACCGGGCTACCGGTTGGCGGTGCTGTAAGAGATCAATGATAACCTGGTAAAAATCACTTTGAAGTTGTGGTAAGAGAATCTGCGTTTCCGGATCACCCAGTCGTAAATTGTATTCAATGACTTGCGGACCAGCCGGTGTCAAAATACCACCAACGTAAATCACCCCTTCAAAGCTTAACCCGTCCGCCTTCAACCCGGCAATTGTCGGTTCAATAATGGTTTGAACGGTTTGGTGAAGAACTGCCGGTGTGATTTGGGGGACCGGTGAGTAAGCTCCCATTCCACCAGTATTAGGACCCCGATCACCATCGTCTAAGCGTTTATGGTCCTGCGCGGTCGGCAAAAGGACGTAATGGTTCCCACCAACCAGTACCATTTGGGAAAATTCAAAACCCGCAACAAAGTCTTCAATCAAAACGGTATCGGTGGTCTCAAACGCACGGGTCAACGCGTCACGCGCCTGCTCGGCACTCGTTGCCACGGTCACACCCTTCCCCGCAGCCAGGCCATCCACTTTAATAACCTGGGGTAAACCTCGCCGCGCACTGTCCGTTAACGCGTCGTCCAAGTTATGAAATAGTCGGTACCCCGCCGTTGGAATGTGGTGTTTGGCCATAAATTCCTTTGCAAAAACCTTGGAACTTTCCAACCGCGCGGCTGCTTGGTGCGGACCAAAAACAGCTAAGCCGGCCGCCTGAAAGTAATCCACAATACCGGCCGCCAGGGGGACTTCCGGCCCAATAAAGGTCAGACTGATCGTGTTCTGACGGGCAAACTCCGCTAACGCCGTAAAATCCATCTCGTTAATGGCCACGGTCTGAATGTGATCCAACCGCATCCCCGGATTCCCCGGCGCACAGTAGACCGCCGTCACTTGGGGACTAGCTAACATTTGCTTAGCGATGGCGTGCTCACGACCGCCATTACCAACTACTAAAACTTTAGCCATGGTTTGCCACCTTTCAATTAATGACGGAAGTGCCGGACGCCGGTCGTTACCATGGCAATCCCGTAACGGTCAGCCATTGCAACCGAATCTTTATCACGAATACTACCGCCGGGTTGAACAATGGCCCGAATGCCGTGCTGGGCGGCGTATTCCACGCAATCATCCATCGGGAAGAACGCGTCGGAGGCTAAAATGGCGTTTTCGTAACCGGGTTTACTCATGGCCTTTTTAATGGCAATCTTCGTCGAATCGATTCGGTTCATTTGACCCGAACCCACGCCCAGGGTCCGGTCGGCAGTTGTGACCACGATGGCGTTACTCTTAACGTGTTTCACAACTTGTTGACCAAATGCCAAGGCTTTTAATTGGGCCGCGGTCGGTTGTGTCTTGGTCACAACGGTAAAGTCGGCCGGCGTTTCGAAAGCGTTGTCGACTTCTTGCCGTAACAAACCACCGCCCACCGAAATCGTTTCAAATTTATCAGCGGTGTGCGCTTGATCAAAGTCGACCGTTAGTAGTCGTAGATTCTTCTTCTTAGCCAGAACTTCGTAGGCGTCGTCGTCAAAACTTGGTGCAATGATAATTTCGAGGAACAGCGCGTGCATCTTTTCGGCGGTGGCTAAATCAACCGGCCGGTTCGACGCAATGATGCCGCCAAAAATGGAAATGGAATCGGCCGCGTACGCTTTATCCCAAGCCGCTTCAATCGTTTCACCAAGTCCCACCCCACACGGGTTCATGTGTTTCATGGCCACGATGGCGGGTTGCGTGTATTCACTCACCATGCGTAAGGCCGCATCGGCATCCTTAATGTTGTTATACGAAAGTTCCTTACCATGGAGCTGTTTAGCCGCCGTGATTGAGAACGTCGTTGGTAACGCGTTTTCGTAAAAGGCCGCCTGTTGATGACTGTTTTCACCATAACGCAGGGCTTGTTTTTTATCGTAAGTTAACGTCAATTTATCCGGAAATTCATCGGTCGTTAAGTACTGCGCAATCAAGGCGTCGTACGCGGCAGTGTGCTGGAACACTTTCGCCGCCAATCTTTGCCGCAATTCTGGCGTTACTTTATCTTCCCGTAAGTCGGTCAAAATGCGATCGTAGTCGGCCGGGTCTACGATTGGTAGGACCGCCGCAAAGTTTTTGGCAGCCGAGCGTAACATGGACGGTCCGCCAATGTCGATCTGTTCAATGGCCTCCGCCTGAGTAACGTCGGGTTTTTGAATTGTCGCTTTAAACGGGTACAGGTTAACCACGACCATGTCGATCGGTGTAATGCCCGCTTCCTTTAATTGAGCCATGTGCGCGGGTACGTCGCGACGTGCTAACAAACCAGCGTGAACCTTCGGGTGTAACGTTTTGACCCGCCCGTCCAACATTTCCGGAAAACCAGTAACTTCTTCGATCCCAATTACCGGAATACCGGCTGCTTCAAGGGCTTTTTTAGTTCCACCAGTCGAAACCAGTTCGTAATCAAGGGCAACCAGCCCCTTGGCAAAGTCGGTTAAACCCTGTTTATCGGAAACACTTAATAATGCACGTTTTGTCATCTTAAATAGCTCCTTTAGTTATGAGTGTTTGTAACACGTCGGGATAAAATTGGTGTTCACAATCATGAATTCTAGTTGCCAGCGTTGTTAGCGTATCGGTTGGGTAGACTGGCACCACCCGTTGTTCAATAATCTGACCCGTATCGATTCCCGCGTCAATGTAGTGGATCGTAACGCCCGTTTCCTTCACGCCGGCAGCAAAGGCGTCTTCAATACCGTGCCGACCGGGAAAATGCGGGAGTAACGCGGGGTGTAAGTTAATAATTTTATGCGGATAAGCGTCCAACAGGGTTGGTCCAATAATCCGCATGTACCCCGCCAGTAGAACGGCGTCCACGTGCCGCGCCTGCAACGCCGTCAAGATAATGGCTTCGGCCGCGGCCTTATTTTGGTAATCGTGAAAATTGACGATCAAGACGGGAACGTTAACGGCCTGAGCCTTTTTGATTACCGGCGCGTTGGGCTGGTCACAAACTAACAGTCCAACGTTTACGGGTAACTGGCGATCCACCACGGCCCGTTGCAGCGCCACAAAGTTCGTCCCGTTGCCGGAAGCAAAAATCGCAATCGTTTTAGTCATGCTGTGCCTCCCTAAAAACGACTGGTTGGTTGCCCGTCGCTACGGTACCGACCTGGTAAAACGGTTGGTTACCTGCGCTGAGACTAGCGGTCACGGCCGCGAGTTTGTCAGGATGAACAATTAGGACCATCCCCAAGCCCAAATTAAAAGTCGCTCGTAAGTCAGCCGTAGTCAGGTCCCCCAGCTCAGCCAAGAGGGGCATAATTGGCGGAACCGGCCAAGTCCCGTTATCCAGCTGGGCACTCAGGCCTGCCGGTAACGCCCGGGCGACGTTTTCAATCAAACCGCCCCCCGTAATGTGCGCAATACCAGCGACCGCTTTAGCTTTAAGCAGCGGTGCCACGGCGTCCACGTAAATCTTTGTGGGCCGCAACAGTTCGGTTTGCAAGTCGTGGCCCAACTCAGCAAAAACGTGGGTTAACTTGAACTGGTGTTGTTTAAATAATATGTCCCGCACCAAGCTGAACCCGTTAGAATGCAACCCGTTGGACGGTAACCCAATCAAGACATCACCGGCGAGCACGTTTTCTGGACTGAGGAGTGCGGCCCGGTCGGCAATTCCGACCGCAAAACCGGCCAAATCGTAGTGGGCCTGACCATACATATCCGGCATTTCAGCCGTTTCCCCACCAATCAGTTTAGCGTGGGCCTGTTCACAACCAGCGACCACTCCCGCAAGGATTGCTTTGACCCGTTGCTGGTCGGTGTGACCGAGTCCCAGATAATCGAGGAAAAACTGGGGGAGAGCCCCCTGCGCCAAAATATCATTCACACACATTGCGACTAAGTCAATCCCAATCGTATCGTGTTGGTCAGCGGCAATCGCCACTAGTAGCTTGGTGCCCACACCGTCGGTACCGGCCACCAGGACCGGATCATTGCTAACACTCGTTTGACTAAGGGGAAACAACCCGCCAAAGGCGCCCAGCTGGGTATTACCGCTCATCTTTTTGACCGTTTTTAAAACTTCGTAGCCGGCGTTGATGTCGACCCCCGCTTTTTTATACGCATCGCTCACTGGATCACCCCTTTTGTTTCGCTTGTAATTGTTTAATTTCTTCGTCGTATTCTGCTTGGTAATCGTATAGCGGCGTTGGGTAGTCACCGTTAAAGTAGGCCATACATAGTCCCCCGTACGGCGCGTCGACGTCTAAACCAACCGCGTCGATAACGCCGCGCTCGCTTAAGAACCCTAAGGAATCAGCCCCAAAGGTGGCACACATTTCAGGAATCGTTTGTTGCGCCGCAATCAATTCACGGGTCGTTTGAATGTCGATGCCGTAAAAACACGGGTACCGCAATGGCGGTGACGCAATGCGCAGGTGGACGGCCTTAGCCCCAGCATCCTTTAATAGCTTAACGATCCGTTTACTGGTCGTCCCCCGAACGATGGAGTCGTCGATCAAAACGACCCGCTTACCAGCGACCACCCCCTTCACGGCGGATAGTTTCATCCGGACACCCTGCTCACGTAAAGCTTGCGTAGGCTGAATGAACGTCCGTGAAGAATACTGGTTCTTAATTAAACCCATTTCATAAGGTAAGCCACTAGCCTCGGCGTAACCCGTTGCGGCCGACAGTGATGAGTTCGGAACCCCGACCACGATGTCGGCGTCAACCGGTTGTTCCTGTGCTAACCGGGCGCCCATTCGTTTACGGGCGGAATGAACGTTGACCCCGTGAATATTGGAATCCGGCCGCGCAAAGTAAATGTACTCCATGGAACAAATGGCTAGCTGGGTATCGGTGGTGTAATGATCAATTTTTAACCCCTCATCGTCAATGGTTAGTAACTGACCGGGTTGAACGTCCTGGATAAAGGTCGCCCCAACCGCGTCGAGGGCGCAAGTTTCACTACATACTACGTAGCCACCGCTCGGCAATTGGCCCACGACTAACGGTCGAAAACCGTTCGGGTCTAGGGCCGCAAATAAGCGGTCATTGGTCAACAATAAGTAGGCAAAGCCCCCGTGAACTTGACGAAGCGCATCCTTCAACTGGTCCGTTAGCGTGGCCGCGGGACTGCGCCGAATCAAGTGCATCAAAATTTCGCTGTCGGAACTGGCGTGAAAAATCGCACCGTGCATTTCCAAGCGACGCCGGAGCGTTACCGCGTTCGTCAAATTACCGTTGTGGGCTAACGCAAATTGACAATCACTAAAGTTAAACCCGAGCGGTTGGATATTTTCCAACCCGTGATTACCGGCCGTCGCGTAACGAACGTGGCCAACCGCGGCGTTACCACTCAACCGTGCTAACCGACTCGGATCACGAAAGACGTCCGCTAATAAGCCGAGTCCCCGTTCCGAGGCCAGGGTCCCGTGATCATTCGCGGTAATGCCAGCGCCTTCCTGACCACGGTGTTGCAACGCGTGCAGTCCAAAGTAGGTCAACTGGGCGGCGTCTGGCGAACCCCAGACACCAAACAACCCACACTCCTCATTTAAACCCTTTACTTCAGTAGGCATGGTAAGGCCCCTTCCCAAAGCTGTTTCGCAAAACTAACGGGCAAATCAAAATTCTGGTCACCGGTTTGAACAAACAGCCGGTCATCGGCCGTAGTCTGACCAAGGTAGGTCGCGTACGGTTCCATTAAGCTTTCAAAGTTTGCCCGGTTTTCCGGCGTTACGGAAATGACAAAGCGTGACTGGGTCTCAGCAAAGAACTCGGCCGCCGGTAGGGAACTCTTTAACGCCACCCCGAAGCCGTTACCAAAGCAAGACTCCGCAATGGTCGTAATCAGACCGCCCTCCGAAACGTCGTGGGCACTCGCGACTAATCCCTTTTGAATGGCCCGCAACAGTAACCGTTGATTCTGGTTTTCAGTCACTAAATCAAAGTCGAATAATTCACCGGCAATCGTCCCCGTCAACATTTTTTGTAACTCGCTGCCGTTAAAATCGGCACCGGTGTCACCCAAAACGTAAACCGCGTCGCCTGCGTGTTTAAAGTCCTGAGTCGTAATGTCCTTTTGGTGTTTGATCAACCCAACCATCCCAATCATTGGCGTTGGGTAAATCGCCTCACCGTTGGACTCGTTATTTAACGAAACGTTGCCGGAGATGACCGGCGTATTAAATAACTGGCAAGCCCGGGCAATTCCCATGGCGGATTCGTCTAGATCGTAGAACTGCTCCGGCTTTTCCGGATTACCGTAGTTTAAGCAGTCGGTAATGCCCAACGGTAACCCACCGGAAGCCACGATGTTGCGCGCCGCTTCGGCCACCGCAATTTCACCCCCGACCCGCGGATTTAAGTACAGGTAGCGACCGTTCACGTCGGTCGTGACGGCCAAAGCCTTATCCGTGTGACGGATGCGAATGACCCCGGCGTCCGACCCCGGTTTAACGACCGTGTTCGTCTGCACCTGTGAATCATAAGTTTCATATAACGACTTTTTCGACGCAATCGTCGGCTGCTGTAACATTTTTTTCAGCGTCCCGGTCGCGTCCACGATCCGGGGCATAAATTGGTGATGACTCTGCTGGTTCAAACGGGTTGGTCGTTTCTTTTCCCGCTGGTAGACCGGGGCCTTCGTCGCCAACGCGTCAACCGGCACGTCCGCCACTAACTTCCCGTGGTGAAACAACTGGTACTGGTGTCCGGCCGTCACTTTACCGATCGTCACCGCGTCCAAGCCGTATTTTTCGAATACCTGGTAAATTTCCGCTTCCGCGCCGGCCTTGACACACAGCAACATCCGTTCCTGTGATTCGGACAGCATCAGTTCAAACGGTGTCATTCCAGTTTCCCGTTGTGGGACTAAATCAAGGTTTAACTCCAGACCACTGCCGGCCTTAGAGGCCATTTCAGCGGACGAAGAAACTAACCCGGCCGCGCCCATGTCTTGAATCCCAATCAACACGTCCCGGTGGTCATGAATGACTTCCAAGCAAGCTTCCATTAGAAGTTTTTCCATGAACGGGTCGCCAACCTGAACGGCCGAACGTTGGGTATCCTTTTGATCATTAAATTCCGCCGAGGCAAACGACGCCCCGTTGATCCCGTCGCGTCCGGTTTTTGCGCCCACGTAAATGACGCTGTTTCCAATCCCGGTCGCCTGGCCCTTTTGGATGTCTTTTTGGTTCAAAATTCCAACGCACATGGCGTTGACCAGCGGATTTTTTTGATAACTCGCGTCAAAAACGGTGTCACCACCAATGGTCGGAATACCAATGCAGTTACCGTAACCACCGATGCCGGCAACTACTTGTGAAATTAAGTATTTGGTGTGGGCATCGTTAGGTTCCCCAAAACGCAAACTATCAAGCAGCGCAATGGGCCGCGCGCCCATTGAAAAAATATCACGAATAATCCCACCAACGCCGGTAGCCGCCCCTTCGTACGGTTCCACGGCGGACGGGTGGTTATGACTTTCAGCCTTAAAAACGACCGCCTGACCATCACCAATGTCGATGATTCCCGCTCCTTCACCGGGGCCTTCCAGAACTTGTTCACCCTGGGTCCAGAACTTTTTCAGTACCGGCTTCGAATTTTTGTAAGAGCAGTGTTCGCTCCACATGCCGGAAAACAACCCGGCCTCCGTATAGTTCGGCAACCGTCCTAAAACGTCATCCGTTAAGAGCTGGTATTCGGCATCCGTCAGTCCCCACTCGCGGTACGCTTTCGAATCCCGCAACTGGGTCGGTGTCAATTCAGTTTGCTTAAGCATGGGTGGCCTCCTTTTGACTGGTGATCAGTGATTCAAAAATACCAAGTCCGTCAGTTGAGCCCAAAATGGTTTCAACCGCCCGTTCTGGGTGGGGCATCATGCCCAGTACGTTGCCCGCCCGGTTAATAATTCCGGCAATGTTGGCCGTACTCCCGTTCGGGTTATCAACGTATTCAAAGACAATTTGGTGGTGGGCCTTTAAATCGGCCAACGTGGCGGCGTCACAGTAATAATTACCTTCACCGTGCGCAATGGGTAACTGGATGTGCGCTTGGGCAGCGTAAGCACTTGAGAACCGGGTTTGATTATTTTTAACGACTAAGTCACTCGTTTTACAAATAAACTTGGACGACCGGTTAGCCTGCAACGCACCGGGCAACAAACCAGCTTCCGTCAAAATTTGGAAGCCGTTACAGATGCCCATAACTGGTTTGCCCGCGTTAGCAAAGGCCTTAACGGCGTCCATGACCGGTGCAAAGCGTGCGATTGCCCCACTGCGTAAGTAGTCACCGTACGAAAAGCCCCCGGGCAAAATGACGGCGTCGTAACCGTCCAACGTCGTGGTACTCGCAGCGACGAGGTCCGCTTCCATTTTCAAAACATCCCGTAACGCGTTGACCATATCATGATCACAATTTGAACCGGGAAATACGGGTACGGCAAATTTCATGGCTATAACGCCTCCATCTCGGTAATTTCGTAACGGTAAGTTTCCATGTTCACGTTAGCTAACAGGCGGTCACACATCTCATCAACTTCGGCAGCCACCGGACGATCGTCGGCACGCAGTTTAATTTCAAAATACTTGCCGAGCTCCACGCTCTCCACGTTTTGATAACCGAGCCGGTGCAGTGCGTCGTTGACCGCTTCTCCCTTGGGATCAAGGATCGATTGTTTATACGTGACGTAAATTTTTACTAAGTACATTATTGTTGGTCCCCCTCAACGGATGCGAGCCGTTTTAAAACTTCCTGATAAACGGTCGTTAAATCCCCTAAATTTTTACGAAAAACGTCCTTATCCAAAGATTTCTGCGTCGCTTTATCTACTAAACGACAGCTGTCCGGTGAAATCTCATCGGCTAGTAAAACGTGTCCAGCCGCGGTTAACCCAAACTCAATTTTAAAGTCCACTAGTTGGACGTTCATCTCGGCAAAAATGGCTTGTAACCGGGTGTTGACCAACAGCGCTTGGCGCTTCATTTCTGCAACCGTCGCGGCGTCGGCCACCTTAAGGGCCGCCACTTGAGAGTCGTTAATAAACGGGTCATCCAAGGCGTCACTTTTGTAAAAGAATTCCAAAACCGGCCGCTCAAACGTCATCAAGTGGGGCGTCGCAAACTTCCGTTCAAAGCTGCCAGAAGCCGCGTTCCGCACGACCGTTTCCAACGGGATCATCTTGACCTTACGAACCAGTTGAACGTGGTCGGAAAGTTGTTCAATAAAGTGGTTTTGAATGCCGTGTTGCGCTAAATCTTTAAAAATCAGACTAGAAATACGGTTATTCAGCAACCCCTTTTCTTCAACCGCAACCTTCCGCTTACCGTTGAGCGCGGTCGCTTGATCTAAGTATTCTACCCATAAAACTTCCGGGTAGTTAGTAGCGTACATTTCCTTTGCTTTACCGGTATATAATAATTCGCCCTTTTTAACCGTCGTTGTCATGCCTATTGTTCTCCCTTCAAGAGGTCCAAAGATGCTAGTGCCGTGTCAATGTTCTGATTTAAAACGGTGACGTGTCCCATCTTACGTTGCGGTTTAATTTCCGCCTTACCATAATCATGGAAGTGCCACTCGGGGTGTTCCACCAAGTGTTCGCGGGCAACCGTCAAGTCCGTCCCCAATAAGTTCCGCATGACGGCCGGCGAGGTCTGTACGACCGGCGGAATCGGCAGCCCACAAATACTACGAATGTGGGCTTCAAACTGAGAAACGTTGCAAGCTTCAATCGTATAGTGCCCGGAATTGTGAGGTCGTGGGGCGAGTTCGTTAACGAGTAACGTATCATCCGGTAGTACGAAAAATTCAATTCCTAACACCCCGCGCAGCTGTAACGCGTCCGCAATTGAAACCGCAATCTTTCGAGCCGCGTCGTGCACTTTCGGCCGAACGTTGGCCGGGGCGATCGTCGTGTGCAAAATATGGTGCTGATGACGATTTTCAACCAATGGGAAGGTGGTAACGACTCCGCCTGCGCTTCTAGTCACCATAATGGATACTTCCGCGCGAAACTCTTGCCGGGCTTCAAGGATGCACGGGTGGTCGATCAACGCCGCCGCCCCGGGTGTGACGACTGGTTGGTTCAAGTCGGTTTGACCGTGACCATCGTACCCCCCCGTAACCGTTTTAAGGATGGCCGGCGTGCCGACCCGGTTCAGTGCGTAATTTAAGGATTGCCGATCATGAACCGGTGCGAACGGTGTTACCGGAATACCGTGATCGTGTAAAAATTGTTTCTCGTTGAGGCGGTTCCCAGTTATATGTAATAACTCGGTCCCCTGTGGTAGTTGCGCAAATTGTTGGGCCGCCTTCAGGGCCGCTTCGTCCACGTTTTCAAATTCATAAGTTAAGACGTCGCTGCGTTTGGCGAGGTCCATCAAAGCCCCCTGGTCCTGATAATCCGCCGTAACTTGAAAATCTGCTACCTGAGCAGCCGGCGCTTGGGGCGTGGGATCCAATACGCCGACGTGATAGCCCATCGCCTTAGCACTCAGCGCCATCATTTGACCTAGTTGACCGCCACCAACGATTCCAATGGTGGCCGGTGGTAAAATCACCCGTTTAGAATTGGCGTTCACTTTGTTCAGCCTCCTGCCGTTGTTGGTCGCGAAAATCACTAACTGCTCGTTGAACCCGGGCATCCTGCAAACCGAGAATCTGGGCCGCCATCAACGCCGCGTTCTTGGCACCGGCTTCCCCGATTGCCATTGTAGCTACCGGGACACCGCCGGGCATTTGCACGATTGAAAGTAGGGAGTCCATCCCGTTCAGGGCCCGGGTCTTAATTGGAACCCCGATTACGGGCAAAACCGTGTTAGCCGCAAGCATTCCTGGTAAGTGCGCCGCACCCCCGGCTCCCGCAATGATGACTTGTAGGTCATTTGCTACCGCCTGTTCACCGTACGCTTGCAACGTCCGTGGCATGCGGTGCGCTGAAATCACGTGCCGTTCATAGGTGATACCCAGTGCATCTAACTGTTGCGCGGCCACTTGCATGGTCGGCCAATCGGAAATCGAACCCATTACTAAACCAACTTTTGCCATCTCGATCCCTCTTTCCTTGTTTTCACCAATAGTTTAGCAACCATTGTTCGGACTGTCAACGAATTTCTTAACTTTATTGATAAATTAACATTTTAATGTTCGTGTTTATTAAATTGGCGATTAAGCTTACTAACCAACTAATTTCGGTGTTTTCCTTATTAAATCACCGGCTAGCCCGATTAAGTCGGCCTGAACTCAGCTTTGACGTTTGCCTCAGTGATAAATTTATTTATATTAGTAAAGCCGAACATTTCGTTATTCCATTTTTACACAAAAACGAGGCTGTGACATAAGTCTCTAAAAACAAAGCCAGTCTGGAAAAATCTTCGGATTTTTCCGGACTGGCTTTTGATATAATGGAAAATAAAAAAGAGTACCGGTCGCACCCGA
>NZ_QWZQ01000017.1 GCF_003885105.1 Lactiplantibacillus garii
CACCTGTTCCCATGTCGAACACAGAAGTTAAGCTTCTTAGCGCCGAGAGTAGTTGGGGGATCGCTCCCTGCGAGGGTAGGACGTTGCCATGCAAAGTTAGGAATCAGCTGCGGCTGGTTCCTTTTTTATATCCTAAAATTATTCAGCTGAACGCCGCTCGTTAACCGTGAAGAAACGGCAACAAGCGGCGTTTTTTGGTTAATTAATGGAAAATGAGAATAAGGATGCGATTGGTGTCATTAGTGGTGATATTGAAATCCCTATGATAGCATATGAAGATGTAGGTAGTTGTTTATTATTACAATTAACTGTTTTAACAAATAATTATTTTTGAGAATGATTTATAAACGAATAGTTAATATTAACAAATTTTAAAGCAATGCTTGAATGAATTTAGTTAATGTAAATAAACATCATAGGTAGCTTGCAACTTATTATTCACTAAAATGGAGGGGACCATTATGAGGTTAGTAAATGATAAATTACACTATAAGATGTACAAAAAAGGTAAACTTTGGCTATTTGCCGGAATGACCGTCGCGACACTCGCAAGCGGCGTACTGGTCGCTAGTGCGGATATGGGAGAAAATGTAAGCGCAGCCAACCAAGCGGCAGAAACGGTGGCAACGGAAGTACCCGCGGCAACCGTTGCGAAAACTGACACCGCAGTCACCTCTGCAACGGTTGCTAGCCCAACTGCCTCAGCATCTCAAACGAATCGGGAGCCATCAACTACGGCGAAGTTAGCAACTTCCGAAGCCGCGCCGCAATCTGCGCAACAGTCAACGCAAATTGATCCGGTTACGCCAACTGATAAACAGGATTCAACTACCCTTGTGTCGGGTACGGAACCGACTAGTAGTACACCCAAGTCAGAACCGGTAAGTGGTTCTACCGAACCCGAATCCACCAGTACGGAATCAACAGTTTCAGCTACCAGTGATGAACAATCGGAACAGCTTGCGACTACGGATAAAGTTGTGGAACCGGCACCGGCAAATACCCCGGACAAGGCTGAGTCAGCGGTACCCGCTGACCCAACGTCATCTGAACAAAAAGCGCCAGTCGTTTCGTCAGCTCCGGCTAAAAAGGCCCGGGCAGTGGCGAAGACCAAAGCGACGGTCGTCGACGCAAAGACGTTATCGGTCGCTAATGGGAGTAGCTGGACCATTGACGATACGGGTGTTTTAACGATTAACAGTGGGACGTGGGAATCCGTGGCTGGTGACGCCAATTCCTGGGTCAAAAGTAATTATTGGCGGACGGTCACGACCGTTAACATTACGGGACCGATTACCGTGACGGGTGGCACCCTTGTCAACGCGTTTTTTAAGCAAATCCAACCGATCATTAAGCCGATTACCAAGATTACGGGTCTGGAATACATTGATACGAGCAACGTGACGAGTCTAAGCGGCATGTTCTCAGGTAATAAAATTTCAGATTTTACGGGCATTCAAAACTGGGATACCAGCAAAGTAACGGTAATGACGTCCTTATTTTCTTCCAACAACGTGACCGACGAACGAAATATTCCGGTTCAAAATTGGAACGTTGGGAACGTCACGCAAATGGATAACATGTTCGCAAATACGCCCCTTCAAAGTCTCGACCTAAGTCGGTGGCGTCCGGTTAACCTGATGTCGGTTGGTGGCATGTTTAATAACTGTCCCAATTTAACGCGGGTCAACTTTACAGGGTGGCAGACGGCGGTTATTACGCAAGCTGCTAACATGTTTGCGGGTAATAGCAGCTTGGTGGAACTTGATCTATCCGGCTTTAACCTGACCCAATTGAAGGAAAATGGTGTGTGGAACGCCCTATTAGGAACTACTAGTCTGAAAACTTTGACCCTCAGTGACCAGTCCCGGTTATTGGTTGGAACACGGGACGCCGGGTTACCAACTATTCCAACGAGTGGGGACTACACTGGTAATTGGGTCGTTGCCAAAAAGGATGCTAACGGTAACTGGGTCGCGGCCACTAAGGAAAAGACGGGGAGTAGCGCCGACCTGATGAACTTATACAGTGTGAATAGCACGATTCCAACGGGAAACGTAACTTACATTTGGCAAGAAGCCGATCCCGTTGCGGCCGGTAAAGTTACGGTGAACTACGTGGACCAAGCTGGTAACGTGCTGAAATCGGGTGAGGCAACGTACCCCAACGGTCAGTGGGTCGGCAAAAGCTATACGACGCAAGCTGAGAACTTTGTCGGCTACGAACTAGTTGGTTTGAGTAGTAATAGTTTGGCCGCTAACGGCACGTTAACGCTGAACGGTGGAACGGTGACTTACGTTTATCGTCAGGCCGCTGGTAAAGTTACGGTGAACTACGTGGATGAAGCTGGCAACGTGCTGAAAACGGGTGAAGCGACGTATCCCAATGGTCAGTGGGTCGGACAGACCTACGTCACGGAACAGCAGAACTTTGCCGGCTACGAATTTGTCCGGGTGGCGAGCAGCGGTTTAGCGGCCAACGGGACGTTGACCGTCAGTGGTGGAACGGTGACCTATGTTTATCGCCAGGCCGCTGGTAAGGTCACGGTGAACTATGTGGATGAAAATGGGAACATTTTGGCAACGGGTGAAGCCACTTACCCGAATGGTCAGTGGGTCGGTCAAGACTACTCTAGTGCACCCAAAACGATTGCTGGGTACCAGTTTGATCGAATCGATAGTACCGGCTTAGCCGCAAATGGGATCCTGAATGCTAGTGGCGGAACGGTGACCTACATTTATAAGCAAACGGCGGGTAAAGTGACCATCAACTACGTGGACGAAGCTGGCAACGTGCTAGGTACTGGCGAGGCCACTTACCCGAACGGACTATTCGTTGGCAATCAGTACACCACTGACCAAAAGCAATTTACCGGCTATGAATTTTTACGGGTAGCAGGTAACGGACTGGCGGCTAACGGTACGTTGACCGCTGCTGGTGGGACGGTGACCTATATTTATCGGCAAGCTGCTGGCAAAGTCACGGTGAACTACGTGGATGAAAACGGCAATGTTTTGGTAACGGGTGAAGCAACCTATCCGAATGGTCAGTGGGTTGGTCAGGAGTACCAAACAAAACAGAAAACCATTAGTGGTTATGAATTTGTCCGGGTGGCTAATAATGGACTGGTGGCTAACGGCACGTTGACCGCTGCCGGTGGGACGGTGACGTACGTTTACCGGGTTATTAAGGCTGAAGGAACCGTCACAATCAATTTTATTGATGATACCACGGGAAAAGCCCTCACTGCTAAGACGGTGAGTGGGGATGAAGGGACGCAAGCAAATTTCAGTACGGCGGAACTCATTCGGTTTTATGAAGGTTTAGGCTACGTTCTGGTGAGTGATGATTACCCGGAAAATGGTGTTACCTATAACGACGGGACCCAGACGTTTAACGTTCATTTAAAACATAACTTTGTGAGCGTACCTGCAGAAAGTAAAACGGTCACCCGGACCATTCGCTACGTATACGCAAATGGTCAGTCTGCGGCGGCGGATCACGTTGCCCAATTGACCTTTACGCGGCGGGGCTACCGGGATCTCGTGACGAACACCGTAACTTGGGACGCGTGGACGGCCGATTCAACAACCTTTGCGGCGGTGGCGTCACCGATCATTACCGGTTACCATCCGGATCAGGACACCGTAGCTGCAATTACTAACGTGATGGCGGATAGTCAGGATCTGGTCGTGACGGTGACTTACACGGCTAATCCAGTTGACCCAGTTGACCCAGTTGACCCAGTTGACCCGGTTGACCCGGTTGACCCAGTTGACCCGGTTGACCCAGTTGACCCAGTTGACCCGGTCGATCCGGTTGACCCGGTTGACCCAGTCGATCCGGTTGAGCCAAATAAACCGGGACATTCAACGGGGACGTCGACGACACAGGCAGACGGTCTGACTACCCGTGTTAGGACAACAACGGATACTAACCATGACGATGTTTCCAGCGTGAATGCAACAACGGCTAATCAGCAAACCAAGACGCCCGCCGCTGCCGCAACCGACCTGCCACAAACCAATGAAACGACTCGTGGTGGTGCCTGGTCATTAGTGGGTGCGACGTTGTTGACCCTGCTTGGTTTGGTTGGGTACCGCCGTAAATCGTAATTCAAATTGATGATAAGGTTTTGAAAGTGGTGCGGCGCGCACCACTTTTTTTAGTGGACGTTTAATTTGAACGTTGACCGTCGTAACGATGTAAAAAGAATGTAAATTCGGGACCAATAATTGTTATTACCAGCATTAAGTGCTATGTTATTAGCATATTTTATGAAGTGGAGTGATGGTAATGGCTAATATTACTGTGGGAGACCGGGTTAAGTGCCAGAAGAATGGCAATACCGATCACGATTTCTATGCGAAAGTGGAAAAAATTTACGAGAACTCCGCGTACGTCACGATTACCCATTATGATCTGCGGGATGACATTAACGTGGCCGAACTTCAGTACCGGGCAGTCATCGCACTAAAGAAAATGAAGGTTGCTCAGCCAACTGATAGCGAAAAAGAAAAAATGCAGGCAGTTAGTGCGGCGATGTTAGCCGATTAAGCAGCTGCACGCTACTATATGGAAGATAAATTAACCGACTTGGGATACATTGTGCCCAAGTCTTTTTTTATGTAGCCAAACTTTATTGAAATGGTCTAGCAAATTTTTATTAACTAACCATGCGACTATCCCTGTACATCGAAACTTAGAATGGTACAATGGATTGTGATAGTTAATAACTGTTCTAAAGTAAGAGGGGGAATTATGATGAATGCAACCGATCAAACGGTGACCTTGACGGGTCGGCGACGGTTTTGGTTCATTTTTACGTTATTGACCGGGACGTGGACCATGTCGATCAGTCAATCGTCGTTGTCCACGGTTTACCCGACCTTCATGCGTGATTTTGGTATTTCAGCGTCAACGGTCCAATGGCTGACCACCGGGTTTATGCTGACGATGGTGGTGTTAATGCCGGTCAGTCCCTGGCTATTAAATAACATTGGGTTTAAGAAATTATTCTTAACGGTGTTGGTTCTATTTGACGCCGGCTCCATTATTATTTACTTTGCACCGAACTTTCAAGTTATGATGGTTGGGCGGCTGATCAAAGCGGCAGCGGTGGGAGTCCTGTTCCCATCCTACCAATCCATTCTATTGACGATCACGCCCGAGGAAAAACGCGGTACCACGATGGGGGTCGCGGGCCTAGTCATGGGTTCGGCCTTGGCATCGGGTCCCATTATTTCGGGGGTCGTTTTAAAGTTTACCGACTGGCACGGTTTATTTGCCGTTTTCATTACGGTCGCAACTATTTTGATTTTTCTTAGCTTTGTGACGATTAAAGACGTGATGGTCAACAAACCGTCTAAACTAGATCTGATTTCAATTGTGACCCTGCTTGGGTTTGCGGGTATTTTATACGTCGTAAATGAAATCGGCAAACCAAACGTTAACTGGACTTTCGGCTGGGTCTTACTCATCGTTTCAGTCCTAGCCGTCGCCTACTTTACGTACCGTCAGTTTCATTTGGAAACGCCGTTACTGGAGCTTCGCGTTTTGAAGACCTTTAACTATGATTTAGCCATTTTTCTAACGGCGATTTCCTACGTCGCACTGATCGTGGTGACGATCATCTTCCCACTGTATTACCAAGGGGTCTTGAAGGTGTCACCGTTTGTTTCGGGGATGTCGTTAGTTCCCGGCGCGGTGTTCCTCAGTATTTTGAACCCGCTCACGGGGCGCTTGGCTGAAAAAATCGGGTATAAGCAGATTATGTTACTCGGTATGGGAATGATCGTATTAGGATGGTTGATTCTCGCCGTAGTGACGGCGCAACTTAACCTAGTAACGATGATCCTAATTGCGGCGCTGATCGAAGGTGGGAACGCCTTTGTTATGATGCCCGCGGTTACGTTGGGTGCTAACTCGCTTCCTAACGAGTTGATTTCCCACGGAACGGCCGTGATTACAACGGTTCGGCAAATTCTGGGTTCGGCCGGGGTGGCCGTCGCCACGTTAGTTCTCTCTAACGTAACGGCTAGCCAGTTAAAAGCCGGTGTTCCTAGTTTAGCCGCAAACTTACACGGTTACCACGTCGTGTTCTGGATGATGTTAGGCATCGAGATTGTTGGGTTGGTACTCGCGTTAATGTTGCGTGACGGCCGCCAAACGACGAAGGATGAGCATTAGTATTTAAAATTAGAACGTAAATTGGTTTCGTTGAATTGAAAAGCCATCATTATTCTCCGCTCGGGGAATAATGATGGCTTTTATGGTTAGGCGTCCAAATTAAGGGCCCTTCAATTAACGCTGTTTTTGGATCTTAGCTAACTGCTGGTACTGACTTAACATCCAGCTTTCGTAAGTTTGGTTGGCGGGCAGCGTTTCGGTTACCTTTAAGACCGGTACGTTGTACTGTTTAGCCAACTTTACCATGTTCGTGATGATGTTACTGTCGGTTTGCGTGTTTTCCACAAAAAAGGCGATCCGGTGGTGCTTAATGTCTTGTTGCATTTGCTGAATATCTTTGGGGGACGGGTCGGCGCCTTCCTCAATCGACTTGGCAAAGTGGTTATTACTGATTTGATACCCGAGGGCCTTTAACGAGTAGTCAAAGACTGGCTCGCTAACCGCGACCTTTTGACCGGCAGGGTGATTTTTTAACCGGTTAAGTTTCGTAGTGATTGGTTTTAACTGCGTTTGGTAAGCTTTGGCCTGCTGATAAAAATACCGTTTATGCTGCGGCTGGATCTTAGCCAGGTCGGCCGCAATTTTGGTGGCCAGTTTAGGCATCGTGGTTGGGTCGTACCAGACGTGTTCGTTGGCCCCGTCCTTTTGGTTGGCAATTGACGTTCCCACTTCGATGACCCGGGCCCCGCTTGCCTTATTAACAATGAGCTTTTGCATCCAGTCGTCGTATCCCAGGCCGTTATAGATGATCAAAGCGGCGTTACTAGCCTGTTTGGCCGTTTTAACGGTGGGTTCAAAATCGTGTGGATCAATGCTCGGGCGGTTGATAACTGCCGTAACGTTACCGTACTTACCGGCCACTTTTTGAGCGGTTTGACCGTAAAAATCTAAACTCGTAATAATGTTGATCTTGCCACTACTAGTTTGTTGCGTGGCGTTTTTTGACTGGCAACCGGCCAACAGTGCGCTAATTCCCAGTAGTAGACCTAAGGTGACCCAGATTCGGCGGAAAGACATCGACAAAACCCCATCCTTTTTAAATCGTAATAATTACTGTTTACTTTAACTAAAAAACGGGTCAGCGTCAAGTATTAAGATAACGTTTAATCTTGGTCGTTATCGTATCCATTTGATCACCGACCTGCTAAAATAGCGGTACGATTGAAATAAAGGAGGCGGCGAACGCGTGATTTTTACAATTATCATTCTTTTTCTCTTAGGAACGGCAATCTTTAGGGGCTTTCACCGCGGATTCGTAATTGAAATGTTACATTTAATCGGGACAATTGGGGTCCTGATCTTTGCGCGGTTACTTTATCAGCCGTTAGGGACGACGATCAGCGGGCTGTTGACTAGTTTACATTTAATGACTGCGTCGGTTGGCAGTACCCTGATTATTAACCTAATTGCATTTTTCATTTTAACCTCGCTCGGTTGGGCCGTCATCCGAATGTTAGCGCGGGTTTCGCGCAGCGTGACCTGGTTACCCGTCATCAAGCAAGTGAACAGCTTAGCGGGTGGCGTCGTGGCGTTTGTCGTGTCGTACTTAGTGATTTTTGTTTGCTTATCACTAGCGAACTTATTCAATACGACCTTTATCCAAACGCAGATGGATAATTCACCGTTGGCGACGTTTATCGTTAAAAAAACGCCCGGTTTGACTAGTCAGTACTTGGGTGATTTGGTTAAATTTGACTCCGGTACGCAAAATTTATAATAAATACGGTTAGTTTGGCGCTCGGAAAACGATTCCGGGCGCCTTTTTACTGGGATTCCAAACGTTTCCGGTTTAAAACGGGTTATTTGTCGGATTACTCGCACGTTTCATGCTATCATTATAGGTAAAAACTAGCTTAAGAGGGATACTTATGGGAATGATTCGAATTAACAACTTACGCTTCCACACGTTTAACGGGGTACTACCAGAAGAACGCCGAAACGGGCAACAATTGGGTCTGGATATTGCCATTAAATACCCGATTGAAACGAAGGTCTTACACGACGACGTGCACGAAACGATTAATTACGCCGAAGTCCGGCACGTGACTGAACAATTTATTACGACCCACTCGTATAAGTTGATTGAATCGTTGGCGAACCACTTGTTAGAAACGTTGTTAGCCAGTTTTCCATCGGTTGATTTAGTTAACATTAAAATTCGTAAGTACAGTGTCCCGATGCCGGGAATCTTTGATAACGTCGAGATTGAGGTGGAGGGGGCGCCGGATGCCCAGTAATCAAGAACGGGTTTATTTAAGTGTGGGTTCCAACATTCACCCGCGGGTTCAAAACATTCAGCGGGCACTGCGACTACTCCGCGCCGTCGCGGCAATCACGGTGGTGGCCACCTCGCACTGGTACGAAACGGAACCGTGGGGCAACCGCGACCAGGCCAACTTTTATAACGTGTCGGTGGCACTGACGACGACGCTGACGCCGGACGAACTGTTAGCCGAATTACACGTGATCGAACAAGCCCTCCACCGGCGACGATTAATCCACTGGGGTCCGCGGACGATCGACCTCGACATTATCTTTTGGGGGGCACGGCAAATTCACACGCCACTATTAACGGTTCCCCACGCCCAAGCGGCCCACCGCAACTTTGTGTTATTACCGACCCAGGAAATTGCGGCGGATGACCCGCTGGTAGGCCCGCAAGTTGACCGACTGGTCGCAAAAAATCAGGATCAGAGTTGGATAAAAAAAGTGAGAAATGTGAGTGAGTTAGATGATTGATGAAAAGAACAAGGCTAAGATCGAACGTGCAGTCCGCGATATTTTAACGGCGGTTGGTGAAGATCCCGACCGGGCCGGACTGGTGGAAACACCGGAACGGGTCGCCCGGATGTACGCCGAGGTCTTTGCGACTAAGACGGCGGCACCGTTTGATAATTACAAGTTGTTTAAAGTGGAAGATCCAACTGAAATGGTGTTATTAAAGGATATTCCGTTCTATTCAATGTGTGAACACCACTTACTGCCATTTTTTGGAACGGTGCAAGTGGCTTACGTACCGCAACACGACCAAGTGATCGGATTGAGTAAGATTCCACGGCTGATTGACTACTGTGCGAAGCAGCCCAACGTGCAAGAACGCTTAACGGTCAACATTGCCAAGGAACTCCAGCGAATTTTGGACCCGGCCGGAATTGCCGTTTCCATTACGGCTCGCCACATGTGTATGGAAATGCGGGGCGTGTCGAAGCCCGGAGTTCATACGGAAAGCAGTTATTATAGTGGTCAGTTTAAGACGGACTTGGATTTAAAACGAGAATTTTTACAACGAATCGCAAAGTAGGGTGATTGGGTGGACACAGCAACCGTAACCAAAAAATATCAGGCGTTATTGGGTCGACTGAACCAGGCCATGTTAGCGGATAATCGTCAGCGCGTGCCGCTACTCCGGCGAATTATGGCTCATTTGGGGCACCCCGACCATTATTTTCACGTGATCCACATTGCGGGGACTAACGGCAAGGGCTCGACCGGAGCCATGTTAGCCAGTATTTTACGGGCCCAGGGTTATCAGGTCGGCCGGTTTAGCAGTCCGGCAATTAATGACGACCGCGAACAGTTACAACTTAATGGTCACTGGATCAGTCCGGCTGAATTCATTGATACTTACCACGAGATTGTGCCGGTTTTAAATAACATGGACTTACAGGCGCACGACGTTTCCATCTTCGAGTGGTTTTTCCTAATCAGTATGGTCTGGTTTCGTAACCATAACGTCCAGTGGGCCGTTGTGGAAGCCGGATTGGGTGGCCTGTACGATGCCACTAACGCGCTGGCGAGTCCCCAATTGACCGTGTTTACGAAAATTGCGCTGGATCACACCCGAATCCTGGGCCCGACGATCCGCGCCATTGCACAGAATAAGTCAAAAATCATCAAACCCCACACGACGGTCGTAACGTTGGCAGATCAACACCCGGACGCCCGCGCCGTTTTGCGGACGGAGGCCTTAAATCAGGGCGTGACCCTCGTAACGGCGGAGAAACTAACCATGACCACGCAACGCCAAACGGTCAACGGGATGGTCGTATCCGCGCACAGTCAACTATTTGACTGGTCAGACCTGCACGTGAATGTGAGTGGTGATTATCAGTTGCAAAATCTTAGTCTGGTTTTAACCGCCGTCGCGGTACTGCAACGGCAACAGGTGGCCCTGACTAAGGAAGCTGTTCGGGTCGGTTTACAACGAATCGTGTTACCGGGGCGGTTGACCGTTTTACAGCGGGAACCGCTAGTTATTGCGGACGGAGCCCATAATCCGGACGGAGTGGCCGCGTTGGTGCGTAGCGTCCAAACCCTATTACCCGGACGGGACTTGATTTACGTCGTAGGGGTTTTGCGTGATAAGGCCTACCCCCAGATGTTAAAACGTATTTTACCAACGGCAAGTTTATTGATTACTAATACACCGGCTAATCCAGAGCGAGCCCTGCCTGCCGGTGAGTTGGCACACACGGCCACTCGTTTAACGGTGACGGGGGGACCGGAGATCGTGGTGGAACCTACCATGGTCGCCGCTTTAGCCTTGGCACAACGACGGAGTACGGCTAACAGTGCGATTATCGTAACCGGGTCGTTTTACGTTGTACGGGAGCTCCAACAAGCCGGATGGAAGGGACTGGGACAATGAAAACGTGGTTGATTGCTTCCAACAATGGTGGTAAGAGCCGGGACTTGGCAGCTTGCCTGGCTTACTACGGCTTACGTGCGGAACCGTACTTGCAGCACCGACCCCAACTAATGTTCCCGCCGGAAACGACCACTAGTTACGTGGCTAACGCGCAGGCGAAGGCCCGCTTTGGCGCACAACGGCTAGGCGTGCCAGTTATCGCGGATGATAGCGGGCTAGAGATAGCGGCGCTACCCGACTTTTTGGGTGTGACGACCGCCCGCGACCTCGGCACGCACGTGGGTGGTTTTGACCGTAACCAGGAGATCATCACGGCAATGGCCGCGTTACCGAATGCGCACCGGCAAGCAACGATGCGGGCCACCTTAGCCGTTGCGTGGCCCAACGGTCGCGTATTAACCGCACAGGCAACCGTGGACGGTTACGTGACGCGGCACCAAGTCGGCGGATATTCCGGTGGCTTTGACCGGCTATTTTGGTTACCCCGTTACGGGCGGACTTTAGCAGAGCTGCCGGATCAATGGCGAATTCCGCTAACGCACCGCGGCCGGGCCGCTAGGAATTTGATTCAACAATTGCAGCAAACGAAAGGATCGGTGGAATAACATGCAAGTACAAGATATCACCAGTTCAATAGCACAAACCAAGGACTTTACCAGCGTTGCCCTCAACGCCCAAATTCAGCGGCAGCAACAGTTGGTATTACGTTTTAGTGACTATAATCGTGAGCAACAAGTTCAATTGACCCAGCTCTGTCAGCAACTGGACGGTACCGTCCAAGCGGGGCCGGAACAATTGACGGTCCTGTTAAATCAAGCGGCCGGCCGGCTATTGGCTAAACATTGGGCACGTTTCTTTAACGACCAGCCTACCGTTCAAATTCAACTGACCCAAATTATGAAACAGTATGATATTTTTTGGCAAGCCGGTGACCACCGCTTTAACCTGACGTCTAAGCCGTTAATTTACGGTATTATGAACATTACCCCGGATTCGTTTTACGATGGCGGGCAGTACAAAACGATGGCGGACGTTGTTAACCACGTTGGTGATATGCTGCAAGCTGGGGCGGACGTGATCGAAGTCAATGGTCAAACGACCCGTCCCGGGTTTAAGGAAGTTTCACCGGAAGTCGAATTAGAGCGGACGTTACCGTACGTCCGGGCAATTAAAGAACGTTTTCCGGAAGCCGTGATTGCTGTGGATACATATAAGTACCCGGTCATGCAAACGTTAATGACTGAAGGTGTCAGCATCATCAACGACGTTAACGCCTTTACGGATGATCCCCGTAAGTTGCGGTTGATGGCGGATAGTCGGGTGGGCTTACTGACGATGCATAGTAGTCGGGACCGTGAGTATCCTGATTTAACGAGTGGGATGCGGACCTTCTTTGAACAAAACTTAGCCGCGTTGACCGCTGCCGGGATCGATGTTGAACGAATTGCTTTGGACCAAGGTATTGGTTATTCACGGGTCGCGCATGGTGAACAGGACTACGTGATGATGCGGAACATCGACGAATTTAACTACTTGCGGCGACCAATGATGGTGGCGATTTCGCGTAAGGGCTACCTCGGACTGCTGCTCGGTTTAAAGAAAGAGGACCGCTTGCCAATGACCTTAGTCACCGAAACGGCTATGATGATGAAGGGCGGTCGGATCATCCGGGTGCACGACGTGGCCGAAACCCAGCAAATGGTCACCCTGTTAGAGCGAATTGAAAACGGCTACTGGTTGGTCAGCGACCATGATTAGTCCAACTGATTTTGACGACTTTACGGCTAACGGCGCCAAGGACTACGACGCCTACTTCGGAACGCCGACCCACGACGACCACGTTTTATTTGAATTGTTGACCGTAGGAATTTTACAAGTAGGTCTTAGTTGGCAGGCTGCGGCGGCGCAACTGCCCGTATTACGTCAATTCATGGACGGTTTGCGGGTCGAACGGGTCGCCGGGTACGAAGATCCCGAGTGGGAACGGCTGATGGCAACGCCGCAAGTCATCCATAACGGTCGGAAGTTGCGGGCGATTATTAAAGACGCCCGCGGAATCATCCTAATTCAGCGGGAATTTGGCAGCTTTAGCAACTACCTCTGGCAATACGTGGACGCCACGCCGTTATTGATGCCGGCCCCGGATGACGAGTTACCGCACCAGTCACCACTGGGCACACGGGTGGCAAAGGACTTGCATAAGCGCGGCTTTACCTTCGTTGGTCCGGTCGTGACCCACATGTTTTTGCTAGCGGCGGGGATCATTAAAGTTAATTAATGTGATCTGCTTAAGAATACTAAAGATGGTAATTACTTGTTTTTAAGCGTAAACAAAAATGATCAGCAATTAATGCTGGTCATTTTTTGGATGAATCAATTAAATCGAATCATCGGTGGTTTCAAAATCAACCTTGCCAAGTTCGACCTGGATGGTAATGTGGGTCAGCGGGAATTTTGAACTGAGTTCCTTATTCAATTTTTCCAAAAACTCGTTGTTGCCGTCCAAAGTGGAACGGCAAAGGTGAACCGTCATGGCGGTCTCTGTCGTACTCATGCCCCAGATATGGAGGTCGTGAACTTGGTTAACGGTCGGTTGGGCGACTAAGTAGTCGTGAATGGCTTGCTGGTCAACGTTACTTGGGACCGCCTCGAGTGAATAATTCATCGCGTCGCGCAGTAGGCCCCACGTCCCAATCAGAATAATGACGGCGATCAATAGTGAAACGACTGGGTCTAACCAGTACCAGCCGGTTTGTAAAATGATAAAGCCGGCTACGACCACCCCAACGGAAACGCCGGCGTCGGCGGCCATGTGCAAAAAGGCACCCTTAATGTTTAAATCGTGTTTTTGGCCCTTCATAAAGAGGAAGGCGGTAAAACCATTAACGAGGATCCCGATGGCCGCCACAATAATGACGTCCCATTCCGCGACCGGCCCGGGATGGGATAAACGCTGAATGGCTTCCACTGAAATTGCACCAATGGCGACCAGTAAGAAGACGGCGTTGAAGAGGGCGGCTAAGATTGACGAGCTCTTATAACCGTACGTGTACTTAGCGTTAGCACTCTTTTGACCGAGCCACAGGGCTAACCAGGAGATCAGTAAACCTAAAACGTCGCTGAGGTTATGACCGGCATCGGCAACGAGGGCTAACGAACCGCTGGCGAAACCGTACCCCGCTTCTAAAACGATGAAAACCGAGTTAAGTAGTACGCCAATTTTAAAGGCGCTGGTTTGTTGTTGAATTTGATGGTTGTGTTCCATAATTTAACACCTGCTTCTAGGTTAAGTTTACACCTTAAATGGGTGTATTGAATATATATGAATAAGCAAACATATGAATGACTGTTCATGTGTATTGTAACATGTGGAATAATTAACCACAATATGAAAGTAACGGGTGAAAATTCACTTTAAATTTACATTGACAAGATTATCTAGTTTTATAGACTAGATGTGTTGATATTGACATGTGATGATGGTATGCTAGTTACAACAAAAACATGAGGTGATCAACATGGGACAGTCGTCGCGGCGTTATCAAATTACGAACGAAGTTTTGAACTCAGCGACCCACGGAATTGGGATTGCGTTAAGCATCGTTGGGTTTGTTTTTTTGATGCTCAAGGCTTACGGGGACGGTTCCGCACTGGAATGGGCGGCGTTTATTATTTACGGTTGTTCGCTGTTTGTGTTGTATACCTGCTCAACCCTGTTTCACGGACTGTACTTTACCCGGGCCCGGGAAGTTTTTCGGATCTTTGACCATAGCGGGGTGTATATTTTGATTGCCGGAACATACACACCGTACAGTTTGTTGGCCATTAAGGGTTGGCTTGGTTGGACGATCCTACTCACGATTTGGGTTTTAGCAATTGCGGGGATCGTGGTCAACGCGGTGTGGCCCGGACGGTTACGTAAGGTCGAAACGGTCATCTACGTTTTGATGGGGTGGATGTGTCTCGCGGGTGGTAAACAGCTGTGGACCCACCTAGGCGTTACCGGTTTTTGGCTCCTCGTTGCCGGTGGCGTAGCCTTTACCTTGGGAGCTTTGCTATACAGCTTTCCGAAGATTAAGTACATCCACGTGATTTGGCACGTGTTTGTTTTGATTGGGACGCTACTCATGTATTTTTCGATTTATTTCTATATTTAAATAAAAATTGAAGGCGCTCAGTAAATCGTACAACGATTACTGGGCGCCTATTTTAGTGGAGAAAGGATTCCGGTTAGCGCCGCAGTCAGCCTGGTGCCAACCCCGCGTTAACTTACCCGCTCGGCTAATCTTCACCCGAAGTTCGCCTGAACCTCACACTTTATTGAAACGTGCTCGGGTCCGGCAACGGGTTCCGGTTAGCGACGCGGGCAAAATTATGCCCAGCCCGCATAACCTTGCCCGCTCGGCTAATCCTCACCCGAAGTTCGCCTGAACCTCACACTCTGTAACTAAACTGTAATCATCCAGGCGTTTCTTTTTATTGTGTTTTTTATAATTTTTCCGTAAAATGGTAGGACAACTGAAATTTTAGTGAGGTGAGCAAAATGGCATACGGTTTATTGTTTGGTGGCATTTTTATGGAAGTAGTCGGGAGCTTTTTCTTGAAGCGCGCGAACGGGTTTCGCAACTTGATACCCACGGTGATGGTACTAGTCGGGTATTTTAGTTCGTTAGTTTTAGTAACCTTAGCGATGCAACGCCTACCACTCGGGGTGACGTATGCCATGTGGGCCGGCCTGGGAACCTTTGCGACCGTCGTGTTAGCGGTAGTAGTTTACCGGGAACGGTTAAACCTGGCTAAAATTAGCGGGTTACTAGCGATCGTGATTGGAGCGATTCTGTTAAACGTTTAAAAAGGGGGAACTACAAATGCGAGCATGGGTACAATTAGTTTTTGCAATCGGGGTTGAAATTGCGGGTACCAGCCTGTTAAAATTATCAGCCGGTTTTAGCCACCCGTTCATCGGGATGGCCGGGATGTTACTATACGGCTTAGCTATTTTTAGTTTCTCCCGTGCGTTAAGTCGGATTCCGCTCAGTGTCGGCTACGCCGTTTGGGCCGGGGTGGGCACCGCGGTGACCGGACTCATTGGAATTTTACTCTTTGGCGAAATTATGACCGCAATTAAGGCAGTTGGGTTTTCGGCCATCATCGTTGGCGTAATTTTATTAAATGCGCCGGTTAAAGCCCCAACTAACGAGGCCACTGTGAGGCAATCTCGGTGGCGGACGCGGGTTAACCGTTAACTAATATAATCGGATTAATATTAAAAGGGTTTCCGGATAGTTTCCGGGAACCCTTTTAACGTAGTGGTTAGTCTTCTGGCCAGACGTCTTGAGCCGTTGCAATGACTAAGTTTAATTTAGCCCACTGTTGTGCTTCAGTTAACTGGTTACCCTCTTCGGTGGAGGCAAAGCCGCACTGCGTGGATAACGCTAAGTTGCTTAGTGGAACCTTTTCGCTGGCCGCTTGAATACGCGCCTTAACGTCGGCGGGATTTTCAAGTTCGGGGAACTTGGAGGTGATTAAGCCCAACACGATTTGTTTGTGATCATCGTGATTCCAAATTTGGTCGAGAACTTCGAACCCACCAGCCCGCTGGTTATCGTATTCGAGGAAAAGCCCATCGTAGTTCAACTGACCTAAATAGGGCGCAACCACGTCGTAACTGCCGGAGAAGAGGTAGGTGGACTTAAAGTTACCCCGACAAATGTGGGTAGTTACCGTCAAGTCGGCGGGTAAATCTTTTAACGCTGCGTTAATGACGGTCACCGCGTCTTCAGCCATCTTAGTGTACTTCGCGTGGTCTTCCTGATCGTCGTTAAGTTTACTAATCAAAAAGGCCCAGGTCGTGTCATCCAGCTGTACGTAACGACAGCCAAGGTCGTAAAAATGTTGGATGGTTTCGTGGTACGCCGTCGCCAGGTCGGTTAAATAAGCGTCCCAGCTATCGTAAAATTGCGCCCAGTTGTCACTGCGGTTGTCCCGAAACAGCATCGTCGGTGACGGAATTGTTTGCTTGGCTAAAACGCCGGCGGGAACTAGTGATTGTAAATATTTAAAGGCCGCAAAGAACGGGTGGTCCGGATTATAAGCAACTTTACCAACGAGTTCGGCATTATCGGTGCGGGTGTGGTCGCCCTTAAACTTATAACTTTTGTGGTAATCGTACTTACCGACACCGGTTAACCCCCAGAGAAAATCGAGGTGCCACCAGCTGCGTGAAAATTCGCCATCGGTGACCGCTTTTAAGCCGAGCTGAACCTGTTTTTCAACGATTCGTTTAATTTCGGTTTGTTGAATGGTGATTTCCTGTTCACGGGTAATTTCTCCGGCGGCTAATTGGGCGTGGGCCTTTTTGAGACTGGCCGGGCGGAGTAAACTGCCGACGACGTCGTAGCGGAAGGGTGCTTGTAAAGTGGTTGTAGTGGTCATAGATATCAAACTCCTTAGTTAGTGTAAAAGTTGGGAACGAAAAAAGCGTCGCCCTGAAATAATGTTTGTCATTATTCAGGACGACGCTGGGCCGTGGTACCACCTGGTTTTAAGCCGTATCACTACGACTTACTCAAGACAACTGCACGTGCAATTGCCAACTAGGCTAACGGCTAGTTAAACCGGCTTTGATTTGCTTAACTGTTCATCAAAGCGAACTGTACCCGAGACCATCTTCATTGGTTGCCCCGGTGTCGTTTCACCACCCCGACACTCGCTGTACGGTTTCACCAACTACTCATCTTTTAATCGTTCTTTAATTATTGAATTCTATCTTACGGGTCTTTACTCGGAAAGTCAAATTTAATTTAAAACCCCGACCAATCGTTCCCGTAAAACTTATCATAATGCTATAATGCAACTAATATATCAAATGGGGGTTCACGATGGATCGAATAATTCGTTTTTTCAAACGGGACGACGTTGACATGTACTTAACGCTGGCGTTTTTAATCGTTGTTATTTACTTGATGCGCGGCTTTGCGACCGTAATTTTGTTAACGACGATCTTTGCCTTTTTGGGGATTAAGGTTAGTCGTTGGTTAAATTTAAAAACGCACTTACCGTACTGGATCGCAGTCATTGTCGTTTACGTGCTGGTGATTGGAATTTTTATCGGTGCGCTTTCCTACGCCGCGCCGACGCTGGTCACCCAATTAAAGGTTATTCCGGACATGTTGGCTAAGGCGATTACGAATCACCCGGTCTTAAATAAAAATATCGATAAATGGGTTAACCAGGCTATTCATAGTAGTGAGTTAATTCAAAACGGGAAGTCAATTCTGGTCACGGGAATTAAGAAATTGGGGAACGTCGGGACCGGCTTTACGCACGTCCTCATGGCAATCTTTTTAAGCTTCATTTTTGCCGTCTCCCGTGGTCGGATGATGTTGTTTGGCCGCCAATTTTTAAAATCAAGATTTAAAAAGTTCTTTGGTAATATCTATTACTTAACGCATAAATTCATTATGATTTTGGGCCGCATCATTGAAACCCAACTAATTATCTGCACGATCAATACCGTCTTAATGACAATTGGGTTCATGATTATTGGCATGCCCAGTATCATGGTGTTAGCGATTATTGTCTTTATTTTAGGCCTCGTACCGGTTGCGGGGGTCCTGCTGTCCATGATTCCGTTAACGTTACTCGCGTTTGCCTCCGGCGGTATTATGCGGGTCGTTTGGATCATCATCCTCGTGATTTTAATCCACGCGTTTGAGTCCTACTTCCTACACCCCCGGTTAATGGCGGACCGGACCGATTTACCGGTTTTCGTAACGTTCATTACCTTAATCATCATGGAAAGTCTGTTAGGTGCCTGGGGCCTGATCATCGGGATTCCAATCGTCGCCTTCTTCCTAGACGTGTTTGATGTTCAAAACTCAGAACCAAGACGGGCGCCGTCAACCAATCATTCTGCTAAATAATATTAATAACGGCATACCAGTCCCCGGTCATTCCGGGGACTTTTTTTGAATTACACGCCCCGATTACTGAATGAAATCAAGGTTAAAATGGTTCTGGAAGTACGCTTAAGTTCTATAAGTTAGTGAGTGGTTTCCGCCTTCCGGTCGGCCGCGATTGGGCTGGAACGCGGTGGGCACAACTTGAAGCCAAGCACAGCCCGCTTGTCTCCAAGCTTGGCCTTTTACTAGGCCGAGAAAGGACCCCGGCCAAGTAAAATTTCACCGCTGAGCCCATCGCTGCTTTCCCTCCCGGCTAAAGGAGTCGTTGGCGCCGTGTAAAGTGGGCATAGGTTGTTATTAATTAGATTTCAATTTAAAAATTGCCCTTATGAAACTTAGAATAAACCAACTTAGTTATCATCGAAATTAAACTAGATTGCTAATTTTCCAATTGCCAAAACGCTACTACTTACCGGTTACGGGCGATTCCGTAATTAAAATTACAGAAACCGTTATTAAAAATAAAAACACCATTAAAGTTTTAAAAACGTGCACCAGCCGTAGCGCCAACGATTAGCTTAAGCCGGGAGCGACCGCGCTGATGAGCTCAGTGGTGAAATTTGACTTACGGTCGGTTTTTTCGACCGTTACGTCAAAGGCCGAGGTTGGAGACCGGCGTGGGTTTCGACGGGCTTCAACTCGTGCCCACCACGCTCCAGCTCAGTCAGCGCCGAGCGGGAGGCGAATATTGACACTAACTATGGAAATGTCGGCGCACTATGGCGTACTAGCATCACCGCAGTTTGACTAAGAGGGTAAAACAAAAAAACGGGCCGGCAGTGACCATGACTGCCGACCCGTTGAGATTCTCTTATTCAATTAGTAACCGACCACGAACGGGTTAATCTTGTAGCGTTTCACCATCGCTGGCGATGACCTTTTGGTACCAGTAGTAGCTGTCCTTGGGGTAACGGGCCAAGTCCTTAGCGTCCGTATCGTTTCGGTCAACGTAAACAAAACCGTAGCGTTTGTCGTAACCGTTGAGCCAACTTAATAGGTCGGTGAAGGACCAGGCACAGTAACCAAGTACGGGAACACCGTCGTCGAGGGCCCCCTTGAGGGCTAAAAGGTGTTGTTGCAGGTACTTAATACGGTAATCGTCGTGAACTTGGTGATCTTCCGTTAGTTGATCTAAGGCGCCCAAACCGTTTTCCGTTACTAGGATGGGTAACTGGTATTTTTCGTACAGTTGGCGGAAAGCGACTCGGAAACCAACCGGGTCAATTTCCCACCCGAAGGCGGTCTTTTCCAAATCGGGATTTTCAACCGAATGGAAAAGCAACTTTTCGGGACTAAGGCCGTTTTCGGCGTCACCGGCCATTAAGTACGGGTCGATGTTCGTCAACTGCTTGGTAGTCGTGGGAGTGTGGTGGGTTGGTGCTTCAACCGTCCCACCGTGGTAGTAATTTAGACCAATGAAGTCCGGGTGTGCTGATTTTAATAACTGGTCGTCAGCCGCCGTGACTTCGGGGGCGATGTTTAACGATTGCAACGTCCGCATAATTTTAACTGGGTAAGTGCCGCGGCAGTAAACGTCCATCCACCAGTCATTGTTGAACTGGTTGGCGTTGACGGCGGCTAACACGTCCGCGGGATTGCTGGTAGCCGGGTAAACTTCACCGTAGCCGAAGCTCGGACCGATTTTGCCACCAGGAACTAACTCGTGGAAGAGATTAATGGCCGTAGCGTTGGCCAAGTTGACCACGTGGTTCGCTGCGTACATCCGCTTGATGTCCTTGACGTTCGGTGGGTGTGATGCCCACCGGTAGCCTAGGGCGGTAAAAACGTTTTGTTCATTAAAAGTGACCCAATACTTGACGGCACTGCCTAAACGTTCAAAAACGACCCGACAGTACTTCGCAAAGGCGTCAACGACTTTGCGTGATTCCCAACCGCCATACTTATCTTGTAAGGCTTGGGGTAAGTCCCAGTGATAAAGGGTCACGACCGGTTCAACTCCGTGGGCTTTTAGGTCGGCGATTAAGTCGGCGTAAAATTGTAGTCCGGCTTCGTTGACCGCACCGTCGCCGTCCGGAATGATCCGACTCCACGCGATGCTAAAACGGTACGCTTTTAGGCCGAGCTGACCCATTAAAGCAACGTCTTCGTGGTAACGGTGGTAGTGGTCAACGGCCACGTCGCCGTTGGTTCCGTTCTTAGTCTTGCCCGGAATCTTAGCGAAAGTGTCCCAAATTGAGGGCCCTTTGCCGTCCGCGTGCGGGGCGCCTTCGATTTGGTAGGCCGCCGACGCCGCACCCCAGAGGAAATCGTGGGGAAATTGATTAGCAGGTTCCATAAATTAACAATGCCTCCTAAACTGACTTGTTAGCTTAAACTTAGCATAGCCGGTAGGCAAAGTAATTACCGAGATGTACGTAAAAATACCATAAAATGAAACTAACTCCAGCTTAAAAGTAAAAGTGCCTGAATTTACCGGGAGTCACCCGTTCCGCTCGTTTGAACATCATAATAAAGTAGCTGTAAGTATTAAAGCCAACCATTCTACCAATTTCTTCAACTGATAGATCCGGCTGATTAAGGAGTAGTTCCTTTGCTTTACGAATTCGCAAGTCAATTAAAATTTGGTGCGGAGTACTCCCGTAATAGGTCCGAAAAGTTTCTAGGATGTACTGAGTACTGTAGTGGGTGACCCGTTGAAAGTCGCGGTTATCTAAGTCGTCAGTGTAGTGGTCCCGAATCAGGTCCAGAATTGGCGCGATGATTTTCTGATAACCTTGCTGGTTACGCGGATTATCCAGCATGTATTTTTTCAATAGGAGTAAAAAACTGTAGACCAGTTCCGAGGACCCGTAGATGTGAAAGGGGTCGGTATTTTCGATAGCGTCGTAGTGGTTTTGAATGAAATCACGAATTTTAGCGTCGGGTTGACTAAGGTACAGGTAATCCCGAAAACCGAGGGTCGTGGTAATTTCACTCACCAGCGCCCCGCCAAACGTAAAGTAGCCCGTCCGCCAGTTGGCGTTTTCACCGGGAGTTGCACTGTGGTAACGATGCGGAATGCCCTGATTGATCAGGATACCTTGGCCCGGATTTAACGTGAGTGTTTGATTTTCAATCTCTACAATTCCACTGCCGCGATAAGTTTGTAGCCAGTGAACGTAGGGATAACCCTGAGGTCGATTAACCGCTTCCTGACGCCAATCGTAGCCAATACTATCTAAATAAAGTGGCAGTGAACGGTCTTTGTCTTTAAAACTATAGCGCATGGTTTCACCTTCAACTTGTGTTATTTAGTGAGCAATTTCTTTAATTACAATAACACAGGCCTATGGTATTGTGAACGCATAGAAAGAAATTAGGAGTTGATAAAAATGAAACCGCTAACTAATTGGTTCCAGAACAAATTTACCCCGGCACTAGCCAAGTTCGGGAACATGAAGTACCTCGTTGCGTTACGTGACGGGATGATTATTACCGTACCGTTTACGGTGTTCGGAAGTATTTTTATGATCATTGCCAACCTGCCAATCAATGGCTGGAGCAATCTGATCAAACCGATTCAACCGATGCTTCAAGCACCAGTTACCATGACCTTTGGTATTTTGGCCCTAATCGTTGCAATTGGGATGAGCTACCAAACTTCGAAGGCCAACCACATTGACCCGTTATCCGGGACCGCCATTGGGACGGTAGCGTTCTTAATGGCCATGCTGAACAATAAGGGGACCATTGATTTGGCCGACCTTGGTTCCGGCGGGATGTTTACCGCGATTGTGATCGCCATTTTATCTTCTGAAATTATGCGATTCTTTATTAAGCGTCACATCGTCATTAAAATGCCCGATGCCGTTCCACCGGCCGTTGCCAGTTCGTTTGCTTCCCTATTACCAGGGAGTGCCGCCTTATTAGTTGTTTGGGTCATTCGGGTCGTTTTCAACATTCAAATCAACAGTGTTATTCAAGCCATCTTCTCACCGCTCGTGGTCGGTTTGAACAGCTTCTGGGGTGTTGAATTTATTCTCTTCTTGACGTTACTCATGTGGACCGTTGGGATTCACGGTAACAACGTGATTGGGGCGGTTGCCTCACCAGTTTACCTGCAATTTTTGACTGCTAACATCAACGCCGTTTCGGCTGGCCGCGCTGCCACCCACGTTACGGCGGACGGTTTCCTAAACTTTGGGATGAACATCGGTGGGACTGGTGCCATCTTAGGATTAGTGATCTGTATGTTGTTTGCTAAGAGTCAACGTTACAAGCAGTTAGGCCGGTTAGGTTTTCTGCCTTCCGTCTTCCAAATTAGTGAACCAATTATGTTCGGGTTCCCGGTTGTTTTGAACCCGTCACTGATGATTCCGTTTATCTTAGTTCCAATGGTACTTCAAGGAATTAGTTACTTCCTAATCAAGTACGGTATCATTGGCATGATGATTGCCCAAGTACCGTGGACCACGCCAACCATGCTGAATGGGTACTTGATCACTGGTGGTGACTGGCGGGCACCGGTATGGCAGTTTATCCAGTTAGTCATTAGTGTGGCGTGCTACTGGCCATTCTTTAAAGTTTGTGACCGGAAAGCTTACGCTGAAGAACAACAGAGCGCGGCTGAAGAAGCCACTGCTGGGGAACACGCCCAAGCTTAAAACGGATTACGAATTTAATCTATAAAACGAAGCGTCCCCCGTAACCGGTGATCAAAATCGGTTGCGGGGGACGCTTTTTACGTTATTTTTTAGCGTGGTGACGCCCACCCTTTTGGGGGTGCATCGCGTGGTGGACTTGCAAACTAGTTAACGTAGGGTCGGTTGCCGGTGTCGTAAAGAGCGGAATGGTTTCTTCCAAAACGTCGCTGAATTCCAAGCCGTACCAGATGGCGGGGGACGGAGTAATGTTTTGGAGCAGGACCCGGCCGCCGATTAGGAGGCGGTCCAGTTGGTGCATCGTCGGGTAACTCGCAAGGTCCATGATCTGCTGGTTTTGAACGACGAACTTAAAGTCACCGACCCGCCGCGGTTTAGTCGTTCCGTAGTTGGAGCGTTGCGGGTCGATACTGCGATTGTTGATTAAGGTGGTGACGATCTGCCGCAAGTATAAATTGACGTGTTGGGATTTTCGAAATCCTAAGTTGAGCTGGACTTCCACAATATTGCGGGTCCCGAGCATGTCGATGCTGTAATTACAATCGTACGGGCGGTTCGTTTCGTTAATCGTAATGAACCAGTAAACCTTTGCCCGCTTGGGCCGCTTATCTAAGATGGAGTAGAGGATGGAACGTTTGACGCGGTGTTGGTGGTCAACCTTCGCCAAATAAACTAGGTTGGTCGCAAACAGTGGGATGCGGTCGTCGTGGCTGAGTTGGATCAGCTGTTGACGGTAGTCGAGGATGTTGATTTGTTCGTTGGCCCGGTTATATTTTAAGCGGCGTTTATTACCAAAGAACCAGGTGACCATGATTAAAAAGATGGTCAACGTTAGTCCGAGGGTCAAATACCCCCCGTGAATAAACTTAGTTAAACTGGCCGTTAAAAAAACGGTTTCCAGCAGGCCAAAGCCAATTAACAGCGCAAGTGCCGCGTGTCGGTGGCCCTTCATGCAGACCCACTGACTTAACAGAATGGTGGTCATGAGCATGGTGATCGTAATTGCTAAGCCGTACGCCGCTTCCATGCGGGCCGATGATTGGAAAATCCAAACGATACCCAGGGTCCCGGCACAGAGTAACCAGTTAATGGCACCGATGTAAATTTGACTGCGAACGTTGCTGGGATGGCGGATGATCATCCGGGGCAGAAACTTTAACCCGATGGCTTCATCGACTAAGGTGTATGAGCCGGTGATCAGGGCTTGTGACGCAATGATGGCGGCTAGGGTCGCAATGATAATCATCGCAATTCGCAAATTGGCGGGGACCATTTCGTAAAACGGGTTTAAGTTGGTCGCGTTTTGCCAGGTGGCCGTGTTGTAATGACCAATGATCCAAGCGCCCTGACCTAAATAATTCAAAATTAACGTGAGGTAAACGAAGGGCCAGGTCGCGTTAATATTGGCCTTACCAACGTGGCCCATGTCGGAATAGAGGGCCTCCGCCCCGGTCGTTGCGAGAAAGACGCTGCCGAGAATGAAGATGCCCATTTTGTTGGTGGGACTAAATAAGACTTGTAGGGCGTATAACGGGGAAAGGGCCTTTAAAATTTCGGGAGCTTGTCCAATGTTAATGACACCAAAAACACCGATGGCCGTGAACCATAACAACATAATCGGCCCAAACGAACGGCCAATTACGGCGGTACCAAAGCCTTGGATCATGAATAGAATTAATAGGATTCCGGTAACGGTCAGGGGGACTAACCACGGGTGTTGACTAAAAATCGCAAAGTTAGGAATTCCCCGTAAGCCTTCCACGGCGGAGGTGACCGTGACGGCTGGGGTTAGCGTTCCGTCGGCGAGTAGGGCGGCGCCGCCAATTAGTGCAATAAAAATTAGCCACTTAGCCCGGTGACGGACGAGGGCGTATAACGCAAAAATACCACCTTCATGGTGGTTATCAGCCCGCAAAGCAATGATGACGTACTTAACGGTGGTGATGAGCATTAACGTCCAAAAAATTAGGGAGACGCTCCCGATGACGTAGTCGGGGGTGGCCTGGTTTAGCGCCCCGTTATCGTTAATGATGGCGTTCATAACGTAAAGTGGTGACGTTCCGATATCGCCGTAGACGACCCCTAGCGTAATCAACATGCCAAATAGCGAACGTTTTTGCACTTTTTGCTTGTCCATCGTTGTCTTTCCCCCCCGTCGCGCCGTACTTGATTGGTGCCTCATACTATACTAGGTTTTGCGTAGGACTGGGAATTTTACCGCTCCAAACGGGACGTTTTCCCCCGTTTTTCCGGCGGGCTTTGTAAGCTGAATGAAGTTTCACGGTCAGAGTGTGCCAAAAGTCGGTTAGCTGGTGAGCGTTAACGGCGTATGGCGAATAATCCTGGGCTTGGATTGTTTGACATACGGGGTTAAGCGGAGCCCGCTGACTTTTGAAACCCGTTTCGACAATAATTATTCGGAGATGAAAACGAGACCGTGACTTTTGTCACAGCCTCATAAATTTAACGCGGTCAGGCTGCTTGGTTCAAAAAAAAGCGACCATCCCCAACCGGGAACGGTCACTTGTGAGTTGTCATCAGTTAGAAACCGTTACTTGGTGAACTTAGACGGCTTTTTAGCCAGAATACCGTTTAACTTGGAGTGCTTGATGGAATAGCTGAAGTAAACGATCATCCCGACGGCTAACCAAATAACGAACCGTAACCAGGTGACGGGTTTTAAGTTGATCAGTAAGAAAACACAGCAGATAATGGACATAATTGGAACAAATGGAACCCACGGGGTGCGGAACGGCCGGCGTAAATCGGGTTGGGTCTTGCGTAAGTGCAAAACGGAGAACGAAACGAGTACGAAGGCGGTCAACGTCCCAATGTTAACGAGTTCGGCCAACGCGGCGAGGGGAATGAAGCCGCCCATGACGGCCGCGATGACGCCGAATAGCAGGGTGGACTTTACCGGAGCGCCCGACTTTTTATCAATGGCACTGAAAACGGGAGGGAGTAAACCGTCGCGTGACATTGAGAAGGAGATACGGGTTTGGCCGTACAGGCAAACGAGCATTACGGTCGTCATACCCAGAATGGCACCTAAATCAACAATTCCGGCAATCCAGTTTTGACCAGAATAGACTAAAACCGCGGATACCGGGTGATCAATGTACTTCGCGAACATCCGAAACGGAACGACTCCGGTCATAATGGCGGATACGCTGACATAGAGGATGGTACAAATCCCCAGCGATAGGAGCATGGCTTTGGGCAACGTTTTTGATGGTTCCAAGGTCTCTTCAACGCTGGAAGAAATGGCGTCAAAACCGATGAAGGCGAAGAACACGCTGGAAGCTGCGCCGAAGACCCCCTTCATCCCATAGGGCAGGAGTGGTGTCCAGTTGGCCGGTTTAATAAACCGCATGGCCGTAAAAATGAAAAGGAGCACGATGGCAATCTTAATGACTACCATGACGTTGTTGACCCGTTTGGTTTCCTTGACCCCCACGGAAAGTAACGTCGTGATCAGTAAAATGATGGTGAACGCCGGTAAGTTAAAGAAGCTCGTCACGCCCGGTGTGGAACCCGCCGCGGCGCTTAAAACGGTCGGTAATTTGAGCCCGAAACCGGCAATGAATGATTGAAAGTACCCGGACCAGCCGGCCGACACCGTCGAAACGGCAAATAGGTATTCAAGCATTAAATCCCAACCAATGATAAACGCAATAATTTCACCTAACGTGGTATACGAGTACGTGTAAGCCGAGCCGCTTTCGGGAACCATTGCGGCAAATTCGGCGTAACAGAGGGAGGCAAACAAGCAGGCCACCGCGGCCATTACGAACGAGATCATTAAGCCGGGTCCGGCAGTCAGTGCCCCGGTCCCGGTCAAGACAAAAATCCCGGTCCCAATAATTGCGCCGATACCAAGCATGGTCAAGTCGAAGGTTTTCATTTCTTTACGGAGTGGACTGTGGTAGTGGGCTAACATGTCGTTGATATCCTTTTTTCGAAGTAATCGATTGTGTGATAAATCCATAAACATCGCCCCATTCGTTTTAATGATTCTTATTTTAATCGGATTATTAATTTTGATAATGGCTAATTAGCTTTAAAAATGGTGGAATTTTAGCTAATTTAGCTAAAATTAATTTAAATAAACGAATTATATGGGCTTCTGATAAGCGAATTGTTCTAGATAGTCACTATGGTGAACCTACCGGACTAAAAAGTTTTAAGGAATAAAAAAAATAGGCCCGGGTTTTACCGGAACCTATCTATAGAACGCTTTTAACGGTGTTTACGAAAGTAATTATAAGCTACGGACAGTAGAATGATGATCAAGAGTATCCCGATTGCGGCCCGCGGTCCGGCCGCCCGTTCCGTCATGTGAAACATCCGGATGGGACCGAGGCCGTGGACGCCAAACATTGCTAACATTTAAAAATCCTCCTTAGCGCGATTATTACCGTTTTTATTGAAAAATGCAAAAATTCCATTCGCAAAAGATTATTATTGCAATGGGTTCTGCGGTAGAATGAATTTATCATTAAAATAGGTGGGTGCCTTCATTGCAATATATTTTGCCAATTATAAACGTCATTGTGATTATTAACGCGGTGGCAGCGGTTATTACGGTTTTCCGTGACCGTCGGGATATTGCGGCGACCTGGGCTTGGCTGCTCGTGTTGATCATGATTCCGGTTGCCGGATTCGTGGCGTACGCGTTTCTGGGCCGGAAGTTGCCGAAAAACCGGTTATTCCGATTAAAAAAAGAGACCCAAATTCGCTTAGAGCAAATGATTCAACGCCAGCGTGACGAGCTCGGTTCGGAACTGATGCCGGCCGACGCGGTTACGAGTTCAGTGCGGGGGATGGTCAGCTTGTTCTTGAATTCGGACGGGGCGTTGCTTAGTCGGAAAAATCGGGTCAAAATTTTTACGGACGGCCACGAGAAGTTTCACGCCATGTTTCAAGATATTGAGGCTGCTAAAAAACATATTCACATTGAATATTACACCTTTTATAACGATCGAATCGGTAACGAGTTGCTGCACTTGTTAGAACGGAAGGCGGCCGAGGGAGTTGACGTCCGGGTTTTGTACGATCCGTGGGGGTCGATGGGCACTTTTCGGAGCTTCTTTAAACACCTGGAAGAACTGGGCGGGCACGCCCGACCATTCTTGGGCGCGCATTCGGCGATTCTCGACTTTCGGTTAAACTTTCGTGATCACCGGAAGATTGTGGTTACGGACGGGCGGGTCGGCTACGTCGGTGGTTTTAACGTTGGCGATCAGTACCTTGGGCGCGACAAGAAATTCGGTTATTGGCGCGACACCCATTTGCGGATCGTAGGCTCCGGCGTGTTCGAATTGCAGGAACGCTTCATTCGCGATTGGAACGCTACCGACGCGGAACACCGGATCGAACCGTCCGCCGAAATGTTCCCGGTGATCAAGGTTAAGGGGAACACGTCGTTACAAATTGTTTCGAGTGGCCCCGACAACGATGGCCAACAAATTAAAATGGGTTATATTAAAATGATCATGACCGCGCAACAACGTTTGTGGATTCAGTCACCGTATTTGATTCCCGATGATTCGGTACTGGATGCAATTCGCATCGCGGCCATGTCCGGGGTCGACGTACGGATCATGGTACCGGATAAACCGGACCACGCTTTCGTCTACCGGGCAACGCAATATTATGCCAGCGAACTCGCGGAAGCTGGCGTCAAAATTTATTATTATAATAATGGTTTTATTCACGCCAAAACGATGGTGATTGATGGGCAAGTGGCATCGGTCGGTTCGGCTAATATGGACTTTCGAAGCTTTAAGTTAAACTTTGAAGTGAACGCCTTTTTGTACGATACTGACTTAGCGAAGGAACTAGAAACGGTTTTCCTACGGGATCAGGACTTAAGCAGTCTGGTCACCGTGCAAGATTTCAAGGACCAGTCGTTCTGGTTGAAGTTTAAGCAAACCTTCTCAAGACTATTATCGCCAATTCTATAGCTTTAACTGGTAAGACCAAAAACGTACGGCTTAGTTAGGAAAGACAACTAAGACCGTGCGTTTTTTAATCCAAATAGAGTTTTTTCAAGTCGTTTACGTCGGCAACTGACAGACCTAAAACGTCGTGCAAGTAGCCCAGGCCACTTCCATAGAGGTCGTCAAAGACCCGGAAGACCATTTTTAAGTTATCGGCTTCAACGGACATGGCGACGTTGAACTGACTGGCAAGGTCACCGGCGTTAGCCTTAGTAATGATGGTGTCAGTATCCATGCTGTCCGCCGCCATGAAGACCGCGTTAGTCAGCAAGTAGTCTTGCATGATGGTTTCACGCGGGACGTCGAGGGCGGTCATGATCAGGGCGGCGGCGACACCGGTGCGGTCCTTGCCCGCTGCACAGTGGAAGAGGACGGATTGGTTAGGTTCGGTGTTTGCTAGTAAGGTGGCGAAGAGTGTTTGCCAAACTTTAACGGGATGACTGTCGGTCACCATCTGTGCGTACGTTTGGGCGTTAAACGAGTCGTCAACGACGAGCCGTTTGATCAGCCGTTTTAGGCGGCGGTCAAAGCGCCGGTTGTCGGTAAAGGGGTAAACGGACGTGTTGAGATACTTAGTCCGTTTAGGGTAGCGGTCCGGGGACATCTGGGCCTCGTTCTCCTGCCGCAGATCAATGTCGTACCGCAGGCCGTAATCGTCCAAGTAAGCTAAGTCCGATTTAGTTAAAAGTGACATGCCGCCGCAGCGAAGCAGCTTTTGCCACTTAAGGGTCTTGCCGGCCGCGTTTTCGTAACCGCCGAGTTCCCGAAAATTGATACCGTGTTCCAAGCGTAAAACCCGATTATGTTCCATAAGTGATTACCTCGATTAGTGATTTAATCTAAGTATAACCGCTTTCATTGCCGCTGTCAGGGGAAATTGAGGGCTAGAAGTATCAAAAAAATACGGAGACAAACTTTAAGGCGTGTAAATTACCCAAAGTAAACGGGAAAATTTACACGCCTTGCATTTTCGTGGCAATGGTGCAGAAAAGTGGGTCACAAGTCAGCTTGTCCCGCTTAACGTAAAACAATCTGACTTGTGACCCACTCTAATCTGTTAAAAGCTTAGTCGCCGTTATAGATGGAATTCTTCACAATCACGTAGTCGCATTTCGTGATGGCTTTTAAATCGCGTCCGCCGGCATAGGAAATGGAGGATTGAAGATCTTCTTGCATTTCATTTAACGTGTCGGCAAGGTGTCCACGGTAAGGGACCAACATTTGTTTACCCTCGACGTTTTTGTGTTCGCCTTTTTGGGTTTCACTAGCCGAGCCGTAATACTGTTTGTAAGTTTTGCCGTCGATTTTAATGACGTTACCCGGGGATTCCTGGTGACCGGCTAACATGGAGCCAATCATGACCATGGTGGCGCCAAAGCGAATGGACTTGGCGATGTCACCGTTAGTCCGGACACCCCCGTCCGCGATAATTGGTTTGCGCGCCGCTTTGGCACACCACCGCACGGCGGCTAGTTGCCAGCCACCGGTTCCAAAACCGGTCTTGATTTTAGTAATGCAGGCCTTACCGGGCCCGACGCCGACCTTGGTAGCGTCGGCGCCGGCGTTTTCTAAGTCACGAACCGCCGCCGGAGTGGCAACGTTCCCGGCAATCACAAAACTTGTTGGCAACACTTTTTTAATGTGCTTGATCATTTCAATCACGCTGTCGGCGTGGCCGTGGGCGATATCAATCGTCACATATTCGGGAACGCAGTCGTTCATGGCTAATTCGTCGATAAAGTCATACTCGGAAGATTTGACTCCCACGGAAATGGAAGCGAACAGGTTGGCAGTGTGCATACTTTCAACAAAGGCGCGCCGCGTTTCTGGCGCAAACCGGTGCATAATGTAAAAGTAATCGTGGCTGGCTAACCACTTTGCAAGTTCTTCGTTGATGACGGTTGCCATGTTGGCGGGAACTACCGGGATTTTAAACCGGCGGCCGCCGAGCTCCACGGTCGTGTCCGCTTCCGAACGGCTGTTGATGACACACTTGTTCGGAATTAATTGAATATCTTCGTAGTCAAAAATTTCCATTGCCATAAGTCCAGCACTCCTTAATTAGTTCCAGATATCGTGGTCGATAACGTTAGTTTGTTCGCGGTCGGGACCAACGGAGAAGGTCGCAATTTTGACGCCGACCAATTCTTCGATCCGCTTTAAGTAGTTGCGGGCGTTTTCTGGTAATTCAGCTAACGTCTTGACACCGGTAATATCTTCGTCCCAACCAGGCAGTTCGTCGTAGATTGGTTTGCAAGCTTCCAATTCTTTTAAGCTGGCTGGGTAGTGGTAAATCGTTTCGCCGTTTAAATCGTAGGCGGTACAGATTTTAATCGTCTTTAAGCCGGTTAACACGTCTAAGCAGTTTAAGCTGAGGTGGGTTAAACCGGATACCCGCTTAGCGTGGCGTAAAACGACACTGTCAAACCAGCCGATACGCCGGGGCCGTTTCGTAACGGTTCCGTATTCATGAGCGGTTTCGCGAATGAAGTTCCCGACTTCGTCAAATAGTTCGGTTGGGAACGGGCCGTCACCCACGCGGGACGTGTAGGCTTTGAGGACACCAACGCAGTTATCGATCTTAGAAGGGCCGACGCCGCTCCCGATGGTAACACCACCGGCGACCGGGTTGGAAGACGTGACGTAAGGGTAGGTTCCTTGGTCAATGTCTAACATGACCCCCTGAGCGCCTTCAAATAAGACCCGTTTGCCATCATCCAGTGCGTCGTTGATCACTACGGAAGTGTCGGTAACGAACGGCTTTAATTTTTGGCCGTACGCGTAGTATTCTTCAAAGATATCGTCAAATTTTAGTGGTTCCATGTCGTAAAGCTTGGTAATAATTTGGTTTTTTTCAGCTAAGTTTCGTTTTAGGAGGGTGGCAAAGGTGTCCTTATCCAAGAGGTCCGCGACCCGAATCCCAATTCGTTCGGCCTTGTCCATGTAGGCCGGACCGATCCCTTTGTTGGTGGTCCCAATCTTACCGCTGGCCTTGGCTTTTTCTTGTGCACCGTCTAGGACGATGTGGTAAGGCAAGATAACGTGGGCCCGGTTAGATACCCGGAGGTTGTCGGGGTTCACACCGTTATCACGTAAGTAATCTAGTTCTTCAACTAAGGATTTCGGGTTTAGAACCACGCCGTTACCAATAACGGCTAACTTGTCATGGAAGAAGATCCCGGATGGAATCAGTCGTAATTTAAAAGTTTTACCATTAAATACGATGGTGTGGCCAGCGTTGTCGCCGCCTTGGTAACGTGATACCACATCTGCTTCCTGACTTAAAAAGTCCGTGATCTTTCCTTTACCTTCATCGCCCCATTGGCTACCTACTACTACGACTGATGCCATGTTTTTCCACCTCATTAAATAGTTTTAATTATGAATGTTCAATAGCAAAGAGCAGTGAAACGTTCACCACTCCAACAGCAATGAGTATAGCAATTTTTATCGTAAAACGCAACTTTAAATCCGAATGTTCTTATTTAGCGTTCTTTTTAATGTTCATGGTTAAGGACAAAATGCTGAAATATAAGCGGTTTTATTCCGTTGCTAATGAAAAATAAGTGGACTTTTTCATTGTTCGTCCCTACCCAACCCGCAGCCGGTATGGTATAATAATGTTCGTGTTTTGTTAGTGAATAAGTCAATAGAAATGAGGATTTGCAATGATTGATCGTTATACGCGTCCTGAAATGGGCAAAGTATGGTCGCTAGAAAACCAGTATCAAGCTTGGTTAGAAGTTGAAATTGCAGCGGATGAAGCTTGGGCAGAGTTAGGCAAGATTCCGGCCGAAGACGTCGCTAAAATTCGGGATAACGCTAAGTTTGACGTTGACCGGATTGCCGAGATTGAAGCCGTGACGCACCACGACGTCGTGGCCTTTACCCGGGACGTTTCCGAATCATTAGGTGATGAACGCAAATGGGTGCACTACGGTTTAACGAGTACCGACGTGGTCGATACCGCACAAGGCTACCGTTTAAAACAAGCGAATGCCATTATTCGTCAAGATTTACAAGCTTTACGCACCACACTAGCACAACAGGCTAAAAAATATAAATACACCGTTGAAATGGGGCGGACGCACGGTGTTCACGCCGAACCAACGACCTTTGGGCTGAAGTTAGCCCGCTGGTACTCCGAAATCAACCGCAACATTGAACGCTTTGACCACGCGGCGGCCGGCGTTGAAGCGGGCAAGATCAGTGGAGCGGTTGGGACGTTCGCCAACATCCCACCGTTCGTTGAGAAGTTCGTTTGTGACAAACTGGGAATTCGGGCGCAAGAAATTTCGACACAAGTTTTACCACGGGACTTACACGCTGAATACATTGCAACGATTGCTTTGATGGCAACTAGTGTCGAAGTGATTGCCACCGAGATTCGGGGCTTACAAAAGTCTGAAACTCACGAAGTTGAAGAATTTTTCAACAAGGGCCAAAAAGGCTCTTCGGCCATGCCGCATAAACGGAATCCAATTGGTTCCGAAAACGTCACTGGTTTGGCCCGCGTCTTACGCGGCCACATGATGACGGCTTACGAAGACGTTCCGTTATGGCACGAACGTGATATTTCGCACTCTTCGGCTGAACGGATCATTTTACCGGATTCCACCATTTTGATTGATTACATTTTGACTCGAATCAATAAAATTGTTTCTAACTTAACGGTCTTTCCGGAACGAATGAAGCAAAATATGGACGCAACGTACGGGTTGATTTACAGCCAACGGGTCCTCCTGAAGCTGATTGATACCGGGATGTCCCGGGAAGCGGCTTATGACTTAGTACAACCGCTGACCGCCAAAGCTTGGGATGAGCAGTTACATTTCAAACCGTTAGTTGAAGGAAACGCCGAGATCCGCCAACACCTAGATCAGGCCGCCATTGATGATGCGTTTGATTACCACTACCACTTACGGCACGTGGACGATATCTTTAAGCGTTTGGGCCTAGATGATTAATTAAAACGAACAAGCTAAAGCGCACGTTTTAGCGGGTTTACTACAAAATAAGGCGCCTAAATTACTCAAAAACTGAGTAGTTTAGGCGCCTTAAAATTTTGTTAGCGTAGTGGAGCAGTTGGACTTGAAAAATTGAACTGGGTTTATGCCCGGTGCCAAGCGGCGTAACCAATTGTTGGGAAAAGTCCGATCAGCCGGTTGACCTGATTACGGTCCATTTTAAACTCAATGGCGGGAAGGAGGGCGTTGACCGCGTTTTCCGCCTGGTCACTCATTTCCGTGACGCCTACGAGGTGACCCGCGGCGTCGTGCACCTGCTTACTCTGGGCAAGCGGTTCGCGGTCGACTTGATAGTACCAGTAATTGGCCAAGTCGTTGGTCGTTACTTTGAGCCCCTGAGCAGCGGCTTGCTCGACTGTGACACCGGCCTGGGCGATCCGTGGTGACGTAAAGACCACCGTCGGAATGGTTGGAAATTGGATTGGGGCGGTCGTTTGGCCCGAGAACAATTGCATTAAATATTTTGATTCAAAGTAGGCGGCCGGGGTAACTTTTGGTTGATCGCTCTGAATTACGTCACCGGCGGCGTAAATATTGGCAACCGTTGTTTGCAGGTGGTCGTTAACTTGAACGCCAGTGCGGGCATCAAATTGAACGCCCACTTTTGTGAGTCCTAAGCCGTCCAAGTTAGGGATACGGCCAGTGGCGTCGAGAATCCAGTCGGTCGTAAGTTGTTGATGGTCCCCGTAGTTAACGCGGTACTGGTCGCCTGCTTGTTCAAAGGACTGAACGTTGGCGTTCGTGATGAACGTGACGCCGCGTTGTTTGAGGTCCGCCACGACCTTTTGGACGAATGGTTGGTAAAATTTGCGCAGGACGGTGTCACCGCGGAGTAGTACTGTGACCGCAGCACCGGCTTCGTTAGCCATGGTGGCAAATTCCATGCCGATATAGCCGCCACCCACGATTGTCAGGTGGTCTGGTAGCTGGGTCAAGTTCATGAAGGCTTCACTGTCGTGGGCGAGTTCGGTCCCTGGGATCGCGAGTCGGTGGGGCTTTAAGCCGGTTGCGATGACAATTTTTTCGGCCGTCACGTCCTGATTACCGTTGATCGTCACCGTGTGGGCGTCTTTAAACTGTGCGTGACCCTTAATGATTTTGGCCCCGGCGTCTTCTAACCGCGCGGTCAATCCCTGGGGTAACGGGTCAATGATTGATTGTTTATGAGCAACGTTAGCCGTCCAGTCAATTTGCGGGTGGTTTTTAAGAACGGTTCCTAACCGGTCAGCTTCTCTGGTGATTTTAACGGCTTCGTCCAGCGTGATTTTGGCGTTACAGCCACGGTTAGGACAAGTCCCACCAATTAAGCCGCTTTCGATAACGCCGACCGAGACACCGGTGGCAGCCAGCGGGGCGGCCCCGTCAAACGTTGCGTGGCCGGCCCCAATGTAGAGTACGTCGAAATCAAATTTAGTTGTCATTATGAATAGTCCTCCTATAAATGATTTGCTGGCTTAAGCATAACGGGTTTTAAAAGCGCTGACAATTAATTTGATTAGTTTCCTTATTTTTAAAATAAAAAAACAACTTCTTAAGGGGCCGCCCTAAGAAGTTGTTACCAAGTCTGATTATTTAATGATTTCTTTTTTGATCCGATCGTCCGGTAAATTCCGGGGTGTAAAGGTTTCTGTGGTTTGACCTAAGGTTAGCACAACCAGTGGTTTGAAACCGGCGGGTAGAACGTCGGCTGGAATCGACCCTAAACTGGCCATGTTGTAGTTGGCACCCAGACCAAGGTCTTCGGCGGCCAGTTCCATGTTGTGGACAATGATGCCGGCTGAGACGCCTTCCATGGTGGTTGCGGCGTTTGCAGCGACGATGATCACTGTTGGCGCACCGTGAATTCCGTTCAATTGGGCCAAAACGTCTTCCTTTTGAATGGCAATGATCCGGTAGTTTTCAAACTGGCTCATGCCAACTGCCCCGGCGTTACCGGCCTTTAAAATCGTTTGAAGCTGTTCGTCAGAAATTTGACCGTTAAATTCCCGAATGGCTTTTCGGGACTGGATCATTTTGAGTGTTTCCATTATAAAATACCCCCACTTAAATTGAAATTAACTTAATCATACCCGTTTTTGAATCCGTTTGCACGCTCGTTTTTTATTTAGCGTGGTGCCGTTGGTGGGATTGCCGGTCGTACTTACGCTGCAGTTTTTTAGAGAGGGTGTGTTCCTTGGCAGCGTTTTTCTTTTGCTTTTTAAAAGGCCGCTTTTCCGCGTAAAAGACACAGTAGTCATTTAAGACGGTTACCTGAACGTGACCAAAAGTACTGCGGATTTTATTTTCGTACCACTTACGGCGCTTAGTGACCATGTAAAGGTGGCCGCCCATGGTGAGGTGGCGGTGAGCGTCCTCAATAAAGTTTTTAGCTACCGCGAAGTCGGTGTGGTACGGCGGGTTAGATAAGACGAGGTCAAAGGATTGTCCCGCAAGCTTTTCAAAACCGTTACTTTGTAAAATAGTGGGGGTCACCCCGTTACGCTGGGCATTCATTTTAGACAGACCAACCGCGTTTTGGTCAACGTCGACCATCGTGACGCGGTCGTGCGGATACTGGGTTGCCAGGTAAATACCAACAAAGCCGAAGCCGCAACCAAGGTCTAGTACTCGTAGACCGTCTTGGGTGTGGAGCTGTTCCATCATTGATTCGGTACCGAGGTCTAGGCCGTGGGGAGAAAAGACTTCGGGGTCAGTCTCGAATTGTAGCGTGGTTGCTTGATAGTTTATGGTTAACATAAGAGATGCTCCTTAATGAAACTGCTTTCCCGTTAAGCATACGTGTTCGGGAGTGGTGAGTAAAGTCTGCGGCGGTAATTGTGTCGTTTCAAGCTGACGCTTATACTAAAACTAACGATGAAGAAAAAGAAGGAATTTTGATGCACGCTTTAATTGCAATTGATTCGTTTAAAAATTCGATGACTAGTTTAACGGCCAATCGGACCGTAGCGACAGCGCTTGCGAAACACCACGTAACGGCGAGCCAGGTCGCAATTGCTGACGGGGGTGAGGGCACCGTCGCCGCTTTTTTAGCGAACCAACCTGGTGGTCAAGCCGTCACCGTAGCAACCGTCGACCTAGCGCAGCGCCCAATTCAAGCCACGTACGGTTATTTTGCGGAACAACACTTAGCCGTGATTGAAGTTGCGGCGGCCTCCGGGATTCAATTTTTAACGGCCGGTCTTAACCCCGCTAATACCAATACATACGGGACAGGATTATTGATCAAGGCGGCGATTGAACACGGTGCGACTAAAGTGATTTTAGGACTAGGCGGTAGTGGCACCGTTGACGGTGGTGCGGGTATTTTACGGGCTCTGGGAGTTGGCTTTTTTGATAAAAATGATCAGCCGTTGATGATGGTTGGGGCCGACCTAGCCCGGGTAGCACGAGTTGATACGAGTAAGGTGTTGCCGAAGCTTAGCCGAGTGACGTTCATTAGTGCCGCTGACGTGACTAATCCGCTGACGGGGAAACTGGGCGCAACCCGTGTATTTGGCCCCCAAAAGGGCTTGGATAGCGCCCAGTTGGCAACGTACGACGCGGCCATGGCCAATTATATGCAAGTGGTAACAGGCAGTGTTGAGAAGCACCCGGCCGACGGGGCAGCCGGTGGAATTGGTTTCGCTTTACGCTACTTTTTACACGCCCAAGTTCGTTCGGGATTTGAACTGATTGCCCAACTAAGTCACCTTAAAGCCCAGATTCAGCAAGCTGATTTAGTCATTTCGGGCGAAGGCCAGGTCGATGACCAGAGCTTTATGGGCAAGGTCCCTATTCAAATCAGTCACCTAGCCCAAGCGGCGGGAAAGAATTGTTACTTATTGGTAGGTAATCAGAAGGGGGCCGCGGCGACCTTCGCAAAGCAGGGAGTAACGGCGGTCCTACCGATCGTTGACCGGGTCATGACCCTAGAAGAGGCGCTGCAACGGGGACCGGAAAACCTAGCACGGACGGCTGACCGCTTAGCCCGACTGATTACTAACCCCGTTAAATTAAACTAAGCGTTACGGCTTACAGTTAGTTATTAATCAAAAATGCGCCCAACCATCAATTAGGTTGAGCGCATTTTAACTGGTCTAATTATTTTGGGGCAGGTAATTAGCCAAAAAGGCGGTTACGTGTTGTTGGTAGGCTACCGGGTCAATCCAAAAACTTTCGGCGTGAGTGGCGTTGGGAACTTGCCACATTTTTTTAGGACCGCCAGCGGCTTGGTAGTTTTTCTTTAACATCCAGCTCGGCACGTAAACGTCTTTTTCACCGTGAATGAAAAAAATTGGTCGGTGGTTGTGCCGTAACTGTTCTACGGAACTAACGTCACTTAAAAAGTAGCCCATGCGGTGGCGGTTAATAAAACTAACAATCGGCACGAAAGGGTACTTAGGCAGGTGAAACTGGCGCTTTAACAAGTAGGCCAGTTCCTCTTCAATGCTAGTGTAGCCGCAGTCGGCAATGATGGCTTGAACTTGGTTGGGCAACTTTTCACCACTCATCATCTCGACGGTGGCGCCTCCCATGCTGACACCAAAAAGGACAATTTGACTGCGCGACCCGTTGTTTTTAATGACCCGGGCGATCCAGCCGAGGTAGTCGCGCCGGTCTTGCCAGCCGAAGCTAATGTACTTACCGGCACTTTGGCCGTGACCGCGGTCGTCGGGTAACAGGACGTTGTAACCCATCTGGTGGAACATATAGGCGTAGTTGGCCATGGTTTCACCGTCACCCTTGTAACCATGGGAAACGATGACGGTCCGGTTACTAGTTGTGCTGGCCGGAACGTAGGTGGCAACTAGCCGGTTGGCTTCATCGTTGATGTTTAGTTGCCAAGTTTGAACGGGCTGACGGTGCAGCCAGTCGACGTAGGACCAGTAGGCACTGGCATACTTTTGCTTATCGGCAGACGTTTCGGGAACGTAGTCGACCCGTTTAAAGGCAAAGTTGTATAGCTTTTCGCTCGCAAGTAGGGTCGCTGAAAAAAGGGTAACTGGGGCCCCTAAAGCGGCGAGCAGGCGGCGCTTTTTCAATTTGATCACTCCTCATTCTCTCACCTAATCATCATAAGCCCGGGACGGGTGGGGGAGCAAGTTGGGATGCGGAAAATTCAGCTGGTTCGTTCGTAAAAATGGCTGGGGTTTGCCGCGGAAGTACGTAATTAACGGTGATTGCCGAAACGTGCTCTGGCCCAGCTGCTCCCTGTGCTTGCTATGCTACCAGCACCATGCCCAACCCGCATGATAAATGCTCAGGAGCAACCCGCTTGGACCTCACACTCTACAAAAAAACCACCGCCTCAGCGATGGTAGGAGTAGTTCATTTCGCAAGGTGGAGTGCCCAGCGAAACTGATTTTCATTAACTTTGGAGGAGTAAATGAAAAAGGTTCTGATGACTGGGCGTAAAACTCAGTCACCATGTTATCAGTATAGTCCTTTGATTGTTAAAAGATAAACGAAAACACCGTTTATTCGACAATGATTACGTGAACGGGTCAAGTGTTGCAGTTTTACCGCGATTAGATGGCCGTGCGGGACTTGGTCGTTAACTGGTTATGTTGAAACGTTAACGTCACGTTTGCCGCGGGCTGGCCCTGAATGTGATCGTACGTGACCGTTTGGACGTTCTCAGTTGCGGTCCCCCGGTTAGAAACGACGTTGGGCGTTCCGAGTTTAGCAGTAACTTGGTCGTAGGCCGCACCGGTCGGTAATTGATCCAGAGCTGCCGTAGTGATTTTGGTGTTTGGGTCTAACTTTGCGTCCCGGTAATTCTTCGCAACGACGCTATTATCGTGGAAGCTAACGCTGACTACGGCCCCGGCTAAACTTTTATCCGGATTTTCCCAAACGTAGGTTTTGACAGGACGGTCGTAGGCGTTTAAATGCGTGTAAGTCGTGTGATTAGGTTTACCGAGTAATGCCCGGACCTGTTCAATGGTGCTGGCATAGTCGTCTGGTTTAATGGCTAGTTGAATGCGATCAAAATTAGCACGGGTTACCCCCGGAATAAGTTTAGTTGTGCTGGGCCGCGAGGTGGCGCGGCGGTCGTCGTGGTGTGTGGCTGAAGACGTTGCGGTAGGATGACTACACGCGGTTAACGTCAAAAGTAACAGGCCTGAAAGTGCCACGATGATGTTTCTGAACATTGGTTGATTCCCCCATGGTTTTGAAAAACGGTCTAGTCCTTTTTCAATAAAGATACCATTGATTTTCAGAGATGTACATAGGTGCCGTGAAAAAGTGAAGAAAATGATGTGGACAATAAAAAACCACCGTATCGGGGAATACGGTGGAAAAAGGAGTAGGGTAGGCATGCGACGGGGAATCACATGCCACTATGAATTTCATTACTTTGGAGGAGTAAATGAAAAATTTTAGGTTGTGTTATAGCTGATTGAGTTAACCTCAATTGCTATGATGTAATCATACCGAGGGCGTGTGAAGAATATGTGAACGAACCGGTTTAATGTGGTGAAAAAAGTAATAAGGAAAGTTAAAGAGTGCAAAAAAAGCCGGTCAGCTTCTGAGCAGAGCCTAGGCCCGCCGATAATCAACGGTTTGTGTTGATTGTCGGCGGGCCGTAGCTCAGCGCAGGAAGTTGGCTTTTTTTGCACGTTTCTAAAGCGGCAATGGAGGGTTTAAAGGCTAAGATGTGCCGCAATAATGAGGGTGGTAGGCTGTGGTGGGCTGTAACTAGCGCGAGCAACATCGGTAATAAAAAAAGGATCCACAACCAACGTTTTTCAACGGTTGTGGATCCAAAATAGTTTCGTCATTTTAATTGTCGTCGCGATGACCACCGAAAAGAATAATCAACCGCAGTAGTTGTAAGAAAGTTGACAGTGCGGCGGCCACGTAAGTCAACGCGGCGGCGACCAATACTTTCCGTACCATGGGAACTTCGTCGCGGGTCAAAACTTGACCGTTGGACAGGATTTGTAAAGCTCGGCGTGACGCGTTAAATTCTACGGGGAGTGTCACGAGTTGAAATAGTAGTGCTAATGAAAAGAGAAAAATACCAACGTGGATCAGCGTTTGGTTGTAACTGAGTAAAACGCCGACGATGATAATCGGTAACGATAACGTTGAACCGAGGTTAGCCGCCGGAACCAGGGCCGTACGTAACCGCATGGGCCAGTAGTTGACGTGGTCTTGAACGGCGTGACCGCATTCGTGAGCAGCCACACCAATGGCTGCCACCGAAGTTGAATCAGCTGTAGATTCGGATAGGCTCAGGACCTTAGTTTGACCATTATAGTTATCGGTCAAATCACCACTGATTTTTTGGACGCCAACGTCGTTAATGCCGGACTGCGACAAAATGAACCGGGCCGCGTCACTACCGGAGTAGTTGGACTGGCTACGGTACGCGTCAAAGTGGCGGAATGTACGGTTAACGTACGCGGACGCTGCCATTGAAATGACCAAGCCAATGATCACGAGTAAATAAGTTGGATCAAAAAATGAATAGAACAAACTGATTCCTCCTCATGGTTGGGATGTTGTTAACGGATATTTTAGCAGATTTAATGAACGGATACCAAATCAAGATTGGTCAGAAGTGTTTTTTCTGTTGCCTTACAAACGGACTCGGTATAATTCGGGGTGTCTAGATGTTACCGAGTTCAAAGTTAGGGGTAAGGACAAATGGAGAAAGTATATCGCACGCTAACCTATGGGGAGATTCCTTTAAGACTTGACTCCGGTAAGGGGTGGGTGTTTCCAAAGGGTGTCGAGATTAAAGCCAAGGTCAATATGGACACTGGGGAAGTCACGTTTTTTATTGAGCCGCAGGATTTGGAAGCATTGAAATAAACTGATTGAGCACGGGTGTTAGGTGACCCCGCTGTCACCTAACACCCGTGTTATTTTTGAAACCCGGATACCAGCACGTCAAAAAACCTCCGTACGGGGAATACGGAGGAAAAGGGAAAGTAAATGTTAAATTAGGATACACACACATCAATCCATTGCTTGGGGGGTAATGAATGATTAAAGTTAGGGGGTCGTTAAGGAATGGGGAGTTCCTTAATGACTATGAACACAGTATAGCGGCTGGTCATGAAGAAATTGTGATGGCAAAACACTAAAAGGGTGATCTTCATTTGAAAAATTGGTAGTACCCGTTGAGCCTTGCACGCTTTTACAAAGTTTATAATCAAATTATGTTACGTACGCAACTAAAGGGCGCCCAAAACATTGATGTAGCGCGCTTGTCTGCTTGGAAAAAAGGCGTGATGCTATAATCGGTACAACTTAATCGAAAGCGTGATTTCTAATGAAGATTAAAATCGTCACTGATTCTGCGGTCCAGTTGACCGCGGCTGAAATTAAACAATATGATATTCAAGTTGTGCCGTTGCTAGTGGGGTTTGGCGGCGATTTGATCGCCGACACCGCGGTTGACCCGGCGGAATTTGACCGACAAATGAGCATTAGTCCCGTCTTGCCAACGACGAGTCAACCGCCCATTGGCGACTTTGTGAGCGTGTACGATGCGTTGACGGCGGACGGAAGCCAAGTCCTGTCACTCCATTTGACGGAAACACTTAGTGGGACGGTCAACGCGGCCCGCCAAGCAGCTAAGTTGAGCCAGGGGGACGTTACGGTCGTTGACACGCAGGCAGCCGATCGCGGGATGGCTTTTCAGGTCCTAACCGCCGCCCGAATGGCGCACGCCGGGGCTAACATGGCGACCATTCTAGCTAAAATTGCGGTCATTCGGCAGCATACTAAAACTTACCTGTTTGTCGATACGCTGGATAACCTCGTTAAGGGTGGCCGGGTTCCCAAGTTAGCAGGAGTTGTGACCAACTTGATCAAACTGAAGTTTGTGTTTGAATTGGTTGATGGCAAGCTAAAATTTTACACCCGGGGGCGCGGAAAAAAAGCGTTGATCAAGGCGCAGGAACGGATTTTAGCTGAGTTACAGGATGCGACCCGAATCGAAGCGGCGGGTATTTCGTACGTTGGCGATCCGAGTGTGGCCCGTGAACCGGAGGCCCTCTTAAAAAAGGTGACCCCCCAAGCAGATCTAATGTGCGCGCGGACTAGCGCCGTCATAGCAACTCACGCCGGCGTGGGCGCGTACGCCCTGATGTTTTATACTGTGGATTAAATTTAGTGTGTCGTTTTACTATTAAAATATTATTAGACATGCTATAATTAATAAATAATGAATTAGAGCCGTGTTGGCGCACTGTTCTGAGCCTAACCACCATGTAAATGATGACTAGACCCGGATAGGGCGCCTTTTTTGTTACTCCCAGTCACTAAAAGAAAGTAGGAAAACGTGTGAATTATCTTCTCAATAATCCATTTTTCGGGATTGGACTCTCAGTCCTGGTTTACGGGATTGGCGAGTATTTATATCACAAAACAAATCGCTTCGTATTGTTCCAACCGTTATTTTTTGGAATGCTGCTCGGGATTGGTTTACTGGTATTGATGGCGTCGATTCTTCGAGCTCCCGTTCAGAAAGTTTATGAAGCGTACCAAGTGGGTGGTGACTGGCTATTCTGGTTCGTCGCACCCGCAACGGTCTCGTTTGCGGTGCCGCTGTATAAACGCAACGACATTTTTAAAAAGCACTGGGACGTGATTTTGATTGCGCTCTTCTTAGGACTGTTATTGTCATTATTTGGGATTTACGGGGTTTCTCGGTTGTTAGGGCTAACCGACGCAGCCATGGGTGCCATGCTGGTGCAGGCCGCAACGACCGCCATCGCACTGCCAGTAGCGGAAGCGGTTGGTGGGGATGCCGCCATTGCGGCGTTCGCCGTTATTTTAAACTCTGTCTTGGTTTACGCGTTAGGTGATCACTTTATTCGGTGGTTTAAATTGCATAAGAACCCGTTGGGCGCTGGCCTAGGTTTTGGAATCGCCGGTAATGCCGTGGGCGCGACTAAGGCAATTGAAGTGGGCGAAGCGGCGGGTGCGACCGGTGCAATTGCGTTCGTGATTGCTGGAATTCTCGTTAACTTCATGGTTCCGGGGTTTGCAAGTTTGGTTGGTTTAGGTTAGGAGGAAATTAATGAAAAAAGGTACTTTTATTAAGCAAATTATGATTTACGGTGTGATCCTATTTGTCAGTAGTTTACTCTCATACTTGTCCGGTCAATTGTGGCCCGCATTTCCCATGCCAACGGCGTTAATTGGGATGGTCATGCTGTACCTGTTACTGACGTTTAAGGTTGTTAAGTTGGAGCAGGTTGCCGGGGTCAGCAACTTCTTTGTCCAGATTATTAGTTTAATTTTTATTCCATCTGGGATTGCGTTGGTGACCAAGCTGGACGTTTTAAAGGCGGAGGGGCTCCAAATCATTCTGGTCGTTATGCTTTCAACACTGATGTTACTCCTATTTACGGCTGGAATTGCCTGGATTTTGGTTCAGGTCAAGGAGTGGTTGATGACGCGGAGCAATCGTTCAGCAGCGGATCTTGAAGAGGATTAAATCCAGGTGGCACTCCATTTACCTCGTTGTAGATTGGGTACCAGTTGGATCTAATGAAGCGGACCCGGGGAAGCAAACGTTCCTGAGCCCGCTATTTGACTGGTTAGTCAAGCTTTAGCCACGACGGCGTTAGTTTTTGCCAAATAAAAAGCCACTACATCAGCGGATGCAGTGGTCAAGGAGTAGGAAACATCAAAGTGGGGGCTTTGATGAACCCCATTCATAAGACTTGGGGGAGTCCATGAATGAAAATGATTGTTAATCGACGTTATGGCAGCAACGCCACCAACAATCGCAAAACTAAAGAATATTAAGGATTGACAGTTAGTTGGTCACTTACTATCAATCTGCGACTATTATAATTGCAATCCCGTAAGCCTGCAACTAATTGAGCTGATTAATTATTTCAAGGAAATTCGTGGTTGAAAATCTTCCGCAAATAAACCCATGTGGTACAAATCGTAACGATGCCCGTCACGCTTGACGGCGCGCGCGTTCGTTCCCTCAAATTCGAAGCCGCTATTTTGGTAAACTGCGATGGCAGATTGGTTTGTTGCGATGACGTCCAAACAAACTTTGTACAGGTTTAATTCGTTAAATCCGTAGTTGAGCATAAGATTTAACGACTCAGTACCATAACCTTGACCGCGATCTTCGGCGTTGCCGATTGCAATGGCTAGCTGGCCAACTTGATTGTTCCACTCAATGTTAAACAGGGTGACGAATCCTAGCAAGCGTTCGTCCGCTAAACTATGAATGTGAAAATAAAATTCGGTATTTTGATCTAAGTTACGGTAGGTACGTTCCAAGTCTTCCCCGGATAAGGGACGGGCTGGCGCGGTATCCATTTTACGAACAAAGTCGGCGTCGGCGTACCAATCACTGATTTCGTCAAAGTCTTCTGGTTGGGGCACGTTTAACGCAACGCGCGGACCCACTAAAATATTTTTCAATTGCGATCCCCCGTTTATTTAAAACTTTTTCTGAAAAGAACCATGGTTCCATCATAAGCCACTTTTGCGTAAAGGGCTACTGTCAGTAAATTTACATTTATTTTATATGATGGGTTGGTAAAACTTTACGTTGACTGGCTATATTAAAGTTAACCATTTGGTGAATATTTTAGGTAGAGAAGTGATTAGAATGCAATGCTTACACGTGATTCAGATTTCTGATCCACATTTGACGCCCCACGGACAGGTCCCGGCGCACCATCAACGGGTTGATCCATGGGCCAAATTGGCGGCAATTATTGATGATTTACGGCAACTACCGTTTCAACCCGATTTAATCGTCTTTACGGGGGACCTGATTCATAATGGCAGTGCCGATGACTATCAGCGACTACACGCGGTCGTGCATACGATGAAGTCAGAATTTAACTGTCACGTGCGCGTTATTCTGGGTAACCACGATTGCCGGGCGGCGTTTTACACCGGTTACCTACCAGCCGATCCCGGACCGTACTACGCTAACCGAATGCGCATTGGCAATAATGATTTTTACTTTTTGGATTCTAAAGTGACCGGCTACGAAGCGGGGTGGTTAGCGCCGAGTCAATTACAGTGGTTGGGGAAACACCTCCGACAGGCGCCAACCAAACGGGCCTTTCTTTTTTTACACCACCCCTTAGACGGCCCGACCATGGGGAATATGCACTACGCGATTTTACAAAATACACCGGCGTTGCTATCGGTATTACGGGGACATAACGTTGGCGGCGTTTTTAGTGGGCACGTCCACTTTCCCACGACCTACGTTAACGGTGATCACGTTTTAAACGTGGTCGCGGGTTCGGCCGCCTATGATATTAATTGTACCAATCCGCGTCGGCACCTAGTTCGGGAAAGTAGCAGTTACCAAATCATTACGATTGATCATGGCCAGGTCGGGGTCACGACCCGGCAATTGTTACAGGACAGTGCCGTTATTGACGAATTTGCAATTACGAGTACCCGTTTTTTGGGCAAACGTCCCAGCGGGTATTGAACTTGATAGCGTTTGCAACGATGTCGGCGTATAATTGAGTTAATTAAATTCGAGGGGGCCTGCACCATGTTCAAACACTGTTGTCAGCACCGACATTCCCGTAAACCATTATCTCGTCACGTATGGCAGCGTATTTTACCACTCGCCGCGCTAGAAGTGACGGCCAGTACCATCGTTATAACGGATGTTTTACGAGTTAAATCCGTCCGTCACGGGCATAAAATTGGCTGGTTACTATTAGCCTTTGTGCAACCAATTGGACCGTGGCTCTATTTCGCGTTTGGTCAGGAACGATAGGCATTAATTAAAAACGGGGGTCGTTGGGGAACCGAGTACTTAGTACGACGTTTCCCCAGCAATCCGCGTTTTTTTAGGATTCACTGTGTGTTAAATTTAACCGTTTTAAATCCGCGGTTTTAGTGACTTGTAGTAGCTTTTGGCAGTCGGGGCACAGTCCGTAGACTTCCATGTTATGACCAGTGACGAGGTAGCCGGATAACGCGGCTGCCTTAGTTTCGACACCCGATAAGTCGGGTTCAAAAACGTCGGTGATTTTTCCGCAGTTCTCACAAACAACGTGGTAGTGCGGTCGACCAAAGAAGTCGTAGTGGGTGCCAGCGTCGCCGTTTTGGAGCTCGATGACGATGCCTAGGTCGACAAATAGTTTTAAGGTGTTGTAAACCGTCGCCAAGCTTAAGTTTGGCAGTTGGGTATCTAAGGCCTGGTAAATGGTTTCTACTGAAGGGTGATTATGGTGTGTAACGAGGTAGGTCAGGATAATCTGCCGCTGGGGGGTTACCCGGATCTTGTGGTCTTTTAATTGCTGCAAGGCTTGCGTTAACATATCTTCTGCCATGACGCGGTTCCTCCTTTGTAAGATTCAACCTTATTAAACCACACTTATTAGAAGGATTCCAATTTAGAAACGTTACTAAATGAAACTTTTGACAAAATTAAGCAATGAAATAGTCCGGAGTGGTTTACGTGCCTGAATTTGCTCGCTACACTAACGATAGTTAAGTTTTTCAGTCACGTGTGATGGGAGGGCGAACAATGAAACAACAAATTGTACCAGCTTTACCAACGGAACGGGTTCAATACGAGCAGTGGTACCAATTAGGTTTAGCAGCCATGACGGCTACGACGATTCGTCTGAGGCGCTTGGCGCATCAGCGCGAGGATGGGTTAGTCGGTTGGTTACCGCAGTTTACGGTTCGTTGTTCGGCGCCCAATGCGGATCAACGCTTGACGGACGTTCAACGCGCAGTTGCCCAGTTGGCGGTTGCTCCGACCAGCGTGCTAGTTACGACCGAGTGGGTTGAAGCGACGTTTACGTTTGTCGGAACTCCGGGAAAGGCCGCGGTTTGGAACGCGACCGATGGGGCCTTGTGGCGCTTATACGACGGACTCCTGACCAGTTTAGTTGGAACGGAATTTCAACCGTTGACTCAAATTCGGGTCGGACTGACCCGGGGCAACGGGCTTACTCCCCAAGTAGTACGGCCCAGCTTTGCGGCGTACGCCGCGCCGACGACTAATTTGACCGTTATGGCCACCCCACCGGAGTTAAGCCAGTATGCGCCCACTGCGAAACCGGAGCAGGGAGGTAAACTAGTCCCGTTTAAACCCTTTTAAATCAAAATAGTGGTACCACCATAAATTTCAAAAACGCGTCCATTACTCGGTTGATTGAGTAATGGACGCGTTTGGTTCTAATAATAATTGTACGTTAGGTTTGCCACGGTAGCGAGCTATTCAGCTTTGGTATTAACGACGTGTTCAACACTGGTGGTCGTGGTCAGTTTAGTTTGTGCCCAGACTAATAGTTGGGCCTGAATGTTTTCTAAAATTTTCATGGATAATTGGTAGTCGCGCTCGGAACCGTTACTGTTGAAACTCAGTGTGCAGGTACCGGCAAAGGTGCTGGCGGCAATTTCCATTGTCGGGGTGATTCGAAAAGCCCCGGAAAACACACAGTTAACGACCGTTAACCCGTGAAATTTAAGCCGCTGTTGGTCAACGACGCCAAAATTGGTGTAGGTCAGTGGGCGCTGAGCCAGCCATCGGCGTGTAACTTTGCGCATTAAACTAATTGGCATCGTGTGGTTCATTTTTTGCAAGTTAGTTAACCGGTAAAGGAAGGCGGCACGTTCACGTTCGGTGGTCAATAAGTCGTGGACCTGGTTGACCAATGTACTGAACGGTGCGTCAACGTCTACTTTAATCGTCAAGAAGACGTTACCGGTTAAGTTAGCGATGCGGGTGGTTTTTTCAGCTTCTGGAGTGAACCGGCGGAAGTTGATGGGACACGGCAAGGTAATCGTCGTGTGGCCCGTTAAGACTTGGAGGGCCTTAGCGTACGCGGCCAGAATTGCTTCACTGATGCCCACGTCCTGAGCCTTAGCGACCCGCCGCACCCGCATAAACTGCTTACTGCTGAGCATGACGTGACCGCCGTGACTTAGCGTGATCCCCGGATAGTGGGGAAGCTTAACGGCGTCGGTCGTCAGGTTAGGGTGTGGCCGGGGCCGGGAAAATTGGCGTTGAAGTTGCGTCATCACGGGACGCAGCCGGCGCTCGTTTTGATAGCCGGTCAGGTCATCAAAATTATAGGCTTGCGCAAGTAAGTAAAGGTACTCTTTGAAACCGGTACTGTCGGTCAGGAGGCGACTCATGAAGGCCTGCAAAACGTCGTACTGGTCGTGATGGATCACGAAGAGCTGTAGTTGGGGGCCCTTTATAAAGTCAAAAGCGCCGTTTTCGGGACTATAGGGACTTTGAACTTCGTGAACCAGGTCGTTAACGGGCTGGTCAGTGACCACGAACCGGTTATGGTCGGCCTGATAACCAGCAAAAATTTCGGGGACGATCTGCGCGGAGGCGAGGACGGCGGCCTTTAGCCGTTCAACGTCGATCTTGCTAGAAAAGACGATTCGTGAACGCATCAACGGCGCCGCGTCATCCGTGAGTAACATATTTAAAAAGTCGAGTACTTCACCACGATAATACACTGTTAACCCCCCGATCAATTAATCTAACAGTTAGTATAACAGACTCCAATCCGTGGGGTTGGGTGGGAGGCTGGTTTTTGAAAAAAGTTAATAAACACCGGCTTAAATCAAGTTTGGGCGGGAGTCGCCATACTGGTAAAGCAACCTAGTTTGTTAGATTGCTGAAAGGCAAAGTAAGTAGAGGGGGTGAAAATAATTGGCCGGATAGTGAAACCGGTTCCGAATTTTGCAAAAAAACTGGTATACTGAAATTAAGCCTAACTTAGTATTCGGTGTGTTCCGGTGCTAAGTTGTCCGGTAATTAGCCGCAATCGACTAATTCGGGATTAAAAATAATAGTAAGGGGTTTTTCGTATGAACAAGGAACGTAAGTTGATTTACGTCATTTTAAATGACGAAGATGTCGAATATGATCTAGAAGAATTACCAGATCAATACGTGGTTTACATTCGGCAACAAAAGGGCGATCCGCGCGACAAAGCGTTAGTGAATACTGAAATTCAGAAATTATTTAAAGATGCCGAGTTAAACTTTGAGGAAAAGGTTAAACCAGCCAACCACAAGGCCGACATTGTGTTGGTCGTAAAACGGACCTCCGTTGCGGACGACTAATTAAAGAACTGACCCCGGCGTTACGGGTTTTCGTAACGGGAGGTCAGTTTTTTTGAACCGGGCGAGGAAACACGTTCTTTAAAGAGTGTGTTTCCTCGCCTATTATTTTTGTGCAAAGTGCATATGGGTGTGAAAAATCGTGCTATAATTACTTACATGAAAGACAAAAGTAGATTAACATATGGTAGAACTTCCGTGTTTAATCTCAATTATCATATTATCTGGGGTACTAAATATCGCAATCGTGTCTTGAAAGGCAACGTTGAGATTGTATTGAAGCGTATCTTGCTAGAAATAGCTTCAAAATATGGTTTTAGTATTGATTATATGGAAATTGGAAAGGACGACCATCTTCACCTATTAGTTAGCGCACCCCCTAAGCTATCCGTTACCAATATTGTTCGCTGGCTTAAAGGAATTAGCGCATATCGATTGTTTAGAGAATGCCCAGAATTACAAACAAGTTATTGGAAATCAACCAACCGCCACTTATGGTCACCAAGTTATTATGTTGAAAGTATTGGCACAACTAATCAGCAAACAGTCGCAAAATACATTGATGATCAACGTTTAAAGGCGGTGGAATTGAATGACCCTGCAAGCAATTAAAATTAGAATATATCCAAATTTAGAACAGCAAACGAAAATAATTGATAACTTCGGTTGCTGTCGTTTTGTTTGGAACCAGTTATTAAACATGCAGATTGAGCGTTATCATAATGGTGGGTCGTATGTCAGTAGGTTCGGGATGAATTATTTGATAAAACGTTTAAAACAAGAGTACCCATTTCTCAAACAAGCCGATGCCACTAGCCTAGTGAATGTTAGTCGTGATTTAAATCAGGCGTTTCAGAAGTTGTTTAAGGAACACGTGGGCCACCCTAAATTTAAATCGCGTAAATTCCCCAAACAAAGCTATCAGGCTAATTGCGTTAACCATAATATCAAACAAATAGATAGCCATCACGTTAAACTGCCAAAGCTAGGCATGGTTTCTTTCAAAGCAGGTCGTCAAATTACCGGTATAATCAAAAGCGTCACGATCCGTCTGTCAGCAACTGGTAAATACTACGCCATTTTCCTAGTTGATAGTGAAATTTCACAACTTCCAAAGACCGGTCAGTTCGTCGGGATTGATATGGGCGTTGCTGATTTAATGATTACTAGTGATGGTATCAAGTTTCCGACGATCCGTTTTGATAAAAAGTTAGCCCAAAAGAAACACTACTGGGAAAAACGGTTGGCTCGTAGACGGTTACAAGCTAAAAAAGAAATTGCGTGGGATCACCACAATAAAGTAATCGCACCCCGTGAGCTATCTGATTTCAGCAACTACTTAAAGGCTAAACACATGGTTGCCAAATATAATGAAAAGATTGCCAATCAACGTCATAACTACCTGAATCAACTCACAAAGCAATTAGTTGAACAGTATGATGTGATTAAAATTGAAGATTTGAAAACCAAAAATCTGCTTAACAATCACAAATTGGCACGGGCAATCGCTAACCAAGCGTGGCGGGAACTGCATTCACAACTAGCCTATAAATGTGACTGGTACGGGAAGTAGTTAGTCACCGTTAACCCTAGCAAGACCAGTCAAATTTGCGCCAACTGTGGCTATGATGATGGTAAGCACGGGCTAACGATTCGTCAGTGGACGTGTCCTAATTGCGGTATTAGTCACGATCGAGATATTAATGCCGCTAAGAATATTCTAGGTGCTTAAAAAGACTGTCTAGGCTGGGAACCAGCCGTGGTCAATAGCTGTAACCGCTACGTGTAAGTCAGCAGTGTTCCCAGAAGCCCGGTCATTTATGGCCGAGTAGTTCACGTGGCATAATAAACGGTAATTTGACTTTTAGGGGGTGAAGGTAATGACGATTGAAGAGCTATATCAAAGGATGTTTAAAACGATGGGCCCGCAACACTGGCTCCAGCCGGGCGTCCCGCCCGCAGAGACTCCTTGGGAGATTTTATGGGGCGGTATCCTGGTGCAAAATACGAACTGGCGCAACGTGGACTACGCCCTGGTAAATTTGAAAACGGCCACCGGATTTGAGCCGGAACGCCTGCTGGCCCTTTCAACTGAACAGTTAACCGCGCTAGTGAAGCCGGCTGGGTTTTACACCCGTAAAGTACCAACGCTACAAGGCCTTGCGAAGTGGTGTGGGCAGTATCAGTTTGATTTAGTCACACTGCGGTCCCTGCCAGCGGTGCAACTACGGCGGGAGTTAAAAGCGTTACGTGGTGTTGGCGACGAGACCGCCGACTACTTTAGTATGTACGTTTTTAACCAACCGACGATTATCGTTGATACCTATTTGCGACGGTTGTTTGGTTGGTTAGGGCAACCATTGCCCAGCAGGTACTTACAGGCCCAAGCAAAGATTCAAGCTAACTGGGCCCATGATTTTACGACTGCGCGGGAGTTTCACGCGTTGATCGTTGAATTTGGTAAGCGGGTTAAAACGACCGCGGACTTCGAAACGTCCTTTTTGGGTGGGCAACGATTGACCCTCGATTAAGAAGGTAGTTGAACTAATAAAGTCGTTTGTTCAGTGCTTATATAAACGAACATATTGGGTGAACTTGTTTGACCGTCAATTTATTGACGGCTATTATTATAAACATAAATGAAAGCGCTTTTATTATTTTACAACCTAAATTGGGGGAGGGTTTAAATGCAACTTTCAAAACAGGTGATTTATCAAATCTATCCGAAATCGTTTTATGACAGTAACGGTGACGGGGTGGGTGACTTACGGGGGATTATCGCAAAACTACCATATTTGACCCAACTGAACATTGACATGATCTGGTTCAACCCGTTCTACGTTTCGCCTCAAAATGATAACGGGTATGATATTCAAGATTATTATCAAATTGACCCACTCTTCGGAACGATGGCAGATTTCGAAGAGCTGGTTCAAAAGTTAAAGGATGCCGGTATCGGCGTGATGCTGGACATGGTGTTTAACCACACGTCAACGGCTCACGAATGGTTTCAAAAAGCGCTGGCTGGTGATCCGGAGTACCAAAAATACTACTACCTCCGGCCCGCTAAGGCGGATGGTTCGTTACCAACGAACTGGGAGTCTAAATTTGGTGGTTCCGCGTGGGCCCCGTTTGGTGACACGGACCAGTACTATTTACACCTTTACGATCCGACCCAGGCCGACCTAGACTGGCACAATCCGGCGGTCCGGCAAGCCTGTGCGGACGTCATTAACTTCTGGCAGGCAAAGGGGGTTCAAGGATTCCGCTTTGACGTCATTAACGTGATTGGTAAGGACCAAAAATTAGTCGACGCGCCGCCCGGAACTCAGAGCAAGTTGCTCTATACGGACCGGCCAATCGTTCACGACTATTTAAAAGAGTTAAGTTCAGCGAGTTTTGGCAAGCACAAGCACGACGTTACGGTGGGGGAATTGTCCTCAGCGACGCTGGCGAACAGTGTGGCTTACTCCCGCCCGGACGACCACGAATTGTCAATGGTCTTTAATTTCCACCACTTAAAAACGGACTACGATCACGGGCAAAAGTGGACCGACCGCCCGTTTGACTTTCAAGCCCTGAAAACCATTATTAATGATTGGGCAATTGGGATGGATGCTGGCGGTGGTTGGCAGGCCCTGTTCTGGAATAACCACGACCAGCCACGGGCAGTTGATCGTTTTGGCGACGTGACCCATTACCGGGAAAAATCGGCCGAGATGTTAGCCACGACCATTCACCTCCTCCGGGGGACCCCGTTTATTTACATGGGGGAAGAAATCGGGATGACCAATCCAAAGTACCATCAGATTGAGGATTACGTGGACGTGGAGTCACTCAATGCTTATCACAAATTGCTTAAGGACGGTCACCCGGAGCGGGCGGCGTTCCACTTGGTACACGTGAAGTCGCGGGATAACGCCCGGACCCCGATGCAGTGGACGGCAGAACCACTAACGGCCGGTTTTACGACCGGGACGCCGTGGTTGAAGCCGACCAACCAGGACGCGGTCAACGTCGCCAACGAACTGGCTCACGGTGAGATCTTCAACTATTACCAACGCTTGATTACGCTCCGAAAACGCTATGACGTGGTTTCGGATGGGGATTACGAACCGTTACTTGTCGATCATCCGCAGGTGTTAGCTTATATCCGCAAGTACCAACAACAGAAATTAGTCGTTTTAAATAATTTTTACGGTCGCAAGACAACGGTCACGTTACCGGACGAATTCGTTAACGCCCGGGTGTTGATTTCTAATTATCAGCACGTGGTTGCCGGAAAGTCCGTCATTTTACGACCATACCAGTCAGTTGCTTTGTTACGCGATTAGAACAGAAGGGGGAGAATCGCAGATGAAACAAGTGCAATTATTAACGCCGGTCGCGGGGAAATTGATCCCGTTGAACGCTATTCAGGACCCGGTATTTTCACAAGGCATGATGGGCCAGGGGTTTGGAATTGAACCGACCGTGGGAAACGTGGTTGCTCCGGTTAGTGGTGAAATCACGATGGTGGCCGATACGCTGCACGCCATCGGCTTTAAAGCTAATAACGAATTGGAAGTATTAGTCCACTTAGGAATCGACACCGTTGAAATGGGCGACCGGCCCCCGTTTAAGATTCAAGTGAAGGCCGGGGACCACGTGGAAGCGGGCGACCCGATTGGAACGATGGACATTGAAGCCGTTGCGGCGGCCGGTAAACGGACGACCGTTATTTTAGCGGTCACGAATTCGGCGGACATGGTCGCTAATTTGGATGCCCAGTTAGGTGACGTTAAAGCGGGTGTGGTCGGAGCCGTGGTAGATTTAAACCGGGAAGTCCAACCGGTCGTTAACACGCCTAAACCGCAGGGCAAGGGGAGTAAGTACGACGCCTTAGCTACCCAGATCATTACGCAGGTTGGTGGCGCGGCGAACGTGAAGAGCGTGATTCACTGTATTACCCGGGTCCGCTTCTATCTAAAGGACGAAAGCCAGGCCAACGACGAGGTGATCCGGGACTTAGACGGGGTCATCGACGTGGCTAAAGCCGGTGGTCAGTACCAGGTGGTGATTGGACCGGCCGTGAATGACGTGTACGATGCCATTATTAATCAATTAGGACCGGGCTTCGGTGACGACGAAGCGTCGACCGCCGCGATGGAAAAGGAAGCTAACCGGGCGGCTTGGCAAAAGATGACGCCGTGGCAAAAGGTGAAACACGGTTTTAGTAGTTTAATTGGGGTCATTACTGGTTCAATGATTCCGGTGATTGGACTCCTGGCAGCTTCCGGGATCTTAAAGGGAGTCCTGGCGTTACTAACCACCTTTAACATCGTTTCGGATAAGGCGCCGACCTACGTAATTATTAACGCGATGGGTGATTCGGTCTTTTACTTCCTGCCAATTTTCGTCGGCTTTACGGCGGCTAAAAAATTGGGCGCCGACCCCGTGATCATGGGAATTGTCGGTGGGGTATTGACGTACCCGACCATCGTGGGCTTAGCGTCCGGTGGTAAGGTGACCGGTCACTTGCTGGGAATGGCGATTAACGCGGATTTCTTCGGCATTCCGGTGCACGTGGCGTCTTACACGTACTCAATCTTTCCGATGATTGCCGGTGCCTGGTTGGCAAGTAAGCTGGAACCGTGGTTAAAACGGGTGATTCCAACGGTGTTAAGGATGATTTTTGTTCCACTGATTGAAGTTGTGTTGATTTCTGGTGTGATCGTCATCTTCATCGGCCCGTTAATTACCGCTTTTTCCGGGGCGCTGGCTGCCGGAATCATGGGAATTTACCAACTCAGTCCGGCGATTTCCGGTTTGATTATTGGTGGTTTTTACCAAGTCTTAGTTATCTTCGGGTTGCACTGGGCAATTATCCCAATCGTGGTCAACGACATTACCACGACTGGTCACAGTTCAATCAACGCGATTGTTTCCGCCACGATGGTGGCCCAAGGTGGTGCGGTCCTCGCCATTGCTTTGAAGACTAAGGTTGCGAGCGTCAAGGAATTAGCTTGGCCGGCCACGATCTCCGCGTTTTGTGGGGTGACCGAACCCGCCATGTACGGGATCAACTTGAAGTACGGGCGGACCTTCGTAACTGCCAGCATCGGTGGTGCCGTTGGTGGGTTCTTAACTGGTTTGCTAAACGTGAACATGTGGGGCTTTGCCGGGTCACTGATTGGGGTAACTTCTTTCATTAACCCGAAGGGGCTGGACTTTAGCTTATTCGGCTTCTTGATTGCCTCGGCTGCCACGATTATCGTTTCCTTTACGTTGACGTACCTGTTTGGCTTCTCGGACGCGGACGTTAAGAACGTTAAAAAGGCGCCAGCGAAGAAACATTTGGGTGAACAGGTTGCGTAACACTCAACTGAACAGTTAAACCATTGGTCGGGCAAACGGTGCCCGACCTTTTTAATGGCCCGTATCAGACTAACTGATTGACAAAACGGCGTAAATCGGTTTAAATGTAACTTATAAAGTTACATGAAGGGCGGAAGTTAACATGAAATATACGATTACGGGTGCTACTGGGCATTTAGGCCGACAAATTGTGAACGCCATGGCCAAGCTGGTACCGGCGAACGAACTAAACTTGGGCGTGCACACGCTCAGTAAAGCGGCGGCGTTGAAAGATCAGGGGATGGCAATCAGTGCCATTGACTATAACGATGCCGCCAGTTTAACGGCGGTGTTACGGGATAGTGACGTGTTTATTTACGTCCCTAGCAAGAGCCACGATAGTTTTAGCCGGGTCACGGAGTTTGAAAACGTGCTTCAAGCGGCGACGACCGCCCACGTCAGGCACTTGCTAGTCATGGGATTCATTGCGGATCAGGTCGATAATCCGTTCGCACTGTCCGCGTTTTACGGTTACGTACCGCGTCGGTTGGCCGCTAGTGGGCTGCATTACACGATCATACGTAACGCGTTATACGCCGATCCACTCGTACCGTACTTGCCCGAATTAATTGAACGTCAAAACGTGATTTACCCAATGGCTGACCAGGCGCTAAGCTTCATTAGTCAGGCGGATAGCGCCGCCGCGTTTGCCAAGGTGGCGACCACCCCGGCCCTGTTAGCAGACGGGCGGATTTACACGTTGACCCAGCAACGTAATTACACGATGCTGGAACTAGCGGCCGTGTTAAGTCGGGTGAGTGGGCAGCCGATTGGGTATCAGCCAGTTAGTTTGCAAACCTTTAGCGACCTTTATAACCAGGGGAACGAAGGCCCAATGTTAGCTTCGATGTACGCCGGTGGGGCGCGGGGGTTACTGGACACGGTTAGTGATGACTACGCGACCATCATGGGGCATCCGGCCCAGTCGTTACCGGACTATTTACAAACGAACTACCACGGATAAACCTCTTACCGAAAATTCAAGCCAGTTTTGCGGTAGCACCAAAATTCCATGCTATAATTTAACGTAGTAAAAGTATGGAAGGGAGGCGCCAGCATGGCAAACGGGTCACGGTCGGACTTTCGGGAAATGTTTCATAAGGGGCAACTGACCATTGGTATTAGTGAACTGAGTAAAATGACTGGTGTCTCGCCACGCCAGCTACGTTACTGGCAAAAAAAGGGGTACATTATTCCAAAAAATCAGGATGAACCGGGGCGCGCGCGGATCTACACCATGCGAATGGTAATCAAAGCGGCTGCTATGAGCAATTTGTTGCAGACCGGTTATACGTTGAAGGCGGCGGCCGCGCAAGTGGATGAGCGGATGCGGCCGGCTCAAACGATGTACCACGTTTTATTTGATCGGTACCAGGGCTTTGAAGTGGCGGACAACGGTGAAATTTTGGTGGACCTGGGGACGTTTGACCCGGATCCGACGCAGGAGTTATACGCAAAACTGGTCGGCGACCAGGCGGAGTTTGAGTTGAAAAAGAAAAATTAAGACTGAGCGTTAGAGTGTGCCAAAAGTCGGTTAGCTGGTGAGCATTAACGGCGGATGGCGAATAATCCTGGGCTTGGATTGTTTGACATCCGGGGTTAAGCGGAGCCGTTGACTTTTGGCACCCGTTTCGACAATAATTGTGCGGAGATACTAATGAGGCTGTGACTTTTGTCACAGCCTCATTTCCTACGATTAGTCAAGCCCAGATTGTGGAAGCCTTCCGCCTTACCGGTTGGTTCTAAAGCAGCTGGAACGTGGTGGACACGACTTTAAGCCAAGAACCCCACTTGTCTTAAAGCTCGGTCTTTG